>JAQBOA010000033.1 GCA_028288305.1 Mucilaginibacter sp.
GTCGTTGTTTAAGCTAAACGCAAAAAATTAACTTTAAATATATTAACGTTAATCAAATTGATAATTTTCTGGAAGAAATTAATGAATCCGCTGTAATAAAAGTATTCAACGCCGTCTGCAACTTTATACCAATGCCTGATAAAGAATTAATTACTCATATTGGTATCTGTAGGCAATTGCAGTTTTACCTGCGTTTATCTTTCAGGCTTATAACTAATTATTGAAAAGTTTAAGAACGGGACATCGTAACAGCAAGTCTTCAAAAACCGTTGACAATTTTATTTCCTATAACCACTCCATCACTTGCAGAGAACTATTTCAGCACTACCAGTATTGCTTTTCCAGGCTCAGGAAAGTTATCGGATTGGTCATACCCAAAAAAATGTCCCCGTATTATCAAATAATACGGGGACATAAATTGGATATGGTTTAGTGTTGTTTATTAGTTAGTTTCCCACCATAAATTTATATACGGACTATCATTTCCGCCAAAGCTTTTAGCTACGGCAGCATCAACCTGCGCTTTTGATGCGTTGGTAAATGAAGTAGTATAAGGAAACCTTTTTATAAACCCTCCGGCTGGAATAGAGCCACCACTGTTATTAACCACTACAGGGTATAAATTTGGAAAGCCTGTTCTTCTGAACTCAGCCCATGCTTCACATCCTTCAGGAAAGCCAGCGATCCATTTTTGGGTAATAATACGCTCTAATTTGGTGTTAAAGGCATCAGCCTCGTTCCATTTGATGGTGATGCCTGATAAAGGCGCTGCATTATTGGCCGCATTTTTAGGATCAGCATAGGCTGCAGGGGTCGAAGTTGCGTCAACAATATAATTATCGACACCGCTTGCACCTGTTTCGGCAAATGATGCCTTGATACCATTCTCATAAAAGGTCTGAGCTGTACCTCCGCCCATGTTCCAGCCTCTCAGTACGCCTTCTGCCCTTAGGAAAAAGCTTTCGGCTACACCCATAATTTTTATTGGTGTGGTCAAACTAACCTTCATTGTCGAGAACCCTTCATAAGTATCTTTCGCATCTATTTTAATCCCCTGTCTTATACCTAAAATTTGTCCTCCTAAGGCAGGGTCTGTTGCAGGATTAGCATACAGTGGCAGCCTTGGGTCATTATATCCGCTTAATATAGTTCCAATAGGAGCTCCCAAACGGATATCGCCCCAGGCATTAGTAATAGTATACAAAGGATTAGCGCTTGCAGGTACCATGCTGAATGCTACATCAGATGCTTCCAAAACGCCATATTTTTGGCTAACTGCCGCCTCTGCCTCTGTTTTTGCTTTTGTAGGGTCAATAAGGCTTATCCGTACGGCCAAACGTAGTTTTAATGTGTTGGCAGCTTTTATCCATTTGGCATAATCACCCCCATAACCACTTTTATCAACCTTTTTAAAACGGAACTGATCTGCATTAGGGTCCTTGTCTTCCGCTGCGGTAAGTAATGCAATGGCCTGATCAAGGTCATTAAAAAATGCATAGTATTCTTCCTGTACGGTATCAAAAGGAACATTGGATGATGATCCGAACTTACTGTAAGGGATAGGGCCAAATGCATCAGCAGCCCGGCTGGCTCCCCATACTTTACAAATTAAGGCAATACCATACAAATCCGGATATTTAGTATCATAACCTAACAGTTTCCATTGCAGCCAGGTGTTCAGGATATTTCCCTGCGGAACATCCCACATATAATTTACCCAGCCATCAACTAAAGAATAAGTAAGGTTATTAACATTGCCAATAAATGGCGTTGGCGACATCAGGTAACCGCCATAAACATCCTGACCTAAATTTTGCTGCAACTGGTATACCCAATCTGTTTGCGCAATAATATTGGTCATCATACCAGGTAATAAAACACTGGCTTCGTTACCATCAATAGCAAGCATTGCCCGTGGCACAGCTTTCTGATCCTGGTTAAGCCCAGCCATATCCTTCCTGCAGGAAGTAGCCATCGATAGCACTACTATCAATGCAAATGCAAGCTTTGCGCTTACTTTATTTTTTAAATTTTTCATCTTTTTATATTTTGATATAAACATTAAAGGGTAGTCTTAATACTAAAACCTAATGAACGGGTAGCTGGCAAACCGAAAGCATCAATTCCTTGCGTATTACTTGCCGAAGAAATAGCGGTTTCAGGATCAAAAGGCGCTTTCTTATAAAAGAAGAAAAGGTTACGGCCGGTTGCGGAAATATTCAGGTTCTTAAATACCTTACCTACCATCGGGAAGGTATAACCAAAAGAAAATTCCCTTAAACGTATATTGGTTGCACTGTAAGTATATTGAGGTACAGCAGCATAGTTACCACCGCCTGATATCCTGTTATAATAAGCTTGTGCGTCAACCAATTTGCCATTTACCAATACACCGCCTGCGTCTCTTGCGTCAGCAGTTCTTTGTGACATTCCTTTATAATCAAGCCATGTCTCGGTTAAAGAATAAGCTTGTCCGCCAAAGCGGCTATCAACCAGGAAGGATAAGCTAAAATGCTTGTAACGGAAACTGTTGTTAAAGCCTGCAAGGAATTTTGGATTTGGGTTACCTACAAAGGTTTCATCCTGGGCTGAAAGTACAGGTAATCCCTGGTTGTCCGTTTGAATTGAACCATCAGGGTTTTTAAGTATTGCACGCCCATACAAGTCGCCAAACGCTCCATATTTCCCATTTACCGGCCTGGTAAGAAAAGAAGCAACAAGCCTGGAGCCACCAGAAGATGAAACAACATATCTGTCTGTTGAGTATAATGGGCTTAATGCCCTTACCTGGTTTGAATTATGCGAAAAATTTAGTGCAGGCGTCCATTTAAAATCGCCGAAATTTGCGTTATAACCTATGGTACCTTCAAAACCATAGTTGCGTATTTCACCTCCGTTCATTACAAAGTTCTGTGCTCCAGCACCAGTAGGCGCCTGTATAGTGATGATCTGACCTGAAGATTTTGCATCATAGTAAGTCAGGTCAACATTCAAATTATTAAAAAGGGTAACTTGTGCACCTATTTCAACTGATTTAGTACGCTCAGGCTGTATAATGGGTTGTACGTTGGTAGCCATGTTAAAATATGGCAATGTGTTTCGTGCGTACACAGAACCGCTACTATGGTTAATGGCATACGGAGGATCTGTATTATTAACACCTGTTCCCAGCGGCGCACCTACTTCTGCATAAGAAGCCCTTATTTTGGCAAAATTCAAAATATCCGAAGCTCCGATAGTTTTTGTAAGAATATAAGATAAACCTACAGAAGGATAGAAGAAAGATTGAGGGGAGGTATATGACCATTCATTACGGGCTGTTGCATCAAGGTATATGGTTTCTTTAAAACCAATTGATGCCGTCCCAAACAAAGCCTGTGAAATGCCTTTATATTCACTCTCATAGTAATTAAAAATCGGCGCTCCGTTGGTGACATTAAAGTTGTTTACAGTAAAAACATTCGGGAACAATAAGCCTGCATCATTATTACTGCTCATGCCGGTATTGTAATTATAAAAGCGGCTGTCACTAACACCCAAAGTGGCATTAATTGAAAAATCATTGCCTATTTTGCTATTTGCATTGATCAATAAATCTGAGTACAAATTAGTACTGTATGAAGAACCTTCTGCGTAAGTTCCGGATAAAGAACCGGCAGCGCCGGCATCAACCGGGTCAGTACCTGCATAATTTTTGCTTTGATATGTATTATCTGTCACATCAAGAGTTGTACGCGCCTGTATGTAAAGCCATTTGGTAATATCTAGTTTAGCCTTAAATGATGAAATAGTGCGTCCTGTAAAATTTTCGTTCAAATTTTTGTTGGCAATCCAGTACGGGTTTTGATTGGTACTTGCTTCATTTCTGATATAAGGCCAGTTTTGATCGTATAATCCGCGTGATGCATTCCATACTTGGTAATGATTTTTGTCGTAATTGCCAAAATTGTCGTCAGTAGGGAAAAGATACAAACTAAAAATAGGGCTGTAATAAAAACCGGCTTTTGGAGGGTTCTCCATTTTTTGGTTGATATAATTTACCGAACCATCAACCGTTAATTTATTTTTCAAAAACTTGGCGCTTCCCTTTATTGTAAAGTTGTGCTTTGTCATTGAGTTATTGGGAACAATACCTGTTGCACTGGTGTTGGCATAGCTGGCATAAAAAGTAGCAAGTTCTGATCCGCCAGAAAGAGAAACTGAATTAATATAGTTTTGCCCTGTATTAAAAAAGCTCTTTATAAAAGCGTTGCTTGATCCTGTAACTTTTCCTCCCCACATATCATTTGCAGTAGGATTTGTACGGCCATATCTTGTTTGGGTGTTTGGCAGGTCGATAGGTGTATCAAACGAGGTTGAAGACGAAAAATCAATTCTTGAATTACCTGCTTTTCCTTTTTTAGTGGTGATCAATAAAGCTCCGTTCGCTGCTGCGCTGCCATACAATGCTGCCGCGGCTGCGCCCTTCAGTACCTCTATGCTTTCAATATCATCTGGATTGATATTAGAAAGTGCGTCGCCCGAATCACCATCTGAATAGCCGGAAGCAGTACCACCCGATGCCTGGCCAATGGGAATACCATCGATAACATAAATCGGCGCACTGTTTCCTCCAAAGGATTTTTGGCCCCTTATCTCCACTCTGGCTGAACTACCCGGTCCGCCCGTTCCTTTAGTAATAACCACACCGGCGGCTTTACCAGCCAGAGCGTTAATAAAGTTATCGTCCTTTACCGTGTTAATGTCTTCAGAAGATACCTTTTGAGTGGCATAAGTAAGCGTCTTGGTTTTTTGTTCAATACCAAGAGCTGTAATTGTAACCGCTTCCAAAAGTCTTTGGTCGGGTTGTAGAGATACGTTTACAACCAATTTTCCATTTAAATTTACCGTTTGGCTTACAAAGCCAATGTAAGTAAATACCAATGAAGAATTAGCTGTTGCGCTAATTGTGAATTTGCCGTCAACGCTGGTGCTGGTTCCTATATTAGAACCGCTTACCCTAACGTTAACTCCGGGAATGGGTTGATTGTGATCATCCGTCACAGTACCCTTTACAGTTACTTCCTGGGCCTGAGCATACAAGCAGCAGCCAAGCAGAAACATAACTAAGATGTAGAGTTTTTTCATAAAAAATTTGTTTAGTGAGTTATTGTAACACCGAACTTACAATGAAATACTTTGCTTAGTATGGCTTTTAATGGCTGGTAGTGGTAATGTAGTGGTAAAAAGATAAATTAAGAAGTTAATCGGTTTGTGAGCTTAACCTTAAATTAATTACAAAAATTATTAAGGTTTAATACCATATTTTTAATTATATGATTTCTTTAGATTAGAGATGCTTTAGAAGTCCCGGAAGGAAGATGGAACCTGCTGATTTTGTTTTCGCTGTCTTCTGATCCAAAGCGATTTAAGCAAATATCAAAAGAGGTGAATGGGATTTCCGATAAAACGCTGTCTAAAGAGTTGAAAAGTTTAGCGGTGAATCAATTGTGAAAAAAGCTATTATGACACTTTCCCCGCCAACGTAGCATACTCAATTATAGCACACGGAATTCACTTGAGAAGTTACTGAAGAATTACATTATTGAGGGTCGGCACATCGCAGAAAGCTGAAGACTTTTTGCTTTTGATGACACGTTGTGTAGATATATTCTACAAGAGCGGATTATGTAATAGGTTTTTTAGTGAGGTTTTCATCGTGATTTTTGGGTTTAATTGCTTCTAAATTAGTAATTTATAGCCAATTATTATTTGATATTGTTAATAATAATATTTACATTGCTCTAACCTTAATCATTTGATAATGATGTACTTTACCATTCTGCTGATAATGACGATCAGTGTTGTCATTATCTCCAAAAAATCCGCGATGTTACGTACGGAGATCTTCAATATCGCTAACTTCCAGCAACTAATATTGACCCAGGGTATCAAAAACCCCCGCCCGTCTTTTAGCCTGGGAAGAACACAGCTGGCATTTTGGACCGTTATTATTATCAGCTCCTTTATTTATACGGTGTACGTTCATAGTACTTCGGGAATTTCGGTACCGGCCATTGATCCGGTCAACCTGGTCCTCTTAGGTATAGCCGGGGGCACCACGGCCGTGGCCAAGGTCATTGACAGCAGCCAGAAGAACAACCAGGGTGATAGTATTTCCCAGCAGGATTATCCCTCTGAAGGCTTTTTCAGGGACCTGATATCGGATGAAAAGGGCGTGAGCATTCACCGGCTGCAGAATGTCATCTGGACAATCATCGTAGGCTTCATTTACATCAGCGCAGTATTTGACAAAAAAGTGCTGCCCGATCAGTCGGTTATTAATAATCAATTGCTCGGTCTGATGGGGGTAAGCGCCGGGGCCTACCTGGGCCTAAAAACCTGCGAGAACAAGACTGCTCCGGTAAGCCCTGTAAATGTTAATGCGGGAACTATTGTTAATGGCATTACTTCTAATATTTCTGAACCGGCTAAATCGGTATTGACGCTGGATAAGCAAGGTACTTTATAACCGGGTTGTTTTATAAACATTACCTGCAATATAAACGATTAAACCAGGCTACCATGCATCCTCAACTTAAATCCAGTCGTTATCGCTGTCAGGTGGCAGTGATCTTACTGACCGCAGTTTTATCCCTCAACAGTTGTGTCAGTTACCGAGTCCAAACCAAAAAGCAGGAGGGAACGGAGTATGACCAGCGAAAAGTCAGTTCCCTTTTTTGGGGAATATTGCAAAGCCCGAAGCAGGTGACCACCCCTGTTTGTGATTCATTGGGTTCGCCTGGAATGTCTGAGGTTTATATCAGAAGGAATTTTGGTGACTATCTGCTCAGCACGGTGACGCTGGGGATTTATAACCCGGCCACGTTAAAATGGAAATGCAGTAAACCTTGCCCTAAAACCGGAACCATGTAAACCCCGTATCATGAAAATCATTAAAAAAAGGCAGAATGCCTGGACAAACCGGCATGATACTTTCACGGAAACCATTAAAGATCTCTACGAACTGGGTAACGAGGCCGACCTTGATGCCCTGAACAGCTATAACGATGCCACCAGGGGTTTTTTAAATATGATCAGTGAGGCGATCGCCACACAAACACCTTTGCGCTCTTTGGGCGCGGGCTGGTCGTGGACCAAGATTGCGACGGTTAATAACGGCGTCATGCTGGATACCAAGCCGCTGAACACCCGCTTTAACATTACTAAAGCCAGTGTTTCGGATGCGTATCCCGGCGATCCTGCTTATCTGCTCTTTGCGCAGAGCGGGATGAGCATACAGGAAATAGATGACTTTCTGCTGGAAAAAAAACAGTCGCTGAAAACATCGGGGGCAAGTAACGGGCAGACCATCGCAGGCGCCATCGGCACGGGGGTGCACGGCGCCGCTTTTGATTTTGGTGCGATACCTGAATTTGTAGTGGGCCTGCATATTGTAGTAAGCGCTACCCGGCATGTCTACCTGGAGCGTGCCTCGGAACCGGTGGTTTCGGATGCCTTTATTCAAAACATCCAGGCGGAGCACATATTGGATGATGACCTGTTTAATGCGGCGCTGGTCAGTTTCGGAAGCTTTGGCATTATACACGGGGTCATGATCGGGACGGAAGACCTGTTCTTGTTGGAAACGTATATACAGCGGATGCCCTATGACGATTCCGACAGCGGCAAGATTTTAAAAGGGATTATGCAAACGTTGGATTTCAGCACTGCTAATCTGCCCTGCGGAAATGAACGCCCTTATCATTTTGCCGTTTTGTTGAATCCTTATGATATGGCTAAAGGCGCCTATGTAACCACGATGTACAAAAGGGCCTACACGACAGACTATAGCCCGCCAGTTGCCAATTTAGCCGGTATCGGGCCGGGCGATGATGCACCAACATTTATTGGCCTACTGACTGAATCCATACCAGCGCTGGTACCGACCCTGGTCAATAAAATACTGGGTGCGAGCTTACCATTAAGCGACCTGGATCCCCACGGCAAGCCTATAAAGCAGATGGGTACCGTTGGCGAAATTTTTAACAATACCAACCTGCGTGGCAAATTGCTCAGTGCCGCAGTTGGTTTTCCGATCGGCATGGTAAACCAGGTCATCAGCCTTGTGCTGGAGGCCAATCAAAACATTGGCCCTTTCGCCGGGCTTTTCTCATTCCGCTTCGTCAAGAAATCCACGGCGACCCTGGGCTTCACAAAATTCGAGCACACCTGTGTGATGGAGCTGGACGCGGCCTATTCGGGCAGTGTGTATAATTTCTACTCGCAGATATGGAAAATGTTGGAAGATAACGGTATCCCGTTCACCTTTCACTGGGGTAAGGTCAATGAGCTTTTCGCAGAAAGGATCAACAACATGTACGGCGCCGCCGCTACATCGTGGATGGCGGCACGGAACAAATTGCTGGACGCAAATAGTATCAAAGTATTCACCAACCCAATCTTACAGCAATGGGGATTAGGCTAGGGCTAACAGTCGGTATTCCGTTCAGCAAGATTGTTTATTAATCCCTAACTGGATGCCATCCCAAGGTTGTTCCTTTGTATCTGCTTTAAGCGCCGCAGTGGATCCACTCAGATAGCAGGCGTTCCAATTTTTGTGAGAAGAACACCTGGAACACAACTGAAGGCCAAAAAATTTAATTGAAAGTACGTATTCAGCATACAGATCAGTTGAAAGAATGCCGGAATTCCAAAGGAGAAAGGTTGGTTTTTGTCTTGAATAACTTGCTGAAAGACTGCGAATGTTCAAATCCTAATTCGTAGGCAATTTCACTTACCGACAAACCTGTGGTGGACAATTTTTCTTTTGCTTTTTCAATCAATTTGTCGTGTATGTGTTGTTGAGTGCTTTGACCTGTCAATAGTTTAAGCATTCCACTTAAATAATTGGGCGATACATTTAATGTTTCGGCAATGTACTGAACGGTCGGCAATCCTTTTTTTGCTAAAGCATCACTGTTAAAATATTCCGTAAGGATATCTTCCAGGCGATTCAGGATTCTGTGGTTGGTTATTTTCCTGGTTATAAACTGACGATGATAAAAACGGTCGGCGTAATTAAGCAATAATTCCAATTGAGCAATAATGATGTCCTGGCTAAATTTATCAATATTTGAACGGTATTCCTGCTCAATGTTTTGCATCATGCTTGTAATCGTTACTTCTTCTTTTTCAGAAAGATACAGGGCTTCATTTACCGAATAATCAAAATATTCATATTGCTTTATCGTTTTGGCCAAAGGCGTATTCCATAAAAAATCGGGATGGACGAGTAACAGCCATCCCGAATGTTTTAATGCTGAACCGCTATCAGTCTCGACTCCAAAAACCTGGCCAGGCGACATAAAAAACATAATCCCTTCATCAAAATCATATTCCTGCTGACCGTATTTAAACCTGGCATTAAAATTCCTTTTAAGCGATATGGAATAAAAATCGAATACTAAACTTATGGGTCCGTTGCTGGGCAACTGTTTAATGGATTCAAAATTTATCACACTGATTAACGGATGCTCCGGCTTGGGAAGCCCCATAACCTTATGATATTCGCTTATCGTTTTAATCCGGAGCGGTTGCATGTTTGCCATATCACAATATATGTATTATTTAACGAGTGCGCTATATAATGTTATCTATTAACTCCCTCTCCTTTGGAGAGGGCCGGGGGTGAGGCGAATACATCTATAATCAACTTTGTTTAAATAATTCTGCAAATTCCTTTGCAAATTCCGTCATCTTTACTTTGCCCAAAACCGGCCTGTTCCGGTTATAATCTTCATACAATACACCGCCACGCCTGCTTGCATTCATTTCCACCAAACCTTTGGCAATATTGGGGTTCATCCCTGCGGCTGTCATGCCATTTAGCATTTGCTCATCAGGAATAGCGATCCATTTCAAATCAGGTTTGCCGATGGCTTCGCCTAAAATACCTGCCACTTCATTTGGCGAAACTTCATCGCTTGCTATGTAATGAATCATTCTGCCGTCAAAAGGTTTTTCCATTTCTTCGGCTATGACAGCCGCAATATCCAAAGGCGAAACCCACGGTTCTTTGTCATCACCACCATAGTTCGAAACGATTGCCCCCTGTGTTTTTATAGTTTGTATAAACGCAAACATATTGTAGTAAAAACCCACGGGACGCATAAATTTAATGGAAACATCGTCCGGCAGTTGCCTCAAAATGTTTTCAACATTGTAATGAAAAGCAAGAATGCCATTGCCTTTATCGGTATGAGCGCCAATGCTGCTCAGGTGCACCACACGCTTTACGCCCGACTGTTGAATGGCTTGTTTATAATTATGGCCAATCTTGCTGATAGCAGCCATGAGGTCGAGATTGGGATCGAAGAAACTGTTGGCGCCATGCGTTTCCATAGCATAAACTACATCTGCACCTTTGAAAGTCGTGGATAGAAAATCTGCGTCTCTCATTGTGCCGATGGCAGCGGTGGCGCCCAATGCTTCAATCTCCTTTTGTCTTTCCGCTTTGCTGCTAATAACTGTAACCTCATGTCCTTTTTGTACCAACTCTGCTGTTAGTGGCTTACTGATATGTCCTAACGAACCTGTTACTATAATTTTCATCTTTCTGTTTTTGTTTGATAGTACAAAGTTGCGCAGGAATAAATAAGCGGATGTAGTCGAATCTACTGTTGTTGTAGTCGAAAAGAGGTTTGGTTTAGGTAGATGCAATCTATGGGTGTATGGGTTCGAAGTTGCCTTTCGAACATCGGGGTTATTTCAGCGTGGACGCTGACATTATCGGACAATGTGACCATGATATTCTGTAGTTTACATGAAATCCGCTTATTTACTCTTTTTAACATTTTTGAAATGCAGTGTTTTAACAAAAAAACATTGATATAATTGCGATTGAATATGTTTTAATTAAAAGAATGTTTGAATTCGATGGGCGTAAGATTGGTTTTCTTTTTAAAAATTTTACTGAATGATTGCGGGTGCTCAAACCCCAACTGATATGCTACTTCTGCAACCGATAAGATCCCGGTGGTAAGATATTCTTTTGCTTTTTCTATTAGTTTTTGATGAATGTGCTGTTGAGCATTCAAGCCGGTCAAACTTCTCAATATATCGCTCAAATAGCTGGCCGACATATCTAATTTATCCGCCAGGTACTGTACAGTAGGTAAGCCTTTGTTCAAGCCGTTTGCAGCTTTATAATATTCATCCAGCTGGAATTCCACCCTGGCTAATATGCCATGGTTGACGGCCTTTTGAGTAAGGAACTGACGATGGTAAAAGCGGTTACTGTAATTTAACAACAATTCTATCTGATTGATGATCACATCCTGGCTGAAATGGTCTATCCGCTGATCCAACTCGTCCTGAATATTTTTAAAAACGCCACGAATCGTTTCTTTTTCTTTCTCCGAAAGCTGCAGTGCTTCATTGGCTGCGTAAGAAAAGAAACCGTATTTTTTTATTCCCGGAGCCAAAGGATAACCAAATAAAAAATCGGGATGAATAAGTAAAGACAGCCCCTCACATTGATCATTCTGACCACGCTCAGTTTCTCCCATCATCTGGTTGGGGGCCATGAACCATAAACCTCCTTCATCAAAATCATAATAATGCTGTCCATACCTGATCGTACCGCTGAAATACCTCCGGTAGGATATATTATAAAAATTCATCATGACCCCTTTTTTGGCAATTTCCGAAACATCGTCCATGATGTTGGTATAATCAATCAACGTGATCAGGGGATGAGGGGGTTGGGGGATGCCCAGTGCCCGGTGCAATTCCAGTATGGAATTAAAGATGTAAGGTTGATGATTGGATTTTTTCATTAGACACAATGCTATGTTATAAAATTTAACTCCTGTTCAGAACGTAAAGAGAGCGCCTTAATGAAACGTCCAGTCCCTTTGTGAAGTATTTTGCCTGTACAGATAACTTATTTTAACACTGCGCACATAAATCCTTCTTTCCGGAATAGTGCTATAATATCCTTATTTTTTATCTCCTGACCCTTGATCCGAAGTACACGATCACAATCTTCCAGATCAAAATTGACTTCGTAACCGGGATATTGGTTTTCCACGATTTTCATCAAATAATCGGCATCACCCTGGTTTCTAACTCCTGTCTTGAAAACGGCAATCATCTTTTACTGATAATTGATTGAATAAAGGGAAGAAAAGAAACCGTAAAACCGATGTAGGGAACGGCACTATTCGTATTCTTGATAAAATAAGTGGACGAGGCTTGACCTTGCTGGAATATCCTGGAAGACAGCGTTGAAAGCAAGCCGCCGTTGATCCCTATCATGAGCTTTTTGCCGATCAGGTATTCATAACCTGGCCCCGTTTTAAGCTCCAGCGTTGTATTAATGGCATTACGCGGTAGTAAAGGCTCGTTCAACTTTAAATATGATTGGCTTTCTGAGAGTTCTGTACCAAGCGATAGCCAGCTTTTTGCAGATAATTGCTTTTTCACTAAGACACGGGTAGGAAGGTCGACAAACAACCGAAAATCCCCGGTCTGGAATTTATGCATATAGCTAATCAAAGGGATTACAGGAAATTGAATGGTGGGATCATGGCTATAAAACAGGCCGACTGAAAAAACCGTAGTTGCGGTTTGCTTAATCGGAACGATCACACCTACCAATTCATTCACTCTTCTGATAGTAGACAATTCATCCGTCACTCCTGAAACATTCGCTGAAAAGATTACCTGGTGATTAAATAAAGTATCTACCCTGGTATAGCCCGCGGTTAGGCCTATGGTCGTAAAACTATTAGAAGAATGATGTACCGGCACCGCCGGGTTATAATTGGTGACCTGGCTGATGTCAATATGCTGGTACAGGTAATTAAAATTTGCGGAGATCCTGTTTTTGCCCCATTGCGCTACAGGCAGATTAAAATTTGCCCGTACCCTGGTGATTTGCTCTTTTGCCTTAAAAAAATCGCTCCCATGAAGCTTGGCTGTAATGTTACCGGCCCCCGTAATATCAGTGGAAATAAAACCCTGTCTTAAAAGAGGATATTGGATTGCTGCAGCGCTGCGGCGATCCATTTTAATGGAATCAGCAATTTTATTCTTCAATATATCATCAGGGGTTTGTGCAAATGTTCTATTGAGCACCAATAGAAAAAAGGAGAATAGCAGGAATAGTTTTTTGATATGTGGGAAGGGGTGTATAAGCATGTCCAAAACGTTAAAATATTTTTTACAATGCAAAGGTGAAACGTTCTCAGGATTCCTAAATAGCCAAAATGAGGAATGTCGTAGCCAAAATGAGACTTATCAGGGCATTTAAGAATTTTGACAACTCAATCCCTTTCAGGTATGCGTCTAACCTTTGAAGGGTTATAGCCAAAATAGGTCTTGAACGATCTTGAAAAATGGGCAAAGTCCTCAAAACCAATTTCAATATAAACCTCGGAGGGTTTTCGGTCTGAATTTAATAAAGTTTCGTGGGCCGCTTGCAATCTTCGTTTTAAGAGCCATGCACCTGCTTGTATGCCAAATATTTTTATAAAGTCCCGCTGAAAGGTTGAAAGGCTTCTCCCGCTCAGTTCGGCAAACTTGATCATGGGCACGTTGAACATAAAATTGCGTTCCATAAATTCTGCAAGGTCCAGCTTGCCGGTTTCTGTGGCAGTAAATAACCAGCCGGCCAATTCTTTATTCTGTTCAAGCAGACAGATCAGCACTTCGGCCAGTTTGTGCCCGGTGATAGCAGCGCCGGGAATTGCGTGGGCATCCATATAAGGTGTTAATGAATTGAATAAACCGATTAAAGACGGTGTATTCTCCAGCAAAAGAACCTGTGGGTACAAACTGGATTGCTGAGTTTCCTTTGATAATCCGTGCTGCATGGCATAATGATGCAAAAAATCTTTTTTCAGCACTAAGAAGATTACTTTAAACTCAATCCCTGATCCGATGGGCCGTTGTTCACATTTGATCAATCCGTTGCGGCGAAGCAAAAAGGAATCGCCTGCCCTGTAAATATTTTGACGGGTGCTTTCCATAACCCTCATCTCGCCGCTGACGATATGACAAACTATGTGCTCAGGCGTATAATCAAACCGCGCGTGTTTGCATGTTGTACCGACAGCAAAATGAATATCAGGACGATTTGCCTGCCGTTCGTTCCAATCCATTCTTACAGATAATTTAAAGCTAAATTAGTGGTATAAATGATAACAACGGGTACTCCTTTCGTTTTAAACGACAACAATAAGTGCGGGCCTGTTTGAAATGAAGCAGGTACCCGCAACCCAATTTACCATTGATCTGATGATTGAAAATAACGTTTAAATAAATGAGCCCAGCGGCCTTATCGTAATGTCATTAATCGCTACATTACCGGGCTGGCTGATGGCATAGATAACCGCATCTGCAATTGCGGCGGCATCCAATCTGTCAATATTCCCCATACCTTCGGCCATTTTAGCTACCTTCGGGCTGGTAATGTCATGGCCCAGTTCGGTCGTGACGGCACCGGGATAGATGGTGGTCGTTTTAATCTTGCCGGCCGTTTCATCACGCAAAGTCTCCATGATCGCGCGAACCGCGAACTTTGTCCCACTGTATACACCACTGCTTTGGAAAATCCTTTTACCCACAATCGATGACGTCGCCAGGATATGACCTGTTCCTCTTTCGAGCATGTGCGGTAATACCGCATTGATGCCGTAAAGAACGCCTTTAATGTTCACGTCAATCATTTTGTCCCACTCTTCCACTTTGCCTTCTTCAAAAAAAGAAACCGGCATAATGCCGGCATTGTTCCATAAAACATCCACTTTTCCAAATTTTTTAATTGCTTCAGCAATTAAATTGTCAACTTCGCTGCGAACAGTGACATCTGTTTGCACAAACATTGCACTTTCGCCCAATTCATTGACCAAAGCCTCTAATTTGTCCTGTCTGCGGGCAGCAAGCACAACTTTTGCACCAAGTGTGGCCAGTTTATGAGCTGTGACAGCTCCCATGCCACTACTCGCACCGGTAATCACAATAACTTTATCTTTTATATTTTCCATTGTTTGAATATTTTAGGCAAAGCTACCTTTGTAATCTTTTCCATGTTTGCCTGAAATAGTCAAAATAGTTGACCTGGACGGTCATATTGATATCGATTTCCTTTAATACTTAAAGCTGTTATTAACCAAAAAACGTCCGAATAATTGAACCGTCACCGCTGTTCGAAGTTTGTCTTCGGACGTGTATACACGTAGACTAAGTGAAATTAACTCTGACAAAGTAAATAGTTGAAAATCAACAACTATTTTTTTGAATCTGTTCAAAATGCCTTATAAATTTGTGTTGGCAGAAAAAAAGGATTACAGAAGGAAAATTTTTATACCGTGAATATTGACAAGGACCGGATCATAAACGAAGTGAGACCGTTATTTGCGGATCTCACCCACTATTCTGAAACCGCTGAGGTGGATTCATTTTTGCAGTGTTATGCAGATATCCCGGATTTCCTTGCTGTTAGCGCCGATGGCATGATAAGAAATTACGGGGATTTTAAAAAAATCTGCAAAGATTATTACGACTCCGTAAAGGAACAAAAACTTGCTACAACGCATGAAATATTTCATGTGCTAGATGAAAACACCGTTGTATTGTGCTGGTCGGGAAATATTGACGCGTTTTTTAAGAACGGTGATGTCATGAAAATGCCCGATTACACGGTGACATTTTTATTTAAGAAAATAAGCGGGGAATGGAAAGTAATCCACTCACATGAATCCACTTTGCCGCCTCAAATAATAAAATTAAAATGAAAATTGCCGGCCGGTTGGAGGACGCCCGATCCCGCTGTACGGAAGTTTGTAAATTGGGGTTTTACGCCCTCAATTTTCCATCAAATCACCCGCTTATTCACTAAATCAAGTTCATCAGATCTTGATTAAAGACTGCTAAACATGACAAGCTTATACATATTATTATCATACGGGGTTTCAAAATCAAGCCATCTTTGTAGAGCGACCTGGGCGGTACAAGGGCCATAAGTAATGATTTTAATTTTTCTCAGCAGGGATTCTTTTCTCAAAATCTCTAAAACCTCCTGCAGCATTTCACCCTTGAAGGGTGTAAACATAAAAAATATAGTTCCTTCGGAATAGTCTGCTTTGCGTGCGTCAACATTTATAAATGTCACATTGTGTAAATTAAGCCCGGCAGCGCAATCCCTCGCATAATCACAAAAAGCCGGTTCAAACTCTATACCTTTGACTGTGATTCCAGTGAGAAGATTTACCAGGTTGACTACCTGACCCAAGCCAGAGCCCAAATCAAAAAAAACGTCTTCTTTCACGATATGAGCCTTCTCAACAAGTTCGAAAACAATCCTGGCCGGTGTTTTTTGATAAAATACCATTTCCGGCTCTAAATCTTTAGTCTGCTCCGGCATAGTCTGAAGGGGGGATAACCCATTGATAAAGACATCAAGGTTATCATAACCGGTTTCGTCCTGGTGTTCCTTATAGTCTAAATTAAAATCGACGTATTCATTAACCAGGTTTTGGAATTCTTTTCCTGTATATCCCTTTGTCCGGATATTTGCCTGTAGTGTTTTAAACAGGTTAATATCAATTTCTTCCAGTTCAGATTTTACTTTTTCAGCACGATATTTCAGCAAAATAAGTTGATCTGTTTTTCTTAAGAGATCTTCAATCTGGCCAATAACCTGAAACTCGATGAAGTCTATAGCTTCAATACGCTTATCAAAGTTTTTCTCTTCAAAGAGTGAAGAATTTTTCTCTATTGCCCCGAGATATGATTGTATTTCAAAAATGGCCGTCTCTGCCTGGAAATCACAATTAATAATGTCTGATTCTTTTTTAGTCAATTTAGCATTTTGATTTAAATATTAGAATAAGGCGTATAAATACCCATCAAAAATTAACAAAAATAAATTTTTGATGGAAAGAATGTTCAATAAGGCCCCTCTGGGGCAAAATATCGGTAGAAAATTAAAAATAATGAACCATTGGCATGCCGTAGGTATGCGACCTGACAAGTTTCGTACCTACCTTTGGTCTAACAAAGATAGTTTTTAATAAATATTGTTGTTGGAATGGGGGGTCTGGGGGGTGTTAAAAACTAAAAACTTTGTGGAAAACGTTGCTATAAAAGGCAGGGTGAACTTTCGTGCCTA
>JAQBOA010000043.1 GCA_028288305.1 Mucilaginibacter sp.
TGAAGCCCCGGAACCGCCTCTTATTCCCAGGGTGGACGAGACGTTCACAATGCTCCAGTAGCCCTGCTCTTTCATAACCAGCAATTCATGATTCATTGATAACAATACGCCAAGCACATAGGTGTCAAAGGACGCGGCATAACTTTCAGCTGTCTGCTCGGTAACCGGCCCTGGTTTCCCTTCTGTGCCTGCATTGTTCACCGCGATATCCAGCCGCCCAAACCGCTCGACTGTCAATTCTATAAGGTTTTCCAGGTCTTTGTCAATACGGACATCGGCGTAAATGAATTCAGCCTCAGCTCCCATATGTACAAGTTCGGCTTCTAATTCAGCCCCTTCCCGGACCCGACGACCGGATACAACGATCCATGATCCCTCCTTTGCAAAGGCAAGCGCAGTCGCCCTCCCTATCCCTGTAAGAGCACCGGTTATCAATACTACAGATTGAGAAAGTATCGGGGAGTCTGTATGTTCTTTTGGTATTGTCATTTTTGGACAGATTTTTATCTGTGAATCAAATTATGAAGTTTAATCCCAGTGCTTTTCAATATGCACTTTACAGGAAAAATGGACCATTCCTCCTGTTTTTCCAAAGCGGCGGTATGCGAACCGGATTCCTGCAGCCTAAATGAACTGTGTAGGGGCCGTATTGTGTGTGTGCACTCATGACTTACTATTTTTTTGTTTCAATTAATGTTTGAAATTTGTTTCAATTGATTTTATGCTTCGCTAAACTTGTCACCAAACATGGGCAGCCCGCTTACAGAATCGGACTGTGACGCCTCATCCTGTATGACGTCCCAATGCTCAGCCAGCAGGCCGTTCTCAATCCTGACAATGTCCAGTGTTACCCAAGCCTTGAGCGCACCGATATTCGAGAACCGCCCATGTACCATGACATATTCGCCTTCAGCCATGATCAGCCCGGATTCGTATATCATATCCTGTGGGCACTGCGCTATTAAGCCTCGCAGACCCTCACGGCCGGGAGGAATGTGCGCACTATGTTGGATGTAATCCGGTGACCAGTAACGTTCGTAGGCACTGTCATCACGTGCATTGAATGCAGCGTTGAACGCCTCAAGCACCAATGCTTTGTTCTTTTCTTCAATAGTCTTTTCCATCATGGTTAATTTTCAGATACTGAATACAGGCTGTTATTTCTAAAGAAACAGCCGTATTAACATATTAAAATCGATTTAAAGAAATTATGCCAGGAGCCCGCCATCCACACCAATAGAGGTACCGGTAAGATATGGTGACTTGTCCGAACCAAGGAAAACAATTGCCTGGGCAATTTCTTCCGGCTGTCCAACTCTTCCCATTGGAACGGTGGATATCAATCCGTCATAGTTCTCGTCAGTTCCGGTGAAACGTTTTAGCATTCCGGTCTCAGTCGTTCCGGGAGCAATAACGTTAACGCGAACGCCGGTTGTAGCCACTTCGAGGGCTACGGATTTTGTAATTCCTTCTACAGCATGTTTGCTTCCTACATAAATCGAAGCATAGGCGGCACCCATACTGCCGTAAGACGAAGAAATGTTGATGATACTTCCATGTCCCTTTGGTATCATCACCCGAAGCTCGTGCTTTAAGCTCAATACAATGCCCAGGACATTGGTATCGAAGGTTTCCGCATAACTTTCGGCGGTTTGATCCAAAATTGGTCCCGGGGTTCCTTCAACGGCAGCATTGTTAACGGCTACATCAATGCGACCGTACAGAGCCACCGCTTGATTTACCAGGTTTTCTACCTCATTCTCATAGCGAACATCTGTCTTGATAAAAGCAGCCTGTACACCTTTAGCCAGGAGTTCAGCTTCCAATTGTTTGCCCGCTTCTTCACGGCGTCCGGCGATCACAACCGTAGAACCTTCATCAGCAAAGGCGAGTGCAGTCGCCCTCCCAATTCCGGTAAGCGCGCCTGTAATCAATACAACACTTTCTGATAATTCACGTCTTATACGTTTGTTAGTCTTTTCTGTGGTTTCCATTTTATTTAAGTTTACTTGTTATTGATATTTATTAATTAATTTAGATATTTCGATATATTGTTGAAAAAAAGACGATTAATACTATTCATGCGAAAGTTTTTTGTTCTTATTTCTAAAGCAAAGTTAGCTGTTAGTTTTATATATCGAAATATATCGATATATAATTTATGCATTTTGCCTTCCTTTGACATTAAGGTGATAAAGATGTATTAAGATAACAGCGTAGCAGCTTGATTTCGTAGGCACTCGTGCGGGTAAGCGGTGTGAGCACGACATGGGGTAGTATGTTTTGGGGTCCTACAAGGACAGGTGAGAACAGGCCTTAGGGGGGTGTTGGCAGACAGTGCGGCTGCGCGTTACTACTTGTCTCTAAAATCACTTAAATAGGAAACATAGTCACCCATGACCTCCTGGTTGATTTTGTAGCGCGCATGACGGCCATCTTTTTCGGCATGCAACAACTCAGCATCAACCAGCTGACTTAGATGATGTGAAATAGTCGACTGGGCCAAATTGAACATCTCTTTGATCGCCTGGCATTGCAACCAATCCTTTTCCTCCTTAACGGCCTGCATGATCCTGATGCGGTAAGGATCACCCAGAGCCTTAGATATCTTTTCTACCTTCTTGTTATCTAAATTCGTATTCATATATGTAAAAATATCGATTTTATACCAAAATTCCGCAATGCCAAAAATAAGGTTAATCTCATTTTTTGTTAAAATGAAATACCATAGATCCAACTTTTAAAAAGGTAAAAATTGCCCTGAAAAACGATAAAATTTGATCTAAAATTGGAAAAAATCACTTATTTTTATAAAATGAGTTTTGACGATGGTCTTAAAAACTGCCTTTTTAATGCTTTAAACAGCGATTTTTAATATTTTATTATAAAAAAACTCTGCCAAAAACACCCCAAAATGCATAAAATGAAAAATCAAAAACCGCTCTCAGAGCATCAAAAAGGGCGTTTGCTTGTTGCAATGGAGGCCCTGCAAATCCGATACTTTCATACTGTCATTATAAAACATTGACTATCATTTAATTGAGTTAAAAATAAGAAATCTCTGCCAAATTCTAAGAGAGGCATAATTGCTTATTTCTATCATATTAATTATCAATATATTACGACGATAAAAGTCGAGAATATGTTCCTCTATACAGTGTTTGTGGAGAATAAAAGAGTTTATACAAAAAAACATAAAGGTGCCTTTAGTATTGAAAGTGTATCGGCAAAGGCAGCACCTTGTTTTCATTTACCACTATCGTAAAACTTGGCGATGCTTTTAACGGTGCACTATGGAACAGTAGCAGGAAGTAAATAATACTTAGTTCTTTTTCATTTTTGTTTCCAATGCTGACGTTTGATCAACTTGCAGTTTTTGATATTTAAATACATGAAAATCCCCGTCGCGATCAAACAGAATATCGTGGCCTGGATCGTGCCTTCCGGCCCGAATTTGCAGCCAGTGATCCATTCCGCGCCGGTTAACTGCATTGTCAGTAACCTGGGGGTATTGTCATTACCCGAAGTGATCGCACCGAAGATACCCGATTGCATAAAATTCCAGGCAAAATGGATCGCTATCGGCAGCCACAGACTTCTGGAATAGATATAAGCCGCGCCTAATAATAAACCCGCTTCGGCCGCTATACAGATCGCCGAAACTAAAGTAGCGTTAGGGTTGAAGAGGTGTAAAGCGCCAAATATCAGTGCAGAAATCAGTAAAGCGATATAACTACCCAACTTCTCTTCTATGATTCTGAATACAATGCCGCGTATTAAAATCTCTTCAAAAATGGCAACAGTGAAAGCTACCGTCAGCGGAATAATGATAAAGGAAACCGGGTTAACAGACACTATTTTGAAGCCATCGTTCAAAAGATCACCAATATGGTCAGGCATTGAATGGTTACACCTATAGCAACACCTATCACCAAATTTTTGATGATGCTTTTCGAGAGTTCGGTGATCTCACGTTTTTCCATTCAACGAAAGAACAGGCGGTAAGTCCCGATGACCGCGATGGAAGCCAGGATGTCTTTGACCAAATTCCGCAGTTCTTTGCCGGTGTCTTTAAGCAGCCTGGCACTGATATTTTGGGTCGCGATAAACACGATCAAACAGACCAGGAGACCTAGGATGATCCGGGTAACGGGATGGCTTAATAATTTTTTCATAGCTGTGATGGTTTAAACCCTTTGATGATAAGGTATAGCCCCAGTGAAAATTCAAACAGCGCGACTAATAGCGCAGACAACCCTGCTAAAACCGAATGTTGACCGATCAGACCAAACTGTATCGCGAAATAGCCAGCCAGAAGTGGGACTGCTCCGATGATTCCGATCAAGGAAAGGCCGCGAGGCACAAGGCGAGACCGATATAGCATGACTCCCAGCAACAGGTCGCATATGGCCGGCATGAAGCTTTGTCCGAGGAGGAAAATGCGGTCATAAAGAATTGCAAGTGCATGGCTGGTCACCAAGGCATTTGCTCCGGCTCCGGCCCGCCGCAAGGTCACAATCGACAAAAGGAACGCCACGCCGACGAAAATGGTGCCGGATTCCAGGATACGGGCGGCAACGAGTCCCAGTGCGGCACTTTCATGCTGCTTCCTGAGCACCGGGTAAAGCACAACGGCCGTACTGATGCCGGCCAGGGCCACGATGATTTCCAGTATGCCGCCGATAACGACAGCAGTATCAGGGCCTTGTCCTACAATGTAGTTAGGATCGTGTACTGCCTGATAAAGTACAAGGGTTGGTATCGAAACGAAAGTGAGCACATAGCACACCCCCGCGACCAGCGCGGTTTTTCGGTTGGCGTTCATTTTTTTCATTTGCTTAAATTTTATGGTTTGATCAGCTTTTTGGCAAATTCCAGTTCGGGGTCTTTGCCTTTGAGTTTGTCGGCTATGGTCGGTATCACCCGATAGTTTGGATACAAGCCATGATCCTTAAATTGGTAATCTTTTACAGCCATCATATACATCATTAAAGGAATAGCCACCCTTATCTTCGTAACAGGCAAAGTCATTTCCGGCACAATTCCTGAATTATTTCCGTAATAGCCGCCGCCCGATTCTTCACCGATAAAGACCGCGTTGGTATTGGAATGGATCATCGAAATGCATTCGCTGGCCGTGGAAAAACAGCCCCCATTGATCAGCACATAAATTTTACCGGTATAGGTGGGCAGCATTGGTTTTTGCTTACCTACATTCGGGTGACGGATCACATCAAAAGTTCCAGCCGCATTTGCTTTGATAAGGGCGGCGGGAACCTTGCGCCCTGCCATCTCTGTGTATTTGAAAAATCCGAAATTATCAGTGTTAATGGTCAGAGAGGAATAGTAATCAAACTCATGGCCTACTAAATAAGAGAACAGCAGCTTTCCAAACTCATCCGTGCCGCCGTGGTTATTCCGGAGGTCTATAACCAGATTTGTTATCTTACTCGAATCGATGCGGTTAAAAGCGGTTTGAAGAAACTTTGGCAGGTCAAGTTTTTGCTGCTCCAGCACATCGCCGTCAAAAGATTCAATTTTTAAATAGGCGGTCTTTTGATCATCCGTTATTTTGAATGCCAATGGATCTGATAAAAAATGCACAGGATATTTTTTATCCCGGATCGCATTCAGTTTACTAAAGACCAATCCGGGCAGTTTTGCTTTTTTTACTTTAGAACCGGCACCCGAAAGGTATTCAACGGGGTAAAAACTGGTATCGCCGTACAGGTAATAAAAATACCTGGTAAAATATTTTGAAAAGGTAAGATTCCGGTATTTGTAGGTTTGATTATGCCCATCAGCAGGCATGATAGCCAGCATATCCTTCAATATCGAATTGGTGGAATGCCCGTTGATCGCAACGATACCCGCCCCCACAAAACCTTTATCTTCAGTAGTAGAAAAATTGGTCAAGACAAACAGCTTGCCGTCCGAGTAATAGGGCTGAAACGGGATCGCGGTGGCTGCTGCATCAAATTTATCCTGATCGGTCTTAGGGGCCAAAACGGCCAGGTGGCCGCAGCCTATCTGCGTAGTGATTTTACTCAGGAGTAGTTGATACTTGCTTTCAGGCATAGGCCCGGCAATATCACTTTCAGCCGCATCAAAGATCGCATTCATGGCCGCTTTAGTGTTGTAACGATAAATTCCGGGATGCCCCTCTTCCAATGCCGATCTGAAAATTTTGAAGTCGCTCCTTAATTCCGCTGCCGAATAGTTCGGTTTTGTAACCTCTTGAGCAAAAATGATAGATGGCAGCAATAGTAATAACAGAAGTGATTGGATTTTCATAATCTGTGGTTTTAACAAACTGTTAAGGATAATTATTTCTTTTTGCTGAATGGGTTTGTCTTCCAGGCTTTGGAAACATGGATGCTGACAACAAAACTCCGGTTGTACATTTCCTGTCCACGAGAGATATTGGTCAGCCCGTAATTATAGCGCAGGTCAAGGGCGATCCTTTTTGTTTTGGTATGAAAGGTATAACCACCACCTGCCTGAAGTCCGGCATCAAAGCGCTTAAAGCCATTGGTTGATGAATCAAAAGCCAGGTCGCTGGTTTGATCGTTGATATTTCGCGTGCCGTAAAAATTATAGGCGATGGAAGGCCCGGCATTCACATGGAATTCACTGAAGTGAAAACGCGCCAGTAAGGGTATTTCGATGGCATAGGTCCGGATCGTGGATTCGCTGGTTGTTAACGGGTTATTCGCTTTAAGTTTTCCGCCCTTCATCGAGAAATAGAACTCGGATACAAGCGAGAATGCCGGCGTGATACCTGCCTGGAAAGTTACGCCGACCTGCGCGCCCAGTACAGATTTCTTATAGTCGCTCAGGGCGTTGTTATTAGCACCATAATTAAGGTTCGTACTCACCAAATTGACCACGGCGTCTAAATAAGTTTTGGCGGTTTTAACCGTATCTGTGGTTTGGCAAAAGGCCGCGGGGGCCAGGAACATCATACCAAGTATTAGTCCTGTGTGTAAGGTTTTTTTCATTTTCTTTTGATTTATTTTTTCTTAACCAAAAGTATATGAATGACTTAGGTTGGTAAATTTTGTTATGCCAAGTGGCCCCGGATGTCTGCATATGGCCGGTTCCTGTCTGCAAAGCAGGGTTGGTTTAAGCCCTGCTGTTGACGAGTTGGAAGAAGGTATCTTTATAGGTATCCGAAACCGGGATCAATTGGTCGGCAATCTTGATACGGCTGCGCTCGATAGATTCGATCTTGCTCACCGCCACCATAAATGATTTATGTACCCGGCACACCAGGCTGGCCGGGATCAGTCGTTCGAACTCACTGAAATTCTGGAGAGTCATCACTTTTTTGGTGGTGGTATGTACCCTGCGGTAATCCCGCATTCCTTCAATATAGATGATCTCGCTGATCATGATCTTTTCCAGGCGGTTCTCGGTCTTCACAAAGATGAAATCAGCTGGATTATCCGATTTTTTTTGCGTTAAATTTTCCTGCGCTTTATTAACCGCTTGCAGGAAACGGCTAAATTCAAAGGGTTTTAAAAGATAATCGGTGATTTGCAGTTCATAGCCTTTCAGCGCATACTCCTGGTAAGCCGTAGTGATGATAACCTGGCTGTTGATCTTTGAACTTTCCAGTAATTCTATCCCGGTCAGTTCATCCATATTGATGTCCAGGAAAAGCAGATCGACCTTATTATTATTGAGGTAATTTAGCCCGGTCAGGGCATTGTCAAACGTCGCACTTAAACGCAAAAAAGGGACCTTGTCTACAAAGTCCTTTGTTTTTTCCAGCGCAAGTGGCTCATCTTCGATAATAATGCAGCTTAGTTTATCCATTGGGTATCATTAAATCAATCGTGTATAATTCATTGGTTTTTTCCACCCGCAGATGATGTTTCCCCTTATAAAGGAGTTCAAGCCGTTTTTTGATCAGCTCATTACCCAAACCGCTGTCCGGCTGCTGTATTTTTACCCCTGGTTCGAACTTATTGGCACAGACTAACCTGATGTTGTCATCATTGACGAAGATATCGATCGTGATAGCGTTCTCTATTTTCTTATTGTTGGTGTGTTTAAACGCATTTTCAATGAACGGAATAAAGACCATCGGCGCAATGAGTTTATTACCCATCACCCCGGTCACTGAAAAGTTTACGTAATGTTGGTTGGCGGTCCTTATTTTTTGCAAGGCGATATACTTTTCCAGGTATTCCACTTCCTTGTGCAATAAGATCAGATCAGTCTTTGTTTCGTAAAGGATAAACCGCATAATACCCGATAGCTTATTCAAATAATTGGAGGCTTTGACCGCATCTTTCAGAATGAGCGCGTCGATGTTATTGATGGTATTGAACAGTAAATGCGGATCAAGTTGCGATTTGACCAGCGCCATTTCCATCTCGTAGTTTTTTTCTTTCAATAGTTCTTTCAGCCTGATCTCAGAGAGCCAGGTAACAAAGCCTTTGATACTTAGCGCCAGCATACCGGTGATCAGATCAATAAAGGTCGTCACCATGATTACCTTGATAGCAGTTGACCGGCCGTTTTTGCCGCCCTCATCCATATCGAGGACGTGGCCTGTTTCGATCAGGTAACGGTGCAGGACATAGGAAAGGGCTGCGATACCAACGGCGATCAACAGACCAAAGACCAGCGACAACAAAAACTTCCGTTGTTGCAGGTATTTGGGAAATAAGACGAAATAATAAAGTATGTAGGTGATGGCCGAAGGCAGGATGGCAAACAAAAAAAGGCTTTTTAAAGCATTGATTACCCGGGCAACGTGGTCGCCGGTAGGTGGACTGCTTTTGTTGTAAAGCCCCAGAAGGATGCCGATCAGGATGAAATAACAAGTCCAGAAACCGACATTCAACAAAAGCGCTAAATATTTTTTCATAATTATCTATAAATGTGTCTCTTTAATTCGGCTTTACAGCATTTAATATTCGGGTCGTCTATTTACCTTTCAAAAGTAAATTTAGTTTAGCCCTTGTTTCTGGTATCTCTTTGATAGCCAGTGCCTTTTTAAAACAGATCATTGCGTTATTGTTATCACCTTTTGCCAGGTAATAGTCCCCATAAGAATCCTGAGGGTTAGCGTCCTTAGGGTAGTTAAGCACATTTAAAGCAAATAATTCCCCGGCCATATTATATTGCTTTGACCTTAAAGCGTAATATCCCAGATTATTGACCAATGGTTCATCAGGAAGTACTTGGTAACCCAGTTCCTCCGTAATTTTTCGGTAATGAGCTATGATCACTGAAGACAAATTTGGATTGGTTATTTGATACTCGGCATATCTGGGGAAAACATAATAATCAAAAATAAAACGCAATGCATCATATGCCGCTATTAAAGGGACTGTTTGATGATTGTCATTCTCGTAATACTCCTCTTTAAACCGCAGTTTATTTTCCGGATGCTGGTGCACGTGATGTATCAGATCCAAATTATACCTTACCAGTTCTGTCTTGTCTGACGTATCTGCCTGTACAGCTGTCGTATCGACGCCTCTTTCCATATGATTTGCTATGGCCAGAAACAATGTTTTATAGGCATAGGAATCTTTTTCAATGGCGGCATTAGCTTCTTTCAAAACTTTGTGACTGTCCCACCAAATGGATGGTTCTATGGCAATATAGCCGTTGAAAAGGTCCTTATGATGAACCATCGTTTGCACGACCATTAACCCGCCCAGGGAATGGCCCATTAGAAGTTTATAGGGTGCAGTAAGATAATTGGAATCGATGTGGGGAATTAACTCTTTTTCTATAAAGGAAAGAAAACGCTCTCCGCCTCCCGAATTTTTTACGCCGTCTGCATTGTTTGCAACGGTTGTTGGCGTGAGATCCCTGCTTCTATCGGTGTTAGGGATGCCTACTACGATCATAGGCGGACAAAGGCCCATATCGGCCAAACGTTCTACGGTTATTG
Organism: Mucilaginibacter sp.; assembly: GCA_028288305.1. Lineage (GTDB taxonomy): Bacteria > Bacteroidota > Bacteroidia > Sphingobacteriales > Sphingobacteriaceae > Mucilaginibacter. The sequence continues at coordinate 9,920 of JAQBOA010000043.1, forward strand.
CAACGGAGCGGAAATTATTTTCACCATCTAACACGTAAATGACAGGGTAATTGCCTTTTGTTGTAGCACGGGATTTTTTGCCTTGATATGGCGTGTAGATCAGCAATTGCCGCTGCTCTTTTAATATGTCAGACCTAACACTATCTGCAAAGCCTAAGCTAAAATTGCTTTGCGACTGCGCTGTCGCATCAAAAATTGAAACGATGAAAAAGGAAAGGAAAAAAAGATACTTCATTTTATTTATGGGATATAAGGCAAATGTATCCAAAGGCAACAGTTCGGGAAATTGCCTTATGCCAAGCAGGCTCAGATGTCTGCAATCTTGTTCATTTCATCTGCGAACCGGAGCGACCACATATCGGCCAAAGCCGCATTTAGCAAGTTTTGGCCAAGCGCCCCTTTATCAAACAGGAGTATAGCGTAAACGATCCTGCAGACCTGCTTCATTAAAAAGAACCGTGCACGCTTGTAGTCTGAAAGACCGTCACCAAAATAAGCTTCAAGAAAAATATTTTCCTGTTCATCACCGGCAACATAAAAGTTGGCGGCTATAGCCAGGTCAACATAGCGGTCGCTCTGATGCGCGGCGTCCCAATCAATGACTCATATTTTTGCTCCGTCACAGATGGTGTTGCCGGGGTTAAGATCGTTATGGCTGGGCACCCTATCGGTATCGTCCCAGGGATAATGCTTTCTGATCTCTGCATAATAAGTCAGACACGCTGCTAGCGCAGACCCTTCAAATTGAGCGATAAGGCTATCAACGGTAGTTACTAAATTATTTCCGTCCGGAAATGGCGGCAACTCGTGTATGCGCCTGATCGTTCGCGCAAGTTCTTGTATTGAAACCCTTGCCGTATTTTCAATAAAGCCCGCGATCGATAGACCTGTTGTCTTATTTGAATAATAAACCGGTGGCGCAATGCCTGCTTCAGCGGCGATCTCCATATTGCCCGAAAGATTACCCAGTTTTAAAACGTAGGGCTGATCGTTAATCGCGATTTTAAATACGGGTGAGGCAGACAAGCCACCCGGCAGTAAAACGAGTTCTTGTACTGCCATAGTCCGAAAGGTTTGCTGTAACGCACTTTCAACTGCTGCCAAATGTGACGGCGGTATCAGGGTCTGTAGGATTTCCATCTAATAAAAGTAACTTAAAGAGATCGGTCAGGAGATTTTTGTTATGCGAAGTGCGCCTGAATGTCTGCATCCTGTCGATTTCACTCTGCAAAATCTATTTTTGGTTATGCCGGAAAGCTTCGTGGAGAATATAGTAGTAGCAATTCAAAATATAATTTTACCTGATAATCAACAAGTTGTGGCGTTGAGGTTAATGGAGAAGCTAAATTTTTAACTTTTGTACTCAGAATAATGCTGAAAATTGACAATTTGAAATAGCCATGTTTTTTTAAGCCAAATTATATTTTTTCGTGGAGAATAAAATATTCGCGTTTTTAAAGACATTGAATGTAAGTGAGTTATGCTATTTTAATTATTCGTATTTGCAATAAAATCAGTTTAAAATTCTAAAAAAACTCTGGCATAACTTCGTCAAAAGTCTGCCAAAAACTCTGGCAAAAGATGTTGGAACGGTTTTTTTGTAAATTTTAAAATTGATAATTTTTTCTGATTTTTTGTAAATTAGTAAAACAATAAAAACACTGTTTTTAATATCAAGAAGGGTGTTTTTTAAAGAATAATTCAATTAAAAACTCTGGCAAAAGTCTGCCAAAACGTGAAAAAAAATGAAAAGAAAACCGCTCTCAGACTATCAAAAACAGCGTTTGGGTTTCGCAATTGAGGCTCTTGGCAATCCGATATTCTCCACATAGAATGCCTATGCGAGTAATTGCATAGGCCTTTTCAGGATACAGTACACCTATACTAAACTCAGGAAATACCGGCCTGCTTGTTGTACTTATTCTTGTATTCTACCGGGGTCATTCCTGTTATCCGTTTGAAAACATCCCTGAATGTCGGAACATCTGTGTATCCAACATCCAGCATTATTTCCATGATTGATTTTCTTCCAATTTCCAATTGTTTCTTTGCAGCTTCTATTTTTACCCGTTGTATATATTCCGCCACTGTATTCCGTGTACCTTTTTTGAATCTTCGTTCAAAGGTTCTGCGGGTTAGATCGAAACGGGAAGCGATCTCATCGACATTGAACTTCTCCCGGTAATTTTGTTCTATGAACTCTTGCGACCTTATAATCACTTCATCTCCATGATCTTTAAGGCCATTGAATATGATAAAAGGGGATTGGGTGTTTCTATCCAGGTCAATTACAAAATATTTTGCCGTATAGATAGCAATTTCCCTTCCGGCGTATTTTTCTACGAGATGCAGAAGAAGGTTCCACCATGCATTATTCCCACCGCTGGAATAGAGGCCGTTCTGATCCGTAATAGCTTTCTCATCTACCAATGTTACTGAAGAATAATGATGCCTGAATTCATTAGCATATAGCCAATGGGTAGTGCATTGCCTGCCTTTAAGCAATCCGGAAAAAGCTAATAAAAAAGCTCCTGTACAAAGGCTTGCAACCTCTGCACCATTCTTGTATTGTTCGTTGATCCAACTAACGTAATTTATATTTGTATTGGTCGCTGTAAATATATCGCCTGACAATGCGGGGATAATGATCAGGTCCGTCTTTTCGATATCACTTATAAACGCATTGGGATGTATAGAAAATACGCCGTCGTTCAGTTTAACTTCTCCGTTAAGGCCAACCAATTGTACATTGAACAAAGGAGCTTTACCTGACTTTTTCAGAAACTCATTCACCATAACAAATACATACCTGGAATCCGCTACAGATGCAAGTACCGCGTTCTTCAGCGCCAATATGCAAATATCAATCATACAACAAATGTAAGTGAAATATTTGTCGCAATCACCCACCATAGAATGCCGTATTCACACGCTTAAAATATCATATTCAATCAATACTTTTGTCATCTAACCAAACAAAACCTTAAAATGCTTAGCACAAATTTTTATTTACACTTTATGGGCAATGCAGAAGAAGCCATGAACTTCTACAAATCTTTATTTGGAGGAGAGTTTGAGTCATTTATGCGCTATTTAGATGTTCCCGGCGGCGAAAAAATGTCGGCTCATGACCAAAAGAAGATCATGCATGTGGCCTTGCCTATTGCCGGAAACCAAATGATTATGGCTACTGATACACTGGAATCGATGGGGCGCAGCGTTGTATTTGGCAATAATTATCATATTTCCCTTGAAGCGGAAAGCGAGGCGGAAGTGGACAAAATTTTTGTCGGCTTGTCTGCCGGTGGTACGGTAGAAGCTCCTCTTAATAAAACCTTCTGGGGGGCATACTTCGGCATGTTTACCGATAAATTCGGCGTTAAATGGATGATCAATTATACGTATCCCAAAAAAACCCAATTATAGAAACACAAAAAAATGGAAACACAAACTATTATTTCAAAACCACTATGGTGGACAGGAACTATCCTAAAAGGGCTAGTGTGCCTTTTTTTATTGCTCGATGCAATAATGAAACTGATAAAAAGCTCACCATCTGTTGATGGTACAAAACAACTCGGCCTGCCTGAAAATTGTGTTCAATTTCTTGGAATTTATTTACTCGTAAGTGCGGTTCTCTACGTTTATCCAAGAACTGTAGTAATGGGATTTCTTTTTCTCTTTTCTTATTTAGGAGCTGCAGTTGCTATTACTTATAGGGCAAATATCGACGGGCATTCATATATTTTTCCGATCGCATTTGCTGTTTTCATTTTGCTGGCAGAATTTCTGCGAAATACAACGGTGAGAAATATTATACCGCTTATATAAATCTGTGCTTATTTCATTTAAAGCATATATTGATAACATTAAGATAAAGACGGGAAAAACGCCTGCTGATCTTAAAAAATTAGGAGAAGAAAATGGCTTTCTTAAAAAAGGAGAGTTAGCAGAAGGTATAAAGGCCGGGCAAATTGTAACCTGGCTGAAAGATGATTTTGATTTAGGACATGGTCATGCAATGGCTATTTATGCGTTATTTAAAGGAAAAACAAATTAATAAGTAATTTCAGTCCGTAAATTTCGATTACAGAACACATGCCAAAACCGTAAAATCACATTAGCGATGAACCAGGAAGTCACCCAATACATTGAGAATATCGAACAAAAATGGCAAGCAGATACCTGCAAGCATCTCCGCGAAACAGTACTGCAATCTGTTCCTGGGATAGAAGAGGCGCTGCAATATGGCAAACCACACTATAAAAAAAACGGTAAATATGTATGTACTTACAATACTGCCAAAGCATGGGTAAGTTTTACTCTTTTTAATGCAGCATCTCTCGAAGCGCCGGAGGGCCTTTTTGAACCTGGTGATAACCCTGATAGAAAGACAATCAAGATCCGTGAAGGGCAGAATACAGATTATAATCTTTTAGCAAAGTTATTGCAACAGGCATCAGCTTCCCTAAGCTAAAAACCGGCTTGTTAATTAATGAGAATTAAATGAAGCAGAATCATTAGCCACTATTTCGTCAATTGAAGAGAATTTCTATCTATGTAAATTGTAAATAAATCTTATGTATTTTTGAAATACTTCCGATGTAAATTGTATGTAATTGGTAAGCTTGCTCAAATTTAGCGAAGTTAGTGTATAATTACTTTGAGATTCTCACAAACTTATTCTTCTTTAAATGCAAAAGGCGATCTTTAAGACCGCCTTAATACAATAAATACATAACAAATTAAATTACTGAAGTATCCCCTCTTATAAGTCCAATTATAAGGGCAATAACTGCAATAACAAGTAATACGTGGATTATTCCACCTGCTGAATAAGCAAAAACTCCTATCGCCCATCCAATCACCAGGATTACTGCGATGATATAAAGTAGTGATCTCATAATATTGTTTTTTAAGTTAATTGTTTTAACCTTATCTAAAAAATCATGCCATGGTTTATATAAGTTGGTTAAAGCCGTCGCTTCAGATATTTCTGTTCAGAATAATCTACATTCATCATTTTATGTGTGTTTAAGTGGTGTCTACAAGAGAGGACGATGGATTATTGTAAAAAAAGCCGATGAATAAGATTCGCATCAAGGAGTTGCTTTCCACAATTAAAGGCAAAGTACTGTTTAAAATTTAAGGCTTTATCTGGTAATAATATTTAAGATATAGATTGGTTATTGATTAATTAGTTTAATTTTATTAACACAATCAATGACCTTAAATTTATGGAACCTAACAATCCTTTCGCAAACCAGGAAAACGGGAAAACTGCCAGCATAATTAGTTATTTCACCATTATAGGATGGCTTATTGCCTATTTTGGATTTCACATAAACAACAGGACAAGTTTGGGCAGTTATCAGCTAAGGCAAACCTTGCTTCTTCACCTAACTTCAATGATTGTAAGATATGGACTGGCCTTCATTTTAGGGGCTGTTTGGTTATCAACCGGTATGTTTTCATTATATTATTTACTTAAACTGGTTGAAATAGTGTTTTTTATACTATGGATAATCGGGATAATAGGTGCAATTAATGGTGAAAAAAAACCCATACCATTTTTGGGCGAGCCGGCGCAAAATATGTTTTCTACAATTTGAGAAAGTATTACTATTGCAGCTGCATTTTAATGAATTAAGTCTAATGTAATTCCTATGCCTTATTTCTTGGCTGGGTACAATTAAAAATGATAAATAGTTCAGTCTGCATATCAATTGATCGTTACTTATATTAATCATAACGAAACCTTAATCGTTAATTCCAAACAATCACTCTCCTGTTTAATACAAGCTTCAATATCTTAAATTTAATATTGGTTATTTACTCTTATAAAGACCGCAATTAAATAGGACTAACCCTGTGCCGAAACAAATAACGCTTTTCTGCGTATAAAGATGCAACTCATAACACTTTTAAAATCACTTAGGACAAATAAATTTATGGAGCGTACTAACCCCTTTGGAATACAAGACGATGGAAAAACGGCAGGTTTACTTAGTTATTTTTTTGTTTTAGGATGGTCAATGGCCTTTTTTACTTTTCATAAATATGAGAAAACAAGTTTAAGCAGCTTTCATTTAAGGCAAACATTGCTTTTGTATATTACCTATTTATTTTTTAGATACGGACTATCATTCTTTTTAAGTGCGATTGGATTTCCAATTTTTCTTCTTTCAATGGATTATTATATTGTACTGGTAAACATAACGTTTATAATTCTTTGGATAATTGGTTTAAATGGTGCCAGCAAAGCAGAACTAAAGCCGATACCTGTTTTAGGCAGGGTGGCTCAAAACATATTTTCACGTATTTCATAAAAGAACCAGGAGTCAAGAACCAAGAACCAAGATTAATCTATTTACAATAGTTTTTTCTCCTGGCTCATGATTCTTAACTCTTTACTCTCTTATAGCTGTTAAAGCAACAGGGCGTCCACCGAATGGGCATGGACAATGCCATCACATGGCGACCATGAAAAAATAGTAAAACGTCCATCCTGTGAGGATATTAGTGCGATGGCATCGCGCTGATCAAATACAAACTGTGCAGCCGAAAGATGCCTCGTGCCTCCGTTTTGCGAGGGATGGATTGTTAAGGCAACGTTGCCAACTACTGGCTCCGTTACCAGCATTTGCTCAACAGGCAGGCCATTTGATGATAATCCTATTTTTGCACCAAAAGCAAGCAGTTCCAGGCGGTCGCTAATAATAGTGGCCCCATCAACGGCGGTAAGGCCGGCAATGCTCTCAACTACCCGGTTAACGTCTTCCTGCCAAAGGCTGAAATCATGTTCGCTAACATTTTGCTGCATTAACTTTGTAAGCTCATCAAATGCAGGTGTAACAGGATAGGTAATTGGATATATGATCGAGTCCCTCCAGGCATCGCTGTCGGCAGGTACCACTAATAAAGAGCCGCCATGTCCGTGGGCACGCATAGATGCCGCCAGTTGTATCAGTATATTCTGTATCAATACATTAACAGAATCATTCCAGCCTGTTTGTACATTAAAATCAAGCAGGGAGGTAAGCAAAGCCGGGCAATCGGGAAGGCTCCTGCTATGTTCGTCAATAATTTTTATTTCGTCACCTTTTAGGACAGCCACATTAATAAATTTTCCGAAACCGTGGATACGGCGGTGTTTTATCACCAGCAGGCCCGGCTCAACAACCTCCAATACAAAACAACAATCAGGAATAGTGCGGGTAGTGCCCCAAACATAAAGCTCACCACCTTCGTCCCAGATGCCCAAGTGAATGCCCGAACGTTCAACAGCAGGCGCTAATTTTGTAAGTACAGATGGTGTTAGCAATATAGATTCTTCAAAAACAAGCGGCTGTCCCGCAAGTACAGGAGGCAGATAGGCTAATGATATCTTTGGCGAACGACCTTCCTCCTTTCGCAAACTGGCCCAAAATGCAACGTCTATAATCGTTTCAATAACCTTTAGCGGCGGTTCTGGAGCAAGGTCTTCGTCCCCTTCCTGCAAAGCAACCTTTAAAAGATTTGTAAAATGACTTTCAATAGCTGGTGAAGCAATTTTGGCAGCCTGGTATGTTGATTTATAGCTCATTTATAATTATAACGAAGCTAAAATACTGCTATTCTTTTTTACACACACATAATAGTATAACTATTACATTTAAATGGTTGATCAGGTTGTGCAAGTCTTTCTTAATCCATAATCCGGGTGTTCCAATTTTTGAGACAAGAACATCCCGAACAGTTGGAACGTTTGGAACGCCTGGAACACTGTAGCCCTGCTAAAGGTTTACACTCGGCCTTGTCCGTTTCAGATTTTTCAGCTTTGCTTTATCCTGAAAATCATTTAATCAGCTTAATCAACGGTTCAGACAAATTGAAAAATCCTTATATTGCCCTACCAACCTCAGCCATATGTTAAAAAACTACTTCAAAACTTCGTTCAGGTATTTCTGGAACCATAAGGTTTTTTCATTGATCAATATTGTCGGTTTAACAACCGGTATATGTGTTTGTTTCTTTGCGTTGCTTTATGTGCAGTTCGAGTTAAGCCGGGATAGTTATAACAAAAACGCGGACAATATTTATCGACTTGTAACCGACGTAAAAACACCTTCTGGTATCAATTACGAAAGCACATCAACCCCGATGGGGCCTGCAATGAAAGCGACATTCACTGAAGTAAAAGATATGGCAAGGGTTTTTATGGACGATATGATCCTGCAGAGCAACCCTGACAACCCTATAAAAGAGGAAGTAGCCTATGCGGATTCTTCGGTATTTAAAATTTTTTCATGGCCGCTGCTGCGGGGTAATATCAGCCACCTGTTTAATGCGCCCTGCAATGTGGTACTTTCAGAAACTGCCGCAAAAAAATACTTCGGCAATATCGACCCAATGGGGCAAACCCTGATGATCAACGGAAAAACTAAAGCTACGGTAACCGGTATAATGAAGGATATCCCCAATAACTCGCACCTGCGGGTCGATATCATTTTTTCCATAACTACTTTGGTTAACGAGGATTTGAATAACCACTGGACCCGTTTCGGATTCTACACTTATCTTTTATTGCAACCCGGTCAGTCTGCGGCTTCTCTTCATGCCAAGCTTCCGGCTTTTGTAAAAGCGAATATTGATCAGACTGACTTCAAATATCAATTGTCCCTGGAGCCATTAAAAAAAGTTTATCTATATGGCAAACCACGCGGGCATCGCACAGGCTCATCCGCAAGTGGAAGCATTACCAATGTTTATATCATTTCTATAATAGCTGTACTGGTATTGTTTATTGCCTGTTTTAATTTCATTAACCTCACAACCGCATTTTCTTTACAAAGGGCCAAAGAAATAGGTGTTCGTAAAGTGCTTGGCGCATCAAAATACCAGCTGATGTTGCAATTTTTTATGGATGCTGTGATACTTTGCCTTGTCGCTTTTATAATCGCATTGTTGTTTGCCATGCTGTTGTTGCCGTTGTTTAATCAATTGGTAGGCACCATAGTGGCCGATAGTATTTTCCACAATTTGCAAAATGTTTTATGGCTTTTATTGCTTGCCATTGTGGTAGGTATTTTATCTGGTGTGTACCCGGCTTTGTTCTTATCCACCTTTAAACCCATCAGCACCATTAAAGGAAAAACAGGTTCATCAGGAACAGGGCTTGTTTTACGCCGTTTATTGGTGGTGGCGCAATTTTCTATTTCGATATTCCTCATCCTGGCTACTACCATAATTTACACGCAGCTCAACTTTATGCAAAACCAGCAACTCGGTTTTCAAAAAGATCATAAACTGGTAATCGACTATCAATTCAACGAACGTGTAAATCACCACATAGAAGGTATAAAACAACAATTAGCTGGTATCCCGGGAGTTGGATTGGTCAGCTTCTCATCATCTATTCCCGGCACATCAAATAACCAGTTCAATACCATTATTGAAAATAACAAAGGCGAAAATGAACAGCAAAGACCTGATGTTTATTTTATTGATGATATCTTTCTAAAACAGTTTCACATAGATGTCATTGCCGGGCGTGGGTTTTATAAAGAGATACAGGCCGATTCAATGAAGTCAATGATCATCAACCAGGCTATGTTAAAAAGCTTGGGCTTTAGAAATGCCAATGAAGCCATTGGCAAACACTTTACCCAGCTACATCATCAGGGGCGGATAGTAGGTGTCGTCAAGGATTTTCATAATCATTCCTTTTTAGAAACTGTTCAACCCTTAACGCTAAGGGTTGATCCCGGCCATTTAACCAATATCACTATTGACATCACGTCAGCTGATGTCAGTTCGACCGTAAACAGACTGGAATCATCATGGAAAAATATAGCCGCGGGCGTCCCATTCGTGTATTTTTTTGCTGATGATGCCTACAATCAACAATACATAGCTCAGGAACGCTTTGGCAAACTGTTTATTTGCTTCGCGATTGTGGCTATCGTCATATCGTGCCTTGGGTTACTAGGTTTGTCGGCGTATAATACCATACAACGTAAAAAAGAAATAGGTATCCGTAAAGTATTGGGCGCATCGGTAGGCAGCATCATGACTATGCTATCTATCGATTTTGTGAAGCTGATCATTATCGCCCTATTGGTGGCATCCCCGCTTTCGTGGTGGGCCATGAGTAAATGGCTTCAAGGTTTTGCGTACCGCATAGATATTCCTTTGTGGGTATTCCTTTTTTCGGGCCTGGCGGCGGTATTTATTGCTTTGTTAACTATAAGCTTTCAGTCGGCAAAAGCTGCGTTGGTTAACCCGGTGAAAAGTTTGAGGAATGATTGAGAGGGTGTGCAATAGGTGTTTCTAATGCACGGAGTGCATGATTTTCTTGATTATTATTCCAGGCCCTGTGCGATTCCCTCCTTGGGAGTGTGTAGGGAGGGGTTTCTACGCCATGCATCAACGGTTATTTGTCTGAACCATGATTAAAGGATTGAAGGATTTCCTGGATTAATTAAGCAAACTGCTCCCGATAGCTATCGGGACTCATAACGGCAAACTGGTAATTGTAAAGCAAGTGCAGTGCTTTCTACTACCGCCAGCCCCGTTATACGCTAATACGCCTGCAAGGCATTAGGCTCAAGGCAGGTATCCGCTGCTATCGGGTTTATATAGTTTAGATAGTGCTTTAATTAGAAGAAAAATTAGGTGTTTTCACGGGTTGTATAGTTATTTCTTAAGTATATATTTATCAATTATTTCAGATGATAACTAATTGGAAAGTTTGATAGTTTTAACAATGCGATAAAATTCAATTGTTGCAACTACCTTTATCTAAAGGTAAATTTGATATATAGACTTAACAATATTTTGTATGGTAAAGGACAAAGAAAGTTTTTTAAAAAAAGTTGCGCTAATTCCAAGTTTAAACGAAAATCGACTTTCTTTAATTTTTGCCCTTTATCCAAATATAGATGTTTCTAAAAGAGAAAAATTTGTAGAAAACATCAGTTTGTATTATAAAACTATAAATGAAGAGAATAGAAAAAGTCTAAATAAAGTTGAAGATATACGACTTAATAGTATTGAAAATTGGATCGGTAAAGACTTAAGAATCAAAAGGATTAAGCTTAAATCAATAAGAGGGTTTCCAAATGAAACCAAACCCTTTGGTATTGATTTTTCTAACAATGAGGGTAATCCACAAAGTATGATTATTCTTGGTTCCAACGGTTCGGGAAAATCGTCCATATATAATGTTATTGAGTATAATTATTGCAAAAAAATTGGTGAAGCTCAACTAAGATCTTCAAATATTTTTGATGAGGAGGACAATAGATTTAAAGATTATTTATGTCATTATAATGAACCGTATAATAGTTGCTTTGCCGAAATTGAGACTATTGATGAAAACTTTACATTACAGGGAGCAAACATTCCTATCGATGTTAGGAAAAGAATAAATCCTGATACACACTTTATTAGTGATTATGACATTTTTTATAATGGAAGACTTGATTATCTCTCTGGAACTAAAGATTCATTCCATAATCTGATAGCCGAAAGTTTAGGGCTAAAAGAATTGTTGCAATTTGAAAGGAATATTCTTTCGTTTTTGAGTTACAATAGAATAACAGAATCCAAAAGAATTGGTGGATTGGAAAGAAGCATCAAACAAGAAAAGGAGATTATTGCTAATAGTGAAGAAGCTATTCAGGTCAAGAAATCACAACTTGTTGATTTGGAAAGGAATCAAGAAAAAAAATCACAAGATGACAAGAAACAGATATTGCAAAAAGTATTAACACAAATTAAATCGAATGATTTCTCTTTTGTGCTCGATTATAAAAGGCTATTGGATAGTATTGATGAATTTAAAAAGGACTATGAAATATTATCAACCCAAGAAGAAAATACTGCAAGCCTTTCCGAAGTTCAATTTCTGACGTTAGGATTAGAATTGCTAAAGGAAACCATAGATTGTCCTTTTTGTGAAAACTCTCAAAAAAAAGTCTCAGAAATTAATATTAATGTTCTTAAAAGACTTGACAAAATACAATCATTTAATAAGTTAAACCAGGCAATAAATAAATCATTCAATATTGTAACAGAGAATTTAATTAATCTTTTTAATAGAATAGCAATATTAAAATCGAAACTAACTATTGAATTAAATTTAATAAAGGCACATTCAGAATTTACCGAACTCTCATCTGTCGAAAACAGCTTAATCAATATTATTGAAGCACTCCAGGCGGATGAATTTTTTACTGATGGGTCGAAGATGGAGGAAATCGAATCATTTAAATTGAACAAGAATAATTTTTTATTCAATTTTTTTGAAACAAATAAAGAAATAATCCAGGATAGTTTTAAAAGCAATATTGAAATCATTTCTAAATTCGATGCTCAAAGAAGTGAACTTATTAATAGGATTGAAAGATTAGCTTTTGCCGATCCCGTAAACAAAAGCACGTTTGAGCAAATCGTAACCTTGAAAAATGAAATTGCTGCTTTAACTAATCAGATAAAATTATCTAATCAAAAAGTAAAAGATAGCGATTTAGAACTAAATTTAGTTAGAGAACAACAATTAATTTATAATACAATTAAAGAAGATGCAAGAATATTTTCAACTCATTTTCATACTCTTTTAAACAAGGAAGTACTAGAAGCCTTTAAACCAATAAAGTCAATAGTTGAGCAAGTTCTAAAGACATATTTAGAACATGAACAAAGAGCAGTTGACATTGAAATAAAGATGCAGCCTGATGAAATTGATAATGAGACAGGAGAAATATTATCTGAAATAATTACCGCATCCATAAAACCTAAAAATAATTTGCACCCTTCCCTTCCGGTTAATAAATACTTTAACACATTTCATTACCGTCTTTTTTCAACAATGGTGGGCGTAAGCATAGCTATGGCCTCAAGAATTATTACTAAAATCAATTTGCCTTTAGTTTTAGATGATATTTTTTATGCTAGTGATTTTGCTAATAGAGCAACTATAGAAAGATTTATAAAAGAACTTTTTGACCTATTTGAAGAGTATACCCCTGATTTAGAACTACAATTAATCCTATTTACTCACGATCAATTAATATTCGAAAGTGCAGCAAAAGCAACGGCAAAAACGAAAATACCAAACGTGATTTTTGCAAAGCTTTTTCCATCTAAAAATTCAAAAGATAAGGGTGATTATAGAGAGTTAGTTTATAGAATGCAAGAATATCTCCCTTATAAAATAATGCAAAACACCCTTATAAATTAATGATAAAGATAGATTCAAAGGGTATTCATATACCATCAAAGCTTATTAAAATAATTGTTATAACTGTTTTAATCATTCTCCTTTATTTTCTTCGAAATTGGCAAATTGAAAATATGATTACGAACGAAGAAAAGCAGACAAGTAGAGTAATACTTGATATAGTCAATGATCAGGCCAAATCTGGTCTGCTTTTACCTAAAATAGTTATATTAAGTAAAGACATATTAATAAAAAATAAATTAAATGACTCGATTTCTCAACAGATTTCTGCTTTTTTAATTACAAAGTATCTAAAAAAAGAAAGCGTTGACCCTGATAAAATTGACTATACTCCTTTCTTTATTTATCCAGATTCTACTGTTAGTCGTGGTAATTATGCCATTACGAAAGAACAATTAGAAGAGTTAAAAAATCATATAGCTTTTTTAACCATACAAGTTGATAAAGCTGTTCAGGAAAGCAAAACCGAAATAAGTAGGGAAACTGGTCGAATAAACACTTTAGTTGTTATTTGGATAGGTGTCGTGGGAATGTTAGGAATTTTATTCCTATTGTAATAAATTATAAGGCCACTGAGGACATTAAAATTATTAAAGAAGATGCAGTTAAGGCAAGGACCGATTCAGAAAATGCGCTATCAGAAATCTCCTTAGTTAAAAAAGAATCCGAATTAGCATCGCAACAAGTAGAATTTGCTGTATCTAATTCTGAAAAAGCTAATTTAGGTGCTCAAACAGCAATTTTTAATTCTGCGAATGCTGTCACAAAAGCTACAGAAGCATCGGTCATCTCAAAAAATGCATTAGTAGAATCAGGCATTGCAAAAGGGAACTCTACAACAGCAATAAATGAAGCTAAAGAAGCTAGTAAAAGAGCTCTTCATGTAGAGCAATTGTTAACATCTCTAAATGATATAAGTAAAATAAAGGATATTGATGGATCGTTTTTATTGTACAATGATAATCCATTTGAAACATTAAAAAGTTATCTCAAGGATATATATTCCAGCTTAAATAATTCATCTGATATTTTCGACAAGCCAATTATTAAAGATATTTTTAGACAACTTTCATTAAGATTACATTTGATTGCTCCGTATGATTTTATCGAGCCGCAAAATTTCGACTTATTAAATACTTTTTCATTGGATTTATCAAACTTAATCAATGTTCCTTTAACTGAAGACTCCTTTATGATGGCATTATCATTCTTACATACGTTAAATACTAATTTGGCAATAAATCATAACGCTTCATTGTAATAAATCACTCCAACAATAATCCCTCCTCATCATCACCCAAACTTAAATGGATCATATCACTACCTGCAATTCCCTCTATTGAACCTTTTATATGCGCAGCATTTAGTAACACTTTCTCTAGTTGTTTTTCACGCGCCTTCCACATTTTTTCCATGGCATCACGCTCTTTTTGTATAGACATACGCATGCTCATATAACCTTCACGGATCGCTTTCCATTGTTCGCTGAACTCGTTGCTTACCAGGTAATCGTACAGTAAGTGCATTTTATCGCCTTTATTGTCTTGCGCCTTTGCAAGGTTCGCGAGTTTTATAATGCCATCACGCAAAATGTAAGCTACGGCTTTAACTTCATCAAATGAGCATATCCAAACACCGTCTTTTTCGCCAAAACAATCCATTCCTTTTGGGTAACAATGCGAAACAATTACAGCCACATCCACCCCAATTGCCCGCATATCTTTTTTGAGCTTATCAATCCAGTCTGTCGAAAAATCTTTTGTCCGCTTGCTCTCATATATTATTCTGCCACACTCCTGCCCAAAAGTGTTTCTTACCGTTTGGATGCAATCAGCTCCACGAACACCCTTACCTACTTCACTTATAAGGTCAAAAGGGAAATAATCGCGTAATAGCTCCTCCAATATCAATTCCTGTGCTTCACCCTGCAACTGCATCGAGCCTTGTTCGGCCTTGCGTTTCATTTCATCTACAAGCTTTTTTTGATCTTCAAGCTGCTTTTCTAATTCTTTTTGTCTAAGCTGATATTCTGTATCCTTTAAATTAAAACGTTCTGCTTCCTGCTTTCTAATTTGTTCGGATATTTCATTTCTTTGTTCCTGCAGCTTACGTTGAACAGATAATTCCAGTTCTTCTTCTCTTTGTTTAAGGGCGTTTTCCTTTTGCAGAAATTCAAGTTCCTTTTGTCTCGATTCCTTCAATTTTTCATCCGACTCATTTTTTGCATTTTGCAGCAGCACGAGCTGATTTTCATAGTCAGATCCAATGCTTTTCCTTAATGATTGTTCTATAATTAATTGTAACTGTTTCTTTTCATCAGCAAGGCGTTGTTCAAATTGTAATTGTTGCTGCCTCTCTCTGGTAGTGAACTCGTTTTCTTTTTTCTTGAATTCTTCTTCTTTTTGCTGGGTATATTCCAGCATTTTTACACGAAGTTCTTTTTTATACTCTTCGGCCATCACTTCCTCAATCGGAAATCCAAAACCACAATTAGGACACTTAACTTCTGTTGCCATGTTTATTAGGAAAATAAAAGATGCAATTAACGCAATTGCATTTAAAGTTAACGATTGACAACATCTAAACTATACTCCACATCAAACCTCCAATAAAATTAAACGATTAACAACCCGTGAAAACACCCTATTTATAACATTAATAAATTACAGATTTTGAAATTTGATAAAACAATCCACACCACCACGTCTTTGCGAACAAAGCGATCTATAAGCTATGCCAGTCAAACAGATAAATGTTGCTGGGGAGGATGAACGCTGTCGACCAACACCGTCACCACCATGTCATTGCGAGGAACAGCCTGTCCCGATTATTTCGGGAAAGCAACCTCTGAGCTATGCTAGTCAAACAGATAAATCTAGTTGGGGAGAACAAACACATGTTCAACAATAATTGCGTTCCATTGATTTGCAAGTGCAGCGATTGCTTCGTACCTACCCATGACATGTTTGTTGAGTTGAACAAAAAAGGGTGTCATGGTGAGTAACCTATTTTTGCGCGCAAACAATTGCATTGAAAATGACGCTTTTATATGTGTCTTATAATCAGTATATTATACAATGTGTCATTGGCAGGCCCTCGAACCATGTGCGCAAAGGCCTTGCCGCCGTGCATTAACGCCTTGCCAACGGATTATACCCCCATTGCAGAACCGCCTGTCCTCCGCACGTGCTTCGAGGGCCTCAGCATGACAGCGCTCTTTTGTCATTTCACCTACAGAATTTTCCTAATTTTACCACTCGCAAAGACGGGTGGGTACGGTGTGCAGAAACATAATTGCGTTCCATTGACTTGCAAGTGTAGCGATTGCTTTCCAGAAACAATCGGGACAGGCTGTTTCAAGGACGAGCATGCGTGGATGTTAAAAAAATCACTCAATCCCAATAAATAAATCAAAGCAAATTGCTTATATTTGGTCAACGATTTTTAACCTTGGGAGGGTTATTTATTTTGTTAAGAAAAGATTTGGGATTAAATTTCCCAATTCTTGCTAATAATTTTGCTATTTTCTTTATTTTTGCTTATATTTGACTGATATACAGCTTTTTAGATATGTACTCGTTCTCGATTTTATGACTACCTAAACGCGTTTAGCCCGCAAAATGGTAAATTTTATCACTACCTAAACCAGTTTAGCCCGTAGAATATGGACGTTTATTGCTAAATAAAAGGGTTTATAGGGTAATAAAACCGAAAAAACCTGCTATTTTTAGTCAATTTGAGCACTATTATCTGCATATTTTACATTAAACCGATAAAATAGCGCTCCCAGATTTGGCGGCTTTTAAAAAGTTGTCAAATCTTTTCTAATCACACAATATTTTATCGAAAAATAAAAAGTTTATCGTGTCATTTTCACACTAATATGATACTTTTTGCCTTAAATTCCGTATTTTTGCAGCCTCTAAAATTTGAGCTGAAGAACATTAATGTATAAGGAATATAAGCAGTTAAATTTATCGCAGACTGGCAAAGATGTACTTGATTTCTGGAAGAAGCATAACATCTTCGAAAAAAGCATCAGCAGTCGCCCGGCAAACAACCCTTACACTTTTTACGAGGGGCCGCCGTCTGCCAATGGTATGCCCGGTATTCACCACGTTATGGCCCGCGCCATAAAAGACATATTTTGCCGTTACAAAACCTTAAAAGGTTACCAGGTAAAACGCAAAGGCGGCTGGGATACTCACGGTTTACCAATTGAACTCGCTGTAGAAAAATCATTAGGAATAACTAAGGATGATATCGGCAAAAAAATATCCGTTAAAGATTATAATGATGCCTGCCGCAAGGAGGTAATGCGTTATACCGATATCTGGAATGACCTCACCGAAAAAATGGGTTATTGGGTTGATCTGGAAAACCCGTACATCACCTATAAAAACGAATATATCGAAACCCTTTGGTGGATACTAAAGGAGTTTTACAATAAAGATCTTTTATACAAAGGTTATACCGTACAGCCGTATTCGCCAAAGTCAGGCACCGGCCTAAGCTCGCACGAGCTGAATCAGCCGGGTACTTACAAAATTGTGAGGGACACGTCGATAACTGCCCAATTTCATTTGAAGACTGATCAGCAGCATCCGTTAATGTCCTTATTGTTTGAAGATAAAAACGAAGACACTGTAATATTAGCCTGGACAACCACCCCCTGGACTTTACCTTCCAACTGCGCATTAGCAGTTGGCGAAAAGATAGATTATGTTAAGATCCGTACATTTAATCCTTATACCTATGAGCCGGTAAGCGTTGTTTTGGCGAAAGACCTGGTTGCTAAATATTTTAAAGCCGAAGGCGAAAATGCTTCTTTCCAGGACTATAAAGCAGGTGATAAAATAATCCCGTGGGAGTTACGCGGAAGTTTTAAAGGTGTTGAATTATTAGGACTTCGCTATCATCAGCTAATGCCTTATGTAACCAACGAAGACCTTGAAAAAAATGCCTTCCGTGTTATCCCGGCTGATTTCGTGACTACCGAAGATGGTACCGGTATCGTTCACACCGCATCTATTTTTGGTGCCGACGACTTCAGGGCCTGTAAAGAAAATGGCGTTCCATCTGTAATGGTAAAGGATGAAAGCGGAAAAGAAGTGCCACTGGTTAATAAGCAGGGCCGTTTTGTGGATGAAGTGACCGATTTTGCCGGACTTTATGTAAAAGAAGAATACTATACCAAAGAAGAACGCGAAGCGCCGGGCTTTAAGGCTACCGATGTATTGATCTCCATCAAATTAAAGACAGAGAACAAGGCTTTCGACGTTAAGAAATACGAACACAGTTACCCGCATTCCTGGCGTACAGACGAGCCGATATTATATTATCCGCTTGATAGCTGGTTTATCCGCACCACAGCCGTGAAGGATAAACTGGTAGCGCTTAATAAAACCATCAACTGGAAACCGGAATCGACCGGAACAGGTCGTTTTGGTAACTGGTTGGAAAACCTGGTCGACTGGAACCTTTCACGTTCCCGCTATTGGGGTACACCGCTGCCGATCTGGAGAGAAGAAAACGGACCTGAAGAAAAATGTATCGGCTCTATACAGGAGTTAAAAGATTTATTGACGGCCGCAGTTAATAGTGGTCGTTTATCGCAAAAAGAGCAGGAAAAAGATAAAACAATCCTTCAATCACTCAATAATTCAGACTTTGATCTGCATCGTCCTTATATTGATGAGGTGGTATTGGTATCGTCATCCGGCAAACCAATGTACCGTGAGCCAGATTTGATCGACGTTTGGTTTGATTCGGGCGCCATGCCTTATGCGCAATGGCATTTCCCGTTTGAAAACAAGGAACAATTTAAAAACGCCTATCCTGCCGATTTTATAGCCGAAGGTGTCGACCAAACCCGCGGCTGGTTCTTTACCTTGCATGCCATCGCAGTAATGCTAAGCGTAACCAGCGAAGAGGTTAAAAAAGTAAATAAGGAAGTCGGCAATAAAGGCGTCGCCTTTAAAAATGTGGTTTCAAACGGTTTGGTGCTGGATAAAAACGGTAACAAAATGTCCAAACGTTTGGGCAACGCTGCTGATCCTTTCGAAACCATCGAAAAATACAGTGCCGATGCCGCCCGCTGGTATATGATCAGCAACGCCGCACCGTGGGACAACCTGAAATTTAACGAGGAGGGTTTAGATGAAGTTCGCCGTAAGTTCTTCGGCACTTTGTATAACACCTATACCTTCTTTGTATTATACGCCAATATAGATAAGTTTAAATACAGCGAACCAGAAGTTGCTATTGAAAAGCGTCCTGAAATTGACCAATGGATCATTTCATTGCTTAATACGCTGAGTAAAGAGGTAGATGCATTTTACGCTGATTTTGAACCAACCAAAGCTGCCCGTGCCATACAGGATTTTGTGGACGCACATTTAAGCAACTGGTATGTACGTTTAAGCCGCCGTCGTTTTTGGAAGTCTGATGATTCGGAAGATAAATTATCAGCTTATCAAACTTTGTATACTTGTTTGGTAACTATAGCTAAATTGATGTCGCCGATAGCGCCGTTCTTTGCTGATCGTTTATACATCGATCTCAATAAAGTAACCAAGAAAGAGCAGTTTGAATCTGTTCACCTGGCTTATTTCCCTGAGTATCATACCAGCCTGGTAAACAAAAAGCTGGAACAGCGGATGCAGCTGGCGCAGGATATTTCCTCATTGGTTTTATCATTGCGCAAAAAAGTAGGCATCAACGTAAGGCAACCATTAAGTAAAATTTTATTGCCGATATTGGATAAAAGTTTTAAGCACCAGGTAGAGCAGGTAAAGGATTTAATACTGTCTGAAACCAATATAAAAGGTATTGAATACATCACTGATACAACAGGCTTCATAAAAAAGAAAGTAAAACCAAACTTTAAAGTCCTTGGTGCTAAGGTAGGTAAAGACATGAAGGCAGTTGCTGAAGCGATAACCAATTTTACCCAGGAAGACATTGCAAAGCTGGAAACGGATGGCGAAATACCGGTACTTGATACTCGATACTTGATACTAAGTACTGACGTTGAAATCATCGCCGAAGACGTTCCCGGCTGGCAAGTTGCAAATTTAGGAAAACTAACTGTCGCGTTAGATGTTACCATTACCAGCCAATTGAAACAAGAAGGTAACTCTCGTGAGCTAATTAATCGTATACAGGGTCTGCGCAAGTCAAACGGGTATGAAGTTACTGACAAAATAAATGTACGCTTAAGTAACCATTCACATATCCGCGAAGCAGTGACGGATAATTTATCCTATATTTGCGCCGAAATTTTGGCGGAGAGTATTTTGTTCGAAAACGAACTGAATGAAGGTGAATTAGCCACGATAGATGGAATTGAAATTTTGATTGCTATTAGTAAAATATAAATGAAACAAGAAACAACAGAAAAAACAAGGTACTCTGAAACAGATTTGCAAGAATTCAAAGGCCTTTTATTGGATAAGCTTCGTATTGCAAAAGAAGAATTAAATTCTCTTGCAACCTCGTTAAGCTCGCCTAATGCCAACGGTACTGATGATACCGCAGGTACTTATAAAACATTGGAAGACGGATCGGCTACACTTGAGAAAGAACAAATAAACCAATTAGCTGCCCGTCAGAAAAAATTTATTGAGCAGCTGGAAGCGGCGTTAGTACGTATCGAAAACAAAACATATGGCGTTTGCCGCGAAACCGGCAAGCTGATACCAAAAGAACGTTTACGTGCTGTACCGCACACCACCTTAAGCATGGAAGCCAAATTGAAACAGTAAATGAAGGCAGATTATTTAAAACCTTTTCTTTTAGCCGCATTTATTATCCTTATTGACCAGATTATAAAAACCTGGGTTAGAACCCATATGGATTTTAACCAGGAACTCCATTTTTTAGGCAGTAGGGGAATGTTAAGATATACCGAAAATAACGGTATGGCTTTTGGCTGGGAAATAGGCGGCGAAGCCGGAAAGTTAATTTTAACCATATTCCGCATTATTGCTGTCGGAGGTATTGGTTATGGCCTTGTTTATTTAATAAAACACAATTATCATCGGGGTTTAATAACGTGTGTAGCCTTGATATTTGCCGGGGCGCTTGGTAATATCATCGATTCTACATTTTATGGTATTTTATACCAGCACGGGCAATTGTTTGAAGGCCGGGTTGTGGATATGTTCTATTTCCCATTAATAAGAGGCACATATCCCGACTGGTTCCCTGTTTTGCATGGACAGTCGTTTGAGTTTTTTCAACCTATCTTTAATCTTGCAGACGCTGCAATATCAGTAGGCGTAATTACCATTTTGCTTTATCAAAAACGCTATTTTAAACAACACGAAATTCCGATGATGATTAGCAATACCAACAGTGAAATAGTGGAAGAATAGTCATCGTCATTGGTCATTAGGGTGTTCTTCCCGGCTCTTGTATCTAAAAAATAAAAGAATTGTCATTGCGATCCGCTGATAGGCGGAGAAGCAATCCCGTCGTCATGCATTACCGCCAATGCAAAGTCCGTGATTGCTTTGTGCCTACTCATGACATGCTTGTTGATCTAAACCAAAAAAAGGGTGTCATGGTGAGGCTCTCGAACCATGTGTGCAAAGGCCTTTCCGCCATGCATTAACGCCTTGTCTGATGAACATTATGCATCATGGCACCTCCTTCAGCCCCCGCACGTGCTTCGAGGGCCTCAGCATGACAACGCTCTTTTGGCATTTCTCCTTCAGAATTTTCCTAATTTTACCACTCGCAAGGACAAAGTTTCTTATCGTTTATAAACGCTTTCCGATTCTTCTTATTTCATACTATCATGGATGGTATTAATTGCGTCAAGGTGTTTTTGCAAAACCGGTAATGTTTTGGCCGCAAAAGCTTTAAGATCAGGATCACTGCAATTTTTAGCAGCATCCTGAAAAGCCTTTATATCCTTTTTATGATCTTTTACCATATCCTCCACATAGGCCTTATCAAAAGCAGCTCCTGATTTTTTTGACAGATCATCGATGTTTTTTTGATCATCAGCATCAGGTGCCGATGGTAAGGTAATATTTTTGGTTCTTGCCAATGCAATTAATTCATCGTTCGCTTTTGTATGGTCTGATACCATCATTTTGCCAAAATTTTTAACCCGTTTATTTACACCTTTTTCTGTTGCAATTTTGCCTAATGCAACTTCGGTTAAACCTCCGCTGGCTGCTTCAACGGCAAACTTGGTATCGCCCATTTCAACAGTGCCGCTCATTTTTGAAGCAGTGTCTTTTTTGCTGCTATCAATTTTTGCTGTATTTGCACTGTCAGCCATTTCCTTGGTATCGTTTTTTGTATTACTGTGGCAAGCCTGAAATATCCATGCAGTCAGCACAATCATCATTACATAACTTAACTTTCTCATAGTGATTTTATATGGTTTTTCTATTATTAGTTAACGAATTATAGAAAACTTAGTTTTTTTTCTATTGTTAGTTTATGTGCTGTTAATAATTTTTAATAACCCGTTATTTATTGTGTTAGCTTAAAGTTTTATTATTTTTGACGCATAAAAATTAAATACATGAATTTTCCTGCAGAATTAAAATATACAAAAGACCACGAATGGATAAAAATTGAAGATAATGATGCATATATAGGCATTACAGAATTTGCACAACGCGAATTGGGTGATATTGTTTATATAGATATTACTGCAATAGGTAAAGAAATTGAAAAAGATGCGGTTTTTGGTACCGTTGAGGCAGTTAAAACTGTATCGGATCTTTTTATGCCGGTTACCGCAACTATCACAAAACTTAACCCTCTGCTTGATAAACAGCCCGAACTGGTAAATACCGATCCTTATGGTGATGGCTGGATGGTTAAAGTAACTTTGAAGAATACAGATGTTGATGGTTTGCTATCTGCTGAAGATTATAAATCATTAATCGGTGTTTAATGAAAGTAACATTTAAATATTATGGGCCTGCTATTTTGTGGGCCTTATTTATTTTTATACTATGCAGCGTTAAGCTTGGTAAGGTTAGCCATTCACCCATGTTTTTTCCTGGTTTTGACAAACTGGTCCATTGCGGGTTCTTTCTTGTCCTGGTAGTTTTTTTTTGTTACGGTTTAATAAGGCAACAATCGTATCAGGCTTTTCCGTATAAAAAAGTAATACTAATTACTACAATCGCTATCATATACGGAGGTGTTATTGAATTACTTCAACTATATATTTTTACCTGGCGAAGCGGTGAATGGAATGACCTTTTTGCTGATACGATAGGCGCATTGATGGGAGCTTTTAGTATTGTAACAACGGTTAAAGCATTGAGTTATGTTAAAGAATAAATTGATCCTCCTTTTAGGCTTACTCGTGATGGTTTCATTTACTTCATGCGGAATTTTTAAAGGCTGTGGTTGTCCAAAATTTGGTAAAACTAAAATGATATGCAAATGTGCATATGTGCAAATGTGCTGATGAGCTGCAGATGTGCAAATTTACTGACAAGTATATCTCCAACCTTCACATTTGACATCCGCACATTTAAAATCTGCATATTAAAAAATGACACAGATCAGTTGAAATAGTGATTTACATCAAGTAATCTTATTTGGATTAAATATAAATAAGCTTTACCTTTGACTAAATTTAGAAGACAATATGAGGCTTTCAGATCTTTTACCCGGTGCAATAGGAATTGTTAAAGAATTTACCGACCTGGAAATGTCGGTTAAATTAATGGAAATGGGATGTTTACCTGGCGAAGAAGTTACCGTTTCGCGCATTGCACCCCTTGGCGACCCTATAGCTATTACTGTATCCGGTTACCAGTTAAGCTTACGGAAATTTGAAGCTTCTACCATTATTTTGCAATAGTTTTTAAACCATTGAAAGCTGATATAAGAGTTGCACTTGTTGGAAACCCAAACACCGGGAAATCAACTCTTTTCAATACATTAACCGGGTTAAATCAAAAAATAGGAAATTTTCCTGGGGTTACTGTTGATAAAAAGACCGGTTATTGCCAATTGCAGGATGGTCGCGTTGCTGAGATCATTGACCTGCCTGGTACGTATAGCCTTTATCCTAAAAGCCAGGACGAATCTATTGTATTTTCTGTACTGGCCGATAAATCAAATCCGCATACTCCCGATCTCGTTGTTGTAATACTTGATGCGACCAACCTAAAAAGAAATCTGCTGCTGTATACACAGGTTGCCGATTTGAAAATACCTGTTATTATCGCCCTGAATATGATGGACCTGGCGAAAAAATCGGGTTTAATCATTGATGTCGATTTATTTTCGAAAAAGTTAGGTGTTCCCGTAGTGTGCATTTCCGCGAGGAAATCAGACGGAATTGATAAATTAAAAGCAGCAATATCTTTTGCCAATAAAATAGCCTTACAACAAGAATCAATTGATGTGAGCTCTATTGCCCCAGCGTTGATTGGCCAAATAAGCCATGAATTTAAGCTCGACAATCAATATTATGCTTTACAGCTTGCCCATCAGCATGAAACTATAAAATTTATTTCGCCAGCTGAAAGTGACCGCATTGAAGAGATAGAACAGAAATTTTCATTTCACTCTCAAAAAGCACAGGCTACCGAAACTATAGCCCGGTATAATTTTATAAACGACCTGTTGTATGATACAGTAAAGGTACCTGCAACGGCCCAGGAGGAAACGCTTAGTAACAAGATAGATAAAGTACTTACTCACAAAGTATTTGGCTTTATAATCTTTTTTGGTATTCTGCTGTTTATGTTTCAGTCTATATTTTCATGGTCGGCCTACCCGATGGAATTGATCGCTGATCTTTTTGTTTGGATCCAAAGCACCTTGCACCAATTATTGCCAGCGGGGCCATTAACCGGTTTGCTGGTTGATGGGGTTATTGGTGGTTTAAGCGGCGTGATGGTATTTATACCGCAAATAGCTATTTTGTTTGCTTTTATTTCCGTTTTGGAAGATACAGGTTACATGTCGCGGGTAACGTTTATGATGGATAAACTGATGCGAAAGGTTGGCCTCAACGGAAAATCGGTTGTGCCGCTAATCGGTGGTTTTGCCTGTGCCGTACCATCAATCATGAGTACCCGTACTATTGAAAACTGGAAAGACCGTATGATCACCATCATGGTAACACCATTGGTTACCTGTTCGGCGCGCCTGCCCATTTATATCCTGCTTATTGCGTTGGTTGTACCCAACCGCAATGTTTGGTGGATAATTAATTTACAAGGACTTGCCCTTACGGGAATGTACGTTTTTAGTCTTGTATCAGCTGTACTTGTGGCATTTGTGTTTAAACTTATTTTGAAAGGAAGAGAACGCGGCTATTTCATTATGGAAATTCCTGTTTATCGCATGCCCCGGTGGAAAAACGTAGCTTTTTCTATGTACGAACGTTCAAAAACATTTGTCCTTCGAGCCGGAAAAGTAATTATTGCTGTTTCAGTAATATTATGGGTATTAGCATCTTATGGACCGGGAAACACTTTTGAACAGATTGAAAAAAAATATCAGCAGCTGCAATATACTCAGCATTTGAAGCCCGACGAGATTTCGAAAGCTATTAAATCTGAAAAGCTCGAAAACTCATACGCAGGCGTATTGGGTCATGTAATTGAACCTGTGATAAAGCCTTTAGGATTTGATTGGAAAATTGGCATTGCTTTGATCACCTCGTTTGCCGCCCGCGAAGTTTTTGTCGGCACTATGGCCACCATATACAGCGTTGAAGGCAGTGCCGAAAAACTGGGATCAGTACAGCAAAAAATGAAAGCAGCAACAAACCCCGATACCGGCCAACCTGTATTTTCACTTGCTGTGGCATTTTCTTTGATGATGTTTTATGCCTTTGCCATGCAGTGCGCAAGTACTGTAGCCGTAGTTTACCGTGAAACAAAAAACTGGCGCTGGCCTGCTATACAGTTTGCCTATATGACTGTGCTTGCATACACAGCAAGTTTCGTAGCTTATCATCTTTTAAAATAATTGTCTATAATTAACTGCCATTTCATTTATAGATTGCGATACGTAACGGAAAATCACCCCCCCTTTTACAGCCAATTATCTTATAGTTTGGGAGAAAATTTAAAATAAAGGTACTATAGAACTTTAAGAAAATATTTTTACTTAAAAATATCTTTTGGTTATCAAATAGTATATTTACATACTCAATTATCAATAACCTCTTAACCCTACTTTTATGGACTTCGCAACACTAAACAAACAACGGAAATTTACGTTGATTGCCGCCATCGTTGGCGTCATCAGCATCTTTTTGCCCTGGATAGCTGTTTCAGGACTTGGCATAAGTATGAGCGAAAATGGCTTGCACAGCTATGGCGTGATGGCATTTATAGGTTTTATTGTCGCCGTCATTTTAATTACTATGGGCGACCAAACGAAGCCGCTTGATAAAACGATGTGGTTTGTTGAATTGATAGCCGGGGCTGTTGCCCTAATTTTTACATTATTGTTTATGACCAACCTATCTGGTGACACATTTGGGGCAGCGGGCTTTGGAATTGGCATATGGATATCGATATTGGCAGCAATTGGCGTTTTGGCGTCCACATGGCTATTCAAAAGCCCCGAAGATAGCCTTCAGGATAGTTTTGAAAACCTTAAATCCAAAGTAACCACTGCCACCAGTCAAAATACTTCCGGAACCAGCAGCAACGCCGGAACAGGTAAGGTGGCCGAACTGGAAAAGCTTATTAAATTGAAAGAAGAAGGAAAAATATCCGAAGCGGAGTACCAGGAAATGAAATCTAAAATACTTTAGGTAAGAATATCTGGTAAGACTTTGATTTTGAAAGGGATCCTAGGATTTCAGGCTTTAGCTTTGTACTTTCTGCTTTTAGCTTTCCGCTCAAATCCTTATCTTTGAACGAGGTAAAAATTGGATAACGTTAAAATTCTTGAAAGATATCTCCCGCCCGATGCCGCCCCACTCATCGGCCGCTGGATTGATTACTTTAAATGTGAGTTTAAAATTTCGCGCAACCGTAACAGTAAATTTGGGGACTACAGGCCACCGTATGCCGGTAAAGGGCATCGCATATCTGTTAATTACGACCTTAACCCCTATGCTTTCCTGGTAACAGCAGTGCATGAATTTGCTCACCTGCACACCTGGAACGAGCACAAGCATAAGGCCAAACCACATGGTACGGAATGGAAAAACAATTTCAAAAAAATGATGCAGCCCTTTTTTGAAAAAGATGTTTTCCCTGCTGATGTCAAACATGCCATAATTAGTTATCTCAATAATCCAGCGGCATCAAGCTGTTCAGATTTAACCTTATTCCGCTCTCTCCGAAAATACGATGCACCAAAGGAATCAGTAACCACAGTTGAAAAATTACCTGTTAAAGCGCTGTTTAAATTAAAGGACGGTCGCGTTTTTCAAAAAGAAGAAAAACTACGCAAACGCTATAAGTGCATTGAAGTGAATTCCAAACGGATTTATTTATTCAGCGCTGTTGCAGAAGTTGAACACATAGAAAATTAGTTACATCTATTTTATTCTTTTACATCAGATTTCATTTGCCTTAGTGAGAATGTTGATTTTTTTAATAAATTTAGACAAGTCTAAAATATTTATTAGATTTGTTTAAATTATAATAAATCATGGGTTTTATACTAAAAAAATGTAACCTTCAATTGCAACAATAATTTTGCGTGAAATTTGATATGAAAAAACACATACTCCTTCTCCATATATTATTATTTGTTGTTATACAAACTGTTTTAGCCCAAGATACTGTTAAGCAAGAACGTTATAGTTTTCACTTCCAGGAAACCATTATCACACAATACAAACCGCCGTTCAATGCGCTATATACTGGTAAAAACAGTTTATTGCCAACAGCGGAAACACAATCATCAATTACCACTACTTTTTTTGGAGCAGCCCGGCTTTGGAAAGGTGCTGAGGCTTATTTTAATCCGGAACTATCGGGCGGTGCTGGTTTGAGCCAAACACTGGGTATAGCCGGTTTTCCAAATGGCGAAACCTTTAGGGTGGGCGGAGTACAGAACAAAATTTATATAGCCCGTTTATATTTTAAGCAAAATTTTGAATGGGGAAAAGAAAAAGATACTATTGAAAGTGACGTCAACCAGTTAGCTTGTTTAAAAAGTAAACGGTATTTCTCTTTTGCCGTTGGAAAATTTAACATGGGTGATTTTTTTGACCAAAACAATTTCAGTCATGACCCACGTACGCAATTCATGAACTGGGCCTTGATGGATAATGCTGCCTGGGACTATCCGGCAAATACACGCGGCTATGTAATAGGTGCATATACTGAATTGGGGCAACGTACATGGACACTCCGGTTTGCCTTCACCATGAACGTTACACGGGCTAACTCATCAATATGGGACGCTAACATTGGAAAGGCAAATACCCAGACAATTGAATTTGAAAAGCGTTATCAGATAAAAGGCCAGAAAGGTACTTTGCGGGTTTTGGGATTTTTGAATAACGGTAAATTTGGCAATTACAACCTTGCTATAGCACAAAACCCAAATGCACCAAATGTTGATTCCACACAACATTATGGGCGTCACAAATATGGCTTTGGTATTAATACCGATCAGTACCTTACAAAAGATTTTGGTTTATTTGCCAAAGCCAGCTATAATGATGGCCATACTGAAACCTGGTTTTTTACCGAAATTGACCGTTCTTTTACATTCGGAGGCGTACTAAAGGGCTCGCAATGGAAACGCGGTAGTGATGAAGCAGGATTAGCTTTTATAACTAATGGCTTATCTGCGCCTCATCGTAATTATCTTGCAGATGGGGGTTATGGTTTCTTAATTGGCGACGGCAAATTAAATTACGCGCCCGAAATGATTGCAGAGTTTTATTATAAAATAGATGTTTACCAAAAGAAATTCTTTTTAACACCCGATTACCAGTTTATTCTTCACCCTGCTTATAATAAAGACCGCGGCCCGGTTAATGTGCTTGGAATAAGGGCACATGTGGAATTTTAACAGTCAATAAATTCCAGGCTTAACTTTTAAATTTCCGTTAATCTTATAATTTTTAGTTGATTAAAAACGTGAATCCTTCTCAGAGCAAATGAAAGTTCCTATGTAAACCTATAATAAAATCATTCTATTTTCTTTTAAAAAATGCATTTCGTCTGTACTTAATAACAGATTAATTTTTTAAGTAAAAATTACATTTGATTTATTAAATATTAAAATACCGCAATATATTTAATTAATCCGAAATAATATAACCGATAAATTAGATTTTTGAGTCACTAAAAACAACTTTTCCATAAGGTGCGCGTATAAATTATGAGGAAAAATTAACATGTCCAAAGCTAATTTTCTCAGCACTGTGCGCATAAAGACCATCATGAACGATCTTCCAATATCAGTTAGTCAAACCCACACCTTTCAGTTTAATGTAAAGAAAAGGTCTGACCGTTTAATGAATTACTTTCTTGCCAGCTATTTTTTGGTCGGATTAATATTAGCTGAATTTTATGGTACCTGGCTGATCGCAATTGGCATGGGCGGCCTTTTGTTAATCGTTTATTATACTGTCAAAATAGCGTTACCCGGTTCTTCCATATATCAATATGTTTTGAGCGCCGTATTGGGACTTTTCATGATTCAGTTTATTTACCAGATGCACGGGCTGTTTGAAATGCACTTTTTTGCCTTTATCGGCAGCGCTTTGCTCATCACTTATCAGAAATGGAAACTGCAAATTCCGATATTAATCATGGTGACTGTTCAACATACCTATCTTGGTTACCTTCAGCACACTGGTTTTACCAATGTTTATTTCACACATCCGACATATTTTACCTTGCACACATTTCCCATTCATATCCTGTTGTCCACAGTGATATTTTTTGTTTCCGGATTATGGGCTTATCAGCTGAGAAAGTATAATCAAATTCATACCCTTCAAACCATACAAATGGCGAACCTGCAAAAAGAAGCCCAGCTTTCTGTAGAACGAGGAAAAAATGCTGCAGCTCTTGAAGAAAGAAATACCATACTGGAAAGTATTACTGATGCCTTCTTTGCAGTCGACAATAACTGGATGATTACCTATTGGAACAATATGGCTGAAAAGGTATTGGGTAAACTCAGGAATGAAACGCTTGGTCGCCATTTATGGAAAGTATATGCCGATTCCATAGAATCAGAGTCGTACCGAAAATACCATGAGGCAATGGAAACTGGGAGCGCTGTTCATTTTGAGGATTATTACTCTTCCATGGATAAGTGGTACGAGATCAGCGCTTATCCATCAGCTAATGGTTTGTCGGTTTATTTTAAAGACATTACTGAACGCAAGCATTCTGAAATCCTTTTAACCGCCTCCGAAAAAAGGTACAGTGAATTGTTTCATTTAAGCCCTTTGCCCATGCTTTTATTCGATTTGGACACCTTACAATTCCTGGATGTTAATGAAGCAACAATAAATCATTACGGATATAGCAGGCAAGAGTTTTTAGCTATGACCCTTAGGGATATCAAGCTGGCTGACGATATTCCTGAAATGGAAAAATTATTGCACAGTGATAGGTTAATGAAAAAAACGAACGCGATTGGAAATTTCAGACATAAAAAGAAAAACGGGAACATTATCAACGTGGATATCCAGGCTAATTTTATTGAATATAAAGGAAAAGAAGCAAAGGTTATCGTTGTAAACGATGTTACGGAAAGATTGACTTATATCCAGGCTATCGAAAATCAAAATGAAAAACTAAAGGAAATATCCTGGATGCAGTCACACGTAATGCGAGCGCCTCTTGCCAAAATCATAGCGCTTATTCCGCTTATTCATGATGAAAAAGAGAATATTATTGAGAGGGAAAAGATGCTGAATTATCTTTCAATTTCCGCAAATGAACTGGATAAAGTCATCGAAACGATAACGGATAAAACATGCGTCGTTGAAATACACAGTTAATTTTTTTAATCTATTTATGTGCAAAATGTCGAAACGTTGACCGTACGTGGAATTTTAATAAATTAAATCCTGGTTCAATTAACATTTCCCACTTCCAATAGTCTAATGTAATATTACTATTGCACAAATAATTGTGTTCAAAAACAGCGTTATTTAGATTTATGAAGAAAAATTTTGTCCTGATAATAATAATTTTTATAACAAGTGCCTGTTTTGCACAGGAAAAAAATACAGTAACCAGGTCGGCTATTACATTTCAGATAAAAAACCTTGGTATTAATACGGGGGGCACAATCAGTGGCCTTAAGGCCGATATTCAATTTAATCCAAACAACCTGGCGTCAGATACAATTAATGCCTCTGTAGACGTAAATACCATTAATACTGATAATGACAGCCGCGATGATCATTTAAAAGGTACCGATTATTTTGATGCGGCGCATTTCCCTAAAATAATAATGAAGTCTGTTTCATTTAGGCATAAAAGCGGAACCAATTATACCGGCACGTTTAACCTAACTATTAAAGGTAAAACAAAATTGATAGAAATCCCGTTTACTTATACCGAAAAAGGTAATACAGCAATTTTTAAAGGTAATTTTAAATTAAACCGTTTAGATTTTGGCATCGGCGAAAGCAGTATGATGCTATCAAATGAAGTAACTGTTAATATAGATGCTGAGATAAATAAATAATATCCTGAAAAATAAATGCTTAATTGGAGTAATCAAAAAATTAAGAATTGATAACTGTAACTTAACACCGATACTGGCTTTAAACTGCTGTTAATCATCTGCAAATTGTAACTTTACAGGGTATGAAATTAAGGATACTTGTTTTAATAAATGCGGCAGCCGTAGCTATAACCCTTGCGGCAGTAAATTATTATTTTCAACACAATTGGTATTATGTTAT
This sequence comes from Mucilaginibacter sp., assembly GCA_028288305.1. Lineage (GTDB taxonomy): Bacteria > Bacteroidota > Bacteroidia > Sphingobacteriales > Sphingobacteriaceae > Mucilaginibacter. Next base: position 42,004 of record JAQBOA010000043.1, read on the forward strand.
AGTAACCTTTTTAGTTGCTTTAATTACAAGCTTTATTGTTTTTTATTATCTGATTGAAAAATATGTCTATTCGAAAATAAAACTTATTTATAAACTCATCCATAATTTAAAGCTGGGCAGGGATTTGCGCGATGCATTAGGTGAACATATAAGTGCCGACCCAATAAATGATGTTGAGCTCGAGGTAAAAGAATGGGCCCGGCAAAAGAAAAGCGAAATTGACGACCTCCGCAAACAGGAAAAGTTTCGACGGGACTTTTTATCCAATATTTCACATGAGTTTAAAACGCCTTTGTTTGCTATACAGGGTTATATAGAAGCTATACAGGACGACGACTTTGAAGATAAAGAAATGGCTCAGCTGTTTTTAGCAAAAGCCGCAAAAAACGTTGATAGGTTGAGTTACCTTATTCAAGATCTTGATGAGATATCAAAATTGGAATCGGGAGAAATACCTGTTAACTTAACCCGGTTTAAGATAAATGATCTTATAAAAGAGGTTTTCGAAGCAATGGAGATAAAAGCCCGTCAGCATAATATTAAATTAATATTTAAACAAAAATATGATGAGCCGATACTGGTAAATGCAGATCGTGAAAAAATAAGGCAGGTACTTGTTAACCTGATCGATAACTCTTTAAAATATGGAAATGAAGAGGGGAGCACATCTGTAAGTCTGTTCGAATTGCACGACCAGGTACTGGTTGAAGTTACTGATGATGGTATTGGAATCGAAGAAAAGTTCCTTCCGCGTTTATTTGAGCGTTTTTTTAGAACAGATACCAGCCGGTCCAGGCAAATAGGGGGATCCGGTCTTGGCCTTGCCATCGTTAAACATATTATTGAAGCCCACGAACAAACTATAAGCGTCAGAAGCACAGAAGGTTTAGGTTCAACCTTCGGTTTTACCCTTCAAAAATCAAAACAATCTTTGCCGTTCCCAAGTATACCTGTTTTAAATAATTAACATTAATTTTACATTGCAGAATTTTTTGCGAAATTTTAATAAAATGTCCATTAATAGTATAATACAATCTTTTATACCTAAACATAAGAAAATCTTTTTTCCGCTGTTTGAGCAGGCTGCAAATAATGTTGTGATAATGGCAAGGGCTTTAGTTGAATTGGTTAATTCAAATAACCCGGATGAGCGGGAAGAGCTTTTTAAGCAAATTGATAAGTTAGAAAACAAGGGTGATGAGATTACACACCGGATATACCTTGAGTTGGGTAAAACTTTTGTAATTCCTTTTGATCGCGAGGATATACATTCGCTGGCATCTGCTATTGATGATGTTGCCGATAATATTCAGGGAGCCTCAAACCGTATGAATCTTTACCGGATAGATGATTTTAATGAACATATAAAAAAACTTTCTGATTTAATATTGCAGGCAACCATTGATCTTGAGAAGGCTATTAAAGAATTAAGAGATCTGAAAAACGTGCGTCATATTGCTGATTCATGCATCAGGATCAATAGTGTTGAAAACCGGGCTGATTATATTTTTGACCGGGCTGTAGCCGATTTGTTTTTATATGAAACTGACGCTATACGCCTTATTAAATACAAAGAAATATTGTCATCATTGGAAACTGCTACAGATATGTGCGAAGATGCTGCAAATGTTATGGAATCCATTTTAGTAAAAAATGCTTAAGTTTATTTAAGTTATACCTAACAATCCGGCATGAATAGCCGTTTAATTACCTGTATGAAAACAGCCCTATTAATTATTCCCTCTTTACTTTTGTTTATTACCCTTTCAGGATACAATACCGCTAATCATTTAAAGCAAACAAACACAGCACAGCCTACTATTCCTTCGGTGTCTGAGATTGGTAGTGGCTTAAAAGAAGCCTTATTGCAGGGAACCGGCAAAAGCTCTGATCAGCTTTCGGCCCTTAATGGGTATTTTGGTAACCCTGCAGTGAAAATACTTTTTCCGCCCCAGGCACAAAAGGCCGAAAAAAAATTACGACAGCTTGGCCTCAACAAACTATGCGATGATGTGATCCTTTCGCTTAACCGTGCAGCTGAAGATGCCGCCAAACAAGCTAAGCCCATATTTATAGATGCAATTAAGCAAATGACTCTGCAGGATGTAAGTAATATTTTGTTGGGGAACCAGGATGCAGCTACACAATATTTTAAACGTACAACATCTGTTCAGTTAAGTTCAACTTTTAAACCTGTTATACAAAATAGCTTAAACAAAACGGGTGCAACTAAATATTATGGAGATGCCGTTAACGAGTACAATAAAATTCCTTTTGTAAGCAAGATGAATCCAGATATCAGCGATTATGTTACTCAAAAAGCCATTGATGGCTTATTTTATCAGATAGCGCTGGAAGAATTAAATATCCGGAAAAATATTGGCGCCCGTCCATCACCATTAATGCAAAAAGTTTTTGCCTTTGCCGATAAGAATCAAAAATAATATAATTATTGAATGATTATTTATTAAAGTCAACTGTCAAATTTACTTTTTCAGCTTGGCCGTTTATATTGCCAACCCAAGCAGGACCATCATTTATAAGGTCAATTGCTTTTTGATCGGTTAACTTATCACATCCTTTTATAATCTTTATAGCAGTAATTGTCCCGTCATTATGAACATAAAATGATAGTTTGACAATACCGGTTTTGCCACCAGGCGACACAGCATTTTCTTTTAAATAATCTTTTAATTTATCCCAACCCAAATTAGGATGTGCATTTATTTCTTTATTCTCTACAGCGTTTTTGGTATACCCCGTAACTATAGCTTCATCAAGTGAACTACTATTTGGTTCAAGTTCTATCGTTTTTAACGAATCATATTTTTGTATATCCAGCTGTAAAGTATTATAATTTGTATCTGAAATAACCAGCTCAGTTTTATTACTATCTACATATAAGGTAAATCTACCCTTTGCATCTGTTACAACTCCAATGTTTGTTCCGTTAGCTTTAACAATGGCCCCCGTTAAAGGCAATCCGTCATCTTTACGGACTACTACGCCTTTAATAATAATTTTTGAAACTGGTTTATAATTTGAATTTACCTTTTGTAATGCACCTTCTGACTGTCCCTGCGTTACCTTATCCGCAACAGCATTTTGTTCAAGCGTATTATTTTCTTCAGATGGTTTATTATTTTTCCTTTGAGAGGTCATTCCAATTACTATCATTTCATCTAATGGCGTAGAATCTTCAGCCACAGAATCCCTAATGACAGCATTTATTGCCTGATCAGGATAAACAGGTTTGTTATTAAACCCTTTAACTCTTTTATAAACAGCAGTTGATTTTTTGAAATAAAGCGGGTGAATTATTGTTTTTACAGCCAACACAACATTTTTCCCTTGCTCAGGTACAACACCTGCCGGTTTAATATTCAGTTTAACCTCCTGCCTGGTTTTCTGCAAATTTCTCAGTGGTTTATTAAACAACAACAATCCTACTGTAATTGCAATTAAAAGTATAGATACCGAAATAGTTCTGCCTTTTAAGGAAATCATTGGCCACTCTCTTCCGGCAATTGATTTTTGTGTATACATTATCAGTTATAATTGGTTTATTAAAAAAAGGTGAATTGGGGCGACTAAGTTAATTTTTTTTTATGATTCTTAGAAATTTTATAATCTTGCAAATAAAGAAATTTTCATGCCATTCCTTTTTGATCTAATTTGCGGACACTAGGAGACAATTTCAAGTAATTGATTATTCCGGTATTGTTATTATTACTCATTTTGCTCAAAAATTTCCCCGCTGCACTAATTTGAAGGCAACATAAAACACTAACTTTTTAACCGAAACACAAATTAATTTTCTAAAAAAATATAAAATTATCAAACACTATTTAATACCACTATGGCATATTAATTGCGTTCTTTTACACAGAAAAATGTTTTGATTTTAGATATTAATATATTTTTATAGTAAAAAATACATTCATAAAAGATAATATCTTTTATTATCTTTACATAATATATATTAAAACACTGTCAAAAAGTGACTAATTAACGTGGATTAAAGCTTAAGATTTATATTAATTTTATAATATCTTTAAAAGCAATAACAAGTTAATAATGTTAAAAATTACATTTGACAATTGAATTTAGAGCCCAATTAATATGTGCAAACTTGTAGTAATTGATGACAACCCAACTGATCACTATATTATGCAACGATTACTGCATAATAATTATAACTGTGAGCAAGCCACTTATACTTTTGATGGCCAGTTGGTTTTAGATTATCTGAACGAAAATAAAAATACAGACACATTACCTGATGTAATATTTTTAGATCTGGATATGCCGGAATTAACCGGCTGGGAGTTCCTGGATGAATTAGAGAGCTTTAACAATGGAGCCAAAAAAAATGTTCAGGTTCATATTATGAGTTCTTCAATACGTTCTGCAGATGTTTTCCATTCAAAAAAATATGCCTGCGTTAATTCTTTTATGACTAAACCATTATCCAGGGAATTGATAAATAAGGTTTGCGAACAAGCCAGCCTCTCTTCACAATCAGCATTCTAAATCCCGATAAGATATTTATAATTTTTTCAAAGAGTCAATAAGTTTACTGCTTTCTTCCTTAAGTTATTAAACGGGCTAATAAGATCAATGCTCTTTCGCCCTGTCGAGTTATTGCTCCCGTGCTGTATATTCAAGTTCATTATTTGCACATCTGCAAGTTATTAGCTTATTTTTACAGTCATAATGACCACCCGCAGCAAATTATACTTCGCATCCGATTTTCATTTAGGTACAGGAACATATACTCAATACCGGGAGCGTGAAGCCCGTTTAGTACGCTGGCTTGATCAAATAAAAACCGATGCTGCCGAAGTTTTTTTAATGGGTGATGTTTTTGATTTTTGGTTTGAATATAAAACTGTTGTACCTAAAGGATATATCCGTTTTTTAGGCAAGCTTGCCGAGTTGGCTGATGCTGGAATAAAGCTCTACTTCTTTAAAGGCAATCATGATATGTGGATGTTCGACTATTTTGAACATGAATTAGGCGCAACAATTATTAGCAATGAACTAGAGATTGAACGCAATGGAAAAAAATTTTATCTGCATCACGGCGACGGCTTAGGGCCAGGAGACGCTTTTTATAAAATTTTAAAGAATTTTTTTCGAAGCAAGTTTTGCCAATGGCTGTTTGCCCGTATCCATCCAAACCTGGGAGTTGGCATAGCAAATTACTGGTCGCGGCACAGTCGCATATCCAATCAAAAAAAGGAAAGCCCTAAACCCGGCGAACAAGAATGGCTGGTTATTTATTGCCGGGACTTGCTAAAAACACATTTTTATGACTATCTTATCTTTGGTCACCGTCATTTGCCTTTAAACATCCCGTTAAACGAAAAAAGCACTTATATTAATCTTGGCGAATGGGTTAACCATAATACTTATGCTGTTTTTGATGGTGAACAACTGGCTTTACATTATTTTGAAGGCACTCAATTAAATATGTAAATACTTCTTATTTAATATAGGATCGACAATAATTCCAAAATCGATCCGCCAGCTGGCGGGCGAAATCCGAAATTCTCCACCTTCATGCAACGTTGTAAAAAATAGTGCGTCATATAACATGCAAGCTGATCAAAATTTGGAAGCAGTATTTATTGACAAACATTACAACCTGGTGGTTGAATGCAAACAGGGAAGTAAAAAAGCCTGTTATGAGTTGTACAAACTGTATGCTAAAGCGATGTTAAACGTCGCCTTTAGGATAGTGGGCAATATTGCTGAAGCTGAAGATGTGTTGCAGGAAGCTTTTTTAGATGCTTTTGGCAAAGTGAAAGATTTTAGGCAGGATACCACCTTTGGGTTATGGCTTAAACAAATAGTGGTTAATCGTTCCATTAATTTGCTGCGTAAGCGCAAACTGGAATTAATTGAACTGGAAGGTGAACAATTAGAAAATATTGCAGACGAGGAAGTTGCAGACGACGAAGAAATTCAATATAAAGCATCGCTGGTAAAGGATGCCATTAAGGAATTACCTGAAGGTTACCGCTTAGTAATATCACTTTACCTGCTGGAGGGCTATGATCACGAAGAAATAGGACAGATATTGAATATTTCAGAAAACACATCAAGAACACAGTTTTTGAGAGCAAAAAGAAAGTTGATTGAGATTTTAAAAAGAAAAGGAATATCATCATGAGTGAGCGATTAGAAGATTTCATAAAGAATAACAAGGAAGAATTTGATGATCTTGAACCATCAGGTGATTTATGGGCACGAATTGAAAAACATTTACCGGCTGAAGTACCCGAATTAAAAAAACGTGAAGTAAAAACATTTTCACTTGGGTTTGTATTGCGTGTAGCAGCAACTGTGATTGTAGTAATGGGTATCGGTTTCGCTTTTTACTTGCGACATGAAAAAAAGGAAGGCGTTGACTTTGCCGCAATTAATCCTGTATATGCTGAACAAAAGATTCGTTATACTTCGTTAATAGAAACAAAACGTACAGAGTTAAAATCAATTGCCAAGTCTGATCCGCAGTTGTATAAAGAGTTTAGCGAGCAAATAGCTGAGATGGACTCTACTTACAAACAAATGAATACCGACCTGGTTACCAGTCCTAACCAGGAACGTGTTTTACGTGCAATGATCCACAATCTGAAAATACAAACAGATGTACTTAATAAACAATTAGGTGTTATTGAGCAGATGAATAAAATGAAAAAGGAACAAGATAATGATAGTAAAGATATTTAAATATACCCTGCTTGTGTTAATACCGCTTTTAACCAGTCAGGTAGGTTTTGCACAGGAAATAAATACGTCAAAGCAAAATGTATCCCAGCAAAATACAAATGACATTGATATCAACTTTAAGTTGAATATTAATGACTTAGTTAAGAATTTGGTGGTTAAAGTCAATGAGATTGCGCCAAAAATTGAGCTTGGACTTAAAGATTACGAAAAAGACCTGAATTTTAATGTTACATCTAAAATTGACCTGGGATTAAGTGATCTCAAAAACCTGGATTTAGACAATTACATTAATAATTCTGATGAGGATTTTAGGGAAGGCCGGGTAAAACAAAAGTTTAAAAGCTATAGCAAAAGCTACCCCATTGATGCAAACGATAAGATAAGGCTAAGTAATCAATACGGCAGAATAATAGTTAACACCTGGGACAGACATGAAATTAAGGTGGATGTACAAATTAAAGCTGAAGCTAATGATGACGATGAAGCTCAAAAGCTATTAGATGGGGTGCAGATACGTGATAGTAAAGAAGGTGACCTGGTATCGTTCAGGACTACAATTGAACCTAATGAAAATGGTTCGTGGAAAATATGGGAGTGGGGCGGCAAAAAAAACCGTAAACTGGAAATAAATTATACTGTATATATGCCCACCAAAACAGATTTGACCGTAGAGGATAGCTATGGTTCTATTCAATTGCCCAATTTGGATGGAAGGGTAAAAATAAGATCATCTTATGGCAGTGTTTTGGCACAGAACTTAAGCAACCCATCAAATGAGATAGAGGGGAGTTATGGAAGTTTAAAAGTAGGAACACTTAACGGTGCACATTTGGATTATTCGTATGGAAGTGTTGACATGGACGAATGCAGTAATCTGAAGGCCAATCTCAGTTACGGCTCATTCAAATTAGGAAAACTAAAAGGTACAGCCGACCTTGACTTATCGTACGTTGGAGGCTTTAAAATTGAAGAAATGGGCAGTACATTTAAAAGGCTGAATGTAAATTCTTCCTATTCAGGTGTATCGTTAGGCGTACCTGGCAGTAATAACTTCGACTTCGATATAACTACAAACTACGGGGGATTTAACTACAATGATAATAAAGTTACCATTACTAGCAAAACACCTCCTGATGGCAGTAAACACGTCGGTCCAACACGGAACTATAAAGGCCACTTTGGTAAAGAAGGTAACGAAGCGCAGGTAAACATTCACACTACTTACGGCAGCGTAAATATTGAGTAGTACATAAATTGAAGATTTACGAAGTTTTTGAAACTTCGCAAATCTAACGGCGTTTCATTTTATTTATACTTTTCGTGATCGTTGCTTTGTCTGTTACTGATTTGGCCAGCTTCAACGCATTTTTTAAATGTTCAATCGCTATCTCATTGTCAATATCAGTATACAAATAGCCAAGCAGGGAATAATATAAATGATTGGCAGTAAGTTTTAATTTCTCCGCTTCTATTATAGCTTCGGTTTTGCTGGTTGCCTTTGCCAGTGCATAAGTTCGGTTCAAAGCAGCAATAGGGGAATATTCAATTAATAGTAGTTTATTATAAAACTGTAAAATATTCTCCCATTTTTCCTGTGTGTCCTGTTTGTTGGTATGCCAGTACGCAATAGCTGCCTCCAGGTGATATTTTGATATTTCATTACCTTTTGCCGCTTTATTTAAAAAGAATTCGCCTTGTAAAATAAGTTCTTTGTTCCAAAGAGTGGTGTCCTGTTCTTCATATAAAATTAATTCCCCTTTTGGGTTTATCCTCGCTTCAAACCGCGAAGCATGAAAACACATGAGCGATAACAGGGCATTTACTGCGGGTTTATTGGTCCCTTCATTTTCAATTAATAAATAGTTTAACCGCATTGCTTCTAAACAAAGATCTTTTCTTAAAGTTGTGTTTTGGGATAAGGAATAATAACCCTCGTTAAAAAGAAGATAAATAGTAGTTAAAACTGTTTCCAGCCTTTTATCTATATCAGATGTGGAAGGGAATTCTATTTTAACTTTCTCCTGTCTTAATTTTTCTTTTGCCCTGAACAGGCGTTTATTTATGGTTTCCTTATTGCTCAAAAATGCGTCAGCTATTTCTTCAATGCCAAATCCGCAAAGTATCCGTAACGACAATCCAATTTGTGCTTCTGTAGAAATTGAAGGGTTACAAATGGCAAACATCATTTGCAACAAGCTGTCGCTTATGTTTTTATTCGAAAGGTCAATTTCTATTTCATATAGTTCAGTATTTGTCGTTTGCATTTCCGCCTTAACTTTTTCAGAAAAAATAGCATTCCGTTTTAGATAGTCTTTAGCCCTGTTTTTTGCCACTGCATAAAGCCATGCAACCGGGTTATCAGGTATGCCTTTTGTTTTCCAGGTTTCAGCGGCAAGCAAAAAAGTGTCGCTGGCTATATCTTCCGCAATTTCAATATGCTCAAAGCCAAACAGCTTACAAAGAACTGAAGTAATTTTGCTGAACTCTGTTCGGAACAAATGGGGTATAAGTTCACTTTTTGTATCCATAAAAAATTCTCACCGTAAAGATAACCCTTACGGTGAGAATTAAACAGGTGCTTAATCATTATTGCCAATAACCGGCCTAACTTCAACATAACCGCCCAGCAACAGAATAGGGCAGCCCGGGGCCATCGAAAAAGCATCCTCAATGGAGTCCGCTTTTATATTGATAAAGCCGCCTAATATTTCCTTTACTTCGGCAAAGGGGCCATCAGTAATTACATTACCGGGCTTTAAAATTTTTCCTTCATGACTTAACCGGCTTCCACTAATAAATTTGCCCTGTGCCGCAATCCCGCCGAGCCAGTTATCCCACTTTTTTGCAAATTCTTGCATTATTTCGGGCGTAGGACGGTTTGCCCCTGTCGGGGCATTCCTGAAAAGCATTACAAACTCTTTCATCTTTTGCTGTTTTAGTCCATATAAATTAAATCCCTCAACTCTACGTTGCCGCCAACCTGGAGAATAGGACATCCCTTTGCGATTTCAACTGCCTCTTCAATTGATTCGGCCTTTATAATGCAAACGCCCATTAAAATTTCCTTTACTTCTGCGTAAGGCCCGTCAGTAACTACATTTCCGGGCTTAACAGTTTTACCTTCGGGACCGGGCCTGTTTCCGCCGCCATACTTGCCTTGCGCGGCAATATCTGCAAACCAATCATTCCATTGTTTTTCTACTGCTTGTACTTGTTCCGGAGTTGGTTTAAAATCTCCCATTGGAGCATTTCTGAAAACCATGATAAATTCTTTCATTTTTTTATAGTTTAATTGTTTTTGAAATGAAGACGATTGAGTTTTTTAGAATTGGACAAAAGGTAAAATTATTTTATTTAAAAAATGATTACTAATATTATTTGTTATCTCTCTCTTTGTTTCAACCAACTTTGAAAACCGAACAGCCCAACGTTCGGTTTCATTACAATAGTTAGCGTAAATAAAACGACATTTACTATTTACCAACAAGTTATAGATTTGGAACAGGGATTGAAGCAATAAAATTACTTGAACGCATATACTTTCCATATCACCCCGTATGACCTGGCCTTCCTGGGGGCGATATTTATCGGGCTCACTTTTACGCTGCAGTTGTGGTTTGCCAAAAGGATCAACCAACCCGCAAACCGGTTTTTTGCCCTGGCATTGGTTACGATTATTTTGTGGATAGGCAGGATATTGGGCATCGACGTCGGGCTGTCAGCTTACATTACTCATTGGAGCCGGCTGCCGCTGCAATTTTCGCTTGCGCTTGGCCCGCTCATTTATTTTTATGTGCTTAAAATAACCCGACCGGAATATAAATTCCGCTGGAAGGATCTGCTGCATTTTAGCCCCCTGCTGCTGGAATTGAGCGCACAGGCCTGGGAAGTTAGGGATAGTATAAAAACCGGCGCAGCTACTTATGAAACGCCGGCCTTTCCTCAGCTGAACCCGGTATTGCAATTGCTGGCGTTTATTTCTGTCATCACATATTTGTATTGGTCTTTTAAGCTAATAGAACGCTTTTATAAACGGCTTAAATTTAATGGGAATGATCGGTACCGGTTTGAATTTCGGTGGCTGCATAATTTACTTATCGGTTTCGGACTGTTATGGCTATTGTGGATACCGTTTACAGCTGTTGATTGTTTTTATTATTATTACCAATTAAGTATCCATGCTTATTATCCTTTGTATCTTCTTTTAGCGATAATGGCGATTTGGATGGCCGCTGTGGCCTTTTTAAGACCGGAGGCTGGCGTGCTGGTCGAAACCCCTTCGTTTTTAAAGCCGTCGCTTCCTGCGGAAATGAAGCAAAAAGGTATTTGGCTGAAGAAAGCTGTGCAAGGAGGTCTGTACTACCAGGACCCGGAATTAAGTTTAAGCTCGCTGGCTGAAAAGCTTGCGTTGACTACCCATGAATTATCCCGGATTATCAATACAGCGCTCAAAAAAAGCTTCAATGATTTTATCAATGAATACCGCGTTGCGGAAGTGATCCGGAAAATGCAGGATCCCGCTTATGATCATATAACCTTGCTTGGTGTTGCGTTTGAATCGGGATTTAATTCCAGAACTACTTTTCACCGCATCTTTAAACAAATGACCGGGAAAAGCCCGGCAGAATATAAGACCGAACGGAAAAAAGAAATCCCATCTTATAACTTGGAACACTATTCCCGAATTGCACCGATAATTTCGTACCAGCAAACCACCCTGAAGTGGCATGATGCGAAATTAAACGGCAATTATATGTTTAGAAATTATTTAAAGATCGCATGGCGCAATATTATTCGCCACAAAACTTACTCGGTCATAAATGTTGCCGGATTAGCCGTGGGTTTTGCGGCATTCTTGCTTATTTTTCTTGTAGTTCGTTATGAACAAAGTTTTGATCAGTTTCATGTTCACAAAAACCAGCTATTCCGTGTGATACGTGTCGCGCGTAATGCGGCACATGAGGGCTATCGGATGGGGGTGCCGTTCCCTGTGCCCGCAAGTTTGAGGAGCAACCTTCCACAATTAGCCAATGCAGGAGCTATTGTTCCTGATGACTTTGTGCAAGTCATTATAAAGGATAATGGAGAAAGCGCCGCAAAAAGATTTAGAGAAGAACATGGAATGTTTTTCGCTGAACCGCAATTTTTTGACATGTTTAGTTTTCCGATGGTCGCAGGCGAATACAGGAACTCACTTAAAATGCCCGGGAACGTTTTGTTAACACAGAGTTTGGGAGATAAATATTTCGGGCATTGGCAAAAGGCTACAGGCAAAATGTTGAGGATGGATGGCATAACGGTAAGGGTTTGTGGTATTTTAAAAGATATGCCTGCTAATACCGATTTCCCGATTAAAGCGGTACTGTCTTACGCTACACATCAAAGCTATGCTGATCTGAAAAAGTTCATGAACGACTGGGTCTATATTGAAGAAGACAATTACTGCTTTGTGCAATTGAATGAAAGCAATTCACCTGCACGGTTCAAACGTCAGCTTAAGCAATATTCCGATAAGTATATCAAACCTGTCGATCCAGGTTATTTTCTTTCGATACAGCCGTTGAATGAAATGCACTTTGATGCGCGTTACGGGACGTTCGATGGTCGGGTTTTCAGCGAAAACCTTATCATTGTGCTTAGCACCATTGGTATTTTTCTACTGGTAGTAGCCTGTGTAAATTTCATCAATCTTAGCACTGCACAGGCCGTAAACCGCGCTAGGGAAGTAGGGGTACGTAAAGTACTGGGCAGTAACCGCCGCCAACTGATCTTTCAATTCCTGGGTGAAGCAGCCATCGTCAGCTGTTTTGCATTTTTCATCGCGCTGGCTACTGCGATGCTTGTTTTACCGGCCATCGGCAACCTGCTGGATATCCGCCTCACTATCTCCGCATTGTACCAGGGTAATATGATCTTCTTCCTTGTGTGTACATTGGCCGCGGTAATCCTTTTAGCCGGTTTTTACCCTGCCTTCCTGCTGTCGGGCTTTAACCCTGCACAGGTATTAAAAAGCACACTCTCCGGACAACAGGGTGGTATTTCGCTGCGGCGCGGCCTGGTTATTTTTCAGTTTTTTACAGCGCAGGCACTTATCATAGTTACATTGGTAATGGTGTCGCAAATGAGCTACGTTAATACGGCCGATATGGGTTTTAACAAGGAAGCTATTTTAACTGCCCAGGCTCCGCAAGACAGTACTGGTTTTGCTAACCAGGCTGTTTTACGCAATGAATTAATGAAAATACCCGGTATCAAAAATGTGAGTTTCGGTATGGGCGCCCCTATCAGCCATAACTGGACCACCGACTTGCGAACACCTGATAATGTTGGTAAAGTGCCAAATATGATCACTGCGTATAAAATGAACGACACAGGCTTTTTTAGCCTGTTTCATTTGCAGTTTATTGCGGGCCGCCCCTATCACAACTCGGATACGACCAGCGAATTTGTAGTGAGCGAAGACGTTGTCCATAAACTGGGCTGCCGCGACCCTCAGCGCGCCATAGGGAGGAGGATTATCGTGGTCGGCCATAATCTACCTATCGTGGGCGTTGTGAAAAACTTTCATATTACCTCGCTACGCGACAGCATGGTACCCGTGGTAATGTCGACAGACAAACGGATGTATGGTATGGTCAGCGTTAAATTTAATTTGATGCAGGCAAAGCCTGCAATAGCCGCCATGCAAAAGTTGTGGGACAAATATTTCCCTGATTTCGCGTTCACGCACACTTTCCTTGATCAGGATATCGCCGCTTATTACCGGCAGGAAACCCAACTATCGCAGCTTTACAAGCTTTTTGCGGCCGTTGCCATACTAATATCCTGTTTGGGTTTGTATGGATTGGTAACATTCATGGCGGTTCAGCGAAAAAAGGAGATCGGCGTACGCAAAGTGCTCGGTGCTCCCGTTAGCGCGATATTGATACTGCTATCACGGGAGTTTACGTTGCTGATTGGTATCTCGTTTCTGATCGCAGCGCCTGTTGCTTGGTATTTTATGCATGGCTGGCTGCAGCAATATGCTTACCACATAACCTTAGGCCCGGAACTTTTCGCCATAACCATCATAGGATCCATTTTGATCACATGGGCAACGGTGGGTTATACCGCCGTCAAAGCAGCGTTAGCCAACCCCGTAAAAAGTTTGAGAAATGAATAAATGCCTTTCGGTTCGCCGGTTCAAGCGTCATACTGTGTAAAAAAGAAAATAAATCAGGCACATTTTTCTAAATATTCTTGATCGCTTTTCCATAAGGAAAAAACAAGCAGCAGGAGCTTTCTTTGCACTGCAATTATTCTTGCCGGTTCAAGCAGGATGCTTGAACCGGCGTTGTTTTGTCAGTGACAAAATCTTGTCAGTCGTAAGCAATTGATTGACAAGCGCGTAGCAAGTTGTAGCGTGTTGTAGCATGTGTAGCGCTACACCACACGCGATACACTTTTCCAAAAACGCTATTCCCAAACCGGACGAAAGAACCTCTCGCCATTTTACCTTTCAGCTTTCACTCCTTCAAAGCACCCTGCAAAGCAGTCCCTTCAAATATTCTCCTTCTGGAAATGAAGCTCTAACCGGATGATCTTCTGGCTGACAAAACTGGTGGATAAACTGCACCTGTTTACCGGCATCAAGCGCTGCCCAGGCCAGCACCTGTTTAAAAGTTTCCATGTCCATTGCACCTGAACAAGAAAAAGTTGCCAGCAAGCCTCCATTATTGAGTAATAACATGGCTAACCGGTTTAAATCTTTATAAGCACGTGATGCTTTGTCCAACGCTGAGCGCGAAGGCGCGTATTTTGGCGGGTCGAGTATGATGACATCAAATAGGTCACCGTCTTCCTTAAATTTCCTTAGTTGTTTGTTAACATCTGACGCAATAGTATTTACCGTTGCATTATCAAAATTATTAAGACCAATATTTTCCTTTAAGGTATTAATAGCCAAAACAGAACTATCTACCGCCGTAACAGATGATGCGTCATTTTTTAAACTGTTTAATGTAAAGCCACCGGTATAACAAAAACAATCCAATACTTTTTTTCCTTTAGCATAGGATGCGACAATTCTCCTGTTATCTCGCTGGTCACAATAAAAGCCTGATTTTTGCCCTTCGGCGATATTGATATGGTAAATTATATTGTTTTCCTTAACTTCTACGCTTTCGGGAGGATGCTTTCCCGCTAATACAATATTTTGCGTTCCCAACCCTTCATGCAGGCGCGACGAGGCATCGCTTTTATCAAAAATACCCTCTGGCTTTAATAAATGCTGCAGCTCATCAATAATAACAGGCATCATTTTTTCCATACCCGAAGTAAGTACCTGTACCGCAAGGTAACCGGCGTATTTATCCACTATCAAACCCGGAAGATAGTCAGATTCACTGAAGATAAGCCTACAGGTATTGGTGGTACCATCAGCCAATAGGTTAGCCCGGCTTTCAACGGCCTCTGCAACTTTAATCCGGAACCATTGCTCATCCACTTCATCGTTTTCACTCCATTCCAATAGTCGTAAAGCAACACGCGATTGGTCATTATAAAAACCATAGGCCATAAAGGCGCCTTTGGCATCCAGCAGGCGTACAATTTCTCCATTTTCAGGTTTCCCTTTCACCTTTTCAATAGCGCCCGAAAACACCCAGGGATGGCGGTGTATAACAGCTTTTTCTTTTCCCTTCTTTAATATAACATCAATCATGGGGGTAAAGGTAATAATCCCTTTAACAACATCCTCAACAAGCGTCCTTGCGAGGAACGAAGCAATCGCTGAATATGCAAATCCCCGAAACGTAATTAAGTTCGTCGACCTGTAAGCCGGTTTGCAAATTGAAAATGTATTTAAGGTTCATGATTAGCAAATGTAGAGATTGCTTCGTTCCTCGCAAAGACATAGTAGAGAGAGAGTTAATTCAAAATGGAAAAAGCTTCAACTGGTCTGATGGTTTCTCTTCTTTTTGTTTAATCATAACCTCTCCAAAATTAGAAAGAGAGATACCCAACAGTCGTGTTTTTTTACCATCGGGAGATGTTGCCGCTAATAAGCGTTTTGCTGTTGCACAGATTGTTTCCAAATCATTTAATCCAACCGGGAAAGATTGGTTACGGGTAATTTGTTTAAAATCACTATACTTTATTTTGAGGGTTAGTGTACGCCCCTTTAGCTGGTAATTTTGCAAACGATTACAAACTGTCTTTGCAATCTTATCAAGTTCAGCCTCCATTTCTTCAATAGTTGTCAGGTCATAAGCGAAGGTGTCTTCAGCGGCTAATGATTTTGTTTCGCGATGCGGCTGTATTTCGCGGTTATCAATCCCTCTTACTATCTGGTAATAAAACTTACCCACTTTACCAAAGTGCTTTGTTAATTCTTCCTCAGTAAGTTTTTTTAAATCTTCGCCGGTATGCAATCCCATTTTTTTCATCTTTTGGGCAGTTACTTTTCCTACGCCAAAAAACTTTTCTACCGGGAGCTTTTCCATAAATCCTTCGATGGCCGATGGACCAATAAAAGTTAGCCCATCAGGTTTGTTTATGTCTGATGCGGTTTTTGCTATAAACTTATTTATGGATATCCCGGCAGACGCTGTTAATTGTAATTCATCTGTTATAGCCTGTTTTATTTGCTTCGCTATTTCAATGGCCGAGCCAATATTCAATTTATCATTAGTAACATCAAGATAGGCCTCATCCAATGAAAGGGGTTCGATAAGATCAGTATAACGACCGAATATTTCGCGTATTTTTTGCGATACTTCTTTGTAAGCCGCAAAGCGTGGCAGTACAAACAACGCATCCGGACAAAGCTGTAAAGCTTGTTTTGATGGCATAGCCGACCGGATACCAAACTTGCGTGCTTCATAGCTCGCAGTAGCTACAACCCCTCCTCGCCCCTGTGGCAGGCCGCCAACAACCAATGGTTTGCCACGGTATTCGGGATTATCGCGCTGTTCAACAGAAGCATAAAATGCATCCATATCTATATGGATTATTTTACGATAATTTTGAACTATCTTTTCCATTGATACTTGCTGCGACGGAAAATTTTGCGTCTCTACGGTACTATATCGTACTTTATCATTACAGTTGGTAATAAAGTAGCCATATCAAGAGGAACCTGGTCAGTAGAAAAAATTGGTTTTCGATTAGTATAGTTATCGTAAACGGCTTTCTGCAGGTCCCTGTTACTTAAAGCAGGCTTGTTAAAACTAAAAGCAAACGGAATTATAAAATCATGAAATTTTTCATGATCAGGAATTACCCATTTAAAGTTAGATTTCTTTAAGGCGTTGATAACGGGGCTTGCTAAAGCAACATCGTCGGCATAATAAATAACCATCTTAGAAATATGACCTTTTGTATCAGCAGTAAATTTAAAAACCACCAAACCAATGGCCTTTTTTTTCGCTATCTCTCGGGAAACAGTTAAACTATCTCTGAAAAATGCATTCATTACATCTTTACCTCCCTGGAAAGGGAACGATAATTTTTCTTGCGCCATACAGTAAACGGATAGTAATATGGCAATTATTGATAAAAGTATTTTCTTCATTACAGTTTATTTGGTGAATAGTTGATTGAGTGAGCAGTTGATTTTCAAACATAATCAACTTAATCCAACACAATCAACAAAAAACTAGCTTTTAGGTTCTCTTTTACTGCCTTCATAAAGCTCATACTCTAATAACCGGCAATCAAGTTTACCATTGTAAAATTCAATCTTCCTTGCTGCCTTCAAACCGATCTTTTTGGCAAGGTCCGGATTGCCTGTAAAAATATATCCCCGGTAACCTAAGCAATCCTTCTTCATAAAATCCCCTATCCGTTTATAGGTGGCCTCCAGTTTGGTATGCACACCAAGGCGCTCGCCATATTCAGGATTAAACATTATAACCCCTGGTTCCGTAGGTACAGGTGTTTCTTCAAAATCACAAACGCTAAAATCTATTAAATGGTCTACTCCTGCAGTTTTCGCATTTTTTTGTGAAATATCTATTGCATCTGCCGAAATATCTGTCGCAATAATTTTAAATCCGATTTCCTTTTTTGCTTTATCTTTTAATTTTCTTCTTTCCGAAAAAAATACAGTTTCATCGTAACCCATAATATGCATAAAGCCATAATTCATCCTGAAAAGCCCGGGGCATTTATCGGTTGCTAATAAGGCTGCTTCAATAGCCAACGTTCCTGAACCGCACATCGGATTTATAAAAGTGCTGTTTTTGTCCCAATGTGTAGCCATAATAGTTGAGGCCGCCAAAGCTTCGAGCATTGGGGCCTTTCCGGGAATTTTACGGTAACTATGTTTTGCCAGCGTTTCGCCTGATGTATCTAAAAATATATCGGCTTCGCTGTCTTGCCAGTACAAGTGAACTAATGTTTTATTTGCTTCAGCACCTGAATTCGGCCTAATACCTTTTACTGATTTTATCCTGTCGGCAATAGCATCCTTAACTTTTACATTGGCAAAAAGCGGTGTGAGTATATGCTCGTTATTTACAGTTGACGACACAGAAAAATAGCCGGTAAAATCAATAAGCTTTTCCCACTCAATTTCAACAATATTATTATAAAGCTGTTGCGGATCATCGGCAGTAAAGCTTTTAATTAAGTATAATACCTGGCTGGCACAGCGCAAATTGAGGTTTAATGCTATGCAATCAGTAACGGTTCCTAAAAGTTCGATCCCTGTCTGAAAAACACGCGTGGGTTTAAAACCTAATGTTTCTACTTCCTGTTGCAGATAGATAGACAGCCTTTTATTACAGGTTATGATAATTTTACTTTCGGTGTGGAAAACTTGCATGATATTTTGCGAATTTATGAATTAAATATGCCCGATTTAACTTTGATCTATTAACTTTACATTTTAAATATTTTTAACTATGGAAATTAAGGGTAAGATACATGAAGTGTCGCCAACTGTACAGGTAACAGAATCACTTAAAAAAAGAGAACTGATACTTGAATATATCGAAAATCCGCAATATCCGGAGTATCTAAAGTTCGAAGCTATACAAGATCGCTGCAATTTATTGGATACCGTTAAAGTGGGTGACGATGTTGAAGTATTTTTTAATCTAAGAGGTAGACCATGGACTGATAAAACAGGCAAAAAGACCTATTTTAACTCACTACAATTATGGAAAATTAACATATTGGCTGGCGCCGGTGCAAGTGCAACGCCTGCATATGCTCCACCCGCTGATTTGAGCTCAAGTCCGGATGAGGATGATTTGCCGTTTTAACCAGTTTGCAGTTGCCAGTTTGCAGTAGTCAGTTACTTTTAAGAGTTAGCAGTTGCTGCTTTGCAAAGCCACATAATAGAAATAGCCCTTCAATAAGAGGGCTATTTCTATTATAAAAACTGCTAACTGCAATCTGGCAACTGTAAACTCCTCTACAGCTACTCTTCTTTCAGTATCCTCTTTAATGCAAAGCTGTTACCTTGTTTTATTTGCAGATAATAAATGCCATTTAATCCCATCACAAAGCTTTTCATAAAACGACCTCCGCTAACTTTTTCATTCCATATTAATTTGCCTTCGCTATCAATAAGCTTAACATCAGCAACAGTTTTTCCTGGCAAATTAAATGTCATTAAAGTTTTTCCGGTTGAAAATTCAGGCACAATGTTTGGATCTTCAATTTCAAATTTTGGTCCTTCAACATGGGGCATCCTTTTTAAATCTTCATCTGAAATTTCAGAAACGTGAAATCTAATATGAGTGCTTATCCCGTCATTATCAATATTTACAAAATCAAAATTTTGACTGTTTCTGCGATCAGACCGCATTAGTAACGAACCGCCAAAATTTCTTTCAGGCAATTCTGGTCCGTTTAACAGGTCGTCATTCCCATTAAATTTAAAATCTGACCTGGTGTTCATTTGCTTAACCCTGCCTCGTTTAACCATCATTATATTGCCTAAACTGTCTTTTATCACTATATTTTCTGATGTTAAAGGCGAATGATCGTTATTTTCTGAGCCTCTTTTGTGAAATTCAAAATGGCTAACCCGCCCATCAACGCTATCTTTTCGTTTAAAAGTATAAGAGTGTGAGTTATCATTATCACTTAAACGGTTAATATCTTTTAAAGCAGCCTGCTTGTCCTTCGCAGAAAGCTCTTTTATATTTTTGCCGTTAATAATAGTGTCTCCATGTTGTATGGATATTTCCACATCCTTTTGATTTTGGGCCATTAGCAAAGGAGGTAAGCCAAGTATAGCAATTAAACTAAGTGCAAAAATAAATTCGAAGCTGGGTTTAATTAATGATTTTTTCATTGAAGTAGTTTTAAAACGCAAATTTAGCATATAACTATATCTCAATACGTTAAATGTAATTTATAAATTGTTAAAATTTGTTAAATGCAAAATTTAACAGCTTATTTAAAATAATTTTGTTTTTAGGATGAAAAAGAGAAGTATTGCCCTTATTATAGGTTTGATGAGTTTTGCGTTGTTGGGTGTAATGGGTATGCAATTTTATTTTTTGCGCCAGTCTTATCAAATGCAATCCGAACTATTTGATCGTTCTGTTAACGAAGCGTTAAACAATGTATCGGCCAAGATTAGCAAACAGGACGCAAATAATTTTTTAAACATAAAAGCATTTAAGAGCCGTTTAAATCAAAATACCTTTACTGATAAACTTAATAAGGGTACTCAGGACAGAAACAATACTTTTAATCATACAATTGAAAAAAACGTAACTGCTATTCCAAAAAAACTAACGCTCCGTCAAAAAAAGATAGCTTTATTACGTGATAGTTTACGACGGATGATAGCGCATAAAAGGATGGATGATGATATGGCCCGATTAATGCAGGGCGGATCTATCGACCTTCAGTTACGTTATGAAGAATTTACGGATGATTTTGGAGTTGTTCATGGCAGGGTTACCCCTGTAATTGTTAGAAATACGGAAATTGTAACACTAAAGAAACATCAAAAGCTTCATAAATATGATACTATAAGATACACATATAGTGATCCGCAATTTGGAAAACAAGTAATTTCGGTTCCGCATATTAACGCGCAATGGCAGCAGCAGCAGGATCGTAAAGAAAAGGAAAGGCGACTAAGAGAGGTGCAAAGATTACTGGAAAACGATTCATTACAAAATTCAACCCATAGCAAATCAACGGTTATTGAAAACTTAGCTGAGGAGTATGGCAGATATGACGAACCTTTAAGGATGCGTTTAAACCCCTTATGGATTGATACCTTGCTCAGGTTTGAATTACATAGTAAAGGAATTCATTTGCCCTTTAGTTACGAAGTAACCACAGCAAACAGCGACTCCCTGATTTTTTCGAAGGCAAATGACTTTACCGGTGAAAGACCAACTTTTACCAGTGGAACTATTTATCAGACAATAATATTTAGCAGGGATGTGATAAACGATCCCGGATTGATCCGACTTATCTTCCCTCAAAAAAATTCATTGATTTTAAAAAGGATGAATGCCACGATGGCAATTACTTTTGGGCTATTAATAGTACTTATATTTTGTTTCGGATATACTATTTTTTCTATCCTGAGACAAAAAAAGGTATCAGAAATGAAAACAGATTTTATAAACAACATGACTCATGAGTTTAAAACTCCTGTTTCAACAATAATGATTGCCAGCGAAGCTTTAAAGGATAATGAAATTGCATTTGACAAAAGCCGCGTTACGAGGCTTGCAAGTATTATATATGAAGAAAATGAGCGTTTAGGTAGTCATATCGAACGGGTATTGAACATAGCGCGCATTGAAAAAAACGATTTTAAACTGGATAAAAAACCGCTTGACGTTAATGAAATGATAACAATAGTTATTGATTCAATGGCGCTTAAGCTGCAAAAATGTAATGCTAAAACAACCTTACAGCTTGATGCAGAAAATGCTGTTATAAATGCGGATGAGCTACATTTTTCAAATGTGATTTATAATTTAATTGATAACGCTATTAAATATAGTGTTGGCGATCCTGATATTACGATAAGCACATTGAACAAAAACGGGCAGATAGTGATACGGGTATCAGATAAAGGCATTGGCATGAGCCGTGATCAGCAAACAAAAATATTTGAACAGTTTTACCGTATACCTACAGGCAATCTGCATGATGTTAAAGGGTTTGGATTAGGCTTGAGCTATGTAAACACAGTAGTAAAAAGGCTTAACGGAATTATAAGCGTTAGGTCCGAAAAAGAAAAAGGTTCAGAATTTGAATTAAAATTCGAGCTTGCTTAAGAAAGTCCGAAAAGTCCGTAAGTCGGAAAGTCCGAAGATTTTGATTAAAAAAGCGTTATAAAAACAACTTTCGGACTTCCGGATTTTTCGGATTTTCGGACTAAAAAAACCAAATGAAAAAAATACTACTCGTTGAAGATGATCCTAATTTGGGTTTACTGTTACAGGATTACCTGCAGCTAAAGGGAAAGTTCGATGTTATTTTATGTAAAGACGGCGAAGAAGGTTTGAAGGCTTTTACCAAACAAAGTTACGATTTGCTTATACTTGATGTGATGATGCCTAAAAAGGATGGTTTTACTTTAGGCAAGGATATCAGGAAAATTAACAGCCACGTACCTATTATTTTTGCTACTGCCAAGGGGATGATAGAAGATAAAACCCAGGCTTTTAATTTAGGCGGCGACGATTACATAACCAAACCCTTTCGCATTGAAGAATTATTGCTTCGCATAAATGCTTTGCTTAAAAGGACCACCAATTCTGCAAAAAGTGAAGAAGAAAAGCAAACTACATTTAAAATAGGCCGTTATATTTTTGAGTACACCTCTCAGATTATTTCTATAGATAATTCACAGCAGAAGCTATCAACAAAAGAAGCAGAACTGCTTCGTTTGCTATGCCTTAGAAAAAATGAAGTACTTACACGAGAAGAAGCCTTGCTGAACATATGGCACGACGATAATTATTTTAATGGTCGCAGCATGGATGTTTTTTTAAGTAAGATACGCAAGTATTTAAAAGACGACCCGAATGTTGAGATTATTAATGTACATGGGCGGGGGTACAAACTACTGATCAATTAGTCATCGCTCATAACCTTCCCAACTGGAATAAAAAGTAAAGCCTAATTTTTCTGTGTAAAATTTGATCGATTTCTCTTCGTCAAGAGATGCCAAAATTGGGATGACGGATTTTATTAAATTAAGAGATTAGATTTTCTAAATCATTCATGTCTTTTGAACGGCCGGCTGCTTTTTTAGCACTGATCAGGTCATTAATGTATATAGTCCGTATTAATAATCCGTCCTCTTCAAAATACACTGCATTTTTATAACAATCAGCGAAGTTTAACCCTTTGACTGTTACCATAATATCAATTGAAGATGGCGGTTTTCCGAATGTAAAAACATCCAAATCAATATTATTTAAAAAAGCATCCTCAGTCATATCAAAAACAGGCATTCCAAAATGTAAAAAAGCGGTTTTAATATTTTGATAGTTTTCGGCCGTTCTTTCCACCCATAAGTCCATATCACCAGTAGTTCTTGAATACCCATGGAGAATAACCGAATAGCCTCCTACAAGAATATATTTTACATCATAATCATTAAAACAGTTAATAAAGTCCCTAAAATCCTCGTTAAAAATATTCCCCATCTTTATTTTCGTGACCGTACTTTAAAAACAGTTTTATCCATCCTTGGTGGTTCGTTTTCCGGATAGTTATATGCAACACTATTCAAATAATTAGCTATGCGAAGGCGCTCCTGCCAGGTTAGTGTTTTATAATAAGCGGCATGATTTGAAGCCTCTTCAGCTGTCTGCAATTTAAAAGCAGTTCTATCTAACGGGTATGAACTCATGACTCAAATATACCTTAAAAAATAATTCTGATAAATAGATTCAAGAATAAAGATTCAAGACACAGGAAAAATGACAACGGCAACAGTCAAAGTAAATTATAAAATATTACACATTTAGCCTGCTGCTTTCTCTTGATTCTTACATCTTGGCTCTTGGTTATTAAATCTCAGCTCTTGATTCTCATTTGTAACAAAGTTGTTAATGCACTTATTAAGATTTGCAAATTTTAATAAATAAGTTTGTTGTTAACTGACTCATATTATTTATTATGAAAATAAAACTACTTTTCTCTTGCCTGCTTATTCCAGGCATAATGGGCTCCGCATTTGCCCAGGAATCGGTTGACACAGCGATTGTAAAAAAGATTCGCGCAGAAGGCTTAAACCACTCAAAAGTGATGGAAACGGCTTTTTATCTCACAGATGTTTCTGGTCCCCGTTTATCCGGGTCGCCGGAGCTAAAGCACGCTCAGGACTGGGCTGTAAACCAGTTACAATTATGGGGAATGGTAAATGCAAAACGTGAGCCCTGGGGTAAGTTTGGCAAAGGATGGGAAGTTCAAAAAAATTATGCAGCCATAACTGTTCCTTATTACCATGCTATTATTGCCATACCAAAAGCCTGGACACCCGGCACTAACGGCCAGATAAAAAGCGACGTGGTTTTAATAAAAATCGATACCATTACCGACCTTAATAAATATAAAGGCACTCTGCAAGGCAAAGTTGTAATTTTTGATACTAAAGCTGGTGCTGAGCGAACCTTTAAGCCAGACGCTGTCCGTTATACGGATGAAGAATTGGATGCAATGGCAAAAGCAACCGCGCAGCCCAATGTTCCGCGGAAGGTGCTTGACCCAAATTCACCCATAATGCGTGCGCGTGCATTGCGTATGGTAATTAGCACATTTTTACGCGACGAAAATGTAGCACTTATATTAAGCCAGGCGCGTGGCACAGATGGAACAGTTTTCACGACCAATGGTGCGTCGTATACTGATACTGCTAAAGCTGTTTCGCCGGAATTGGAAACCAGCGGCGAAGATTACCAGCGTATTTTACGCCTGGTAAAAGCAGGTATAAAAGTTACTATGGAGGCGGACCTAAAAACGCAATTTTTTACTGACGACATGATGGGTTATGATGTTGTAGCTGAGATTCCTGGTACTGATAGAAAACTGAAAGACCAGGTAGTAATGATCGGCGGCCACCTGGATTCATGGCATGGCGCGACGGGAGCAACCGATAATGCCGCCGGCAGTGCAGTAATGATGGAAGTTATGCGCATTTTAAAAGCTGTTAACTTTAAACCTCGCCGTACCATACGTATTGCTTTATGGAGTTCGGAAGAACAGGGCTTATTTGGTTCCCGTGGATATGTATTTAATCACTTTGGGGACCCAAAAACAATGGAACTTAAACCCGAACAGGCAAAAGTTTCTGCTTACTATAATCTTGATAATGGAAGTGGCAAAATACGCGGCATATATTTACAGGGCGATTCGGCAGCAGCACCAATTTTTAAAGCGTGGCTCGAGCCATTTAAAGACCTTGGTGCGACAACGCTTACCATCAGGAATACAGGCAGTACAGATCACGTATCTTTCGATGCTGTTGGTATACCTGGTTTCCAGTTTATCCAGGATTTCCTGGATTATGGTACCCGTACGCACCATAGCAACCAGGACACTTATGATAAACTAAGTGAAGATGATTTGAAACAAGCCGCAACTATTGTCGCATCCTTTGTTTACCATACCGCTCAGCGAAATGAAATGATACCACGCAAGGAATTGCCAAAAGCACCGCCAGTTGTTGCAAAAAACTAACTAACCGAACGCTCTTAATATCGAACATTGAAACATCAAATTCGATGTTCGATATTCACAGAGCTTCAATTATTGTTTTATTCTTCCATCAAAAACAAACAATTGGGTTTTGATAACCCTGATCAATTTAAAATCTTTATGGTTTGGATTTAACAGGTAATTGACTTCCTCCTCAACTATAGAAGATGGCACCTGTAATATGGCCGTCTCATTATCTTTTATCCATTTTAATCCAATATTTTGCGATTTGGACATTTGATCAAAATCTGCCCAGTTGGCAGGTAAATCTTTTAAGTGAATGGTTTTTGTTTTAATATAATCAGGACACTCAATCGTCATGATGTTAAAAATCCGACTTAAACCCATTTTATCACGATGGACAACATTTTCAAGACAAGCCAACGAGCGTGAAGATGCCGTATAAATCATTTTAACCTCATTTGGGTTCCATCGCGCTGCCCGGCCTGATGCAATTAATTTACCGGCATATTTGGCAAGTACTATCCTGTACACTAACATAATCAGGCCAGATCACCGAATTCAATGCGTATAAGCTCTTCTTCAATAAGCTGTATGCCGGTAATAGTATCCATTAAATCAAAAGGCAATTGATTGCCAAGGCCATATGCAGGTGTACCAAGCCACTGATGAAAATTTTTTGCAGAACCAAATATTTCAACACCTTTATCAAATAAAGCGAATGATTTAAGGAGCTTTTCACTTAAAGCTGCATCTAAAGTTAAATCTTTGGTAACGTGGTTTTGTATGGTTTTAACTGTTGTTTTAAACGTTTCCTGGAACTCATCCTGTGTAAAACCCGAAAACGAAAGAAAATCCAACGCAGCCTTAGCGTTAAGACCCTTTTTTGAATTGTTCAGTAAACTGATATCATCAGTATAAAAAGGCTGATAATTGTAAATGATCTCCGGTTCAGATAAATAAAGGATTTCAGATTCATGTGTAGGATAAGTAACATGCTTTTTAGATGCCTTGTCTTTTACTTCATCTGGATTTTTCACTTTTGGGATAACCTTATACTTTTTGACAGCCATTGTTTGGATTTCTAATTATAAACAAATATAGAAATTTTTCTACTAATTAAATAAATTTTTCCACTTTTATTTTAGCATTACTTTTTGATGCTGATAAGGTATCTCAACATCTTTAAAACCTTTATCTATTATTTTTTCCTTAAAATGCTGCTGTACTTCATATTCACCGTGAACAAGAAATATCTTTTTTACTTTTTGCGGGTCCTGGCACGAAATAAAATGCAATAGATCATTATAATCACCGTGGGCGCTCATTGATTTAATAGACCGCACTTCGGCCATCACATTATACATTTCCCCATATATCATCACTTCCTTGTCACCTCTTAATAAATGCCCGCCTAGTGAATTAGGTTCACTATAACCAACCATTAAAATAGTACACTTTACATTGCCGATATTATTTTTGATATGATGCTTAACTCGTCCTGCTTCTGCCATTCCCGAAGCAGAAATTATTACACATGGTGTCGGATCGTCATTTAAGGCTTTTGATTCTTCTGTTGATTCAATAAACGTAAGTCCTTTAAAACCGAAAGGGTTGGGATCTGTTTTTAAAATATCAGTAACCGCCTTGTTATAAACTTCCGGATGATCCATCACCACACGGGTGGCTTTTTCCGAAAGCGGACTGTCTACATAATAACGCAAATCGGGCAATACGCCTTTTAACTCCAACGCATTTAAAGCATATAATAATTCCTGGGTACGGCCTACGCTAAAGGCAGGTATAATAAGCTTACCCTTCTTAGTTTCACAGGTTTGCCTGATAATTTCGAGAAGCGCATCCTCAACATTACCGGCATCCTTATGAAGCGAATCACCATAAGTTGATTCTAATAAAATATAGTCAGCTTGCGGAAATGTCTGCGGCTTTTTTAACAGCATATCGTCATAACGACCCACATCACCGCTGAAAGTTATTTGTGTTTGTTTATTATTTTCAGTTATTGATAAATGAATAGCAGCACTGCCTATTAAATGACCGGCATCAGTGAAACGAAGTTTTACCGACGGGCTTATTTCGTATTCTTCATGATAATCAACAATTTTAAATAAACGAAGCGATTCTATTGCCTGCACTTCAGTATATAAAGCATTAAGTAATGGCAAGCCCTTTTTTGCCCGGTGTTTATTACTATATTCAATATCCTGCATTTGTATTTTTGCCGAATCCATTAGCAGTATCCTGGCAAGGTCCATAGTAGGTGCTGTACTAAATATTGACCCCCTAAAGCCCTGGGCCACCAGGCGGGGTATTAACCCGCAATGATCAATATGCGCATGCGACAATATCAGGTAGTCTACATTTGCGGGATTAAATCCAAAATGCTCATTCAAATCTTCGGTGTGTTCACCCATTCCCTGGAACATTCCGCAATCCAGTAAAATACGGGTATCATCATTTAATACAATAAGATGCTTGCTGCCGGTAACGGTACGTGCAGCGCCATGGAAAGTTATAGTCATTAAAATTAAGCTGTATTTAAGTAACGAATATTATATTTAAAAGTTTAAAAAAATAAAACTAAAAATTTAGTTGTTAATTTGATTTATAGTTAATAACTTAGATTAATCAATTTGGATTAGCGTTTAAATTGAATTAGGAGGAATGATGATCTGATGAATTATTATGTACATTCCTAACTTCACATACTTATTTTAAACATAGTCTTCTTTTTACCAAAAATGACATACCATGGAAATTAAAGAATTAACACGTGCAGAAGAACAAATAATGCAGATACTATGGCAATTACAAAAAGGATATGTAAAAGATGTTATTGATTTATTGCCTGAGCCTAAGCCAGCCTATAACACAGTATCTACCATTATCAGAATATTGGAAACCAAAGGCTTTGTAGGCCATACGGCTTTCGGCAAAAGTCATGAATATCACCCGGTAATTAGTAAAGAGCAGTATCAAAATTTTGCAACCGATAAATTAATGAACGGCTATTTTGATAATTCAGTAAAACGGATGTTCTCCTACTTTGTAAAAAAAGAAAAAATAGACTTAAAGGAAGCAGATGAAATATTAAAACTGATTGAAAAACTTAAAGAAAAATAATTATGACCTGGTGGCATTATTTATTGCTGGTAAATATTTACCTGCTTTTATTTTATGGATTTTATGTTGTGCTGTTACGCAAAGAAACGTTTTTTCAACTTAACCGTATTTACCTCGTTTCTGCAGCATTATTGTCATTTTTCATCCCACTAATACAGGCTGATTGGGTTAAAAATCTCTTTATAACCCAACAGGTACAATATACCATATATAGCAGCCCGGTAATGCTTTACCAATTTAAGCCCATCCGGAATACTCATATTACAATTGGCCAAATATGGCTTATTATTTACCTGGCGGGGATTTTATTTTTGCTTGCAAGGTTTGTTTGGCAGCTAATAGTTTTAAGGCGGGTAATAAATCAGACTCCATCACTAATTTCTTTTTCATTTTTTAAAAATATAAGAATAGGAGACAATCTTGTAAATCAGGACATTATAGCTGCACATGAAAATGCGCATGCAAGTCAATGGCATTCTGCTGATGTATTGCTGATAGAGGCCGTTATGATCATTAATTGGTTTAACCCGGTTGTTTATCTGTATCGTTTTTCAATTAAGCATATCCATGAATTTATTGCTGACAAACAGGCGCTTGAATCAGGTACAAATAAAGCCGATTATGCTTTATTATTATTAAGTCAAACTTTTAATACTCCTGCGCATCAACTGGTAAATCCTTTTTTTAATCATAGTTTATTAAAGCAACGCATCCTGATGCTTCAAAAAAATAAATCCAATAGCGTTGCGCTTATTAAGTATGGATTTTCGGTGCCATTATTTGTTTTGATGCTCATTTTATCATCAGCAACAGTAAATAACAGTAAGACCGTTAGTTTTTTTAGTAAAAAAACCGAACAGATATTCTTAACCACAATGACAGTTGATGCAAGTAATATTAAAAATAACAATGGCAAATTTCTATTTGCCATTGTTAAAACAACAACAAATAAACCGGCAACAAGGGATATCAATAAAAGAGTTCTTTTTTTATCTATTAAGGATACAGTTCCAACAAAAGACAGCAAAATTTTTACATCCGTTGAGCAGGTGCCTGAATTTCCGGGTGGGCTAAACGCATTTTATGACTTTTTATCTAAAAATATAAAATATCCGGATGAATGCCGTAAAAAAGGAATACAAGGCAGGGTAATAATTAGTTTTGTTGTTGAAGAAGACGGTGCATTATCCAATTTTCAAATAGCACGAGGAGTTGAAAACGATATTGACAAGGAAGCATTACGCGTATTAAAATCATCACCCAAGTGGGTACCTGGCTATCAAAACGGCAAACCAGTAAGGGTGGCTTATGCCGTACCAATATCATTTACTTTAGGAGATATAAAATCAAATAAAGCTGTGGAAAACAAAACGGGAGCTGTACAGGAATATAAAACAAACATAAATACTATTCTAATAACAAATAGAGGTGGTACACCTGTTAATGATACCGGTAAAAAAAACGAACAATTTTACTTGCAGGATAAGTTAAACAACCCCATATACGTACTTGACGGGAAGGAAATAAAAGATTTAAGTATGATAAACCCGGATAATATACAAAGTATATCTGTTCTTAAAGATAAATCTGCAACAGCATTATATGGTTCAAAAGGCAATAATGATGTAATTATAATTAAAACCAAAATTAACAAGCTAAAACTAAATCTCCATTAAGTTTTAAATGTGAAAAAGTTTGTAACACACTGGCAAATTTTTAATTGCTGAATAGTAAGGGTCGTTGTATCTTTCTGAAAAACATTTGTTTATGCTGATTATTTTTTACATTTATATAAAAAATCTAATTACATGAACTGGAAAATTATCTTTCAACTATCAATTTTTGGATTGATAATGGCCTTTGCGACAGTATCACTGATACCTGAAAAAGTTGAGCCAGCATTTTGGTTGCTAATCTTTATTTTTTGTGCTTATGTTATCGCCAAAGTTTGTCCCGGCAAATACTTTTTACATGGCTTTTTAGTAAGCATGGTAAACTGTATCTGGATTACTGCAGTTCATATAGCGTTCCGGGAAACCTACGAAGCCAATCATCCTCAAATGGCTTCAATGGGTACAAGCATGCCCTCTGTGCTTTCAATACATCCACGCTTGGCTATGGCCATTATGGGGCCAATTTTTGGTGCTATGTTCGGAATCATCTTGGGGCTATTTTCATTTGTGGCCTCAAAAATTGTAAAAAAGGAAGCTTTGGTTTAATAGAATACTTGAAGTCTGATATCAGAAGTAACAGGGTTGCCATATCTGACCTCTTACATCTGACCTCCGACCTCTGATCTCTACATCCGACTCTGATCTATCTTTGAAACTTAGGGTTAAAAGCAATAAGATAAGTTACGTTTTTATTAGCGGAATTAATATCAAAATTATTTTCCGTTTTGCCCATTGGCAGCAATAATTTCGATTTAACCAGTCTGAATAATTCAAATAATGCTTCCTGTGCAGGATGTGCCGAAACTGTTGGGTAATAGTTCTTCTCTATTTTTGTTTTTTCAACATCGGTTACCAAACTAAATTCCCAACCTTCCAGGGTACTTTGCCCAAATTCGCTCGCACAATTTTTTACATCATATACATATTCCCGGGCCTGTGATTCTACTGATTTATTTATCATTACTTTTTCTTTTTACTTGCTTCAACAATTGGTTTTACCACATTTCCTTTACCTGATTGATAATCAGACGGGGCCTTTTTAGCAAGTGGATTTGCCGGCTTTTTTTTCTCTTTTACGTTTTGTCTGTCTTTGCTCATTATTTTATTTTTTATTGTCGTTACAGCAATTTAAGCAATATGAACCGGATGTAAACAGCAAGTTCAGGATAGAAAATATCGAGCAGCTACCTGCTTTCTAACTGAAAAGATTGCTTTAATATGGAAATATAAAATTCTTAAGAATTAATTAAAGGAATTTAATAAAGGTATACTTAAATAACCAAAAAAACGAATACTATCGTTCCTGAATTATAACGAAAGATGGTGTAATATGGTATAATGTAAAATTATAAAGAAAGAGCTTACAGATAATTTCAATTTTTATACCTTTGAAAACAATTACTTAGTACAATTAATTATTAAAAATATCAAATAGTATAAATTTAGAGAATTATGAAGCCATTTATTCCAACAGCATTTTACGGAGTTTTAAATTATATCCTTAGCCTTACCCTTATTGCCTCTCCATGGCTGTTTGGTTATTCTGATGTTTCAAGCGCGGCCCTACTTCTTCCAATATACATTGGTTGGCTGCAATTGATCATGGCTATATTTGTAGATAACGAAACTGGTTTTGTAAAGCAGTTTCCAATGCAAATGCATTTAGTATTGGATGTTGTGATGGGTTTTATTATAATGGTATCGCCTTGGTTATGGGATTTTTCTTCAAAAGTATTTTTACCTCAATTGTTGATGGGATTGCTTTTATTTTGCCTGGGCCTTTTTACAAAGAAGTCGCCTTTTACAACAAAAGCACATCATTCAGCTCCCGAAGGTGTATATACATCGACTGATTCTACAGAGGGTAGGTTAAGTATATAACAAGTTTAATAAAGATCTACGAAGTCTGTAAACTTCGTAGATCTAACTACTACTCAACCACAACAAAAAAGGCGCTCAATGAGCGCCTTTAATATATTAAATCAATAATTGGATTAAACGGTTTCGGCTTCCATAGCCATTTGCTCATCAACCAAAATACGGCCGCAATGTTCGCAAACTATAATCTTTTTGCGCTGGCGGATATCTGATTGCCGCTGAGGAGGAATCTGGTTAAAACATCCGGAGCATGAATCGCGTTGTATAGTTACAACGGCCAAACCGTTCTTCGCATTCTGGCGTAAACGGTTATAAGCAATCAATAAGCGCTCATCAATGTTTTTTACAGCCTTTTCAACAAGTGTGCTTAACTCGTTTTCTTCCTTTTGAGTTTCTGCTGTAATAGTTCCCAGTTCTGCCTTTTTAGCTTCAAGGTCACTTTTGCGTGCTTCAAGGTCGGCCAGGGCTTTTTCGTATATCTGTGTTTTAGATGTTATTTCGAAGCCATATTCCCTTATCTTCTTTTCGCTTACCTGGATATCTAATCCTTGTATTTCAATTTCTTTTGAAATAGCTTCGTATTCGCGGTTGTTTTTTACCTCGTTTAGCTGTGTGTCATATTTTTTTATATTCGACTGCGCTTCCTTTATCAGGTTTTTACGGGTAACTATATCATCTTCCAAATCATCCAGCTCACTCTTTATTTTTTGTATACGGGTTTCAAGACCTGCAACATCATCTTCAAGATCGGCAACTTCCATGGGTAATTCACCTCTTACCTGGCGAATTTTATCAATTTTGGTGTGGATGGTTTGTAGTTCGTATAAAGCTTTAAGCTTTTGTTCTACGGTTTGTTCCATTAAATAAAATATTTGACGGGGTTTGTATTTATTGCTGTTAAACGGACGGCAAAGGTACGAAATTTATTTTTAATAATATCATACAATAATTGTTTCGTAAATTGCTCACTTTCATAATGTCCGATGTCTGCAATAACTAACTTTCCTTCGGCATCAAAAAACTCGTGATACTTATAGTCGGCAGTAATAAATACGTCTGCACCCGCAGCTATAGCCTGCTTCAATAAAAAGCTACCTGCGCCGCCACAAACTGCTACTTTTTTTATTTGCCTTCCGGTAAATGCTGTATGTCTAATTACCTGCGCCTGCATTTTTTCTTTTATGTGGGATAAAAAAGCTTCCTCTTCCATAGGCGTCTCCATATCGCCAATCATTCCCGATCCAACCTGCTGATTTTGATTGGTTAGCTGATAAAGATCATAGGCCACCTCCTCATACGGATGAGCTAAAAAAAGCGCCATTAACAACTTGCTTTCCAGGTTGGCAGGATAAATTGTTTCTATCCGCACCTCATTTTCTATGTGGCGCTTTCCAGGTTCGCCAACATAGGGATCGGTATATTCATTTCCCTTAAAGGTTCCCTTGCCTTCAGCATTAAAACTACATTCACTGTAATTTCCGATGTTTCCGGCACCAGCCTCAAATAGTGCGTTCCTTACTTCATCAGCATGGCCTACCGGGGCATAAGTAACCAGTTTTTTTAATAAATACGCCTTAGGGGCCAGGATGCGACAATTTTTTAAACCTATAGTATCACAGATACGTGCGTTCACCCCGTCAATAACATTATCTATGTTGGTATGAATGGCATAAATGGCGATATTATTACGGATGGCTTTTTCCACTACCCGCTCGACATAGGTTTTGCCGTTAAATTTTTTCATCCCCTTAAATACAATAGGATGATGAGAAATAATCAGCTGGCAATTATTCGTTATGGCTTCGTCCACAACTGCTTCGGTGCAATCCAATGAGATCAATGCCTCATGTATTTCCTGATCAGGCTGACCAACAATTAAACCCGCGTTATCATAATCCTCCTGGTAAGCAAGCGGAGCAAAACTTTCAAGATAAGCGGTAAGCTGTGATATTTTCATAACTGATACAGATAATCACATACTTAAAATAAGTAATACCTAAATTTAGATATTGCTTATTTTATTCCGTAATGATCATTCATTAATTTTTCAAAAATTCCGCCTGGCAATATTCTTTTTAAAGGGACTGCAATAGTTTGGCCTAAAGCGCCAATAAGATAACGGTGTGCCGGGTTTGATGAATTAACAATATCGCATAATTTTTTTGCTATAACGTCAGGACTCTGGCCTACACTTTCGTCTTTTTCCATGCTGGCCACGGCGGTGTTATACTCCTTTTCAAGTTTTTCATTTTTGATAGGGAAGGGAACTTTTTCACGATTTTGAGTGAAGTCTGTTTTAAAATCTCCCGGGTTAATCAGCACCACTTTAACACCTGTGCTTTTAAGCTCCATCCTTAAACTTTGCGAATAGCCCTCAATTGCATATTTCGAAGCGCTGTACATCGCCTGGTATGGCAAACCAAAAAGTCCGGCCAGGGAACTTACATTTATTATTAAACCACTTTTAGCTTCTATCATTTTGGGCAGCACCGCACTGCTTACACGAATTACACCGAAGAAGTTAACCTCGAATTGCTTTTTAGCAAAATCAACCGGCATTGCATAAGCCGGACCTGTTACACCATTGCCGGCATTATTTACAAGTACATCAATTTTTCCTTGTTCTTTTATAATTTTATCAATTGCTGCGTTTACCGATGCGTCGCTGGTTACATCAAGTTCTATTGGTTTAAATGATACAGATTTTATTCGGCTTAAATCGCGTGTTGAGCCATAAACTGTATGTCCTTTTGCCTGGAGCGCTGTTGCACATGCTAAGCCAATGCCAGATGAGGCACCGGTTACAAGAATTACTTTTCCCATGTAAATTATTTGATGTTTAGATTGTTTTATGATGCGCTATAAAAATGCAACTAATATAGTTTCAAAAAAAATGTTTTTTAATATTCCAGTATTTTCATAAGCGTTCACGTTCATTTGAAATGAACACACGTTTGAAAATTCATGAACGACTGATAATCAGATATTTATATTTTCGCATTTGCGAAGACATGTAATATACTGGTAATCAGATCAGTGCTGCGAAAAAGGTTTCGCTTGTGGTTTAATTGGCGAATGCTATCAGCCTTTATGCTATTTATGATGTAAACCAGCTTAAGTAAGTTGGCTGCCGGGCAAGCGCACCATGAAGGGATATCCTTTCATTAACGGAGGAAAATTGCAGAAACAGTCAGAAAAACAGGCGAAAATATGCAGAAATATGTAGAAAATTGATAAGAATTAACGGGTTTTGCAGTCGATACCTATCAAAAAACGTTCATTTTTGTTCACCGATGAACGATACGGCGTAAATTTTTCATAGGAGAGATTTTTCATTTAATATCCCACTGACTGTAACTCTACCATTTTTTTATCTTTATCTTAGATGAAAAAAGTAATCACATACCGAATTGCGAGTACATTCCAGGAATTTGAAAGTGGCAAGAAACTCTTTGAGGAATATGCTCTTTCATTAAACGTTGATTTATCGTTTCAGAATTTTTCAAAGGAGTTGGAAACCATCCAAAATCAATATGGTAAATCGGAAGGGGCGCTTCTTCTTGCTTGTGATGGTAACGTGTTTGTTGGTTGTTCGGGGGTTAGAAAGTTAGATCGGGAAACAGCCGAACTTAAACGCATGTATGTTAAAAACGAATACCGGGGTTATCACATCGGTACAAGTCTCCTGCAACGTTCAATTGAATTTGCAAAGGAACTCGGATACAAAAGAATAAGATTAGACACGTTACAAAGTATGACTAAAGCCCAGCAGCTTTACAGATCATTCGGGTTTTATGAGATCCCTTCTTACCGTTTCAATCCGCTTCCGGGAACTATATACATGGAAAAACAATTATGAACCAACAAAATAAGTACATTTTGCGCGACCGGATGATATTTAGGTTAGGGTTGTTTTCCTGCAAGGGCTCGAACCTCAATCCTCAGAGCCAGAATCTGATGTGTTACCATTACACCACAGGAAAATTAAATGCTATTACAAATATAGGAATAATGCGTTTTATCTGATTACATTTTCAAAAACGCATTTTTAAAAGACACAAAATCGTTACTCAAGCAATATTGCAAGGCATTTATAAATCTATAAATTTGAACTACAGTTCAATTTTCCAATTTATTCCTAACCACTAAAAATTTATTAATATGAAAAATCAGGATGTTTCGCGTCGCCGGTTTCTTGGCACAAGTATGCTTGCTGCAGCAGGAATGGCTTTAGTGTCTAAAAGCACTTTTGCCAGCTCAATTTTTGCACTTTCAAAACCTAACTCAAAGATAAACGGCGTACAGATTGGTGTCATCACCTATTCGTTCAGGAGCATGCCAGGCAGTGCAGAACAATTGTTGCAGTATTGCCAGGATTGCAATATAAACGCCATTGAATTAATGGGCGACGCGGCCGAAGCTTATGCAGGAGCGCCAAAACATGAAAGGACTCCAGAGTCTCAGGCTAAAATGGCCGAGTGGCGTGCAAACTGCCCGATGGATAAATTTGTTGAATTACGAAAAATGTACAATGATGCCGGTGTAACTATATATGCATGGAAACCAAACGCATTAGGCACTAAAAATACTGATGCCGAGATTGATTATGCTTTTAATGCTGGGAAAGCCCTTGGTTGTACGCACGTTACAGTTGAGTTGCCTACAGACTCAGCTCAAACACAACGTTTAGGCAATATTGCTGCTAAACATAAAATGATGGTTGGCTATCATGCCCACACACAAGCTACTCCTACACTGTGGGATACCGCACTGAGTCAATCTGAATATAATGGTATAAACCTTGATATTGGCCATTATGTGGCAGGCACAAGCAGCAGCCCCGTTGATTTCATTCTGAAAAATCACGGCAGGATAACCAGTATGCACATCAAAGACAGAAAATTTAACGACGGACCAAACAGGCCCTGGGGCGAAGGAGATACGCCAATAAAAGATGTGCTGGCACTGATGAAAAAGAACAAGTATAAATTTCCGGCAACTATTGAGTTAGAATATGATATACCTGCAGGTTCTGATGCCGTAAAAGAAGTTATCAAATGCCGTGAATATGCAAAAAATGCTTTAAGTTGATTGGTGGGTAGTTGAGTGGTGAATGGTTGATTGGGTTAGATTTAGTTGAGTTTAGTCGATTTTTAATGTTTCACTTAACTCTAATCAACCACTCACTTAATCAACCATTCACTTTACATTAATACCGTGGTAATTTTTATATTTGAATATATTTAATGCCATGAAGGAAATAGCTTTAATTATACATGAGGAGGCAACATTATCTACTGTTACCGGAGCAATGGATATGTTTATACATACCAATAACCTTTTCCAAAAGCTATATAAACAGCAGCCTTTTAAAATTGTACTGGCGGGTGAAAATGCGAGTAATCATCTTTTGCAAATACAATCCCCGTTTATTAGTTACAGTTCATTAAACGAAATTCCGCATCCTGATCTGATCATCGTACCTGCGTTTTACGGCGACCGGGATGCGATGCTCAAGAAGCACCAGGTAATTATAAACTGGATAAAAACAATGCATCAAAACGGATCAGAGGTAGCCAGTTTATGTTCGGGGATCTATTTTCTTGCCGAAGCCGGACTGTTACCAGGCAGGTCATGCACTGCACATTGGAGCGATATGGAAGATATTGTACGAAGATATCCTGATGTGAATTTTCTTTCGGATATGGTAATCACCGATCAGGAAGGTATTTATACCAGCGGCGGCGCCTTTTCATCACTAAATTTAATACTCTACCTGATAGATAAATTCTGCGGAAGAGAAGTTGGCATATGGGCAAGCAAAATGTTCTCATTGGATATGGACAGGATAAGCCAATCGCATTTTGCCGTATTCAAAGGTCAGCGCCAGCATAAGGATGATGAGATATTAAAAGCGCAAACGTATATCGAGCAAAATCATCATCTGCAAATTAACATTGATGAAATTGCCGGGCATACCAATATGAGCAAGCGCAACTTTATCAGGCGATTTAAAAAGGCAACACATAACACGCCTTTTGAGTATTTGCAAAGAGTAAAGATAGAAGCCGCAAAAAAAGCACTTGAAAAAGGAACGCAAAACATCAATTTACTGATGTATGATGCCGGTTATAATGATATAAAAACCTTCCGCGAAGTTTTTAAAAAGATCACTGGGCTCACTCCACAGGATTATAAACGAAAATACAGCAGGGTGGACCCAATACCTGCTTGATAGGTGGTTTGTTGATCGGGTTGATTAGGAGAATGGTTGATTAAGTTTCAACTTAATAGTAATGCAAAACCTAAATCTGATAAATTGCAAACTGCCAACTCAAAACTGCTAACTGATTAATCCCCCATATTCTCCTGGTACACTTCCTCAAAAGATTTATTCTTTTGCTTTTGGAAGATACTTGAAAACCTGGCATTAATAGGACTAAGCATTTGGATACATAGTTGTTTATCATCTTCGGTTAAACTATTTACCATCATCCCGGCAACTTTTAAAACCAGCTGTTTTGCCTTTTTAAGGGTTTCTTCCCCTTTCACGGTAAGCTTGAGTCTTTTTACCCGCTTGTCTTCTTTATCAGGATATTCAGTAATAAGGCCTCTTTTCTTAAGCCTGATCAGCATATTTGTGCCGCTTGATAATTCTAATAAGTTGTCATAAATAACCTCTGATTTTATTGGGTTCTTTTTATTAAAAATAATAGCCAGTATTCCAAATTCTTCAATCTGATCAAGGCCGGTCGCTTCCAATGCTTTGTTGGAATACATGATATGAAATTTCCCTATCTTCCTGATCAGTATAACCAATTGTCCGTTTATATCAGGGACCAATTGCCATTCAGGGGCAATTTGTTT
The DNA here is from genome assembly GCA_028288305.1 of Mucilaginibacter sp. Lineage (GTDB taxonomy): Bacteria > Bacteroidota > Bacteroidia > Sphingobacteriales > Sphingobacteriaceae > Mucilaginibacter. Next base: position 80,946 of record JAQBOA010000043.1, read on the forward strand.
TTCCTTTTTCAGAGATACTGATAACTGGTGACGACAAAAGTCCTCTATGGTACCATCCGGATGCAACTCTTCATAGGCGCCCCAAAGCTTAACTAGTTCTACTGCTTTATTCAACTTAATTACTCCCTTTTGGTAGCAAATTTAAAAAATATTCTTAATAATAGTTGCATTTTACTACCATATAGTATATATTTGTACATAAATACTACCAAAAGGTATAAATTTAATAATTCAAATCATCCTTAAGCACAAAAAATGGAAACTCAAACTATTTATCACATCGCACTGGTAACTCACATAACCGGGATCACAATGGTGGCAGGAACAGTCTTAGTAGACTATATGATCTCTAAACAATTCTGGAAGCAATTCGCAATAGAAAAACAGAAGGGACTTACAGTACTGGAAGCTACATCAAAATTACCTATCCTGTTTGGTGTGGGATTTCTTCTATTAATAATTTCGGGAGTGTATATGATGTATGTTACCCATGGCGCCTTCGGCGAACAAATATGGTTCAGGATAAAATTTGGTTTAATAATACTCATTATTATAAATGGATTAGCAATAGGAAGAAGGCTGGGGATAAAATTGAGGAAAAATTTATCTGAAGAAACAACAGGAAAAGTTGAAATGGCTCTTTTTAAGATAAAAGGCAAGATGAGCTTGTTCCATATTTCACAGCTCGCGATGTTCATTATAATTTTTGTGTTAAGTGTTTTCAAATTCAGTTAAATCGAAAAAAATGGAAAACCCCAAAATAAATCCTCCTCTCAATATATTAATCGTAGGGGCTAATGGAGGCATAGGCAAGCAATCAGTAGAAATAGCCTTAAAAGCAGGCCATCGTGTTACAGCTTTGTTGCGCAATCCTGCAAACCTTACACTCACTCACACTAACCTTAAAGTAGTAAAGGGCGATATAATGCAGCTTGAAAGTTTTGAAAGATACTTAGAAAACAAAGATGCCGTAATATCTGCGCTGGGCTCGAGGGAGGCTACTAAGCCAACAACACTTTATTCAGAAGGAAATAGAAACCTGTTAAATGCAATGAAGAAAATGGGAATACGACGCGTATTCTTTATTTCTGCATCAGCCCTGGAAATAAGCCCTTTACTTCCCTTTTATATAAGATTTGCGGCAAAATACATCTTGCAAAAATTATTGAGATACATGTATGCCGACCTGAGGGTAATGGAAAAACTAGTAAAAGAAAGTGATACTGATTGGACAATAATGCGTCCGCCCAGGCTGACAGATAAACCGGTAACCGGGCATTATCGTTTTGCGATTAATGAATTCTTAAAAAATGGTCTGAGTATTTCACGGGCTGATGTTGCGCACTTTATGGTAAATAATATAACCAATGAAGCTACTTATAAAACTACAATCGAGATCGCTTATTAAGTAACATTAATCAAAAAAATGAAAAGAAATAAAATAATTTACTGGTCATCAACTATTATTATTACCCTGATAATGTTGTTTAGTATATATAAAATGTTTTCTCCTGATTATGAACTTCTTGGATTTCCAGATTATTTTAGGACAGAACTCGTTTTTGCTAAGATAATAGGTTTGATAGTGCTACTTATTCCGCAAATCCCTGTACGAATTA
>JAQBOA010000030.1 GCA_028288305.1 Mucilaginibacter sp.
ATACAGTTTTTACTCATATTTTATCCAACATTACCGGGACTTTGCCGGTATGCTTAAGTACTATTGAAACTTTGTAAGAAGAAACTAAAACAGGTTTCCCTCGCGCACAGCATAGTAAAATTACTTGCCTTGAATGAACGTGTAAGTGCTGTTCTAGTCCTGTTGTTTGATTATAATACAAAGATATGAGTATGAAGGCAGGGCAGGTGTGCAATAGATACTCGTGACCTTGAAGAATCTCCCTTGTGGTTAACCAACTGTCCACCGCTGTCCAAACCCACCTTATCCAATAACCGGACGGACGCAGCAATCAACCCCTCACCACCACGTCGTTGCGATGGTAAAGAATACAAAAGAGGGCTGTCATGGTGAGGCACTCGAACCATGCGAGCTGGCCTGAACGACATGCATTGGCGCCAGTGCATTGGCGTCGGGCCTTTGCGCACATGCTTCGAGTACCTCAGCATGACAGCCTTTTTTAGTTCAGGTATCAGCTCCCGCAAGGGTCCCCCTTGTGGTTAACCAATGTCCATCGCAGTCTAAACCCACCTCATCCAAAAAAAAGGACGGACACTACATCATAAACTTTAAAATAGTTTCAATTAGATTTGTTATTTGCTAAAAATATTAGCATAATTGTTGAATTAAAACTAAAAATGATGACACTTTATCAGGACTATTTAATTGTGCTTTCTCCATCCGAAAGTATTATTGAAAACGTAAAGAGACTAAAGGATTTTAGTTATAAACATATTGGCGAGTATGACAGTCATTACTCAAAAGCACATATAACTATACAGTCATGGCCGCGGAAAAAACCGGTATGGATTGAGCCGCTCATCCCAAAACTGGAAAGAGACTTGCAAACTCTACCACCGGTGATATTAGATATTAACGACTTTGGCTTTTTTGATCACGCGGATCATCCCAGTATTTACGCAAAGCTTAACTCAACACCGTTAACTAAAGTATGGTTTAAGTATTTAAGAAAATTCTTTCATACCAGTGATTTTGAACCGCATATTACTATTGCACGCAGCATTCCGAATGAGTCTTTTGTTAAACTATGGCCTCATTTTAAAAATCAGGAATGGAATGAGCAATTCATAGTTGATAAATTGACCATATTACGCAGGGAAACTATTGGTCATGACAAAAGCTATAAAGTATTTAAAGAAATCCCTTTTAACCGCAGGATGGATTTTTACGCTTTCACTAATTTAAAACTAACAACTCCGGCTTTGCCTTTAAAAAAGGTTAATACACAACAGATAAGCCTTTTTTAAGAACCGGAGTTTTATGCAATCCTATACCGATTATTTAATGATCATTTCCCTGCCCGATGATATAAAAAAGGAGATCAGCAGATATAAACGGGCATCGGTAAATTTAATAGGTCATTTTGAAGGAATGCACAGTACTGCTCATATTACCATTACGCATCAAACCCGGTGCAAGCCTTTTTTTGCCCAGCCTTTAATTTTACAAATGGGAAAAAGGTTAAACACCATTGCCCCGGTTGAGCTGCAGATAAATGGCTTTAGCTTTTTTAGTCATGGTGAAAATGCTAAAACAATTTATGCAAAAATTGAAAGGACAACCCATACCGACAAGTGGTTCAAATTATTAAAAAGCGAGATGGGTATAAAAGTTAAAAACTTTCTACCGCATATTACTATTGCCAAAAATATCCCGGTAACTGCATTTAATAAATTATGGCCAAATTTTGAGAATAGGGCATTTTCTGAAACCTTTAAAGCAGGCGGTTTAACTATACTTCACCGAGAAACTTTTGTAGAATATTGTGAATGGCGGGTTTATAAAGAATTGTTTTTTGCGAATAAATTAGCGATGTTTTAATGATTGGAAATATAATTTTAATTAAACACTTAACCTCCTCTACCTCAACACTTCAACCTTCCAACCTTCCAACATTACAACTACACCCCATGTTTTTTAACAATTTATTAACCCAAAAACAAACCTTTTTCTATATTTGCGCCGGGGTAAGTCTTTTACGGCCAGCTCCTCTTGAACTCCCCCAGGGTGGGAACGCAGCAAGGGTAGAGAGTTGAGCGGCGCGATAAAAGTAGCTTACCCTTTTTTATGTCATAAATTTCCAATCTCTTATCACCGGCCTCTAAACTTATTATCTTCGCAAAAAGTTTGATAACATAATGTTCGACATTCTTATTATAGGTGCCGGCCCAATAGGATTAGCCTGCGGACTTGCAGCTCAAAAAGCAGGTTTAAGCTTTCTAATCGTTGAAAAAGGCTGCCTGGTTAACTCCTTATATAATTACCCTTCAACCATGACCTTCTTTTCAACTTCCGAAAAGCTGGAAATTGGCGGAATACCTTTCGTTACCATCAGCAATAAGCCAAACCGTGCCGAAGCGCTTGAATATTATCGTCGCGTTGCTTTTGCCAACCATTTGCCTGTTAATTTATTTGAAGCAGTTACCGGAGTTAAGAAGGATAACGCTGTTTTTACAATTACAACCAGTAAAGCAACCTACCAGGCTAAAAATGTAATCCTGTCTACCGGCTTTTATGACATCGCGGTTAACCTTGATATTCCGGGTGAAAACTTGCCAAAAGTAAAACACTATTATAAAGACCCGCATTACTACGCTTTGCAAAAAGTAGTTGTGGTTGGTTCCAGCAACTCGGCAATCGATGTGGCGCTGGAAACTTACCGTAAAGGTGCCGAAGTAACTTTGGTGATCCGCGGAAGCGAAGTGAGTGAGCGGGTTAAATATTGGGTAAGGCCCGATATTATCAACCGTATAAAAGAAGGAAGTATTAAAGCTTATTTCAACTCCCATTTGAAAGCAGTAAGAGAATTTGAAGTAGATATTGAAACGCATGAAGGATTAATCACTATCCCCAACGACTTTGTAATGGCTATGACAGGCTATCGGCCAAATTTTGAATTCCTGAAAAAACTTGGAATTACCCTAACGGAAGATAAGTTTATCCCGCACTATAATCCTGAAACCATGGAAACCAATTTGCAAGGTTTATACCTTGCCGGCGTAGTTTGTGGTGGTTTGGATACCCACTTATGGTTTATTGAAAACTCACGCGTGCATGCGGATATGATTATTGAGGATATTGTGGGGAAGAGCTGTTGAAAGGTTGTAAAGTTGAAAGGTTGTAAGGTTTTAAAATATCCGTGGATATATCCGATTAGATAACATTCCAACTTTACAACAAACGAATAACATTCCAACTTTACAACATTCCAACCTTACAACAACTTAAAATTATTATTGCATTAATTAAATAAAAGCAATAAATTTGCCACCTGATTTTAAAAATAACAAAAGCAACAAAATAATGAACCAACAAAGCTTAAACAAGCCCTCGATAAGAGCAATTTTTGCTCCTGTTGCCGCTGCTTTGCTTTCAACCGTTTTTGTATTTTCTCCGTCACGACGAAGGCCGTATATGCCACGGGTTTGAATGCTCTCCTCTTCTAAATCCTAAGACGCAAAGTATTGCGTCTCTACCAAAAAGATCATCTAATTATTTAACGCCGTAAAAAAGCAAATAATTTAACGGTAATTTTTCTATTCTAATGACCATACAAGATTTTGATATTCAGGTTGCAACTGCACAGCATGTTGACTATGCACCCCTGATATGTAATGAAATGGCTGAATCGGCCAAAGCGCGTGGCACTGGTATTGCACAGCGTTCGCCGGAATATGTAGCCGATAAAATGCTGGAAGGTAAAGCAATAATTGCCTTTCATAAAGACGGTACCTGGGCAGGTTTCTGTTATATAGAAACCTGGAGCCATGGCGATTTTGTAGCTAATTCTGGATTGATTGTTAGTCCGCAATTCCGGAAGGAAGGATTAGCCAAAGCGATTAAAGAGCGCATTTTCCAGCTGTCCCGTACAAAATATCCAAACGCAAAAATATTCGGTCTTACAACCGGTCTGGCGGTAATGAAAATTAATTCAGACCTGGGTTACGAACCGGTAACTTACTCCGAACTTACACAGGATGAAGATTTTTGGGCAGGCTGTAAAAGCTGTGTAAATTACGACATCTTGATGAGCAAAGGGCGCAAAAATTGCATGTGTACCGCCATGCTTTTTGATCCTGCTGAAAAGCAAAAGGAATACGAAGATAAAATGAAAAAAATTACGCATAAGGCTACTTTGTTAGAGCGTATTGAAAATGCAATTAAAAAAAGAATAGAAAAGTTTACTTATAGCACCACGTAGAGACGCAATATTTTGCGTCTCAGACCAAACATATATTCCATGAAGAAAAAAGTAGTTTTAGCATATAGCGGTGGATTAGATACCTCCTTTTGCTGTATATATCTGACACAAGACCTTGGTTACGAAGTTCATTCCGTAATAGTTAACACAGGTGGTTTTAGTGAAGAGGAACTTAAAGGAGTTGAAGAACGCGCTTATAAAATGGGTGTTACTTCGCATCATGTGGTTGATGAAACAGAAAATTTTTATAATACCTGTGTTCGTTTCCTGATTTATGGCAATGTTTTAAAAAACAATACCTATCCCCTTTCGGTAAGTGCTGAACGCGTGAGCCAGGCAACAGCTATAGCTAATTATGCTAAAGAAATAGGTGCTGAATTTGTAGCACATGGAAGCACCGGTGCGGGCAACGACCAGGTACGTTTTGATATGATCTTCAATATCCTTGTACCTGAAGTGCAGATCATCACCCCTATCCGTGATCTTAAATTAAGCAGGGAGCAAGAGATACAATACCTGAAAGATCATGGTGTGGAAATGAACTTTGAAAAGGCAAAGTATTCTATAAATAAAGGCATCTGGGGTACTTCAGTTGGCGGTAAGGAAACCCTTACTTCAAACCTGGGTTTGCCTGAAGAAGCATGGCCTACACAGGTTAGTAAGTCTGAACCGCAAAGTCTGGAATTAATTTTTGAAAAAGGTGAATTAATTGGAATTGGCGATAAAAAATATGATCATCCGACGAAAGCAATACAGGCACTCCAGGCGATAGCTCAACCCTATGGAATTGGCAGGGATATACATGTTGGTGATACGATTATCGGTATTAAAGGTCGTGTTGGTTTTGAAGCTGCTGCACCTATGATCATTATAAAGGCACACCATACTTTAGAGAAACATGTATTAACCAAATGGCAATTATCCTGGAAAGAACAGCTATCTACCTTTTATGGCAACTGGCTTCATGAAGGTCAGTTTCATGATCCGGTGATGCGGAACATGGAGGCTTTTTTAGCCGACACCCAAAAAAATGTAAGCGGAAAAGTATTTGTGCAGTTGTATCCATATCGTTTCCAGGTTGTAGGCATTGAATCAGCACATGATCTGATGTCAAACAAATTTGGAAGCTATGGAGAGATGAATAATGCCTGGACCGGTGATGATGTAAAGGGCTTTTCAAAAATATTTGGCAACCAGGTAATGATTTATCATAAGGTTAACCCCCCGACCCCCTGAAGGGGGAGTTTTTGATTAATTATTTATATAATGAAAACTACTACTATTAAACAAGCTATTCAGGCTCCCCCTTTAGGGGGCGGGGGGGGCAAAGTTATTGCAGGTATTATAGGTGGCGCTGGGTATACCGGCGGTGAAATGCTCCGTATTCTGATCAATCACCCTGATGTCGAAATTGCTTTTGTGCATAGTACCAGTAATGCAGGCAATCATGTTTATGATGTTCATACTGATCTGTTTGGTGATACTGACCTTAAATTTGCAGCTGAATTAGCTTATAATATCGATGTGCTTTTTCTTTGTGTTGGCCATGGTGACGCTAAAAAGTTTTTGGAAGCCAACCCTATTCCTGATCATATAAAGATCATTGATCTTAGCCAGGACTTTAGGTTGAAGTCGGAAGTCGGAAGTCGGAAGTCGGAAGTTGAAAAACGAAAATTTATTTATGGATTACCCGAGTTAAATCGGGATGTAATTAAACAAGCTCATTATATAGCTAATCCGGGTTGTTTTGCTACATGCCTGCAATTAGGATTATTGCCTCTTGCCGACAAAGGTTTACTGAAGAGCGAAGTTCATGTTACTGCAACAACCGGCTCAACTGGTGCGGGTCAAAGTCCATCGGCAACTACGCATTTCACCTGGCGTAATGATAACCTATCGGTTTACAAGGCGTTTGAACATCAGCATTTGAATGAAATAGGTCAGTCAATAAAGCAGTTACAACCTGAATTTAATCGACCTATTAATTTTATTCCATATCGCGGTGATTTTACAAGAGGAATAATTGCATCCATTTATGTTGATATTGATCTTGCTGAAGCAGAAGCACTAAAGTTATACCAACATTATTATGCAGCACACCCTTTTACACATGTAACCAGTCATAATATTGATTTAAAACAGGTTGTAAATACTAATAAATGCTTTTTGCAAGTAAATAAACATGGCAATAAGTTGTTAATTATCAGTATTATTGATAATTTACTAAAAGGCGCATCCGGTCAGGCAGTACAGAATATGAATTTAATGTTTGGTCTGGATGAAACTGCAGGCTTAAAATTAAAAGCAACAGGGTTTTAAGCTGAAAGCTAAAAGACCAAAGCAGAAAGCAAACTAATACAAACGGGAAAGAAAAAAGCTTTAGTCTTTGTGCTTTCCGCTTTAAGCTAAAACAAAAGAAAATGAAGCTATTCGACGTATATCCTATCAATCCGATTAACATTGTAAAAGGTGTTGGTAGTTTGGTTTATGATGACAAGGGTACAGAATACCTTGATCTTTACGGGGGCCACGCTGTGATATCTATTGGTCATACCAATCCGCATTATGTAAAACGATTGGAGGATCAGTTACACCAGATTGGGTTTTACTCTAATTCTGTTGAAATTCCTTTGCAGAAACAATTGGCTGAAAAATTGGGCCATGTTTCAGGGAAGGAAGACTACCAATTGTTCCTTTGTAATTCGGGTGCGGAGGCTAATGAGAATGCCTTAAAGCTGGCTTCGTTTTATAACGGAAAAAGGAAAGTAATTGCTTTCCGCGGATCTTTTCATGGTCGGACATCATTGGCAGTAGCAGTTACCGATAATCCTAAAATAGTTGCCCCGATTAATGAAACAGATATTGTGATCTTTTTGCCCTGGTGCGATGAAGCAGCTTTAGAGCAAGCTTTTACTGAAAATGAAATTTCATCGGTAATTATAGAAGGAATTCAAGGCGTTGGCGGTATACAAGTTGCCAGGGAAAGCTTCTTACAAAAAATAAGGTCATTATGTGATGCCAATAATGCCGTTTTTATAGCAGATTCTGTTCAATGCGGATACGGACGGACAGGAAAATTCTTTTCGCATGATTTTGCAGGTGTTGATGCAGATATTTATACCATGGCTAAAGGCATGGGTAACGGTTTTCCGGTTGGAGGCATTATTATATCACCAAAAATTCAACCGGCTTATGGCATGCTGGGTACTACATTTGGTGGTAATCATTTGGCTTGCGCGGCGGGTTTAGCAGTTTTGGAAGTAATGACAGCAGATAATCTGATGAATAATGCTGCTGAGGTGGGCGGATATCTAATAAGTGAGCTTAAGAAATTTGATCAGGTAAAAGAAGTGCGTGGTCGCGGTTTAATGATAGGCATTGAACTGCCTGCTGAACTGGCTCATGTACGTAAAGAGCTATTATTTACACACCATATTTTTACAGGAGAAGCAAAGCCAAATGTGGTGAGGTTATTGCCGGCGCTTAATTTAACAAAAGCACATGCCGACAGGTTTTTAGAAGCATTTTCAAGTATTTTAATCAAAGCCCCCTCTATATCTCCCCCAGTTGGGGAGACTTTTTTGAAAGGGTGATATTTATAAATTTATACATATATATATATAAGCCTCTCCAGAGGAGAGAAATATTGGTGGCCAGCCTATGAAACTATTTTCTTCTGTATATGACGTACCTAACGTTAAAGCGCTTGTTGATGAGGCTTTGCAGCTAAAGCAAAACCCATATTCATACCAGCATTTAGGAAAAAATAAAACAATGGCGCTTGTTTTTTTAAATCCAAGTTTGCGTACGCGTATGAGCACACAAAAGGCCGCATTAAACCTGGGCATGAACGTGATGGTGCTAAATATGGATAAAGAAGGATGGGCATTAGAGCTGCGTGACAATGTGATAATGAATGGCAATAGTGTGGAGCATATCCGCGAAGCTGCTGCCGTTATGGGCCAATATGCAGATATTATTGGAGTACGGTCTTTCCCCGGTCTGAAAATCCGTGAGGAAGATTATAATGAAATGATCTTTAATAAGTTTGTACAATTTTGTGGGGTACCGGTAGTAAGTCTTGAATCAGCGACACGCCATCCGCTACAAAGCCTGGCTGATTTGGTAACTATTGAAGAATTAAAAACTCGCGAGCGCCCTAAGGTAGTATTAACCTGGGCACCGCACGTAAAGTCATTGCCGCAGGCTGTGCCTAATTCATTTGCAGAGTGGATGTGCAAAGCAGATGTTGATTTTGTTATAACTCATCCCAAGGGATATGAGCTTTGTACAGATTTTACAAATGGCGCAACAATAATCAATAACCAGGATGAAGCTTTAGCTGACGCCGATTTTATTTATGTAAAAAACTGGTCGGCCTATGAGCCCTACGGGAAAATATTTCCGGGAAATGGAGATTGGATGCTGACCAATGAAAAATTAAAAGGAACTAATAATGCAAAAGTTATGCATTGTTTGCCTGTACGTCGTGACCTGGAATTATCTTCGGAGATTTTAGATGGTGCAAGCTCTATTGTTGTACATGAAGCGGCAAACAGGGTTTGGGCTGCGCAGGCAGTGTTGAAACGGATGCTGGAAAAATTAAGTGATTAAGTTAATTAGGATGATTAAGTTAATTAGGTGAATAGCTTATTGCTGATTAAACAACCACTCACTTAATAAACACAATCGACTATTCACTAATTTTATACAATGTACATCCCATCATTCAATAAGTTTGAAGACCAGCAGGAAGCCATCGCTTTCATGCAGCGTTATAGTTTTGCAACTATAATTACTGTGAAAGATAGTGTACCTACGGCTACTCACCTGCCTTTCCTGGTTAAACAAAAGGACAATAAAATAATCTTATCATCACATTTTGCTAAAGCAAATCCTCAGTCAACTGATATAATTAACAATAACGCCTTAGTGATTTTCATTGAGCCGCATGCCTATATCTCACCAAAGAATTATGAAAAAGAGCAAAACGTTCCCACCTGGAATTATTTAGCGGTACATGCTTATGGAAAGTGCGCTGTATTGGATGGTGATGAAAATAAAGCCGCATTGCTTAAAGAAATGATCAAATATTTTGAGGCAGATTATTTAAAGCAATGGGATAACCTTCCTGATGACTATAAACAAAAGATGATGAGGGGTATTGTAGCATTCGAAGTAGTTGTAGACGACCTGCAGGCCAAAGCGAAGTTAAGCCAGAACAGAACCCCAAAAGAACAGGAAAACATTATTCATCAGTTAAATAACGCTGAAAATTCTACCGAAAAGGATATTGCGGAATATATGGCTCATTTGAAGAAGGTTGATTAGAGAATTAGTTGATTAGGTGAGTGGTTGATTAGGTGAGTGGTAGCTTCAACTATTCACTAAATCAACTTAATAAACCATTCACCATTACTTCGTCTCCACCTCGGCCATCCTCGTTTCTGTATTAAAATATCTTACTACCAAACGGTTATCACTATTTTTAGTAAAGTAGTTCATTGCCCATCTTAAAAATACAATGGTTTTGTTAGCAAAGCCAGCCAGTGACATGATATGAACAAAACCCCATATAAGCCATGCAAAAAAACCCTGGAAGTGAAGTTTTCCAAGGTCGGCAACAGCCTTGTTACGGCCTATAGTAGCTAATGATCCTTTATCAAAATATTTAAATGGTTTTGTTGCCTCACCCTTTATTAAATGTACCAGGTTTTTAGCCAGGGTTTTACTTTGTTGTATTGCGACTGGCGCGACACCAGGATGACCGTTGGGCAATTCGTCGGTTATCATAGCTGCAACATCACCTATAGCAAATATATTTTCATAACCTTTTACTCTGTTTATCTCATCAACATACAAACGGTTCCCTTTTGCGATTGCATCGGTCGGAAAGCCATCAGGTATAACACCCTTTACCCCTGCTGCCCATAATACATTCCGGGTCTTTATGGTTTTGCCGTTATCAATTTTTAAATAAAAGCCATCATAACTCTCCACATGTGCACTGTTATATATAATTACATCATCTTTTATCAAAAATTCTTTTGCTTTTGCTGATGCCTGAGGCGACATAGTTCCTAATAGCCTGTCTTTACCTTCAACAAGGTAAACACGCATATCATATTTACTTAGGCCATGGTAGTCTTTCATCAATATTAAATGCCTCATTTCGGCCAATGCACCAGATAATTCAACGCCGGTTGGTCCTCCCCCAACAACTACAAATGTCATCAAAGCAAACTTCTCCCGCATATCAGTTTCAACCAATGCACTTTCCAGGTTTTGAAGAATCAGGCTCCTGATGTTTAATGCTTCAGGTATATTCTTCATGGGCATGGCAAAATGTTGTATTTCCTTATTCCCAAAAAAATTGGTATTTGAGCCTGTAGCAATAACAAGATAATCGTAATAAATAGTCCCAATATTTGTAGTTAAAGTATTGCTTTCAGGATTTATCTTTTGTACTTCAGCCATATTAAAGCTAAAATTATCTTGTTTAATAAAATTCCGTCGAATGGGAAAACCAATGGAATCAGCTTCCAAATAACCCATCGCTACCTGGTAAAGCAATGGCTGAAATGTATGGTAATTATATTTATCAAGCATCAGTATATCAACTGGTGCATTTTTTAATTTTTTAGCAAGGTTTAAACCCCCAAATCCTCCTCCTATTATTACTACACGTGGCTTTGAACTATGGTCTTGTTTCCCGGATGAGATTGTAAACATATAAAATTGTAATTTTCAATTATACACAATCTTTCATCAACATATTGTAAAGTTTGTGCAATGTTGCCTTTCAGCATTTCAATTAATAAATCAATAATACTGCCAATCCTCTGGTCGATAGTTTTAAATAAATATTGATAAATAATGCATATTTGATAGAAATTAAAAAAATAGCCCGTTTTTTTCTATTTTTAGCCCAAAATGATAAATAATCGGAGGTTTTTTAACTTCAATTTAACATTACAAGGGTTAAAATGAACAAAGTTGATAGGGTTTCAGGCCAAGTTGTAAATATTAATAACGATAAAAGTCTGTTTATCATAAAAATAGGCGGAAATGTTATTGATAATTCTGAAAATCTATATCATTTTTTAAAAGATTTCACCTCTTTGCCTGGGTACAAAATTTTGGTTCACGGTGGCGGTAAAGTTGCGACACAAATTTCGGAAACATTAGGTATAGAAACCAAATTAGTTGACGGAAGAAGAATAACTGACATTGAAACACTGCGTGTAGTAACTATGGTATATGGTGGACTAATCAATAAAAATATAGTGGCACAATTACAACGGTTTGGTAATAATGCTATAGGACTTACCGGAGCAGATGGTGATTTTATCCGTACAAAAAAACGCCCGGTAAAAACTATTGACTACGGATTTGTAGGTGATATTGATGAGAATTCTATAAAAACTCAAAATATTATCAGCTTAATGGAAGCAGGATTTACACCTGTTTTTTGCGCGTTAACGCACGATGGTGAAGGTCAGCTATTAAACACCAATGCGGATACTATTGCATCGGCATTGGCCGTTGCATTGTCTAAATCTTTTCAAACTACTCTCATTTATTGCTTTGAAAAAAAGGGGGTGCTAAAAGATATAAATGATGAGGACTCACTAATTAGAGAAATTGATCCTCAGCGATATGAAGAATTAAAAATAAAGCAAATCATCCACAGCGGAATGCTGCCAAAGCTCGACAATGCATTCACCGCAATAGCATGTGGTGTAAAGGCAGTAATAATTGGCCATTCCGACGACTTGGGAAATTTAAAACAAAACAAACCATTTGGAACACGTTTAACTGAAAATTCATGAATTCACAACAGCATATCGCCATATTAGGCAGCGGAAACATTGGCCTATCCCTTGCTAAGGGACTTATAAAAGCCGGAATATGCAAACCTCAGCAAATTTCTCTTACCCGCAGAAACGTGGCAGCTTTATCTCCGTTAGCCGAACTGGGTTATCATACCACTGATAATAACTTAAAAGCCGTACGAAAAGCAGACTTTGTGGTATTAGCGGTATTGCCACAACAGCTTAATAAGTTATTGGATGAGATACGACCTGCTATTAAACCCGAAAAACAATTATTGATCTCCGTAGTTTCAGGCGTGAGTTGCGGCGATATCAGGCAACAACTCGACTTAAATGTACAAATCATAAGGGCTATGCCAAATACCGCCATTGCCATAGGTCAATCCATGACGTGTATAGCTACGGACAACAGTACTACAAAAAATATCAACTTTGTAAGGTCTCTTTTTGATACTGTTGGGGTTACTATACAAATTAATGAAGAACTGATGACATCCGCTACTGCGCTTTGTGCCTGTGGTATCGCATTTTTTTTACGATCCATACGCGCAGCGTCACAAGGTGGAACAGAAATTGGCTTTCATGCTCACGATGCATTAAAAATGGCCGCACAAACCGCAAAAGGAGCAGCTGATCTTTTATTACAGCTTGGCTCCCACCCCGAACAGGAAATTGATAAGGTAACCTCACCAAGCGGCTGTACCATTGCCGGTTTAAACGAAATGGAGCATAATGGATTTAGTTCTGCTATGATCAAGGGTATTAAATTGTCTGCAGAGAAAGCCGGTGATTTGTATAAGAAGGAGGAATAAGGAGGTGAAAGGATAAAGGCGAAAGCTGAAAGGCTTTGAAATGCTAACCGATCATTGTCTCAATTTAATAAAGGCTATCAGAATGATAATCTTAAACAAAAATCAAATTAATATAAATACTTAATTTTCAAATATTTACACCATAACATATCATTATTTTGCCGATGGTATAGTTTTAGAACGCATATATAGCGTTATTTTAAAAAATGTTAACAGTAGAAAAAATTGGCGGTACATCTATGACCGCGTTAAGCGATGTTATCAAAAACATCATTCTTTTTGAACGAAGCGGAAACGAATTATATAACCGCATCTTTGTAGTATCAGCATTTTCGGGGGTCACCAACCTACTTCTTGAAGATAAAAAAACCGGGGCACCGGGTGTTTATCATCACCTGGCAAATTATAAAGACTTTCATAAGCCATTAAATAACCTGATTGTTAAGCTTAAACAGATCAATAAAAGTTATGCAGGTCTGGGCTTAAACACCGCGGAAGCAGACCAGTTTATTGAAAAGCGGATAAAAGACGCGCAAGCTTATCTTGAAAACCTTGCGAATATTCTTGCTTCAGGCTATGTAAGTAAGGAAGGCATATTACAGGCAGCACGTGAAATACTTGCTTCTATAGGTGAAAGTCATTCAGCGTTTAACTTTACCAATATTTTGCAAAACATGGGGATTAACGCCACTCTTATTGATCTGAGTGGCTTTGATGATCACCGTTTATATACGATTGACCAACGTATTAAAAAAGACCTGCAGCATATTGATTTTGAAAAAACCATTTGTATTGTAACCGGGTATGCCAAAGGAACTGAAGGTATTATGCGGGAGTTTGACCGTGGGTATTCAGAAGTTACTTTTAGTAAAATAGCGGTTTTAGTTAAACC
>JAQBOA010000057.1 GCA_028288305.1 Mucilaginibacter sp.
CATCGGCAGCATTAAAACGGGGGGGATATATCGTTTATCCGAATGGAACGGTGCGGGGGACAAGGAAATTCCTGTGGTTCAACAGCCATCCAAAAGTAAAGCCGGGCAGCGAGATATATGTACCAAAAAAACCGGCACCCAAGGGCGGAGACACCGGGCAACAGATATTAGGCTATACAACCGGCCTTGTATCATTAGGTGCCGTTATTTTGGGAATTATTAGCTTGCACCCGTAATTAATAGAATCATAGTACTATATGGATAAGATCGATAAAATTGAACCTGATGAGATATCCGTCAGAGAACTAGTGTCAAAATTTAAATTAGGCATAAGGTATATAAAGAGTAAATGGGTGATTTTACTATGGTTTTGTTTATTTGGAATTTTGACTGGCATAATTTATTCACTAATTGAAAGCCCAACTTATAAGGCTATATCAACATTTGTTTTACAAGAATCAAGTCACAATGGAGGATTAAATCTGGGACAATATGCCAGCGTTGCTTCGCTTGCAGGTATTGAATTAGGTGGAGGTTCAGAAAAAGGTTTATTTCAGGGTGACAATATTTTGGAATTATATAAATCCCGTTTAATGATTGAAAAAACATTACTAAGCCCTGTTGAAATAAATGGAAAAAGACAGTTATTAATTGATAGATATATTCAGTCAAAGGGTTTACTGGATACCTGGAAAAAAAGCGACAATATAAAAAATATAAATTTTACAGGTGATCCAAAGAAGTTTTCACGTGTACAAGATAGTCTCATTAGGGAAATAACAAAGTATATTAATAAGCATATTTTAAGTGTAACCAAGCCTGATAAAAAGCTTAGTATTATTAATGTAGAAATTAAATTTAAAGATGAAATTTTTGCTCAGCTTTTTAACCAGACCTTAGTCCAAACAGTTAATAACTTTTATGTACAAACCCAAACAAGAAAGACATTTCAAAATGTCCGGGTTTTGCAACATCAGGCAGATAGTGTTCGAAATATTCTTAACAGTTCAATCGGGCGGGTAGCAGCTTCTACGGATGCTAACCCAAATCCAAATCCGACCATACATGCCTTGATGGTTCCTTATCAAAAAAAGCAAATAGATGTACAAGCAAATACTGCTATATATGCTGAAGTAGTTAAGAATTTAGAAGTGTCAAAAATTTCGTTACGCCAGGAAACCCCTTTAATACAGTTAATAGATGAGCCAATAATACCGCTTGAGTATGATAAAGTTGGTAAAATAATGGGCGCGTTAATCGGATTGATTTCAGGCTTTTTTTTAGGTTTAATTTACTTGCTATTTTCAAGATTTTACACTTTTGTAAAGCAAACATAATATGAGCAAATGAATATGTCTCATAAAAACATTTCCGTAGTACTCACAACTTATAACGGTTCAAATTATATTAAAAAACAAATTGAATCCATTTTAAATCAAACTGTATTTCCTGATGAAATAATAATTTGCGACGACAATTCAAATGACGATACGGTTTCTCAGTTGAATACTTATACTAATACTAATCCAAGGATAAAAATATTTGTAAATGACAAGCAACTAGGTGCAGTTGAAAATTTTAAACAAGCCGCAAAATTAGCTCGACACGGCAACTGGTTATCATTTTCGGATCAGGATGACATTTGGATACCTCAAAAGTTAAACAAATTAAGTGACGAAATGCAATTAATTGATGATGGAATAACGCCTGCATTGGTCTATTCAGACCTTGCTGTAATAGATAAAAATGATAATGTTATTTCGACCTCATTTTGGGATAAACAAAAAATTCGTCCGAATAAAATTAACCTTGCTACTCTGTTGTATGGCAATGTAGTAACAGGTTGCACTATGCTAATTAATTACCAAATGGCTCAGGAACTTTTTTGTATGGAAAACAATAACTATTTGCATGATGAATGGTTATCATTGATTGCCTATTCATTTGGTAAGGTTAAATTTTTGAATGAAAGGTTAGTGTTATACAGACAACATGAAAATAATATTACATTTTCTGAAGATTATATGGTACCAGGATTTATAGAATCTATAAAAGATGATTTTAATTATTTAATCGGGAAAAAGAAATTTTTACCCCATCAATTTAATCTGGCAAAAGCATTTTTTTTACAATACCGCAGTAAACTCAGCAGTAAACAAATAAGCATTTTTGAAAGCTTCCTTAATATGGAAAATAAAAATTATATAACCCAAAGAATTAGAAGGCGAATTACTTATTTATAAAAATTTGAAAAGCAAGAACAATAAATTATTGGCAGGTTGTGTAATCTTATATAATCCAAAGATTTTTGTTTTCAAAAATATAGAAAGTTATTTGGATCATTTAGATGTTTTATATGTAATAGATAATAGTGAAATAATTGATATACAGTTTGTTACTGCTTTAAAGTTAATCAATTCTAAAATTGTATATGTTCCCCAAAATAAAAATGTTGGTATTGCATCCGCACTAAATATTGCAGCTCGGTTAGCCATAAATTCAAAATATAATTGGTTACTAACAATGGATCAGGATTCATATTTTTATGATGGGGAATTTTTTGATATATGGATTACAAATATTGATAATGATAATAAGATAGGTTTGCTGGCGGCGTCTTATACCAATGAATATGATCAGTGGCAGAAAGTATATTCAAATAATTTCAATGAGATACACTTCGCTGTAACTTCAGGCAATATTATAAACTTGGAAGCCTGGAGTTTTACTAAAGGATTTGAGGATAAACTGTTTATTGATGAAGTTGACCATGATTATTGCTTGAAATTAAGAAAACACAAGTATAAGATACTGACGAGCAAAAAAGTATTCATTGGACATATGATTGGAGAGTTTCATGAAACAAAAAACAAAAATGTTGGAGAAAAGAAGAAGCTTATTTTGCATAATCCATCTAGGTATTATTACATGTCAAGAAACGTTCTTTATTTATGTAAAAAATATTTTTTTACGGATGTTAAATTTGTTTTATTGAGATTCTATTATTTAATAAAAATGTTAGGGAAGATGATTCTAATTTACCCGGAAAAATTAACCTATTTAAAATTTTTTTTTAGAGGTATAAGAGATTTCATGCTATCAAAATATAATAAATATAGTCCTTGATTCAATGTAAATATGAATAAAGTTTATATTATTATAGTAAACTACAATAGTTTCAGAGAAACAATCGAATGCCTTGAAAGTGTATTAAAATCGGAATATTCAAATTTTCAAATATTTGTTGTCGATAATTCATCTGATAACTTATCCATTGATAATCTTTCCAACTGGATAAGTAATAATGATTATGATAAAATAAATACAAATTTTAAACATTTAGTATTCCCGTTAGAAAATAAGCCGCTTAATCATGCAATTGTTAGTGAAACAGAATTTAGCAATAGTGAGGAACTGTATGAAAGTACTATAACAATTGTAAGAGCAAAAAACAATGGTTTTGCAGCAGCCAATAATATTGTTTTAAATTATTTATTAAAAAACGAATCTGATTCTTATTTGGTTTGGATATTGAATAATGATACAGTGGTCGAAAAAGATACTTTACATAACCTGGTAGATTTTTATCAGCAAAATAAAGATAAAAGATTAATATTAGGTTCTAAATTAAGGTATTACAATAAACCCGAAGTTTTACAGGCAATTGCCGGCTATTACAATATATGGATAGGTAAACATTCTCATATCGGAAATGGTGAAAATGACTTAGGTCAGTATGATAATTATGAAACCGGCAAAAAAAACTATATCGTTGGAGCATCTATATTCTTACCTAAAATATTTCTTCAGCAAGTCGGTGCAATGTGTGAGGATTATTTTTTATATTTTGAAGAATTGGACTGGATACAATCTGCTATTAAAAAGGGCTTTAAAATGGCTATAGTACCTAATGCTTTAATTTATCACAAAGAAGGTTCATCAATAATTGAATTTAAAGAAAAAAAAAAGAATACTTCTATAGCAGAGTATTACTCAATTATTAATAGAGTAAGATTTATAAAAAAATGGTATCCTTACTGTTTAATAACTGTAATTCCAGGAGTAGTTTTTGCTTTAATAAAAAGAATAATGATTGGAAGATTTGATCTTGTAAAAAAAACAACAATGGGAATTTTTAAAATATTGCTTACAAAATAACTTTTTATTTAAATGGTAATAACGATGACAGTCCACATAATTTAAAAATTACCGGGCCAGCAATGCAAGGAGTTCTGATTTTTTTCTGTAGTTCTATATTTATGTGTGGTACTTATTTAGTTTGGCCTAGCAGGTATAATGTTATGGCACACTTAAATGTAGGATTTATTTTTATTGCCTATTTTGTACCCGCAATTATTCTGAAAGATCAAAACGAATTTTCAGATGATATTGTTTCTTTATACGTTTTAATACTGCTTATTGGGGCTACCTGCTTTGTAATAGGATTATATACAGGGTTTTTAATTAAACCTGTCCGCTTATCTAATTTTTCTTTTACTTTTTTAGACAAAGAAATTTATAAAAAGCGTATTATAAAAGTAACAAGGATGTTTTTGATAGCGGGCCTATCCGGACTTTTTTTTGCTTATTTATTAATGGGCTTTGTACCTGCATTTGCTTCGGATCCAGTAGCTGCCAAGTTTTTTAGGGGAGTTTACCAGGTTCCATTTTATGTTTCAATAATTTATTATTCATCTTTTTTTATTTTGACTACTATAACACCCATCTCTATTATAATATGGTACACCAATAAAAAAAAGAATTTATTTTTAATTGGGTCAATTGCAGCAGTTACTTTAATGATGGTTTCCCTTTCGCGTGGGCCGGCTTTTAGTGGTATTGTCTTGGCAGTTGCCATAATTATGTCTTTTAAAAATAAACGTACATTCTGGTTATTAATAATTCTGCTTATTTCAATTTATTTATTTAGTTCGGTTTTTTACTTCATTGTTGGCGTAAGAAATTTTGCTGACGTTAATACAAATTTTAAAGATGATCATCCTTTTTGGCGGGTAATTTCTGCAGGTACCATTGATATACAGGATCAGTTAAACTTTCTTGATTTTTTTGATAAAGATCCGATCTGGACATATGGCAGAACTATATTGGGTGGGCTTGTACCAAGTCATTACATATGGAATCCTTCAGTTTTTACTTTAAGGGTTACCAGGCCTGGTGAAGATGTAACCACTTTAATATCTGGTGGTTTAAGGCTTCAAATGCCCATGTGGGGATATGTGTCATTTCAGTGGATAGGAGTGGTGGTATTTTGTTTTTTATCCGGGTTTATTAAAGGATTATTATTAAAGTTCAGTAAGTATTGGATATATAAATCCCAATCAATTTTAATTGCTACTGTAGTTATTGTTATAAACATATCCATTTTTGCACAAGCTTCAGAGTTTTTTACTCTATCTATATATGCACTTCCACCAGCTGTTGTATTAATTTTTTATGCTTTTAGAGTTAGAATTGAATAGTGATTTTTAAACTACTAATTTTATAAAAATGATAATTGTAAATGCAAGATTTCTGACACAACGGATTACTGGAGTACAGCGGTTTGCTATTGAAATATCTAAAATTCTTCGAAAACTAAATGATCAAATCATTTTTGTCTCGCCGAATAATATTTTAGACAAACACTTGGCAAATGAATTAGGAGTGATTGTATTTGGCATAAATAAAGGAGTTATATGGGAACAAGTTGACTTGAGGTGTTACTTACTTTTAAAGCACAAACCTTTATTAATCAATTTTTGTAACACAGGTATGCTTTTTTATAATAAACAAGTTGTTACCATACATGACATGTCTTATAAAGTAAACCCCAAGTGGTTTTCTAAAAGATTTTATTTGTGGTATAATTTTCTTATTCCCAAAATAGCAAACTGTAGTTTTAAAATTCTTACAGTAAGTAATTCTTCCAAAAACGATATAGTAAAATTTTTAAAAATAGATCCTGACAAGATAAGTGTGATATATAATTCTTCTTATTTGAATACAAACAATAACTTTGAAGCAGTTATCGAAGAAAAATATTTATTAAGTGTTTCATCGTTAGATTCCAGAAAAAATTTAAAAAATCTAATTGAAGCATTTAAAAGGACAGATATAAAAATCAAATTAATAATAGTTGGAGTAAAGAATGTTAATTTTGATTTTACTTTGGAAAGAAACTCTTTAAATAACAACATTATTGTTAAAGGGTACGTATCTGATAATGAGTTAACATCTTTGATGAATAATGCAGAAGCTTTTATTTATGTTAGTTTTTATGAGGGGTTTGGTTTACCACCAATCGAAGCTATGAGTTTGGGATGTCCGGTAATTGTTTCTGATATTGCTGCACATAGAGAAGTATGCGGTAATGCTGCTTTATACGCTGATCCTTACAGTATTGACGATATAAAAGATAAAATTAATGACGTTTTGTTAAATGCTAAGCTTAAACAGGAATTAATTATTGCGGGAAAAAAAAATGTCGAAAGGTTTGATTGGTTTGTTTCTGCTCAAAACGTATTGAAAAATATAAATGAAGTTATATGAAAACGTAATTGCAGATATTAATGCTGCTAAAAGATTTTCTTTAGTAAATAAAATTATAATTTTTTTTTTTAACCGGGGCTTTCATGCACTATTATTTTATAGAATAGCAAATATACTTTATAAATATAAAATTCCATTATTACCTTTAATCCTTACTAGGATAATACAAATACTTTATTCTATTGATATTGATTATAGGGCAAGTTTAAATGGGGGCATAGTAATTGTTCATGGAGTGGGATTGGTGATAGGATCAGGAGTTCAAATAAACTCTAATACTATTATTTTTCATGGGGTAACTCTGGGAAGGAAAGGAGTGGGGCCGGTAATATCAGATGAAGATGGATTTCCTAAAATTGAAGAAGATTGTATAATTTGTGCAGGGGCAGTTTTGTTAGGTAAGATTACTATTGGTAAAAATTCAACTGTAGGAGCTAATTGCGTAATTACCAAGGATGTACCTTCTGATAGTATTTGTAAAATATCAAGTGATTATTTTGTTACATATAATAAATAAATTTTGAAAGTAGCACTTATACATGACTGGCTTACTATAATAGGTGGCTCTGAATTAGTTTTTAAAGAAATTGCTTCATTATATCCTGATGCAGATATATACACATTGGTAGCTCAAAGTGAAACTATTGAAAAGTTAGAATTTAAAAGACATAAGGTTTATACTTCATTTATACAAAATCTGCCGTTCGCCAAAACAAAGTATAGAAATTATTTGCCATTGTTCACTTTAGCAATTGAACAATTCGACTTATCCTCATACGATTTAATCATTTCATCATCACATGCTGTTGCCAAAGGCGTTTTAACTCATTCAGGACAAGTACATGTTTGTTATTGTCATTCACCAATGCGATACGCCTGGGATCTTTATCATCAATATATAAAAGACTCTGGGCTTAATGGAAGTGTAAAAAGTTACTTTGTTAAATTGGTCTTACACCGGATAAGGCAATGGGATGTTATAAGCTCCAATAGAGTTGATTACTTTATTTCAAACTCAAATTATATAGGTAAAAGAATAAAAAAAATATATAATAGAGAAAGTGTTACAATTTATCCAAATGTAGCAGTGCATGAGTTTGAAGTATCAGAAGTTAAAGAAGATTTTTATTTTACATGTTCAAGACTGGTACCATATAAAAAAATTGATTTGATAGTACAGGCTTTTGCCCAAATGCCGGAAAAAAAATTATTTGTAATAGGTGACGGTCCGGATTCAAAAAAAATAAAAAAGATGGCAACCAATAACATAACATTGTTGGGATATCAACCTTTCGAGGTTTTAAAATATTATTTATCGAAATCGAAAGCTTTTGTTTTTGCTGCAGAAGAAGATTTTGGCATTTTACCAGTGGAAGCACAAGCTTGTGGTACTCCTGTTATCGCTTATGGAAAAGGGGGAGTTACAGAAACAGTTATTGAGAATGAAACAGGTGTTTATTTTAATGACCAAAATGTATCATCAATTATCAAAGCTGTAATGTTTTTTGAAAGCAATATGAAACTTTTCGATCCTGTTAAAATCGCAAAACATGCGTCTTTATTTTCATCGCAGCGATTTAAACGGGAATTGAGTGAGTATTTATCAATTGTTGCTTCAGATATAAAATAAAAAATGTTATATTTATAAAAAAACATCTATTTGGTTTGAAATTTGATAATGTTGAAAATAAAATAATAGTATTATTGCTCTGTTGTATTATTATTACTACTTTTGAATTACAACCTTATGTCAAAACGCTACTCAAAATATCTTCCCGTTTTTATATTCTTTTGTGACCTTATATTGCTAAATATAGCACTTTATAACTCGCATCTTATAACGTTTAACACTTATAAGCCTCAAAATGCATCAGCAATATTTATAATTGTTGTTAACATAGTATGGATGCTTGTTTCTTTGGCATCCAAAAGTTTTCACCTTAAACGGCCTTTAGTTCTTAAGGATAATATCAATACAGTTTTGTTGACATTAATTTATCATTTACTTGTCGTATTTGGTGTCATTTATTTTTTTAAAATTTATGATATCTCCAGGTCAGAAGTGATAATTAGTTATTCAATGTTCTTTTTATTAATAGTAATACATAGATCATTACTGTTCTTTTTCTTGGATTATTATCGTAAAAGAGGATATAATCACCGTCAAATTTTGATAATTGGCGATGAAAATATTGCTAAAAGACTAGTGAATTCTTTTTCACAACATCCTGAATATGGCTATGATCTGACTGATTTTATTTCTGAATATCAGATGAGTAATATGCCCGAAGACGTTTTGATTACCGCTATATTAAATAAAAAACCGGATGAGATTTTTATTTGTTATAAAGAAATGAATTCCGAGTTATTAAAACGTTTGATTCGTTTTGGTGACGAAAATTTTATTAAAATTAAGGTAGTATCCGATTTAATACTAAGTAATAATTTTGCTCAACTGGTTAATTATGACTCTTTACCAGTATTACATATTACTTCGCACCCCGAAATAAGCTTAAAGATTAGGTTTTTAAAACGCGGTTTTGATATTTTGTTTGCGTCTGTTGTAATGGGTTTTGGGGCACCTGTATTTATAGTTTTATTCATTGTAACTAAATTAACTTCTAAAGGCCCCGCGTTTTACAGACAAGAAAGAATAGGCCGCAATGAAAAGCCATTTTATATATATAAATTTAGGAGCATGTATGTTGATGCAGAAAAACATGGTCCGCAGTTGTCTAAGGATAATGACCCGCGAATAACAAAATGGGGAGCTATTATAAGAAAAAGCAGGCTTGATGAATTACCACAATTTTGGAATGTATTAAAAGGTGAAATGTCCGTTGTTGGTCCGCGACCTGAAAGGCAGCATTTTATAGAGAAGATCGTGGAAAAGACTCCAAGTTACAAGAAATTACTCCGCCTAAAGCCAGGAATCACATCTATTGGGCAGGTACACTACGGTTATGCCGAGAATATTGATCAAATGTGTGCCAGAATGCGGTATGACCTGATTTATTTACAAAATGTTAGTTTAAATTCCGATTTGGATATTATATATAAAACGGTTAAAGTAATGATACAGGGGAAAGGAAAGTAAGAAATTCCTCCTAATGCAATCTTGCAAATTTGTATCTGCAGTTAACAAATAAAAACACTTGAGATTATTTTACTTTTCATTTTTATCTAATCAACTTTTTTTTACATTTGCACCTTCCTAATTAGTTCGCATCTCTTGATAATGTAAGCTAATTGTTTCTGCGCCTATAGCTCAGTTGGTTAGAGTAGAAGACTCATAATCTTTTGGTCCCTGGTTCGAGCCCAGGTGGGCGCACGAAAACGATATCAACCGATGTCAAAGAGCCTGTAAATTAATTGATTTACAGGCTCTTATGTTTTTAGCCGTATCAAATTATATCAAACTTTCTCAAGGTTTACGATACCTATTCCGTAACCTGTTTTCAATTTTTACCTTCGAGGTATTGGAAAGTGGCGTAATTAACTGTACTACAGTTTGTTGCAAATCTCAATTGGTCATAAAATATGTCCTTTTTTGCCCCTTTTTGATGTTGAAAACCGGAGGTTTCAATACCTAATTGAAACAAATTTTATCAAAAAAAGGAGAAAGCGAAGAATGAGAACGGTAAACACATTCGGAATTCAGTTTATTATCAGGCCGGATAAGCTGAAAAATGGCAAAGCGCCCATCTATGCGCGGATAACGGTAAACCGAGAGATCATTCATTTTGCATTAAAACAATGGATCGATCCTGAATGCTGGGATGCCCGGAGAGGTTCGGGTAAAGGCAAGGCCGAAGCGACAAAAAGTATTAATAACGGTTTAGACCAGGTCAGGCTGGCTTTGTGCAACTGCTACCAGCAGTTACAGCTCAAAGGGAAACTGATCACACCAGATGCCATTAAAGATGCATTTTTTGGCACAGACAGTGAAGAGCCGAACACCTTAAGCCGCCTGGTTGAATATCATAACGAACAGGCAAAGCATGAGCTGGAATGGAGCACATTGAAGCATTATTTTGTCACCCAGAGATACCTTGTCAAATTCCTTGAAAAGAAACATCGCAAACGCAATGTGCTGCTACAGGAGATCAACTACAAGTTCATTGCAGACTTTGAGACCTTTTTAAGGACACACAGTCCCGTCGATCATCAAAAGTCTATGAATAACAATGGCGTGATGAAACACCTCATACGCCTGCGTAAAATGACCACATTGGCGATAAAACTGGAATGGATCAGTAACGACCCTTTCAGAAATTACAAGATCCGTCATGAAAAGGTTGATAAAGATTTTCTGACCGCTTATGAACTAGAAGCAATTGAAAAGAAAAAGCTGACCCTTGAGCGGCTTGCCATTGTCAGAGATGTATTTGTATTCAGTTGCTATACGGGATTAGCTTATGTAGATGTAACGAACTTAAAAGCAGTTCACATCGTTCAGGGTCTGGATGGGGAAGCCTGGATCAAAATATACAGGCAGAAAACGAAGATACTGGTTAATGTGCCCCTGTTGCCAAAGGCTAAGGAACTGATTGTTAGGTATCTTAACCACTACCGCTCTTCTGAACTGGATGTTATTTTTCCTGTTTTTTCCAATCAGAAGGTGAACAGTTACCTGAAGGAGATTGCGGACTTATCCGGTGTTAAAAAGAATTTGACCTTTCATATAGCGAGACATACTTTCGCCACCACAGTCACGCTTTCCAATGGCGTACCTATTGAAACAGTAAGTAAAATGCTTGGCCACACAAAGATAGCTACCACGCAGATCTATGCCCGTGTCCTGGAACATAAGATCAGTGAGGATATGGCTCTGTTGCGCAGAAAGTTGAGTAAATAATTGAGAATTGAAGTTGGAGATTCCGGAACCACAGATCACTTCATTCCAAAAATCCAGTCAGCCCGTTCAGCAAAAAAATGACCGTGCCAATTGGCTGCCTAATAACTTGTCATGACTATTTCCTGATATTTTGTGATTGATAAAATATGGATGGAATCAGGTGGTCAAGCATCGCGTAATTTCCAATATAGGAGGTTCAGCTACGTCAGAGCCCTGACGTGTATCGGGGTGATTTATAATTTGTTATATGTTTTATAAAAAGCCAGGTTACTGGTTAGGTATTGGCTTTTTGCATAAAATTGGTAATCAACTATTTAAATAAATAATCGTATTCTGTTAAACAAAAATAATAAAATTTTCAGAAGAAATTGGCATAGCCCCAAAATATGTTTATCAATTTTTTTTGTTCTACTAAATTCTTTGACTCTTAATGTGTTTTTGGGTGACTTACCCCGCTTTATATGGCGCTTTTACCGGCACCTCCATCCTGTCTTGGTTGAAAAAAATGAGTATAAATAAAATCCTGATAACTGGATTTTATACCATGGTTGCGTATCAACAACTGCCCGCGAAGCCATAATGGCAAATCTGGACGTTTTAATCAATCCGGATGAACAGGCGCCTGTGACATAAATCGTGAACTGCTCGGGTTTTTACCGGCAGATGAAGTGCGCCGTTCGTCCCTTTTGCAGTTAGCGCATATGGGAGCAATTATTTCTTCTCTGAATAACGGTTGAAATGATTTATAAATCTATAGGCCCTGGCAATACACCAATTTGTATAAAAGCTTATTTCAACAAAACCGTCGCAAATTCCCCCTAAAATTGTCGTTCATGCCATTTATAAACTCAATTTCATGAAAGTATTTTTGAAGGAATTATTAAACTTCAATATGCCAGCTATAAAGTTACTTAGAGTAAGGTTATGTCACTGCTTAATAATCAAAAGATTGATCGTTGGAATTATTTAATGAATTGGATTATAAAGGCACACATTATACAGAAACCTATTGGATAAACAAAAAGGAACACAAATTTTTAAAGGAGGAAGATACTTATCCTGGCGGATTGAGATATAAAATAAAGCTAAACACCTTAATCCAAAAAATGCTCAACAAATTTCAATTTTGTATAAAGCAAAAATTTCCCTTTTTTTTAATTATTAGTAAAATTTATTATATTTACTGCAATAATATATCTAGACCAATTTACCCCGCGGTCCCTTTTGTTATTAATTCAAAGTAGTTGATTTTCTATTTACTTGTTGTTTTTTTTGTGTCTTTCCATATTTGTTTAAAATGAAATTATTATTTATAGAAGTTTTTAGAAAAGTCTAACTACTAAGTCAGAGGTCGTTGAGATATTAAAACGCAGTTAAATGTATATGAAATTGAATTCGAGTTTTACATCCTTTCAAAGAGAAATTTAGGTTCGTTTTTATTTATAATAATGCTTTTATTATTTAAAAAGTGAGTTCTGGCTCAGCAACTATTTTAGCGTGGATTAACACCCATTAGTATGACTAAACTCTATATGCCGTTACATCCCGCGCAGCAGGATATATATATAGATCAACTTTTAAATATAGACAGCCCTCTATATAATATTGGGGGTTATATTATATTAAAGGGCGATTTAAGTAAGGAAAAGTTTCATGAAGCGATAAATACAGCGCCGCAGTTATTCGATGCATTTAAAATGCGGTTTGATCTGGAGGAGTCGGATTTTCTTTATCAATACGATAGTGTTTTTAATACAACCGGTTTAACCGAATTGGATTTCACTGTCCACGAAGACCCGGCTCAGTATGCGCGGGACTGGATGCAGGACCGGTTCAATATTCCTTTCCAATTAAAAAGGGAGGCTTTGCCCTTCGAACAGTATTTAATCAAAATTACGGAGCAGGAATATTGGTTTTTTGGTAAGTACCATCATTTAATCACGGATGGATATGGGTTTATCACCTATGTCCAATTTCTTGCCAAGAAATATACGGCTTTATTAACTGGGGAAGAACTACTGTTCAATTATCCGCTGTACCATGAAGCCACCGTCAATGCGAATGAATATTATCATTCTTCCGCTTACCAGGAAGACGGGAACTATTGGAAAGAGAAAATCCCGGTTAAACCGGGAAAACTTCTTCAAAAAAAGCAAGCTGCTTATGTTGCCAAAGGTAAGATAGGGACTACCTATAGTCTTAACTTAAACGAAGGTCAGCGAAGCCTGCTGGAAGAGATACAGCTTGACTCTAAAGCCGGTTTGCAGCAGTTGACCATAGCGGCATTGCTTATTTATTTTGGTAAAACTTCCACCAGTACAGAATTTATTTTTGGTACCCCAATTCATAAACGTGGTTCCAGGCAACTAAGAAATACAATGGGTATGTTCAGTGGTATCCTGCCATTCAAAGGACACTACGACAAGGAACAAACCTTGGCTGATCTTCTTAAAGATATTTCCGGTTCACAAAGGAGCGATTACCGGCATCAGAATTACCTGATCGGAGATTTAAGCAGGGACCTGAAGATCAATTCCTCAGAAGACTATTTAACGGAGGTGCTGGTCAACTATGAGCCGCTGAACTTCGAGCTAAATTTCGGGCAGGAGATCGCAGCAGACATCATCCGTTTAGCCAATGAAGGTGAACGTAATCCCTTGCAATTGTGCTGGCGGGACTATGGCAAGCAACAAGCCCTGCAGTTACAGATTCAATATGGTTTTGAGTATTTTAATGCGGAAGAAATAGCGCTGTTAGCACATCGTGTTTTATTTATTATAGGTCAATTTGCCGGAAGGTTGGATCAGCGCATCGATGGCGTAGCCATTCTACCTCAACAGGAAAGCGAACAGATATTACACGAATTCAACGATACAGAGACAGCTTATCCAAAGGATACAATCATCGTTAGCCTGATCGAAGAACAGGCAGCAAAGAACCCGGATGCAACAGCAGTAGTATTTGAAGACAAAGAACTCACCTATAGTGAGCTGAACAAACGATCAAACCAGCTGGCGCATTACTTACAAAAAAAAGGTGTAA
>JAQBOA010000073.1 GCA_028288305.1 Mucilaginibacter sp.
TATCATAGTGGTATACTCCAAAGCAAAGAGAGTTTTCAATGCCTTTTTTAAGTATTTCCAGGGGTATGCCCTGTGCCCAATATGAATCTTCATTTAAATATTTATAAATCATTCCGATATCAAGCAAATTTCGATCAGCTGATATAAGAAATCCCTTACTCTGAAAATAATTATCATTCATAATAACGCGCATCTATTTTTCAATTGGATAAGTTGGGTTAAAGGACTAATTCGTCAACTTTGTTATCAGCATGATTTAAATTCCGCACATATACTTCATTCAATACCGATACACATAATTCCCCTTTTTTATCATAAATATCGATTGAATGGGTCTTCATATATTTACCAAATATATTCAGCATATGCTCACAGTCTGCAATCTCCTCATCAGTAATATTAATTTTAAAATGCATATCTGTTTTGCAAGGTTTAAGAAATTGGATCTCTGATGATTTTGACCAGGCTATTATTTGATATTTTTTATGACTTAATAGCTGGTGAAAAAGAAGAGGATAGAAAGGGTCTGCTGCAGAAAATATAGTGCCGCCAAAAATGGAATTATTAAAGTTTTTATTTAAAAAGCTTTTATTGATCTTAACATGAACACCACGAAATCCTTGCTCAATACTGATTACCCAAATGCGTTGAAAAAATAGGGGAGGGTAGAGGCGCACAGCCCATTTCGCAACTCTTTCTGATACTACCATAAGGGGTAAATATCAGAAAATTCCCTGAAAGAATTGAAATGAAGTGAAATATTGCAGAGGTACCGATAACTTATAGCGTTCTCTAATTATCTAAAAAGTTTTTAAGCTCCTTTGCCAAAAATTGAACATGTGGCTCGCTCAAAATATGCCTGCGCCATTCATGCATGCCGGGAATATCGAATGTTTGTATTTCATTCGCAAGGCCCTGCCAACCTAAATAAGGATCTGTATATATACCGGGCGACCTAAAAATGACCATTGATCCTTGGTAAGCCGTTGGTCTGTAACCGGATTGCGCGAAATCGACGGTCCGCATAACGTGAAATCTCGCGATTCTTCCAGGTACTTTTTGTTTACAAACAAGATAAAAATTGAATAGGATTGCATTTACTTTAGTTCTCATAAAATAATGCCATCTTCGATATTTATGCAGAGCCAGGTTCTTAATTTTTTTTGGAATATATAAGATTTTTTCCTTTAATCTCAATTGCATGATTTTATTAAAATGAAATAATACTTTTGCAAGTACTCCTTTAGGTGTTTTGTCAACCCCAATATTGTTGACATTAGCCTGCCGGCGATAAAACTGGGATATGCCGTTGAAACTGGCAAGCAATGCTACTTTCTGTCCTTGTCGCGTTAGCTGCTGTGCCATTTCAAAGGCTATTTGGGCGCCAAAACAATAGCCGCCGAGATAATAAGGACCCTCAGGCTGAACTTTACGGAGTTCGTTAATATAATACGCGGCCATTTGCTCCATTTGTAAAATCGGGCGCTCAATACCATTTATTCCCTTTGCCTGTATGCCATAAAATGGCTGGTCAGCGCCTAAACGCAGGGAAAGGTTTCCATAAAAAAGTACATCTCCGCGACCTGCATGAATACAAAATAGCGGAGTTTTTGAACCATTTGGCTGGATTGGAACAATAGTGGATAGCAACGATAATGTGTCAGTCGTTGCTTTTAAAGCAAGGGCCAGCTGATGAATCGTCGGAGTCTCAAAGATCGTAGCCAGAGGAAAATCTTTATGAAATTTCTTTTTAATTCTTGCAAATAAAACGACCGCAATAATGGAATTTCCACCAAGCTCAAAAAAATTATCATGGATACTTATTTTCTCAATATTTAGCAAATCTCGCAATATTGAAGCCAATTCGACCTCTGTGTCATCACTAGGGGCAATGTATTTTTCGTCTGTCTCGGCTAAGTTTTCTAATGCTTTTTTGTCTATTTTTCCGTTGCGGGTTAGTGGCAAACATTCAAGTTCAATATACCTAACCGGGACCATATATTCCGGCAGCTTTTTGCGCAAGACAGCTTTTAACGCTTCGTTAGTAAACGGTTTAGCAGGCACAATATATGCCGCTAATAATTTTTTGCCTTTTTTATCGGTATTGGCAAGCACTGCGACCTGACTTACAAGTCCACTTTGTAATAATGCATGCTCTATTTCCCCCAGTTCAATCCGATACCCCTGTATTTTTACCTGCTCATCCAAACGGCCCCTGTATTCAATATTGCCGTCGGAAAGCCATCTCACCTTATCTCCTGTTTTATACATTCTGGCAGTGGGGCTATTAGCAAAAGGATTAAATACAAATTTTTCGGCTGTTATGTTGGGGTTGTTCAAATAGCCGCGCGCCAAACCATCTCCTGCTATATACAGTTCACCCTCAACGCCAACCGGTACCAATTGAAGGTTATCGTCAAGAACGTAAAATTGTGTATTTGAAAACGGTTTTCCGATCGGGACTGTGGTATATGTTTTATTCAGATTTACTTTATAAATACACTTTCCTATCGTTACTTCAGTCGGGCCATAATGATTATATATTTCTCCACCGTAGTTTAATTTTTGCACATAGTTCGCATTCTTTAAATACCTCAGAATGCTTAAGGGAAAAGCCTCGCCTCCAAATATCACAACCCTTTTAGGTAATACTACCCTTTGTAAATTCGCGTAAGTGAGCCATAACGAAGGGACAATTTTGACACAGTCAATAGAATTGTTATTAATATAAGTCTCAGCCTTTTCACTGTTCATGATTAATTGTTCCGGCAAAACATGAAGTGAAGCCCCGAGGATAAAACAAGAATGAATAATAGAATGTCCGGCATCAAATACCAATGGTGAAAAAAGGGCAAACGATTTACAGGCTTTTAAATTGGCGCTTTCAATTATACCAAAACAATGGTCTAAAAGCGGCTTATGTTCAATCATTACACCTTTAGGCTTCCCCGTAGTACCCGAAGTATATATAATATAAGCAAGCTTACCCCCAGAAAGATCAACGTTTAAATTATTTACCGGGAGGTTTTTCAGGAGCCCGTCCTCGCCGCCTATCTCCACCATCTCAATATTCTCAAAAGCTCTTAATTGCATTTTGCTTTCATGATTGCAAACAACTAAGGATGCCTTTGTGTCTTCCAGCAAATAGGCTATTCTTTCAGCCGGATAGTTCGGATCTATGGGCACATAGGCTCCGCCTGCTTTAAGTATAGCCAATATTCCTACTATCATTTCAAGGGAGCGGCCGATGCATAAAGGTACCAGTGTTTCCGGCTTAACACCTTTGCTGCGCAGGTAACGGGCAAGTTGGTTCGAGCGTTCGTTCAGCTCTCGATAGGTCAATTCCTTTTTGTCAAATATGAGTGCTTTGGCATTCGGGGTTTTTTTTGCCTGTTCCTCAAATAATTCATGGATACATTTGTCGAAGGGATAATTTATTTTCGAAATGTTCCATTCTTTAGTTAATTGATGACACTCTCTGTCAGTAAGGAATTGTAATTGAGATATAGTTTGCTGGGGGTTAACAGATACGGCTTCCAATAATACTTCAAAATGCTTTGCAATCCGTTTAATAGTCGCAGCTTCAAATAAATCCGAATTATATGTCCAAACTCCTTTTAGTCCCTGTTTTGTTTCCTTTACAGAAAGCGCTAAATCAACATTATTGGTGTAGTTTTCCGGTAAGTTTGTATTTTCTGCTAGGTCATTAATTTCATTATTTTCGACTCCTGTATTCCTGTACGAAAATATTACATTGTACAAACAGGTATAATTAACCCCCAATTCTAACTTCATAGCTTTTTCCAAAGTTGCATAGGACACACCTTTGTGTTTATCTGCTATTAAAAATGTTTGCTGAACACGTTTAAGTAACTCATTGAACGAGGGATTACCTGATAAATTAGCCCGAAGAAGTTTTGTATTAAGGCGGGTATCCTTTGATTCTCCTTTCTTATCTAAATTATTTTCAAGGGAGGGGAACCCTACTATAATATCCTCCTGTTTGGTATATCTGAATAAAAGAGTGTTATAAGCTGCAAGTAATATAGTAAAAAGGTTGGTATCAAGTTGATCGTTTAATTGTTTAAGTGCGTCCCAGCATGAGGCAGAAAGTGAAAAGAAAACATGATTTATCTGATTTGAAGTCGATGATGACCTTGTAAAGTCAACAGGTAAATCTAAAAAGGGAGATGTAATGTTTAATTCTTGTTTCCAAAATGAAACCGGATCTTCAATTGTGCCTTCAAGTTCATTAACTTGCTTAATTGCCAATACGGATTTTGAAGTTTCATAACTTACTTCATAATTTACTGAAGAATTAGCGGAGCCAGGTTCCACTTCACTTTTTCTCATAATAATATTATTTAATAATTGGTTTTTTGTTCTACAACAATGGGATAGCTGTCTTGTTTTTTATGAATTCTTACTTAAAAGAAAAGGTACATTTTTCTAAATACCATTAGAATATCATAATAATCCAATGGTTAAATATATGTATATTTTATTATTTATAATTTATTTTTGAGAAATAATTATAAATAATTGGAAAATTTTTAGTGTAAAAGTATTTTTATAAAAAAGTTAATTTTTTTATAAAAACACTTTTAAGTTTCTCACAAAACTTGGTTATTAGCTGGACAAAGATATGAGTGAAAAATAGGCAGGTTAAATGATCCATTTATTTCACAATCATTTTATTGCGAAAATAGTGGATATGAAAGTATAATAAAGACATACTATTTGTCTAAATTTTTTTTAAGTTCTTCAGCTAAAAATTGAACATAGGGCCGGTTCATTATATCTTTTCGGTTTAAATGCAAACCCAGAATATCAAATGTTTTTATTTCACCTTTCACTAGGCTCTGCCAGCCTAAATATTGATCTTTATATTTTCCTGGCGATCTAAAGATGATCATTGAGCCTGAATATGGTTTTGGTTTGTAATTAAATTGCAACATGTTGAGTTTAATATCGACATAATTTCTTGCAATTGTTCCAGGCACTTTTTGATTACAAAAACGATAAAATTTAAATAATGATTCGTATAATTTAGATCGTAATAATAAATAAAGTCTTTCTAACATATGAAAAACTCGTATTATAAATTTCTGAGAAATAGTCAATGAAAGTTTTTCCTTTAAACGTAGCTCTGAAATGTTATTTACACGATAAGACTCTTTTACAACTCTCCTTTGAGATGTTTGATTAGCATTAATATTAGAAGCGGGGCGCTGGTAATAGGTAGAAGCGTTACCATTAAAATTAGCAAGCAGCGCTACTTCCAGACCCTGATGTGTTAATTGTTGCGCCATTTCAAAAGCAATTTGGGCGCCCAAACAATAACCAGCAAGATAATACGGTCCTTCGGGCTGTACTTTGCGGATTTCGCTTACATAGTAACTTGCCATCTGTTCCATCTGGGAATAAGGAAACTCCATTCCATTTACCCCTTTAGCCTGAAGACCATAAAATGGCTGATCTATACCTAAGCATAAAGAAAGATTTCCATAAAAAAGTATATTTCCATAGTCGGCGTGAACAGCGAATAAAGGAGTTTTTAACCCATTTGGCTGAATCGGGATAAGAGATGAAGACAATGATGATGCTCCTTTTGTTACTTTTATTTGGACAGCCAATTGACAAATAGTCTGGGTTTTAAATATAATAGAAGGCGGAAGGTCTTTATGAAATTTCTCTTTAATTTTTTGAAACATTTTTACAACATCTATTGAACATCCTCCCAGTTCAAAGAAGTTATCGTTTATACTTACCCGGTCCATCCAAAGCACCTCTTGCCAAATGTCTGCCAGTGCAGTTTCTGTTTCATTACGGGGCGCTGCATACTTGGAGCTGTTCAATTCAGAAGTTAACGACTGTTCAGCATCAATGAGGACCTTCAGTTGAGCTATAGTTTGCAATGGATTTGGGGCTATGGCCTCCAATAAAACTTCAAAATGATTTGAAATTTGTTTAATAGTTGCAGCTTTAAATAATTCTGAATTATATGTCCAAACTCCTTTTAATCCCTGGTTTGTTTCCATTACAGAAAGCGCCAAGTCAATATTGTTTGTATAGTTTTCCGGTAAGATTATATTTTCTGCAATATCATTAATTTCATTATTTTCAAACCTGGTCTTTCTGTATGAAAACATTACATTGTATAAACCAGTATAATTAGTCCCCAATTCTAACTTCATAACTCTTTCCAAAGTTTCAAAGGGCACACCTTTATATTTGTCAATTGTTAAAACTGTCTGCTGAACAAGTTTAAGTAATTCATTGAAAGGAGGATTACCTGATAAGTTTGTTCGGAAAAGCTTTGTATTGAAGAGGCTATCCGCTGGTTCTCCTACCTCATTAAAAATATTTCTGATAGTTGGCAATCCTATTACAATATCTTCTTGTTTAGTATATCTAAATAAAAGTGTGTTATAAGCAGTGAGCAATATGGTAAAAAGGTTGGAATCAAGTTGATTATTTAACTGTTTAAGCGCATCCGAACATGAAGTTGAAAATGAAAAGAAAACATGATTAATCTGATTTGAGGTTGCTGCCGACCTTTGAAAATCAGCAGGTAATGCTAAAAGAGGGGAGACGTTATCTAACTGCTTTTTCCAAAATAATATAGAATCTTCTGAAGTGTTGTTGGGTTCATAAACTTGGCTGCTTAATAATCCTGGTTTCGGAGCTTCATAATTAAGGACGGAACTAACTGAATTTGGTTCGACTTCACTTTTTCTCATTATAGGTAACTTGTATTTGCTATATCTTGTAATAATGGTATCAATTTCTTTATTTAAAGTTTATTTATTTAAAAGAAAGTATAATGCTTAAAGCATCCAAATTAATGTTATGTATAATCTAATGGTTAATATATATAATATATATTTAATAATTTGAGTATTAATTTTTAAACAATTAAGAAATTGTTTAAAAATTATCTATTAAATCAAAACATCCTATGAAAAAGCAAATTTTAAATCTTGTATTGGTCGCGGCCATTTTTGGATCAATCGCAGTTGGTTGTAGTTCTCAAAAGAATGCGACCAATAGTTCAGATTCTTCAGCTAAAATGAAGGATTCAGCAAAATGAATAATCCCACGTCAACGCCTGATACTGCAAAAAGGGATACCGCGAAACATTAATAAAACAAATGCCCATTCGTTAACCGGGCATTTGTTTTTTAAATATAAAAATAAATTTGATAATTATATTAAAAAGCGCTTTTAACAACCCCTCCATCAGCACGCAACAACGCACCGTTGGTAGCTATTGATAAATCACTTGATAAAAAAGTAACTAAAGAAGCAATTTCATCAGGTTCTATAAAGCGTTGAAGGATAGAGGTAGCCCTTGTATTCCGAAAGAAATCTTTTTCAATTTCTTCTACAGTTTTACCTTTTACTTTAGCCAAATCCTTAAGGAAACCCCCAACACCTTCAGACAATGTAGGTCCGGGCAATACAGTATTTACTGTTACACCAGTGCCTTTGGTTAATTCGGCTAATCCCCGCGAAACTGAGACTTGTGCCGTTTTGGTCATTCCGTAATGAATCATTTCTTCAGGTATTTGTATGGCTGATTCACTTGAAATAAATATAATACGTCCCCAGTTTTTCTTAATCATGCTATCAAAGTAAACCCTTGACAAACGTATACCGCTTAGTACATTTACTTCGAAAAATTTTATCCAATCCTCATCAGTAATATCTTTGAATGGTTTTGGTTCAAAAATACCGACATTATTAATCAGAATATCTACTTCCGGCAACTGGCTAATTAATTGTTCAATTTGCCTTTTGTCAGCAAAATCAGCGGCTATTCCTTTAATATTTGTATTGCCTGTTTCATTTTTGATTTTTTCAACGGCCTGGTTAACCCTTTCAGCAGTACGGCCATTAACAATTACTGCGGCGCCTTCATTTGCCAGGGATTTTGCTATTGCGAAACCAATACCAGCTGTTGAGCCGGTAACTAATGCTAATTTGTTTTTTATTTTAAGATCCATGATGATAACCTCTAATTTTCTTTATATAAACAACAAGTTTAACGATGTTTTGTGCATTAGTTTATAATTATGAATAAGATGAAATGATGCTGACATTATACATTTTAAGTAAGTATTAATATTCTCATAATTAACATTATGTTAAGTATAATTGATTAAAGAAAGGGTGACTTCAGCCACCCTTTCTACTCGCATTTTATATTGCTATTTCAAAGCATCAATTTGTTGTTTTATTTTTGCTGCGTTGGCATTATCTTTTTTACCCTTGTAATAGCTTAACAAGTTTGTTAAAGCATCGACAGATTTTGGATTTAATTCAACAGCTTTTAATAAATATGGTTTGGCGGTATCAAATTGAACGCCTGCCTTAGCTATCGCATCATCATATTCTTTTTGTTTATTGGCAGGTAATTTATTGGCAGCGTTATAAGCGTCAATTGCCGGTCTAACTAAAGCATAACCTAAATTTAGGTTTGCTTCAAAATAATCAGGATCTATCGCGATAGCCTTTTTATACATATCAGCTGCTTTAGCATAGTTATCCAGGGCAGTTTGATGTAGTTTATTTGCACTCGCCGCATCCTTTGCTTTTTGAGAATTTGCATTAGCAGCATCTGCAATTTGTGAATAAGTTAAACCTGCGTAATAATATAATGTTTTATTTTTAGGGTCGTTTGTAATCGCACTTTCAATTTTCCCTAAAATATCAGCTTGTTTGCCTGTTTGTAAAGCAATTTCTATTTCCCTTTTTCTCAGTTCAGAGTTTAACGGATATTTTGCAACCCCTTCACCAGCAGCTTTTAAAGCGCCTACAGTATCTTTTGAAATTAAATATAAACTTGATAAATCAAGATAAGCCTTGGCATTCCCTGAATATTTAGTATTTACCAGTCTATTATAGTTAGTAATAGCAAGTGGGTAATACTTTGGCTCTTTAATGGCTGCATTTGCTGCCGCAAGGGCGGTAAAATATATGGCATTGGTATCATCAGGTAAAACCTGGCGATAAAAATCAAATGAAGTATAAGCCTGATCGTATTTATGATCTTGATATTCCTTTACCCCTTGTGATAATTTATACTGTGCTAAATACCGGTCAGTATTATCTATAAGCTTTTTATTTTCGCCTTTTGTATCCAGCTCTTTTGCTTTTTTAATTGCCTCTGCAGCTGTAGAAAATAATGGCGCGGAAGTAGCCGGAACGGTATCTCTCACTGCCAGAGCAGCATAAATGGCTCCTTTTAAAGCATAAGTAAGCGGTAATTCCGCAGTTTTTTGATTAGTTGATGCTTTATCAATAGAGGTTTTGGCATTGTCGAGACTTGCATTAGCTTTTACCATTAATGCCGGAATTTTTTGCCCGTTAGCACTCGATACCACATATTCGTCATATCCGCTTTGTGCGTTATTCAATTCTCCTTTTTGTGCAAAAGTTACTGTTGAAACTAAACAAAAAAGAAGTGCCATCAAAAGTTTGATTTTCATGATATATTATTGATTGGTTAACTGTTTTATTTGATTATTTATCCTGTTTATTTGGTTTTTATTACCAGTTTGTATATAAGCCAATTGTAATGCCTTTAAGCAATTAATGTTATTTGGCGATATTTCATTTGCTTTTTTAAGCCATTGTACCGCACGTTCAGTATTTGGGTCATTATCTGCATTTTCCTGTTTTATTTTGCCTTGTTTTAAATATAGTAAACCCAGGTCAAATACAGGATCATAAGCAGAACTGTTTAATTCTATTGTCCGCAAGTATAGTGATTCAGCTTTATCATACTGGTTTAAATTGTCGTAACAATTGGCAGCTACAAACGCAATATCAGCATTATAGGTATTAATATCAAGCAATGCAGGCAATAAAACAGAAAGTGACCGATAATCCTTTTTGTTATTATAAATATTTGCCTCATCAATTAGTAAGGACCTGTCGTTGGGAAATATTTTTCGCCCTTTTTTCAGTATGTCAAGAGCTGTTATCGTATCTCCTATTGATTTATAAATATTTGAGGCGGCTTCTACATATTCAGTTTTTGTACTATCCCCATTAATTAAATCAGTATAATATTTTGCGGCTGCATGCAAATTACCAAGTTTAACATTTGAATAAGCTATGTAAGCATGTATTGGTTTGAATAAGGGAACATATTTTTCAGCATTCTGAAATAATTGCAGGGCGTTAATAAAGTCTGAATTATTAACATACACAAATGCTTTGCTTATATATATATTCGCCAAACATCGCCTGGAATAATCCATTTCCACTGGAAACCTGTAAATATTTCTATCCACACTAAGCTTATCAACCAAATCGGCGGTTTGTTTAAATAATGCAGCAGATTGGTTGAGCTTATTTAATGTATCAAAATATAAAATGCTGGAATATACAACGGATCTGTAAATATTTT
The DNA here is from genome assembly GCA_028288305.1 of Mucilaginibacter sp. Lineage (GTDB taxonomy): Bacteria > Bacteroidota > Bacteroidia > Sphingobacteriales > Sphingobacteriaceae > Mucilaginibacter. Next base: position 10,421 of record JAQBOA010000073.1, read on the forward strand.
TTTCCAGATTCAGAGAATCGGCGTGAGTTGTAAATAAACTATCTATGGATTTTTTTGCGCTCGCTAAATATTTAAGATCCTTTTTTTGTTTATAAAAAGCAAGATTGTTTACCACGCTTTTAAGAGCCTCTGGTTGACATATGGCAGCAGGCGTGGTAAACAATACTATTAAAACCGCTAATATAACTTTACGGACTTGCATTGGTTATTCATTTGTATCATCAGCAATATTGTCTGTTGATTCTGTATCGTTGTTTTCAACATCTTCAATATCCTTATCATCTTCTTCATCATGCTCAATTTTTGCAACTGATGCAATTTCATCATTTTCTTTTAGCGTAATTAATCTCACTCCCTGTGTAGCCCTTCCCATTGTTCTTAACTCACTAACCGCTATTCTTATTATAATACCTGATTTATTGATGATCATCAAGTCCTCTTTATCAGTAACACCCTTAATAGCAATAAGTTTTCCGGTTTTATCAGTAACGTTTAAAGTTTTAACACCTTTTCCGCCACGGTTTGTTACCCGGTAGTCATCAATATCAGTACGTTTTCCATAACCCTTTTCAGAAACTACCAAAACTGTGGTTTCAGGGTTATCAATACTTATCATACCAACAACTTCATCCTGTTCATCCTCAAGCGTTATACCCCTTACACCGGTTGCAGTACGACCCATAGGCCTCACTTTCGATTCGTTAAAACGTATAGCACGGCCTGATTTTAATGCCATCACAATTTCACTGCTTCCACTGGTTAAATTAGCTTCCAGCAATGAATCACCGTCATTAATATTTATTGCGTTTATTCCATTTGCACGCGGACGTGAATAAGCCTCAAGCGAGGTTTTCTTAATAGTACCTTTGCGGGTACACATAATAATAAAGTTATTTTCGAGATATTCTTTATCCTTTAAATTTATAAGCTTGATATAGGCTTTTATGTTTTCCTCTTTAGGAATATTTATAATGTTCTGAATAGCCCTGCCTTTTGAGGTACGTGTTCCTTCAGGAATTTCAAATACCCTTAACCAGAAGCATTGCCCCGATTCAGTGAAAAAGAGCATATAATTATGGTTAGAGGCAATAAGCAAATGCTCAATAAAGTCGGCATCACGGCTGTTGCTGCCGATTGCTCCCTTGCCGCCTCTGCCCTGCCTGCGATATTCTGTTAACGGTGTCCGTTTAATATAGCCTTCGCGCGAAATTGTAATAACTACATCTTCGTCCTCAATAAAGTCTTCAGTTTGCATTTCTGCAGATGAATGGATCATTTCGGTTTTACGTTCATCACCATATTTATCCCTGATCTCTATCAATTCGTCTTTAATGATCTGCATTCTTAACCCCTCGTCACCCAGGATAGTGTTCAAATAGTCAATTAATTTCATCAGGCTTTCATACTCATCTTTGATTTTGTCACGTTCAAGTCCGGTTAACCGTCTTAAAGTCATATCCAAAATGGCCCGGGCCTGGATGTCAGTTAACCCAAATTGGGTAATTAAACCCTCTCTTGCATCATCAGGGGTATTAGAAGCGCGGATTAACCTGATCACTTCATCCAGGTGATCCAATGCGATGAGCAAACCTTCTAAAATATGAGCCCGCTTTTGAGCCTCAGAAAGTTCAAATTTTGTACGCCGGATAACAACCTCATGCCGGTGTTCTACAAAGTGATGGATCAGATCCTTCAGGTTTAGCAGCATAGGCCTGCCATGTACCAGCGCTATATTATTTATGCTGAATGAAGTTTGCAGCGCTGTGTACTTAAACAAATTATTAAGTACAATAGCTGCATTGGCATCCCTTTTTATTTCGTAAACAACACGTATACCTTCCCTGTTAGATTCATCTCTGATTGCTGAAATACCCTCTAGTTTTTTATCATTTACCAGCTCGGCAGTGCGCTCAATCATCAGCGCTTTATTTATCTGGTAGGGTACTTCACTTACAATGATCCGTTCGTGATTACCATGAACCTCTATTTCGGCCCTTGACCTTATTATTATTCTGCCCCTTCCGGTTTCAAAAGCCTGGCGCGCTCCTTCAAATCCATAAATTATACCACCTGTAGGAAAATCAGGACCTTTTATATGGGTCATCAATTCAGGTATTTCAATCTGACGGTTATCAATCAATGCTAAGGTTGCGTTAATAACTTCCGTCAAATTATGAGGGGCCATATTAGTGGCCATACCAACCGCGATGCCTGATGCACCATTTACCAGCAGGTTAGGGAACTTAGCCGGTAAAACAGTTGGTTCCTGAAGCGAATCGTCGAAATTAAGTTGAAAATCAATAGTATCTTTATTGATGTCAGCCAACATTTCCTCTGCTATTTTTTCAAGCCTTGCCTCTGTATACCGCATTGCCGCTGGTTGGTCGCCGTCAATTGATCCGTAGTTGCCCTGGCCCTCAACCATCGGGTATCGGAGGCTCCATTCCTGGGCCATGCGAACCATAGCGTCATACACAGATGTATCGCCATGAGGGTGATATTTACCCAGCACCTCTCCCACTATACGGGCAGATTTTTTATAAGGTTTGTTGTTATTTAAACCAAGATCCAGCATGCCATAAAGTACACGTCTATGTACCGGTTTTAAACCATCGCGTACATCGGGCAATGCCCTTGAAACGATAACCGACATTGAGTAATCAATGTAGGCTGATCGCATCTCTTCATCAATATTTATCGAAATTATTCTGTCTTCTGGTGGTATGTTTCCGTTTCCTGTTTCTTCGGCCATTTTATTTCTTGTGGAATCTTCTCTGTGATTGTCCGTTAAAAATTTTTTTTAAACGACCCGCGAAGTTATGAAAATTGTTTGTTTTCCAAGCCATTTTTAGTAACAATTATGGGAAGAAAGTCCGGAAGTCTGTAAGTCAGAAAGTCCGGAAGTCTGGAATGGAATTTGGCTAAAAGGATTTTCTAACCAAGTCCACAGCTTTCTCAATTAGTACTTTGTACTTTCGATCTTTCGGACTCACTTTATTCTCTTCCAATGCTCCTCTACCGTTATTCCTGTTGGCAGGGTTCCCTTTAAAGTAAGCGTATCCTTATTTAAGGAAAACAAATAATGAACAGGAATATTTGTAATTTTTGAAGGCTGACTGCTAAAAGTTTCTGTATCAATACAAGAGTCACCTTTCAGGGAATAATCCCCGGTTTCATATTTTTCGGGTTTATAACTTTTTTCAATTATGAAGGCTTCGTAATGTACCGCGTCATATTTTCTTTGTAAGGTATATTCAGTTGGCTGACCTTCTTTTTTACCATTATAAATGCCGCCAACAAATTTCCAGGTGCCTTTAAGAGTAGTTGTAGTTTGAAATGAAGATAATAACAACGACATAAAAAAAATACCTATTTTCTTCATAGCAGTTATATTTTATAGAAAGTGATTCCCATGTTATTTCTCCTCTTTCCTGGTCGAAATGATATAGCTTTTCAATTTTCTAAACCCAGTTAATCCCCTTTTTTAATAAAGACAATGTTTGTTCTTCCTCACTGCCGGGCTCAGCCTTGTAATTATAAACCCATTTAGCGGTTGGTGGCAAGCTCATTAATATGGATTCAATACGGCCATTGGTTTCTAAACCAAACTTAGTACCTGCATCATAAACCAAGTTAAATTCTGTATATCTGCTCCGGCGCTGGTATTGCCAAAATTGCTGTTCTTCGGTAAATTCCTTTTCACGGTTACGGTTAACCAATTCAGTATAAATGGGGATAAATGAACGCCCCAACGCTTTTGAAAATTCAAAAATAGCATCCCAGGTCAAATCGTCGCTTGCGGTTAAACGATCATAAAAAATACCCCCTATCCCTCTTGTTTCATTACGGTGTTTGATAAAAAAATAATCATCCGCCCATAGTTTAAAACGATGGTAAAAATCAGGATAAAATTTATCGCAAACAGATTTTAAGTAAGCATGAAAATACCTGGCATCATCCGCAATAACATAATGAGGGGTTAAATCAATACCGCCACCAAACCATCTTACAGGTTCACTGCCTGCTCCAAATGAAGACGGCATTTCAAAATAACGGATATTCATATGTATGATAGGGACCATGGGATGGTTTGGATGGATCACTATTGATATACCGGTAGCAAAAAAATCATCCTGTTCAACTTTTAATGCCTTTTTTATAGACTCAGGAAGCTGGCCGTGGACGGCAGAAAAATTAACTCCTCCCTTTTCAAATATATTCCCTTTTTGAATAATCCGGGTACGGCCGCCACCTCCGCCATCACGTTCCCACTTTTCTTCTTCAAAATGGCCCTTACCATCTAAAGATTCAAGTGCTGCACAAATCTCATCCTGAATCTGTTGATAACCGGTAGCTATATTTTCTTTACTTATCATCACGGCAAAGTTGCGGATTTTTTGATCAGAACATAAACACAAAATGTCATTTCGACGAGGAACGAGGAGAAAACTTATACAATATGAATATTCAACTTTGCATACGGACTATGCACATCGTATAAGTTTTCTCACTATCGTTCGAAATAACATTGTTTTTGAAGAATATTGAAACTCAAAATATTTGTCTTTGTCTACGATATCTCAATATAATTAAGATCTTTTCCAAAGGTTTCCTTTAACTGACTTAAAGAAAACAATGCAACCACGGTTAAAATTGCCATCATGATGTAGCCGCTATTTATCATGCCGTAATTATCTTTTAATGCAGAAAAAGCTAAATTAATAGGAATTAAGGATCCACGTACAAAGTTGGGAACGGTTGTAGTAACAGTTGACCTTATATTTGTTCCAAACTGCTCCGAAGCGATGGTGATAAAGGTTGCCCAATAGCCTACGGCACAGCCCATAAAAAAGCAAAGCCATATAAATTGTTGGTTTGTTATACCGTAAGCGCTTAAATAAGCAACAACGCTTATTGCAGACAGTATTAAAAATACGAGCATTGTTAACTTACGCGACCTGGTGATTTGTGCTAGTACACCCGCAAATATGCCGCCGATTGATATACCGATATAGGTGTATAAAATACCGGTTCCCGCGTTTAATGTTTCCTTAGCTCCTAAAGCTTTACCAAATTCAGGCGATAAAGTAACCAAAACCCCAACAACATACCATAAAGGCGCCCCGATTAAAATGCAATAGAGATACTTTTTGAAACGGCCCCAATTATTAAATAACATAAAAAAATTACCCTTTGATACAGTCTCGGATTGTTCAATATTTTTAAACATTCCCGATTCAAAAGTCCCTAACCGGAGCAAAAGCAAAATAATTCCTAAACCACCACCCACAAAGTAAGCATTACGCCAGCCATATTTTGCTGCCATAACCGCAGCAGCAGCACCAAACAAACCGATTACAGCTACAATAGTAGTTCCATAACCTCTTTTTTCTTTACTTAATGTTTCGCTAACTAATGTAATTCCTGCACCTAACTCTCCGGCGAGACCGATACCGGCTATAAAACGAATTATTGCATAAGTGTTTACATCATGAACAAAGCCATTCGCAAAATTTGCTATTGAATATAGTAATATGGAGCCGAATAATACTTTAATTCGTCCCAGCTTATCACCGATAACACCCCATAATATTCCACCCAGCAAAAGGCCAAACATCTGCACATTTATAATGAACAGACCTTTGGAAAGAACATCATTGGCTTTGACCCCTATGTCAAGGAGACTTGATTTTCTTACTATCGAAAAAATTAATAAATCATATATATCTACAAAATAGCCTAAAGAGGCAACAAGTACTAAAAAAACAGCATTTCTTGTAAGTTTAGCCGGAACAGCATCAGTCATAAAAAAATATTTGGTTGTTAATGTAAGGGAATAAATAAGCGGGAATAATTTTTTTAATTAATTGTGGTCGCTTATACATTCTTAATTTGACGGGCGAAAATTAAGAAATCCGATTAATAAAACAATAAAAATAACGGCTCATGTCTCCAAAATGACTTCCACATAGTCCAGGTCCTTGCTAAAGCTTTCTTTTAATTGACTTAAGGCAAACAGAGCTATTGCTGTAAGAACTATCAGCAAAATAACACCGCTCAGGATCATATCGAAATGTATTAAAAGCAAACTAAATGCGGCATTAATCGGTATTAATGTCCCTCTAACAAAATTAGGAACCGTAGTTGTAACCGTAGCCCTTATGTTAGTGCCAAACTGTTCCGTTGCAATAATTACAAGGGTAGCAAGGTAACCACCTGTAATGCCTATAATTAAACTGAGCAGAATAAATTGCTGGTTGCTTATACCTTTGGCATTTAGAAAAACTAAAACACTGATTGCATTTAAAACCAGGAATATCAGCATCGTTAACTTTCGTGACTTTGTAACCTGCGCTAAAATTGATGCAATTATATTGCCTATTGAAGCGCCGGTATAAAAATAAATAATGCCGGTACTTGCGCTGATAGTTTCATTTGTACCTAAGGCTTTAGTAAATTCGGGAGACAAAGTAATTATTATACCAACTACAAACCATAGCGGCGCTCCTATTAAAATACAGCAGAGATATTTTAAAAACCGTTTTCTATTATTAAATAGTATGAATATATTTCCTTTTGATACTTTAGTTTTAGCAACACCTTTATACAAACCCGATTCAAAAGTTCCCAATCGTAATGCGAGCAGCATAATACCCAATGCACCGCCGATGTAGTAAGCCGTACGCCAATCGTACTTACCTGCCACGCCCGCTACAACTGCACCTAAAAGACCAACCAGTGAAATGATCATGGTACCGTAACCCCTCTTTTCTTTACTTAATGCCTCGCTCACCAGGGTAACACCTGCACCCAATTCACCGGCAAGCCCGATACCGCCGATAAAACGGATAATGGCATAAGTATTAATATCATGCACCATACCATTAGCAAAATTTGCAAGGGAGTATAAAAGAATAGAACCAAATAATACTTTGATACGGCCAAGTTTATCACCTAAAATACCCCACAGTATACCGCCCAATAAGAGGCCGAACATCTGCATATTGATAACATAAACGCCTTTTAAACGAATATCTGCATCAGCAATACCTATATCATGCAGGCTTTTGACCCTTACTATCGAAAAGATCATAAGGTCATAGATATCAACAAAATAGCCCAGGGAAGCTACAAGGACTAAAAAGAAGGTGTTTCTTGTAAGTTTAGTTTGTTGGCCTTTCATAACCGCATCAATTGGTTAAAATGCAGGGATGCGGTGTACGGCCTCCATACAATATTTTGAAACAAAAAAGACCTCTGGGATACAGAGGCCTCTTTTGAAATTATCTTTTATTATGCTTTTTTTACATTCACTGCCTGTAAGCCTTTTCTGCCTTCTTCTACATCATATGTAACGTTATCGTTATCTTTAATTGCATTTACTCCACCTTGCACATCCTTAAAGTGCACAAAAAGATCTTTTCCATCGTCCGTAACAATAAAACCATAACCCTTTTGAGTGTTAAACCATTTTACCTTTCCAGTTTTCATAAATAATATATTTGTTGTATAAAAAATTCTGTTATCAGATTAAAAACCTATATAAATCTATAATAAATAATATTATTATCAGAAAGATATAGAAAAACCAATCTGTTCAAATATATAAAATAATTAATAACCAAATAAAATTATTTATTTGGTTGTGGAGTTAATCGTAAATAGGGTTTAACCTGTGTAAAACCTTTCGGAAATTTGGCTGGAATATCTTCTGTTTTAATAGCCGGTATCACCACAACGTCCTCCCCTTCCTTCCAATCAGCCGGGGTTGCCACGCTATAATTAGCCGTTAATTGTAAAGAATCAATAACCCTTAATATCTCCTGGAAGTTTCTGCCTGTAGACGCAGGATAGGTTATCATCAGTTTAATAGTTTTATCAGGTGCGATAATAAATAACGAACGCACAGTAGCGGTTAACGAGGCATTGGGGTGAATCATATCGTACGCAAGAGAAATTTCACGGTTTTCATCACCAATTATGGGGAAATTAACCTCTACATTCTGTGTTTCATTAATGTCTTTTATCCATCCTTTGTGCGACTCTACAGAGTCAACGCTTAGCGCGATTACCTTAACATTACGCTTATCAAATTCGCTTTTTAACGATGCCGTTTTACCTAATTCAGTAGTACAAACTGGTGTATAATCGGCCGGATGTGAAAAAAGCACACCCCAGCTATCACCAAGGTATTCATAAAAGTCAATCTCACCTTCGGATGTTTTTGCTTTAAAGTTTGGAGCTTTGTCCCCTAATCGTAAACTCATGATTTTAATATTTATTGGTTAATTTATTATAAGAAATTATATACGAAGTTAAACTGAATGTTTAATAAATTCAATAATTATTTAAAAAGACTACTATTTATATCTATTATATATATAAAAAATTGAAACAACATTATAATTAAAAGTTTGTTGGGCTTTTAATACTGAACTTAAAACTAATAAATGGAAAAACACACCTATAGCACCGGCATAATTGGCAATTGCGCCTATTTAGCACATGTAAATAAAAATACAAATATCGACTGGCTTTGCTGGCCACGGTTTGACAGCACCTTTATTTTTGGCGGTTTGCTTGATAAAAAAAAGGGCGGAATTTTTTCCATTTTACCTGGAGATAATGAATATACGTCGTACCAGTATTATTTGGAAAATACTAATATATTAATAACTGAAATAACTATATCAACCGGTGAAAAATATCGTGTCACCGATTTTGCTCCAAGGTTTTATGAACACCAGCGTTATTACAAGGCGTTAATGCTTATTCGTAAAATTGAACCGATTGAAGGTTCGCCGAGAGTGGTTGTAAAATGCGAACCTGTATCTGATTATGGAAATGTAAAATTAAAGGTTAACCGTGGTAGCAATCATATACAATTTTTAGGCGGGGACGAAAATATAAGGCTGACAACAAATATACCAGTGAGCTATGTATTTGATGAACAGTCATTTGTGATAAACGAAAATAAATACCTGGTGCTTACTTATGGGGAGCCCCTTGAAGCACCTCTTGTAAGCACTGCTGAACGCTTTTTACGGGAAACCATCCAATATTGGCGAACCTGGATAAAGCATTCATCAATAGCAACATTTTATCAGCCTTTTGTGATCAGATCGGCGCTGGCTTTAAAAATACACCAGTTTGAAGATACCGGGGCTATAATCGCGGCAAGCACTACCAGTTTACCGGAATCGCCGGGAAGCGGAAGAAATTGGGATTACCGCTATTGCTGGCTGCGTGACAGCTTTTATGTAATTACTGCGCTAAACCATATTGGCCATTTTGAAGAAATGGAAAAATACTTTGGTTATATTACTGATATATCATTTAATGAGGATACCCGCTATCAGCCTTTATATGGAATTACAGGAAAAAAGAAGCTTGTTGAAGAAATCTTAACCGATCTGGAGGGTTATTTGGGTAATCAGCCTGTACGCGTTGGCAACCAGGCTTATGAACATATTCAAAATGATATATATGGGCAGGTTTTAATATCCCTGCTGCCATTATATACCGATCACCGGTTTATATTTTCGGAAAGAAAAGATTCGGTACGATGGATAGAATCATTACTCGGTAAAATTGAACGCACTATTGATGAAAAAGATGCCGGTATATGGGAATTCAGAAATACGGCCAATATACATTGCTACAGTAACCTGTTTCAGTGGGCCGGCGCTTCGGCTGCCGAAAAAATGGCGCGTACCATAAATAACCAGGCATTAACTGATAAGGCAATAGCACTAAAAAACCGCGCTGCCGAGCATATTGAAAGTTGTTATGATGCTGAAAGAAAAGTGTACACCAACTCTGCCGGGAGTTCAAACCTTGATGCAAGCACTTTGCAGCTGATCATGATGAACTACCTCGACCCGGAATCGGACCGTGCGAAGGATCATTTAATCGCTTTAGAGAAAGAGTTAAAAGCGCCAAATGGCTTATTTTACAGGTATTTATATAAAGATGACTTTGGTAAGCCAAAAACCACTTTCCTGATTTGCGCTTTCTGGTATGTGGAGGCACTTGCCAGTGTTGGTCGTGTTGACGACGCCATGCGTGAATTTGAAAACCTGTTGCAATTTTCAAATCACCTTTTGCTTTTCAGCGAAGATGTTGATGAGAATGATGGCAGCCAATGGGGGAACTTTCCGCAGGCCTATAGTCATGTAGGGTTAATGAATGCAGCTTACAGGATAGCCATGAAATTAGACAGGCCAATATTTTTGTAGGAGTTATCGGATTTTGCATTTTCTTTACCTTCTTTTTTGCTTGCAAAAGAGAGGGTCAGCAAGCGAAGCGATGCTGGGGTGAGTCGCGACGCCAGTGCATTAGCGCCAATGTCGCTTCATTAGTTGACTCACCCGGTCTTTGCTTCGCTTGACCACCCTCTCTGTCGAAATCGACAAAGAGGGTAAATCGCCTAAACTACCTATCCCCGTAAAAACGGATTAAAATTCCGGGTGCCAATTTCCATTCCTGCTGCGCGGCAAACGGTTTTATCGCCAAACTTAAAGTTAATCTTATCCATGGCCTGGTAAAGTCTTATTCGTTCTTCGTTATCTTCAAACAGGTTAATCTGGTAGCTTCCGCTGCAAAGGTTACTTAGCCTCACTCCTATCAATCGTATAGGCCGGTGCTGGTTCCATGCCTTTTTTAACAGGTTTTTTATACCGGGTATTAATATATGCTCTGCGGCGGTGAGCGCTATTTTTTCCTGCTGGGTATGTGTTTCGAAATTGGCATATCGCACTTTTATTGTCAGGCACGATGCCAGTTTATTTTCTTTTCTCAGTTTAGATGCCAGCTCTTCGGTCATTGATACCAGGATGGTCTCAATCATATTTTTATTGGCGATATTACTATCAAAGGTATGCTCGGTTGAAATAGATTTACGCTCAGATGTTGGCACTATTTCACTATCATCAATGCCATTTGCCTTTTCCCAAAGGTATCTCCCCATTTTACCGAAAATAGCTTCTAAAAAACGCAGATCGGCTTTTTGCAGATCGCCTATCTTCTCGATACCGTACATGTATAGCTTCTGGCTGGTACTTTCCCCTAACCCGGGTATTTTGCTGATGTTCAATGGAGCTAAAAACTCTTTTTCCATACCATGAGGCACCAGCAGCTGACCATTTGGCTTGGCCTGGTTAGTTGCCATTTTCGATACCGTTTTGCACGATGACATGCCAAACGAAATAGGCAAACCTGTATCTTTTATAATTTTTTGCCGCAGCTCGGTAGCATGCTGGTAACAATTATGAAAGCGGTCCATACCGGTATAATCTATATAAAATTCATCTATCGACGTTTTTTGGTAAAGCGGTACGGCGTTATGGATAATCTCCGTTACCTCGCGCGATGCTTCTGAATATCTGCCATGTGCGCCCCTTACAATTGTAGCATGCGGGCAAAGTTTCATGGCCTGCTTCATAGGCATGGCCGAATGAATACCAAATTTACGGGCTTCGTAACTGCACGATGCCACTACCCCCCTATCCGCTGAACCGCCAATGAGCACAGGTTTGCCAATAAGCGACGGATCGAACTTACGCTCAACCGATACGAAGAACGAATCAAGATCGATATGGACGATATGGCGTTTAGCGGGCATAGTACAAATGTAAAAAATTAATTGAGTTTACTAAATTTATTAGTAATATTATGTGCAGTTGAAATAGTTTTATTCTAACACACACGTCTTTTTGAAGCGATTCCGTTTTTTGTCCCATAGGGACAACCAGTTTGTAGAAAACCAATGGCAATGATATACATATTTACACCAGTTAATATAAATTATTATATTAGTGGACTAAGTCCAAAATCATGCCCAAATTTTCTATTCAGAGCTTTTTCAAATGGCTCTCTATTTTTGCTGATGTATTGTCTATTGGTTATGTTTTATATAATATAAAAGATATGTCAATACACAACCCAGCCATATCTATTTTATTTTATTCATTTTTGGCAACTATATTATTTTTCTTAATGCCATTTTTATTTAATAAAATGACAACATTGGCCGAGAAAATAATGATTTCTATATTGAGCCTAATCATTGTAATTTCTATTATTTTATTTTGGGTTCATATTACTAATGAAATTGAAGTAAAGCCAATTTCTACTAACAAAAAACCTCTTGTTAGTTCATTAGGTACTACAAAAAAGTCGGTTAAAGAAAATTATACGAAGGATAAGCCATTTATTAATATACCTATAAAAAAATCAAATATAAAGTCAAAACATAATTTATCAGTGGTACAAATATTAGTTAAAAAAAATGATAGTTCAAGTAAGAGCAAGTATGACTTAAGGCATGCCACAGTAAGCCAAAGCGCAGTTGGAGATTACGCAAAGGTTGAAATTAACCAAAAACCATCGCCAAGAGAGGTCACTAAAGAGCTTATCAAAGAAATAGAATCCCGTTTTCCAAATAAAAATGAACCAACATCGGTTTGGCGAGCTTCAGACGATCCTGAATCTTTCGAGTTTCAAAGAAAGTTAATTAGTGCATTACAGGCCGCTGGCTATACTAATCTTAAATTATGGGGGCATCAATTTGACTACGATTCATATGATGTTGGATATAGTGAATCACTCGGATACCATCAAATAACTATACCCATAAATCATTAACTCCGCCCTTGTTGGTGTTGTCACCAAGTACCGGATGCACCTCTGTTTGTAGGATGCCGCTATGGTGTTTAATATTTTACCCCCATCCTGGCGCGAGTCTGAGGCCTCACTCTGGCGCGAGGTACTATCATAAAAAACAAATAAAATTAAAAAACTATTCTTCTTAACTTTGCATCAGCCGAGAGGAAGCATGCTGCGATATTTCGATGGTATGTTTACCTTGTGTAGCCCAGCTTTT
>JAQBOA010000095.1 GCA_028288305.1 Mucilaginibacter sp.
TTACAGATATAAAGGTGGTGACATCAAAGTCGAGTAATACTAATAATCCGAAGCTTTCTCATAGCAGGTAATGAATGGTGAGTGGTGAAATAAGTTGATTAAGAGAATGGTTGCAAAACTATTCACCCAAACAACCTAATCAACCACTCACCCAACAAAACAAAGCTGTTGTTTTCTTAATCGAATACTTCTTTCAATAATATGTCATTGTTTATCGGTGGTGTGTTAAGTGTGGCCGGTGGCGTGTGAGAACACAAACCAGGCAACCCAAACCACAAACCAGATCAACAATATAAAATATAGAAAAGTTAACGTGCTCAAAAGCATTGCAAGTCAGAAATGACGCAATGACCTAATGACACAATGACTGTCTGAAGAAATTCAGGTGCCTATATCGGCGGTGTCCACCTCTTCCCATTCCGAACAGAGAAGTTAAGCCCGCCAGAGCCGATGGTACTGCAGTAAAATGTGGGAGAGTAGGTCGGTGCCCAATCTTAAAGTAGCCCTTCATCTAACGGTGAGGGGCTTTCTTTTTATAGTCTAAAAGTCATTAAAGCCTGAAATAAAATCTAACGCTTTCAAAAGCGGGCCTTCTGGAAACGCCCAAAACTGATCTCTGATCTCCAAACTCTGATCTCTAAAAAGTACCGTTCACGTTCATTTCAAATGAACACGCCTATTAAAATATGTTAATACTTGATTTACATGTATTTGAATTTTTTTAAAATTTAAGAAGTCGATATTTTTCCTCTTACCCAGACGATTGTCATTTACTGACAAAACGCTGCCACCATGTATGCCGTCACAACACCTTATATTTGGGCATATACACATTCATTCACTTGTACCAATCACCAGCTAAATAATATCGAACACCGAATTTTGAATATCGAGTAATGAAGTACTTCGGTGTTCAAAATTCGACATTCATTACCTGCCTGCCGGCTGGCAGGTTCGATATTAATTTCCCCCTATCTATTCACCACTCACCATTACCCAATGTCTCCTGATCAACCATCTCCAGAACGGCCCTCGTATATCGAACAGATCCGCGCTGAAACACGCGGTATAAAGTATCGCCCTGCCAAACGGAAGAGGCCGGAAGCGCCGTCTCCAGACCCTGATGCTCCCCGTTCCCTTTTTACCGTATTTACCGGTAACAGGTGGATGGAGCTTGGAGAACGTGAGCCCGAAGCTAAAATGCTTTTCGGTGAGTTTTGGTACCAGGGCGAGCTGTGCATGTTGTTTGCTGATTCCAATGCTGGTAAATCCGTATTGGCAGTGCAGATTGGCAACAACATTGCCCTTGCAAAAGAAACCGGCCCTTTTGCCTGCAATGCCAAACCCGAAAAGGTGCTTTATATCGATTTTGAGCTTACCACTACGCAGTTTTACCAGCGTTACAGTCATCCCGAAGGGAACCATGAGTTCCCTGGTAATTTTTTACGCGCACAGTTCAACCCTGCAACCGATGTGCCCGGTAATTTTTACAGCTATGATGATTTCCTCATTGCGGGCCTGGAGCATAAGATCAGGCAGGTTAAAGCCAGCGTGCTCATTATCGATAACATCACCTGTCTGCGCGGTGGCACCGAAAGCGCCTCCGTGGCCCTCAGGCTCATGAATAACCTCAAAAGCCTCAAGGCCGACCACAAGCTTTCCATACTGGTGCTTGCCCATACACCCAAACGTCATAACTCAGCACGCCCTCTCTTGGCCGACGATCTGCATGGCAGCAAGCTGCTCATCAACTTTGCCGACAGCGCCTTCGCCATCGGCAAAAGCAATGCCGATAACGGCCTGTGCTATCTCAAACAGATAAAGCAGCGCAATACACAGCAGGTTTATGGCAAAGATAAGGTTTGCCTTTGCCGCATCATAAAGCCCGGCAATTTCCTGCATTTTAAGTTCGAAGGCTACAGTCCCGAGCAGTCACATCTGCGCACCGATGGCAGGCATGGGTATAACCGCTCAACAATAGACCGAGAACAATTGGCCAAAAAGGCAAAGGAACTTTCTTCCAGAGGACTAAGCCAGCGCAATATCAGCTGCGAATTAAACATTTCCCTGGGTTCAGTTAATAAATTGCTGAATTTGGAGGAGAAGTGCTAAAAATTGCACCAAAAAAAGCAGAAAATGCAGCAAATTCACCGCGAAATTTGCTAAAAAAATGCCTGTTAACTCCAAAAAACCGTTCATTTCCGTTCATGATGAACGCGGTTTTGAACTGAATATTCCCTGCTCGGCCTTAGTTGGCGTTGTCACCAACAAACCGAATGCTGATAAATCAGAAAAAAATTTCACATGCCTATATTTAGCACTAATGGCGCTTTTCACCTGTTCCGGCAGGATCTCTCGCAGAGGATACTGCGGAGACGAATTGCATCATGCTATGTTTTATGCATATATGTTTCGATGGGCTCATCGCCAACATATTAAGCCCTTTCAGGGCTGCATCATGCTATGTTTTATGCATATATGTTTCGATGGGCCCATCGCCGACATATTAAGCCCTTTCAGGGCTGCATCATACTATGTTTCATGCACCTATGTTTCGATGGGCTATACCCATCGCCGACATATTAAGCCCTTCAGGGCTTTGATCCATATTTTTCAGCCCTGAACGGGCTTAATAACATAACCCAGGGCGAAGTCCTGTGGTTAAAGATAACAACCATATGCACAGCCCTGAAAGGGCGAAATATCGAATTGCCATCATACCACAGTCTGGTTATATAACTTTCACCCTCGCGAATTTGCCATATTAAACCATATTAAAATTGGAAATTTTCTTGGACTGAGTCATGATCCATAATAGTCACGTACGGCACGCAAAACCTTTTTATAATTTTTCTACCAATGTTTAGCGCCTGACGGCGCTTTTCGAGACGCAGAGCCCCAGCGGACAGAAGACTTAATAAAATATATTATACAATATCCAGTTATCAGTTTCATAAACCCTGTGGATTCTTAGACCACTGTTGACCTTTTTAATAAAGGGTATATACCTGTTATTTAATTGAGTAAAGCCTGTAACCTCATTTTTTTCGGTTGCAAGTAATATATAGTTATCGTATTTATCGGGTGCTTCAATAGCGCTTAAAAATACGCTCTGGTAAGGCAAAGTTAGCTTTTGAATACTATCTGCATGAGCAACGATGGGAAAAGCAATTGCATCGTCAACTAAAACATGTGAACCTGCGGGCAAATGATTTAAATAATTTGCCATATCAACGTTTTCATTCAGTTCTTTATCTGCCGAATGGTCAAACAAAATAGTAGCAAAATTTTGCTCTTCACTAATAGATGAATCCTTTAAAAAAATATATCCTGTAAATAGCTGGACAAGGGTAAAGATACCAACAACCCATTTTAAAGTTGTCTGATCTTTTATTGTTTGGGCCTTATATAAAATGCATAACAGGGACAAAACAAGAAATATCAAATAGTATTCATGCAATAAAAACACTTTTTCATATTTTATATGTAAAAACTCCACAAAGGCAAAAGGTGTTAAAAGCGTTAAAATTTGATAAGTACTATTCTTGAATAAATAAACAGCAATTAATATTAGCGGGCAAAACATTATTATTCTTGCTGATATTAATAAAGAATTTTCAGGTAACTGATAAACGAAACTTGTTGATAATTGATCAAAGCTAAGTTTCTCAGATAAAACTGTCCACGTTGCATATGGGCTTTGTTCAGAGTAATTTAAATCATTAGCATGGGTTAAGTTGAGCAACTTATAACTTATTACACAAGCCAGCGGTAAAATAAAAAGGATAATATAGAGCGCGAAAGTTTTATTGATCAGCTTTCGGCGCAATGAAGGATTATTAAAGCTTAAAAACAACCGGAAAATTGACTCTTTCTCACTTAAATTTAAGCTTTCAATTGTGATTGATAATACCAGCGGGATAAAAAATAAAGAAAGCCAAATAAACTTATAATCGCAAAAAATAAGCATAACAAGGCTGATGCTTGCAATGGAAACATGGAAAGTAGTATTTGACCTGTAAAATTTAAGCAGGTTAAAAAAGAACAGAAAAAAGAAGATAAGTACTAAGGCTATCGATTTGCCCGAACATGCGGCATACAAAATTCCCGGATGGAATATAAAAATAATCAGCAGTAAAAACAGATAAAAATTACCCCTTACACGCTTTAAAAGTGGCCTTGCAATTATATAAAATAATAAAGCAGTACAAATAGCCGAGGCTATTACCGGCGCAAGAAGTGTATTAATTGGTGAAAAGATAAAAGAGATATAGAATGGTATTATTGGAGCTGTTAGTCCCATTACCCTTAACCTGGTACCTAGTCCGTCAATAATTATTTTTGATTTTTCAATATAAAAAAGCGCTTCCTGGCTTGAATAGCCTGCCTTATTTAAATAAATAGCCCAAACCAGGTAGTACACAGCCAGTAAAATGGTAATAAAAGGCAAATATTTAGATTGATTCCTCATTTAATAATATTTGTAGGGCTCGTAACTTTACTTAAACCATGCTCAGTTTTTTCCCAGTAAAATGGTTTAACTATCAATTGATATAAACCTTTAAATGCAGCTATGGAGTGCATTAACCAATATATGGGATTTGCAATAGAAAAAAGAA
Organism: Mucilaginibacter sp.; assembly: GCA_028288305.1. Taxonomy (GTDB): domain Bacteria; phylum Bacteroidota; class Bacteroidia; order Sphingobacteriales; family Sphingobacteriaceae; genus Mucilaginibacter. The sequence continues at coordinate 4,620 of JAQBOA010000095.1, forward strand.
TCAATTCATAAAAGCGCCTTTTAAAAACTGCCATCATGTTTATATATATCATTAATATATTTCCTACCATTAAATTAAAGATAGACATAAACAAAACCCAATCCGGAAATAGCGTTCTGATTGAGGATAGGTCAAATACTACGTAACTAATAAATATAGCGAGCAGAAATGGATAAATTAAAAATGTAAGTGGCGTTGCCCCAATAAAGAAACTGAACCCTAAAAAGCCTCTCCAGCCCAGTTTTTTCCACAAGGCAACCGGGTTGCGCATGTGAACAAGATAGGTTTGCATGTACCCTTTTATCCACCTTGAACGCTGGCGTATCCAGTTTATTGGTTCGTTGTTTGCTTCTTCATAAGTAGTGGAATTAACAACTGCTATTTTATAACCTTTAGCATAGGCTCGTACACCCAAATCAGCATCCTCAGTTACGTTAAACGGATCCCATGCACCTAACTCAATTAAATTTTCCAATTTAAAATGATTACTTGTACCTCCTAAGGGAATTGGGATATCTAATGTATCCAAGCCTGGCAGCAAATAATCAAACCAGTAAGAATACTCCAGCGTAAACATCCTTGTCAAAAAGTTTTCGTTACGGTTGTAGTAATTTAAAGCACTTTGTATACAGATGTAATTTGACGGCAGTTTATTAAACATCGAAACTACCTTTTTGAGCTGATCGATATCAGGTATGTCTTCAGCATCATAAATAGTTAAATATTTACCCCTTGCAAAATGAAGTCCGTAATTGCATGCTTTTGGTTTTGTTTTAGGCATGTGGAATGGAACGACAATTACCTCGAATATCGCCGGAAAATCAAGATTGCGGACCGCGTTTAAAGTTTTATCATCATCTTCCTCTATCAATAATTTAATATCAAGTTTTTCGCGGGGATAATCAATAGCCTGTAAATTCCATATCAGTTTTTTTATCAGTTTGTCTTCCTTATATACTGGTAACAGAATGGTATAAATGGGAAGGTCATCCTCTTTAAGCTTTTTAAGGTCATCTCTTGTTACAGCCTGATGCAGTTCAAAGCGCGAGCCAACCAAAGCCAAAAACAGTTTAAATAATATAGCTATCAGGAAAAAAAAGCTAATGATTACATTAATAATAATTGATGTATTCTTGAAATACAGAACTAATCCGATTACTACAATACCAAATAGAATAAACAGGAATACAAGCTGACCTGATGAAAACGTAGTATATGCAGAACTAGACGGATCGCGTTTAAAGAGTTCATAAACGGCGGACTTTACGTATTTATCCCCTAAGAGTTTATTGCTTAACCAAACTATTTCAAGATCAGATGCAATAATTATTTCAGGTTCAAGATCATAAGTAAACCTGATAAAATCTATAAACAACTGATCGCTTGGATCAGTCATTATGGTTATAACTTTATTATTTTCAATCCTTAAAGGCATTGCCACATGCTGGTCGGCAAATTTCAAATCTATTTTGCTTAATATTTCTTCATCAAAAGATTGCTCTCTTATTTCTTGAAACTTATAACCTGCATTTGTTAATGAGCGTTCATAGTTTTTACGTGATATATACCCAAAGTCGAGCGCTATTTTTATAAAAGATAGTCCTGTCCGGGCTGAAAAATTATTAATCTTTTCCCAATCCTGCTTTGTTAAAAACCCATCATTAATCAAAAGTTCGGGAATTGACATACTTGTTTTGGTTTCAATAAATGTTAAAATTATAAGTAACCTTAAACTCATTAATTAAGCTAAGGTTACTTATATAATTTATAGCCGGATTAACGGCTTAATCGTTATATAAATCCTGTGATTTTTGTACTCTGGAACGCACATAAAGGAATGACAGCAGTATCAGTATCAGGATGCCTAATAATATATATAAGTTATAGGTATCCCAAAACCGGTTAATGGAGCTTTTTGTCTCCACATATTCAAGATTATCGCTTGTTCTATTGATGTTGAACAAATATTTATTTGAACTAACATCAGTAACGCATACATTGCTTGAAAGAGTTGAAAGCTGTTCGGTTATGGATCGTGATGCCGCTAAAAATGCTTCAGAAAGTCTTGTTCCTGTTGCCGTTAACACTAAAGTAGCATTATTACTGCGACCATAAAATATTTGTGCCAGGCCGGTGGATACGGTATCAGCCAAAGAATAAACAATTTTATTATTATCCGTATTGTACAAACGGAAATTGCGGTTAAACTTTATCGGTGCATCCGGAAAGTCATGTAACAAAGGATCATCCTTATCTAACAAGGCAATAATATTAAAACTTTTTAAGTCGCTGGCAGGTATTTTATCTGAGTAAATAAATTCAGGAAAATTATTGGAATTGATATTATTGTTTAGCTCATAAATAATTTCACCAATTGCTCCTGCTACATATTTTGCATATTTTTTTGATATAACTATCCGGGTAGCACTGCTGTTAAATGCTTCCGGATATTGGTAAAAGCTAAGATCGTTTGATACGAACGGGCTTTTCGATTCCAGGTAAGATTTATCTACATCAACCTCTCCAAAAAAGTTTATAAAACTATTTTTGCAAATGCCATTGCTGGGGAAAAACCTGAATTCGGATTCGAGTGTATTATATTTATGGTGCTGGTAGCGATTAATAATTACTGATGTATTTAATTTACCCGACGCATCCAGCTTTTCACTGCTAATTAACAAACCATTAAGGTAAATATTAAAATAACCCCTGTCGCCAGGGCCTAAGCCGCTGTAATTGCCAATGAACTTTATTTCAATTTCTTTTGGCGTAAAACTAAAATCACTGTTTTTAAAAGTGTAGGCACTTTTTAATGAACCAATCCCCGAAAGAAAGTCACTTGTACCGCCAACTTGTTTAAGAGATAATTTTGAACTGTTTCCGTCAATAGTTTTGATGTAATTATTTTGCGCCTGATCAATTAACAAATAATCGCCAAAGGTTGAATTTAATATGTTGATGTTTCCCAACGCAGTTATCGTTTTTTCATAGCCCAAATCATCACTGCCCGTAACAAATAATATTTCAGATGGTACTATTTCTCTTGACACTGATCCGCGGGTAACAGGCTGCCCCTTTTCATTTAAAATTTGTGTTACACTATCAGTTATTGTGCTCGTTGATTTATTAAGATAAAACAACCCTTCGCCCGACTGTGGCGTTATCTTTATCATTGCACGTTTATCCGCTGGCAGTGCCTCTAAATTGCCTACCTCTACATAATTTTTAATACTATCAGGCAACTTTCCTTCTTCAAAAACCAATATTTTCCTGTTCTGTGTTTTTTTAAGCATTGAATACGCCCAGGCAACAGCTTTAAGATCATGCAGGCTTGGATATGAAGGGTAAACGATAGCTCGTTTTGAATCAAAGCAATTGCTGATATTTACATTATTTAAATATTTATTGTTTTTAACAAGCGACAAGTAAGAATAGTCTTTTACCTTGATCCACATAGCTGGATTATCAAGGTCGCGGCATACATCATCAGTGATGGTTAACAATGTTTTAACCTGGACTTTCAAAAATTTATCGGATGATAGGTCTGAAGCAGATAGATTAATTGAAACTTTTTGAATAGAATCTTTTGTAAGACGGGCACTGTAAGCAGGCTTGTTATTAAGAATGATATTAATAAAAGAGTGCTCTTTTATTAAAGCCTGTGAAGGTTCAAAATATATAACCAGTTTACTTCCGTTTATTTCCGTTAATGGAGATATTTTAAAATAAAATGAACTGGCACCGCTCATACCATAAATTGCATTATCCTCATGCCCTGTTGATTTAAAGGACACAATAGTTTGGGCCAATGATGCCTTACTCAAAAGAAATACAAGGGCTAATAAGGTAAAAAGTTTATTCATTGATTCATTATTAATTTATTACACGAAACTCTACTCTAAAATAATTTCCATTTTCATCACTCTTATAAAATAGCTCGCCTCCCATTTCCTGTGCCATTAGTTTAGCAATGGAAAGGCCTAACCCAAGCCTGCTTTCTATATGTTCTGATGCTTCACTCAAAGTTTTTAATTTCTTAAACATCATATCCAATTCATCCTGTCCAATTGGAATACCCTCATCTATAATTTCGAAAACAAATTTTTGCCGTTGTAAACTGGTTACAACTCTGATACTGTTATTTGTTTGGGAAAATTTTATAGCATTCGACAGTAGATTTTGAAATACCTGACCGGCAAATACGCGATCGAGTTTAACATTTAAAGGCAGTTTTAATATATTATTAACCAGGTGAATGTTTTTCATCTGGGCAGTTTCAATCAATCCTTTATATACATTTAAAACTTCAATATTTATATCAAAAATCTCCAGGTTAAATTTCATCTCTGAAGATTCAATTTCCTTTACATCCATTAACTTATTTAATAAGTATTGCATTTTTTCGGATGCTTCAGAAATATAGCCTATAAGCTCTTTCTGGTCGGCGCTTAAACGATAGTCCTCTTCTTTTAACATATTGTTACTCATGATTATAGAACCTACAAGGTTTTTAAGGTCATGACCGGCAATGTTTATAAAGCTATTTTTTTGATTATCCAGCTTACGCAATTGTTCATACTGTGCATCAATAATATTATTTTTTTCATTTATATCATGATTCTGGGTTTTGAGCTGTTCATTTGATTTTTCAATTAATAACTGCGAACGTACTTCCCGTGTTAAGATTTTATAACGTGCACCTGGAACCAGGCACGAAATAAAAACTACAATAAAGAAAAATTGGCCGCCATTGTTAATAACCAGGTCTAAATTATATTGGCAAAACAGCTTAAAAAACACAGCAATAAGAAGGATTGCTATTAAGGTTTGAATTACAGAATTAATGGGTTCCCAAAATACCTGTAAATTGAAAAATAGGATTATGACCGAAAAAAGCAGGTAATAAATATTTAATTGCTGCAGATTCACCAAATTACATAATAAAGCAGTTGTAATTGAAATTAACAAAAAGGTAATGTGCAATAACACCCGGTAATTATAGTTTTTATGTTGAAATAAACTATATAATCCCAATATTATAATGTCGGTAATAATACGTACGATGAGAAATTGAACCCAGATATTATTTGCGAAAATAAGATCAACGATAAATAATAGAGGGTAAACCAAAATTACTGTCCAGATGATATTGTTGGTCTGATACCATGCTTTCTTGTTAATTTCTCTTAAAAATTCTTCTTTTGTTATTTGAACAAACATTATTATTTTCCTTAAGTTATTGATAAGGTAATTATTATCTATAAATTAATTTGTATAAAGTAAATGAAATTTATTATAGTTGATTAATATATTTTTACACATTTAAACACAATATGCAAATAAAATGTGGTTTATACGGGTTTAAAGTTATAAAGATTATTGTATTGACAACATTAATGAAAATAATCAATTAACCGAAACTCCAGCGATAATTATGGGGTTGGTTGAGTAAATGATATTATTCCGATGATAAATGATAACGATGATTATGCTTATAATTAGCTACATTTACACACTTAAAGTAACACATGAAATTTTTTGAAGAAAAGCGAAGGGAAGTGATGGTTCATATTGAAAAATTCATGCTTGAAAAAATGCATGAATATTTAAAGCCAATTGATACAATTTGGCAGCCATCCGATTTTTTACCTGATTCTTCCCGAGAAACTTTTTTTGGCGAAATTAAAGAATTACAGGAAAGCGCCCAGGGCTTATCCTATGATTTGATAGCTGTTTTAATTGGTGATACCATTACTGAAGAGGCGCTTCCAACCTATGAATCATGGCTTACAATGGTTCAGGGTGTATCCAGAGATGAAGAAAGTGGCTGGATGCAATGGACCAGGCATTGGACAGGTGAAGAAAACCGTCATGGTGATCTGCTTAATAAATATTTATATCTGTCAGGCCGTGTAAACATGCGCATGATGGAGGTATCAACACAATACTTAATTTCTGATGGTTTTGATATCGGGACCGGGCACGATCCGTACCGTAATTTTATTTATACTTCTTTCCAGGAGTTGGCCACAAATGTTTCGCATCGCAGGGTTGCCTCACAGGCCAAAAAGGATGGTGATACTTTATTATCAAAGATGTGCGGCGTAATAGCAAGTGACGAAGCCCGGCATGCTAAAGCGTACAAATATTTTATTGAAAAGATTTTTGAAGTAGATCCTAATGAAGCTATGATAGCTTTTGAGGATATGATGCGAAAAAAAATTGTAATGCCCGCCCATTTTTTACGTGAAGTAGGATTAAAAATTGGACAAACTTTCGGGCACTTTACTGATGCAGCGCAGCGGCTTGGCATTTATACAGCCATTGATTACGTTGATATATTAAAGGAACTGATTGAAGACTGGCATATTGAAAGCGTTAGTGATTTGGGGGAAAGCGGAGAAAAAGCACGCGACTATATCATGAACCTGCCAAACCGTTTATTACGCGTTGCCGAAAGAATGAAAAACCCAATGCTTGAGTATAAATTCAGCTGGATAAACGGATAGTTGGAGGTGAATTATTGAAGTAAGAGTCAAGATACAAGAGCCAGGATAAAAAATGTATATGTAACTGCTGCAGTATTTTTTTTGGCTCCTGACTTTTGCTTCTCGTTTCTCGGCTCTTGACTCTTACTTCTTGGCTCTTGCACTATCATCATCCATCTAAAACAAAAGTTATTCCTTCTTCACCAGCTAATTCTCCAAAAAGAAGGAAAAGAATAGATTCGACGGTAAGCTCATTTACGTCGTCGATGTAGTCACTTCCCCTGATGATCAGTAATTCAGTTCCCTTTATTTCAATCCTGAATAAAAATTTTTCGTATAGTTCGGGCTGCAATATTTCAACGCCATTGCCGGTATTTTTAAAAGTAAAACTGATATCACTTTGCCTTTGATGCTGGAACTGCGGGTTTAGTCTTTGCTGCAAAAGGCTAAGTAAATAGTCAGCTGTAATAAACTTATGGATATCTATAATTTTCATAATAAGTAATGTCTCAATTAGAATTACAAGAACCAATTCATATTGTTTGAATATCATTATTATAAATGCGCTTTCTCCTTCAGCATTTATACCTCATATTTGTTTTATCATTTAACATCATCTTATGAATTATAAATTATTAGGCCGTTCCGGTCTTAAAGTTTCAGAATTATGTCTTGGTACTATGGGTTTTGGTACAGAATCAGGATGGGGGGCTGACCGCGAAACCAGCTTTACCATTATGGATACCTTTGCAAATGCGGGAGGGAATTTTTTAGATACCGCCAACATTTATAAATTGGGTACCAGTGAAAAAATAATAGGCGAATATATCAGCAACCACGACAGAGATTATTTTGTACTGGCAACTAAATATACTTTAAAGGATAGCCTTACAAATCCAAATGCATCCGGTAATAACCGTAAAAACATGATGCGTAGTGTAGAGGATAGCTTAAAACGGTTAAAGACCGACTTTATTGATTTGTTATACCTGCACATATGGGATGATATAACACCAATTGATGAGGTGCTGCGAGGTATGGACGATCTGATCAGGCAGGGGAAAGTTAATTATGCCGCCATCAGCGATACACCGGCCTGGGTAGTTGCAAAAGGAAATACCTTAGCCGAATTGATGGGATGGAGCCAGTTTGTAGCTCTGCAGGTTGAATATAGCCTGCTGGCCCGTACACCCGAACGCGAGCTAATCCCTATGGCAAAACATTTTGGAATGACTGTAACACCGTGGGCCCCTTTGGGTGGAGGCGCTTTAACCGGCAAATATCTGCGTGGCGAGCACGGCCGTATAAAGCCTGAAAGTAACCGTCTGAATGACCGAAGTACAAATATTACCAAAGCAGTAGTTTCAATTGCTGATGAGTTAGGTGTTTCTGCAAGCCATGTGGCGTTAAAATGGACAATGCAACAGGGCTTTTCTTGTATCCCAATAGTTGGTGCAACCAAGGTAAGCCAGCTTGAAGATAATCTGAAAACAATTGATGTTACGCTGAACGATGAACAGCTTCAAAAATTGAATAAAGCAAGCGCTATTGAATTAGGTTTTCCCGGCGACTTTTTTAAAGAAGAGGCAGTTAAAACAAATACTTTTGGCGGCTTTTATGATAAAGTGGAGAAACGAATTTAATTGGAAAATGTGTTAATTTGAAGATGTAGAATGATTAATTTTCAAATTGGCATATCTTCAAATTTTCAAATTAATTTATGGTTTATAGCAGAGTACAACTATACCGCACTCAAATGGTGTGGCTTTTATTAGCTTCAAATCCTTTTTTTGCCCTATTTCCTTGAAAATAGCCATCCCATTACCAATTGCAACAGGGTTGATGAAAAGGTAATACTCATCAATAAGGTTGAATTTAATTAAGTTTGAAACAAAATTTGCGCCGCCATATGCGATAATGTCACGCCCTGGTTGCTCTTTTAACCTTTTTACTTCTTCAACTATATCACCCTTAGCCAGCACTGTATTATTCCATTTCGATTTTTCGATTGTTTTAGAAAAAACCACTTTTGGCGTATCACACATTTTTTTACCGAAAGCAAACTGCGGATCATTAAGATCAGCTGCAACTGATTCCCAATAAGGAATGAAACCTTCAGGCATGTGTCCTCCCAAAAGTATGCAGTCAACAGGTTCATGTAAATCATTAACATATTTTTTAAGTTCATCATCCCAATTCCACATCATCCAATCCATTTCGCCATTTGGCCCTGCAACAAATCCATCTACAGATAATTGCATTTGTAATTTTACTTTTCTCACAGTAGCTTAATTTACTTGCCAATATGTTTGTAACTCTTTAACAAAAGTATTGTATATAAACAAACAAAACCGGGTGAGTTGATGACTTTTTTAAGGGGTTATTATGACAAGTGATTTGAAAATTTGGCGATTTGAAAATTTGAAAATGAAGAAGCTTAAATAATTTGAAGATGAGGTGATTTGAAAATTTGAAAATGAGAAGGCTTAATTGAAATTGAAGATGAAGGAAAATAATAATTTTCAAATTGGCACATCTTCAAATTTTCAAATTGATCCATTTTCAAATCTTCAAATTGAAATAAATTAATTAAACACAATCTTATCAGGACCAGATATTTTGATTACATGGCAATTACAGCCGCCTGCTATTTTAAAAATCGTATTTATTGTTTGTTTCGTGATAGGATTGGTTGCAGACACCTGTATGTTGTCCCCGTCGGTTGATAATTGTTTCAGGTCACTGTCATCAGCAATTATATAATATCCTATTACCCAAAGTACATTATTTACTCCCCGGGTTAAATTTAAATGGGTGCGTAAGTTTTTAACCTGTAAATTTTCAATAGCAATAGGTCGCCCTTGGTTATCTTCAAAAGTTACTCCAATGCTTGCAAAAATATCAGTACATACTTGTAAAGGACAGCCTGGTGTCTCTTTGTTTTTATTGCATGCCTGACTAATTAAGATGAGTAATAGGAAAGAAAACTTCTTATACATAATAACTTTTATTGTCATTACGAAAAAGAATATTCCAATGCTACAATAAAACAGAAATAACAAACACACAAAGATTAATATTTTAGTGTGTGTTATTATAACAATTTGTTAAAGAAGACTGTGGATTGTGGATATTTTTGGAGTTGCTACCTACTGTGATAAGGTTCAGGTTACCGGATCAAAGTGTTCCAGAATTATGGTACTAATTTAATTAATAGTAACATTTTATGATACCGTGTTTTCACCCATTTTTATACCGTGTTTTCACGTATTTCCTTACGTATTTTTACGTAAAATGTAATTAATAATACAATAAAAGCACTTTTAATTTAATTTTAGAGAGATCGGACATTAAATCCTTTAAATGCATTTGATGGTTAATTAAAAATAAAAATTTGCCCGAAACAAAAACCCCTGTTACCTTAAAGTGTAACAGGGGTTATAAATTATATTAATAAGGATTACTTTTTCTCTTCTTCCTCTGGCTTTTTGTTTTCGCCTTTGTTCTTATCTAAAATCTTTATCGAGCCGGATTCCTTATCAAAATCAATTTCCATAACATCCCCTTCACTTAGTTCACCCTTTAATATCTCTTCAGCAATTGGGTCTTCCAGGTATTTTTGAATGGCACGTTTTAATGGACGTGCCCCAAACTGCGAATCATAACCTTTGTCTGCAATAAACTCTTTGGCAGCCAGGGTAAGCTCAATTTTATAACCTAACAAGTGTACTCTGTTAAACAGGTAAGCAAGTTCAATATCAATGATCTTAAATATCTCATCCTTACCGAGTGAGTTAAATACAATAACATCGTCGATACGGTTCAAAAACTCCGGTGCAAAGGCACGTTTAAGCGCATTTTCAATAACCCCTCTCGAGTGGGCATCAGCCTGTGTGGTTTTTGCAAGAGTTGTAAAACCAACACCCTGCCCAAAATCCTTTAACTGGCGTGCGCCAATGTTTGAGGTCATAATGATGATTGTATTCCTGAAATCAACCTTACGGCCTAAAGAATCGGTAAGCTGACCCTCATCCAGTACCTGTAACAAGATATTAAATACATCCGGATGTGCTTTTTCAATTTCGTCAAGTAATACAACGGCATAAGGTTTACGACGTACTTTTTCAGTTAACTGTCCGCCTTCTTCATATCCAACGTAGCCCGGAGGCGCACCAACCAAACGTGAAACAGCGAATTTTTCCATGTACTCGCTCATATCTATCTGTATCAGGGCGTCTTCAGTATCAAACATAAAGCGTGAAAGCTCTTTTGCCAGCTCGGTTTTACCAACACCAGTAGGTCCAAGAAAAATAAATGAACCTATAGGCTTTTTAGGATCTTTTAATCCTGCTCGTGTACGTTGAATAGCACGTGTTAATTTCTTGATAGCATCTTCCTGGCCGATAACTTTACTGCCAACGGTTTCTGCCATATTAAGCAGTTTGTGACTGTCGGCCTGTCCCACACGCTGAACCGGGATACCGGTCATCATAGATACTACTTCAGCAACATTATCTTCAGTAACTGTATATCGTTTTGATTTTGTTTCTGTTTCCCAAACAGCTTTTGCTTGTTCAAGCTCTTCCAGTAAATGTTTTTCGGTGTCGCGCAGTTTTGCAGCTTCTTCATATTTTTGACTGCGCACTACTCTATTTTTCTCAACTTTTATCTGCTCTATCTTTTGCTCAATATCAAGGATGTTCTGAGGAACGTGAATATTTGTTAAGTGCACTCGTGAGCCAGATTCGTCAAGGGCATCAATAGCTTTATCAGGTAAAAAGCGATCTGTAATATACCTTGTTGTTAAACTAACACAGGCATTAATAGCTTCGGGTGTATAGGTAACGCCATGATGCTCTTCGTATTTTTCTTTTATCCTGTTCAGTATCTCTATAGTTTCATCAGGTGTAGCCGGTTCAACCATTACTTTTTGAAAACGGCGGTCTAAAGCGCCATCTTTTTCAATGTACTGGCGGTATTCATCTAAAGTTGTGGCACCAATGCATTGTATTTCACCACGTGCCAGGGCAGGCTTAAACATATTTGATGCGTCAAGCGAACCTGAAGCGCCGCCTGCTCCAACTATTGTATGTATCTCATCAATAAATAAAATTACATCAGGTGATTTTTCCAGTTCGTTCATTACCGCTTTCATGCGTTCTTCAAACTGTCCCCTGTATTTTGTACCGGCAACTAATGAAGCAAGATCCAGGGTAACCACGCGTTTGTTAAACAATACACGCGATACCTTACGCTGTACAATACGCAATGCCAAACCTTCGGCTATTGCAGATTTACCAACGCCTGGCTCACCTATTAAAATAGGGTTATTCTTTTTACGCCGTGAAAGGATTTGCGATACCCTTTCAATTTCTTTTTCACGACCTACAATAGGATCTAAGCGACCGTCTTCGGCAGCTTTCGTTAAATCACGGCCAAAATTGTCTAAAACAGGTGTTTTAGATTTAATGTCCGATACTTTTTTAGGCTGGGTAAAAGATTCCTCTTCCTTAAAATCATCATCTCCGCCTGTTGGTGAGCCGGGCATCTCATCAGTTACATTATTTTTATGCGATTCAACTTCACTCTTAAAAATCTCATAGTTAACATTAAACTGCATTAATATCTGAGATGCGATATTATCCTCGTCGCGAAGAATAGAAAGCAACAAATGTTCAGTTCCTATTACATCGCTTTTGAAAATTTTAGCTTCGAGATAAGTGATCTTTAATACTTTTTCGGCCTGTTTGGTTAAAGGGATACTCCCAATATGCACATTAGTACCGATTGTTCCTTTTACAGCATCTTCAACAGAACGCCTTAATTTAACCGTATCAACGGTTAATTCCTTTAATAATTTAATTGCAACGCCGTCTCCATCGCGGATCAGGCCCAACAAAAGATGCTCTGTTCCTATATAATCATGGCCCAGGCGCAATGCCTCTTCCCTGCTGTATTGAATGACATCTTTAACCCGGGGCGAAAATTTAGCTTCCATATATATCCTTCCAAATTATGAATGCTCTAATTTATTAATTGTTTATAAACTTTGAGCAAGTTGTTTTACACTTATCAACAATATTGTTGCCAACTTTTTCGATTGCACAGAAACAGACATTGTTATGATATGCAATCTATTAAAATTAAACTTTATTTAGCAATTTTATAAATAAAACCTGCAATTGCAATGAATTTTTAAAGAAAAACGTTTAATTATTTCTTTTTGATACAATTATGACTAAAAAGTTTTTTAACATTTCTTTTTCGTTGTCATTAAATGCCACAATAGCATGAAATACATCAATCTTATGACATTTGGGCATTAAATTTTGTTACAAGCTTAATAACTATATATACGTAAAATATCTGCAAACTGATTCAAAATTTTAGTGTTAATTAAAAAAATTTACGAAAAAGTTTAAAAATAAAGTTTGCATGGTCATTATTATTGATCAAAATCCAGGAAAGACCACCTGTTAGAGTGGTTAATGCTGACGCGGAACTCCTGTTGGTACGGACCCATGAATATAAAGAAACAAGAAACAGTTTAACTTGTGTACAAAGCTTATAAGACATAATAAGCCGAGCTTGTATTGATTGAGAGACGTTTTGGATCGCAGGCGGAACAACTAACCCTGCCTTGTGCAAAAAGAGATTTTGAGCATAGTTGTTTATTACTTATTCTTTAGAGAACAACACACTTTAACTATCAATCAATTTTTACATATTTGCCGATATTTACCTTCGATAATTATCTCAATATTCAATAATTCACAAATTCAGTCATTCAATAATTAAATAATGGCAGACGAAAAAATTATTTTTTCAATGGCAGGGGTTAGCAAAATCTATCCTCCGCAAAAACAGGTTTTAAAAAACATTTACCTATCATTTTTTTATGGCGCTAAAATTGGCGTTATAGGTTTAAATGGTTCGGGTAAGTCATCCCTACTAAAGATCATAGCAGGGATAGATAAAACAAATATTGGTGAGGTTGTTTTCTCGCCCGGATATACTGTTGGTTATCTGAGCCAGGAGCCTGAACTTGATCCTAAAAAAACAGTAAAGGAAGTTGTGGAAGAAGGCGTAGCTGCAACAACTGCGTTATTAAAGGAGTACGAAGACATCAACGAAAAATTTGGTTTGCCCGAGTACTACGAAGATGCAGATAAGATGGATAAGCTGATGGCCCGCCAGGGTGAACTTCAGGATAAAATTGACGCGGTAAATGCCTGGGAGCTTGATGTAAAACTTGAACGTGCAATGGATGCCCTGCGCTGCCCTGATCCTGACACCAAAATAGCCACACTCTCCGGCGGTGAGCGCCGCCGGGTAGCACTTTGCCGCTTGCTATTACAGGAACCAGATGTTTTATTACTGGATGAACCTACCAACCACCTTGACGCTGAATCAATCGATTGGCTTGAGCAGCACCTTAAACAATATAAAGGCACAGTAATAGCTGTAACACACGACCGTTACTTTTTGGATAA
>JAQBOA010000099.1 GCA_028288305.1 Mucilaginibacter sp.
GCCTGGAAAAGCAATACTGGTAGTGCTGAAATAGTTCTCTGCAAGTGATGGAGTGGTTATAGGAAATAAAATTGTCAACGGTTTTTGAAGACTTGCTGTTACGATGTCCCGTTCTTAAACTTTTCACTAATTAGTTATAAGCATGAAAGATAAACGCAGATACGGCGTCGAATACTTTTATTACAGCGGATTCATCAATTTCTCCCAGAAAATTATCAATTTGATTAACGTTAATATATTTAAAGTCAATTTTTTGCGTTTAGCTTAAACAACGACAGTATGAATGAGTTACATTAAACAGCTGGATAGTTTAAGGGCGTTATCTATGGTTACAGTAATCATAGTACATTGGTATCCTAAAGGTACATCACTATACACAGTTTCAGCATATTTTAATGCACCCAGCATATTCTTTACAATAAGTGGTTTTTTAATCACCAGTATTTTAATTAAAGAAAGAAGTCGAACTGAAGCCGTCTCAGCCAATAAGCTGGAGACTTTTAAAAATTTCTTCATTAAACGCGCTCTCCGAATATTTCCCGGATACTTTTTGGTTCTTGGTATCTGGTATTTAATCAAACCTGACGCTGAGGTTATTGATTATCGTTATTTTTTAACTTTTACATCAAATATCTACATTTATAAAATCCAAACCTGGCCGGCACTAGCGCATTTATGGTCCATGTCAGTAGAAGAGCAGTTTTATTTTATCTGGCCATGGCTAATATTATTCGTTAACAGAAAGTATTTAATGCATACGATCATATTGTTCATTTTTGTAGGCATAATAAGCCAGGTACTTATCCCGCAAAACAATTACTCTGGTGTTTTAACTGTTAATTGTTTGGATTCATTCGGCTTGGGTGGACTTTTGGCCTGGATAACACTAAACAGTCCGGAGTTATTAGCCCGGCACTATAAAGCTATAAGCGTAGTTGCTGGGATAAGTTTACTGGTATTGTTAACACAGGGTTTTTTAAATAAATTTTATATACAAGAAACCACACTTGCTTCAATAATTACCTTTTGGGTAATCACTTTTTTTATAACTAAAGATGATTCTAAAAAATATCCTTTATCCTTTTTGTTTGAAAACAAAATTTTAATGCAGATTGGAAAAATAAGTTATGGTATGTACCTCTACCATTTCTTTATTCCGTATCTTACTTATCCGGCCTTTTTTGCGATCAATAAATTTCTTCATTTATCATTAAAACCACATGTTATAAACCGCATTTGGATGGTCGAAAGTTTTAGTTTGTTAATGATCCTCTCTTTTTTTTCCTTTAAGTTTTTTGAATTGCCGGTACAAAAACTAAAAGTACATTTTACAGCCGTTCCCGCAAAAAAGGAAGCTGATAAAAAGCAAACAATATTATTATAATAAACAATACCTGGTTTATCAATAATATTTAAACGGTTCTTTACCGGTACGCCAGATTTCTCGGAGAGAACGCTGAGCTTGTTGCGGCATAATGGATTTGTTTTAAATAGAACTGGTTATTGACTGTAACAAATTCATTGAACTTATTAAAAAAATTTAAAAAGTATTGCGGCTTTAATTATGTTTGAACTGTGAATAATTTAACGATTTCATAAAGGGATAAAATTATTCGGCATATCATCTTTCTTTTACCAGGTATTAATGTTAACTATATTTTCATGAAACACACTTTTATTTCCTTTGCAGTTATTATGCTTTTAATACAAAGCCATTTTTCATTTGCTCAGTCCGCCACCGGGAAAAGTAAATATGTGATAATGGGTTACATTGGCAGTAAAAACTGGACTAAAGAAGATATCCTTGCTACAAAGATGACCCACATTATTTATGCCTTTGCAAATTTGACCCAAAATGGCGTGCTGGCACCGGCTTCTGTAAAAGATTCAACAAACCTCGCTATATTAAATACAACTAAAGACCAAAATAAAGCGCTTAAAATTTTGATTTCAGTTGGAGGTTGGGGAGGATGTAAATATTTCTCAGATGCCTCGTTGACTGCCGAATCCAGGGCTAAATTTATCGCAAGCTCATTAGCTTTCATAGAGAAATTTAAACTCGACGGTATTGATATTGATTGGGAATACCCTGCCCAGGTAGGAGCTGGTAATATATACAGGCCCCAAGATAAAGAGAATTTTACACTGCTCATGAAAGAGTTTCGTTCAGCGCTTGATGAGCGGGCCGCTTCAAACCATCATCAAAACTACCTGTTAACAGCAGCCATGGGAGTGGATACTGCTTATATGAACCATACAGAAGTAGGTCCTGTTAGTAAGTACCTTGATTATATCAATATAATGACCTACGATATTTATAATGGTAACGATAAAGTAACAGGTCATCAAAGTAACCTTTATCAATCCAAATATGGCCATCAGGTTAGGGTTAGCGCTGATGATGCTATCCAAAACTTTATAAAAGCAGGTGCGCCTGCAAATAAGATTGTGATGGGATTGCCTTTTTATGGCCGCGGCTGGACCATGGTAAATGATCAGGACCGGGGATTGTATCAGCCTTCTGCAGGTCATCATTTCGCTTTACCTTATGATTCTCTGGAAAATTCGTACATCAACAAGAATGGCTTTGACAGGTTTTGGGATAAAAAAGCGAAAGTACCTTATTTGTGGAACAGCAAAACACACACGTTTGTTACCTATAATGATGTAAAAGCATTTAAATATAAAGCCAGGTATGTAAAAGAGCAAAAGTTAGCAGGGGTAATGTTTTGGGAATATACAGAAGACCTAAAAAACCAGGCTTTATTTAATCCCCTGGTTCATTTTATGAATTAACCTTAGTTAAGGTTCAAGAAGAATTAGTTCACCATTAATTCAGGTGTCTGTACTCGCTTGGGGATTTTCCTGTCTTTGATTTGAATATCTTTGTAAAATGCGAAGGGTGTTCAAACCCAAGCCCGTAGGCGATCTCGCTTATAGAATCATTCGTACCCCACAACAATGATTTAGCTTTATCAATTTGTTCCAGGTTGATATGTTCCTGTGTGGTTTTGCCCGTAAATTTGTTAAAAAGGTCAGACAAATAATTAGGCGACAGGTTGAGTCGGGAAGCAAAATATTTAACATTTGGCAGGCCCGTTTCAATCAGGGTGCTTTGCGAAAAATAATCTTTCAATATTTTTTCAAACTGCTGCACCACATCTGAGTTAACTTTTGCCCTGGTGTAAAATTGCCGGTCGTAAAAACGGCTGCAGTAATTCAGCAAGAGTTCGATATTGCTGACGATGAGGCCTTGCGAGTGCTTATCTATATTTTGCGAATACTCCCTTTCAATCTTTGCCACACAATCTTTAATGATCAGTTTCTCCTCTTCCGAAATATGCAGGGCTTCGTTGGCCTCATAATTAAAAAAGGAATACTGGTGTATCTTCTTGCCCAAATCGGTACCATGGATCAGATCGGGATGAATAAACAGTGCCCAACCTTCATCTACCGTAACATCCGGACCTGGCGCTATGACTTGTCCGGGTGCGGTGAACATTAGGGAACCTTCGTTGAAGTCGTAATATCCTTTGCCATATTTTAACAGTCCCTCGAATTTTTTGCAGGAAATGGTATAAAAGCCAAAACGGTAAAAGGCATCCTCCCTGGGGCGCTGTGCATAAAAGTCTACATGGTCTATCACACTTACCAATGGATGCCTGGGCGGAGTATATTTTACCAGCTTGTGCAGATCGCTGATAGATTGAAGATCAATGTATTTATCCGGCATATTTTTACTTTGTTATAAAGTTAACGCGTTTAGCGATTAAAAATTCTTAACGACCTGGATTGTAATTAATTGTAAATATGATAGTTATAACGACTTCCCTCTTGAGAGGGGGTGCGCCCGGATGTGTTGTGGCGGGGGTGTGTTAGCCGATATGTTCATTAACACACCCCTCCACCCCTCTCAAGAGGGGAATCACACAGGCCGACGCTTTAAATGCACTTTATTCATTGTTTTTCAATCGCTAAACACGTTAAAGTTACCATAAAAAATCTTGGCTGCCCGGATGTGGGCAGCCAGATTTTTTAAATGCCTGTTTGGGCGGTCATCATTTTCTTAAAATCCACATCATCCATTTGCTGCCTGGTTTCTATCAATTGCAAAGCGTCATGACCTACGGGGTAACGCAATTTTTCGGTACCGTCGGTTGCAGCTTCATAAATGGCATCAGCCACTTCGGCAATATTTTCAGACATAGGCCACTGATCTAACATGCTGATGAACTTATCAAATGCGGGTTGATAATCATCCAAACCATTGGCGCCGAAAAGGTCCATCGAACGTCCGGCAAACTCGGTCTTATAGCCCCCTGGTTCAACTATCTTTAAGCGGATGCCAAGCGGATTTAATTCATACTGCATAGATTCCGTCAACCCTTCAACAGCAAATTTAGTTGCATGATATAGTGAGGAGAACGGGAAGGTAACCCTTCCACCAACCGAAGAAACGTTGATGATAGTGCCTGATTTTTGTTGCCGCATACCTGGCAATACTGCTTTTGTCACTGCTATCAACCCAAAGAAATTCACGTCGAACTGTTGTTTAACCTGTTCTTCGGTAGCAACTTCCAATGCACCCATCGCACCGTAGCCTGCATTGTTCACCAATACATCAATTTTGCCAAATTTTTCGATGCCCTCTTTCACCGTGTTTTGTATGCTTAGTTTATCGGTTACATCCAATTTGCTAATAAAAACATTGCTGAGCGTAGATAGTTCTGTTTCTTTTTCTGGTGAACGCATGGTGGCGATCACGTTCCAGTCTTTTATATGAAATAGTTTAGCGGCCACTTTTCCAAAGCCGGACGAAGCACCTGTTATTAATACTGTCTTTTTCATTGCTTATATTTTTAATTTCTAAAGCAAAGGTCTGGTTAACAGCACTACCTGATTTATACGTTTCAACTGATCTCTTATACATTTAAGGGATAAACCATAGGAGGCATTGTAACAACATAGTTAACTATTTAATTAACCTGACTAAACTTTTGTAAATTATTTACAAAGTGCCTTATATTTAAAAGAATTTTATAAACCAATCATCGGCCTCATCTTGGAGCCGGTTAATATTAAAATCTTATGATCAATAACGCCAGGCTGAAAGCATACCTGATTTCCTTACTGATAATATTCAACACGGCACTTACAAAAGCACAGGATTTAAAGCTTATCCCTTACCCTAATCAGGTTAAAGTTTTAAAGGGCAATTGTACGCTTTACTACTCGCCCCTTTATACCAATAACAAAAAACTATCCGTTTTACTTTCCCATTTTAATGAAGAAATCGATAGACCTGAAAAAAATGACAAGACCCCAAAGCAGCTTATAGGATTAAAAATTGTTCCTTCTTCGGGTATTTACGGATCTTATGAATTGATAACCTATGAAAAGCACGTAGCAATCCAGGCCCCCGATTCTTCAGGCCTATTCAATGGCCTTACCACTTTGTTGCAGCTTTATAAATCATCAAGTGTAGTAAATAATAAAGTGATATTGCCGCGGCTGGTTATTCGTGACCAGCCCAGGTTCGCCTGGAGAGGTTTTATGCTGGATGAGTCGCGTCATTTCTTTGGAAAAAAAACAGTAGAGGAGTTATTAAACTGGATGGCGTTTTACAAACTAAACCGTTTTCACTGGCACCTGTCTGATTCGCATGGCTGGAGGATCGAAATAAAGAAATACCCGTTGTTAACTACCGTCGGTGGAAGGGGAAATTATTCAGATTCATTGGCAGTGGCGTCCTATTACACCCAGGAAGATATCAGGGAAATCGTTCAATATGCAAAAGCCAGGTTTATTACCATCGTTCCTGAAATTGATATGCCGGGACATGCCACAGCAGCAAATCGTGCTTACCCGGAATACTCGGGTGGTAAGACCGCTGGTTATCCTGATTTTACTTTTGATCCGGCTAACGAAAAAACCTATACTTACCTAACTGATATCCTTAAGGAACTTAGGGGCCTTTTTCCGTCAGGAATAATACATATTGGCGGTGACGAGGTTGCATTCGGTATAGCAGCGTGGAACAATAATCCAGCGGTTACTAAATTAATGGAAGCCAACCACATGACCCATCTAAATGAGGCTGAGCATTATTTTCTGAAAAGAATGGGAGACAGTGTTTTAAAATTTAGCAATGTTGTGATGTGCTGGGATGAAGCAGTTCCCGCCGGGTTGCCTGTAAGTAATACTTATATAAACTGGTGGCGTCAGAATAAACCTGAAAGTTTAAACGAAGCGATTTCAAAAGGGTACGGAGTGATTTTATCCCCGAGGTTACCACTTTATTTTGATTTTGTGCAAGACAGTACACATACCTCGGGCAGGAAATGGCACCACAAACAATACAATTCGTACCTTGATATTTATCATTATCCCACAAATTCGTTCCTGGACTCGTTGCCTGCCAAAGCTAAGATTTTGGGCTTGCAAGGAAATTTATGGACAGAAACTGTTAGCTCCCAGAAAAGGCTGCAATATTTAATATATCCACGGATTGCCGCATTGGCAGAGGCCGAATGGACGGCAGATTCAGTTAAAAACGATACCAGCTTTAATATGCGGTTAAAAACGCAGCTCCTATTTTACCAAAAGGAAAACATTTATTATTATAATCCCTTCGACCCCGCAGAGCATCCTGAAGTGGTTGATATTATTAAAAAAGAAGAAGATTAAGGATTAAATAAATGGCTTTAACAAAAGGAAGCCGGTGTGCTTCCTTTTTTGTTGAATATTCTCCTGGCATGAACAATTAGGTGCGTAGCACTATTCCATTTAGGTACTTACCGGGTTACGCTCATTTTTTTGTTGCGATTTGGTCCATTAAATGGCGTTTTGACCAAATGAAAAAAGTCTGCAAATGTTTGATTTGCAGACATTTAACTTCATTTGTTATTGTCTTCCGTAGCCTTTAGTGGCAGAATCTCGAACTTTTTTCTCAGAGATCTGAAACGATTAGTTAATATTTAAGGTTTGAAACCTCAAATTTTTATTCGCTTATTTGCTGTATGGGTAATTGCCAATCTTTTCATTTTGTTAATATTTATGATTGAAGAACTATTTATTTCCTGCTTTGGTTGCCGCCTCGATGACCAACTGAGCGGTTTCTTTGGGATGCGATTCGAAAACAGAATGGCTGGCGCCTTGAATCTCAACCGTACTGCTGTTAGCCCTTTTGGCATACATGCGCTGCAGGTCGGGATTGATGATCCGATCAGCGCTTGCCACCATGTACCAGCTAGGTTTTAGGCGCCAAGCCGGATTCAGAATAACGGCATGGAATACACCATCAGCGGCAGGCATTTGAGCATTAGCCATAAATTCGGCCTTTTCTTTGGGCAGATCAGCGGCGAAATCTGTATAAAACTGAGCCGGATCGATATAATCAAAGCCATTGGTCGGTTTTTGCAGTGATTTATAAGCGGGCGGGAAACGTTTTCCATTGTCTGCCTCCGATTCTCCCTTATCCGGCGCATGCGCTGCAATGTATACCAGTCCTACTACGTGAGGGTTATTACCAGCCTCGGTGATCAGTCCCCCGCCGTAGCTGTGTCCAACTAAAATACAAGGGCCGGTTTGCATATCAAGTACACGTTGCACCGCCGCAAGGTCGTTTTGAAAAGAGGTTAGCGGTTGCTGGACTACAGATACATGATAGCCCCTTTTTACAAGAATGTCATAAACAGGTTTCCACCCCGAACCGTCAACGAATGCTCCATGCACCAGCACAATATTTTTTACCGGCCTGGCCCCTGTCTGATTGCGGCTGACAAAAGGAGGAAATTAAGCAATAAAGTGGCTGCTATCGCCATACCGATGATGGTCTTATTTACAGTTTTCATAATATATTGAATTTAAGATTTAATTTTTAAGCTACCAAACACACTAAATGTCATTATAGCTAGTACGATCAGCTTAATGATAATATTTTAATTTAAAATTGTTTTTTTAGTTTCTGCTTATCGGCAAAACCGGCAGGAGTTCCATGATGAATATTTAATTTCTACGACCATATCCGAACGGAAAAATTAAATTATTCCATACTCATTAAACTGTTTAATTTCTTCCTGGCGCTTGTTAAAACCGCCTGAGAAGTGTGAGCTGAAATGCCCAGGAAACTTGCAATTTTTTCATGCTGATAACCCTCAATAACAAAAAGGTTAAAAACTATCCTGCAAAGGTTTGGTAATTGATGCAGCATTTTAATGCCATTACTGCAGGAAAAGCCGTCTTTTAAATTATAGGGATTGGAATCCATATCGTCTGTTTTTGATTCAGGTACAAAGGCAGGAAGTAGCCTTTGATCCAAATAGTGTTTGATAGAGGCCTGAACCATAAAATAGCGCAACCATTCTTTAAAAGCCGTAGTTTCTTTATAATCACTTAAACAAGCTAAAGCCGAATAAAAGCCCTTATTCATAATAATGGATGCCTCTTCCCTGTCGCTTGCGTAACGTAATGCGATACTGCATGCGAAGCCATAAAAGGCTTTATATAACTTTTTCTGATGTTTTTTTTCGTTTCTTAAACATCCTTTTATCAAGTCCCGTAATACTGCTTTTTCCATTCACTTACATCGTTTTCAGATGGTTAACTGTTAGTAACCTATTCATATGGTTAATTAATTTTGACAATCATTTTACCTTCATTCCTGCCTTCAAAAAGCCCAATAAAAGCTTCAGGCAACTTGTCGAAGCCTTCCAGAATTGTTTCTGAATAGGTAATTTTGCCGTCTTTTAACCATGCCGTTAATTGAGCTATCACATCGGGGAACTGGGCCGCATGGTCGCCTATCAAAAAACCTTGAATAGTCAGGAACTTATAGACGACGATAGGAAGCAGGCTCGGACTGGTTTGTACTTCTACGTCATTATAATTTGAAATTGTGCCGCAAACCGGGATCCGGCCGTACTTGTTCATATTAGCGATCACCCCGTCGGAGATTGTTCCGCCAACATTGTCAAAGTAAATATCAACACCCTCCGGACACAGCACCGCGATCGCGGCTTTCATATTAGGTGTAGTCTTATAATTTATAGCCTCATCATATCCGAATTTTGTTTTAAGAAAGCTTATTTTTTCGTCGGTACCAACAATTCCAACAACCTTACATCCCATAATTTTTCCAATTTGGCCAACAATACTTCCTACGGCGCCAGCCGCGCCTGAGACCACCAGTGTTTCGCCTTTTTTAGGTTTTCCGATATCCATTAACGCGATATAGGCAGACAACCCGGTTATTCCTAAAACGCCCAAATAAGCGCTTAGCGGAGCAGTATTTGAATCGATCTTTTGTAATGCTTTTCCATCAGTTACCTGGTACGCTGCCCAGTTCAGATAACCGGAGACGTAGTCGCCTTTTTTGAAATTTTCATTATTGGATTCAATTATCTCGGCGATGATTTTTGATGTTACCGGCTCATTTAATTCAAATATGGGCGGATGAGTGCCGTTCATTTTACCACGCAGGTATGGATCTACGGAAACATAAACTGATTTTAAAAGAACTTCTCCCTCACCGCTAACCGGCATTAATTCTTCTTCGATATTAAAGTCGGAAAGCAACGGCATTCCAACCGGCCTGTTTTTTAATGTGATTTTTCTGTTTTTCATGCGATTAATTATTAAATCCACGGCATAATAATCCATGGATTGTATTTTAATAAAAAAATTTTACTTCCTAATTTTGTCTAAAAGGTCGTTGAGCAATTCTGCCTGCACATCATTGACGCCATACTGAACCTTGTTAAAAAGTTCCCTTCCTTTTAATGCAGCTTTCAATCCTTCAGGCGTAAGGTTAATGTATACTACCCGTTGATCTGAAAGATCGCGGTCCTTCTTAATTAGTCCTTTGTCCATTAGCTTGTTCAACAATCTCGAAACATTCGGCATCCGGTCAATCAGCCGTTCACGAATCAGGTTAACTGTTGCCGTATGATTGGGCTGACCCTTAAGTATTGCCAGGACGTTTAGCTGCTGGAGGGAAAGGCCAATAGGCTTGAGGGTAATTGCAATTTCGTTCAATAGCCAGTTAGCGGTAAAAATAAGGTTCATCCCTGCTTTATGCTGCGGTTTGTTAAAGTGTTCCTGCTTAATTTCCTCCTCAATTTTCATAATACAAACATATATACCATGGATTATATATCCTAGTAATTCAATAATAATTACAAACTTTAGACATTGGCTTTAAATGACGCCAAGGCACATTTTTCAGAAATCACGAGTTAGGCTTAAATAATCGAGAAAATGTCGAACCGTTTTTTATCGCTTAAAAACTTAACGCAGGTTACCATAAAAGAGCAGGTTATAAGCATAAAAAAAGGAAAAGTTCAATAAAGAACTTTTCCTCCGTAGCCCAGAAGGGAGATTCTTTGAACACCTAATGACTTTTTTGGAAGCTGTTGAACCGGTTTTGAAACAGCCTGAATAATCGGCGTTCTGCTATCCGGACCGAAAACTTATGATAACAGTTGAAGTTGTGTTAAAACGACTAACTAATTTACCGACAGTATTTTTTCAACACCTCTTTGGACCAATTTATCGCCAACCCAATGCAGGAGCAATATGCTCCAAAATAGCTGATAGCACATGGATATTGTAATCAACGCCCAAAGTATTCGGTATGGTCAGGAGCAAGGTATCCGCTTCTTGTATCGCCTCGTCTTGGGCCAATTCTTTTATGAGCTGATCGGGTTCGGCTGCATAACTTTTTCCAAACACTGCCCGTTTATCAGCTTCAATGTACCCAAAGCTATCGGCCCCATTTGCTTGCTGTCCAAAGTAATATCTGTCCTGCTCAGTTACCAGTGCAAAAATGGAGCGGCTTACCGAAA
>JAQBOA010000109.1 GCA_028288305.1 Mucilaginibacter sp.
TTAAAATGTATGCCGATATTTTCCCCGACAAACAGCAGCAATTTGTAAAAGCGTTTGTAACCATCGTAAATAAAAACAACCAGCCTGTTTCAAAGATGCTGCTTGATGGCGATGAGCTAACAGATTATTCTATTAAAATAGACGGCAAAGCTCTTTCGTTTACCTGTCCTTTAATATATAAACGGGCTATGCTAAATTGGTTCAGGTCTCAAAATGACACTGCTGCATTTCGTTTATATCAATTTCAAAAACCTTTAGCCTCCGGTGATTCAGCCGTATTGGAAATTAATTCATCAATTACATTCAAGGGTTTCAGTAATGGTTTATATGGTGCAAAGCTGTTACGTAACGGCACATTCTTTACGGGTGGTTTACCAGGATTAGGATATGATGATGACGATGAATTAAGCAGTCCGTACGAACGAAAGAAAAACCATTTGCCGCCGAAGGAAGAAGAGGAAATTGCGCAGAATGATCCGGTTGGAATCAGTACACTTAAAGCCGGAAAAGCATCCGACTTGCTGAGCTGGGATTTAACTATAAGCACATCCGGAGATCAAACGATACTCTCGTCTGGCGAACTGCAAAAACAATGGCGGCAAAACGGGCGTAACTATTTCCACTACGTACAGAATCAGCCAGGCATGTATGTGCCGATTGGTGCTGTGGGAGCCAGGTACGCAGTAGCGCATGATAGTATACAATTGGATCATAAGGTAAACATCAGCGTTTATTATCTTCCCGGACATAATGCCAATATCAGCCGGTTTATGGCTGCTTATAAAGATGGCTTGAGTTATTTTAATTCTGTTTACGGACCTTATCCGTCTAAGGATATCCGCCTGGCCGAAACATCCATTTACGGCCCTCGTGAGGGATCGTTTACTACATTTGATACTTATGCAGAATATCATACATGGAATGCCAACTTCAACGATCCAAATCAAATTGATTATTGCTATTTAACAACTGTACAGCAGCTGGCACAGCAATGGTGGCGTTTCCAGGTTGCACCCAATAGTACAGTCGGTTCTTTAGTGATACCTGAAGGATTATCAATATACAGCAGCCTGGTAATGGCAGAAAGGAAATATGGAAAAGCCAATATGCGGTACATCGTGCTCGACAATCTATGGTACTACCTTTTTGTAAGAAGAAGACTTGAAGAGAAAGAACACCCATTAATTAAAGCCGACCAATGGTTTGAGTGGGGAGGCAAAGCCGCAGTAGCCTTATATGGATTACGAGACCTAATTGGCGAGGATAGTTTAAATGCCGCCTTGCGGGAGTTTAAAAATGCGTACGCTTTTAAAAATAAACCGCCATTTGCAGGAAGTAATGACCTGTACCGTTATCTGCAAAAACACACACCCGACTCGTTGCAATATTATTTAACAGATAGCTGGCAAAAAATAACCCTGTATGATAGTAAGATCACTGATGTAAAAGTCGTTTCAACCGGTAAAGGGAATGAATTTAAGGTTACCTTAAAGGTTGATGTTGAAAAAGTATACATTGATGGCAAAGGCAATGATGTGCCTGCCAAACAAATGAATGATTATATTGATATTGGGATATTTGCAGCCAACAATAAAAATAAGGAAGGCCGGTCACAAGTTAACCCGCTTTATTTAAAAAAATACAAGCTTACTTATGGCGAACATACCATTTCGCTTATTGTTAAAGGCAAGCCAGTCCGGGTAGGAATTGACCCTTATAGTAAACTGATTGACCGTAATCCTAATGATAATATGAAAGATTTATAAAGCATTCTGTAGAGACGCGATGCATCGCGTCTCTGCCAATTTCACATTATAACCTCACATATCCTAAATTATTCAGGTCTTGAATGGTTTTGGTTAGATGTGTTTTGCCATCTTTTAATAAGTATACTGTATCGCTTACATATGTGCATATTATCAAAGAGCCATTTTAACATATTTTCTGCCCTGGTTGCTAAAGCAATAATCCCGGGGCCTCTCCCGATTTATCAAATATTGTAATATGTATATCAGAATATTGTAACGGATGCTTTACGGAACAATATGAGTAACACATTGTAGTTTAATATATATGTAGTTTAATATATATAGATATAGACACGTGAAAAAGGATAAACATATTATAAAAAAATGTATAACGCTAATTGTTGTAGTGCTATACTTTTTCATGGCATCCAGTTATATTTCATATCTTCCAACATATAATACATATTTGCCAAAAACTTCCGTTGAGTCAAACGTCACATATCTTTATAAGAATAACAATGCTAACAATTGCTTTATAAAAATGCATCTTGCTTTTAAAACCATTGTTGAAAATAAGCTTAAGGCATTAAACATTTTAATTAAAACTGCAGCACTTGTTTTTTTAATAATTTTTAGTGAAGCTGCAATACCTGTTTTATTAAGAAAATCAAGAGCTCCGTCAAATATCCTTCTTTATCCACACAGGCCTTATTACGAAACCTTGTGCACACTTCGAATTTGATTATACACTTAAATGTGTTTATTATCAAATTTCTCAAAATGGCGTCTCATAGTTTTCTGACTTAGTATTTACCATGGCTTATAGTTAACCATGTAAGTATCTGATGCCTAAAACAATAACTTTAAATTTAATACAATGAAAACAATATCAAAATATTTAACACTTACCGGCTTAAGCGCAGTATTGTGTTTGTTCCTGGTTTTACCCGCTAATGCACAACATGGAGGTGGCGGAGGTCATATGGGTGGTGGCGGCGGAGGTCATTTCGGCGGCGGCGGCGGTAGTCATTTCGCTAGTAGCGGTCATTTCGGCGGTGGCGCTCATTTTGGCGGTGATAGTCATTTCGGCGGTGGCTTTCATTCATCAAGTAAAGTATCGGTAAACATCCGTCCTGGTGCAGGGATTAGGGGCGCAGGACCTCACTCAGTTGGAATCCGGGGAAATGGGCCTGGTGTTTATGGACATGGCGGTCGGTATGGTCACTATGTTTGGGGCAGGCATGGCAATTATTTTTACAATAATGGCTTTTACGGTAGTTTATACTATCCTATGCTGGGCTTAACTTTTGGATATTTACCCGTTGGCTATTATCCATTTGACTGGGATGACGGTCAGTATTATTTCAGTGATGGGTTTTACTATCAATATGATAACAGCCAATATACCGTGGTCGAACCTCCTATAGGTGCCGCAATAAATACGCTGCCATCAAATGCCAAATCCACTCAGATCAATGGACAGCAATATTATGAGTTAAATGGTGTTTATTACTTACCTGTTACTCAGGACAACGGCAGTACCCAGTATCAAATTGCAGGTAAAGACGGCAAGTTAAATACAGATGCAACCGGCGCTAAAACGGTTTCACCACAAGTTGGTAATATGGTTACTAAACTGCCAGCTGATTGCAGAAAAATCAACCTTAATGGTGATACTTTTTTTGTATCTGAAGATGGTATATATTACCAGCAAATTAAAGACAGCAATAATAAAACAACATATAAAATAGTAGGGCTTGAAGCAGATGCATCGGGCAAATAATGCTTTTATATAAATAATAAAGGGTTGGGTTAAACAGCCCTCCCTTTATTGTTTATTTAACCGAAGTATTGACTTTTTTTTAAATTTAATCACCGGGTATTTGCAATACGGTTTTTTCATTAGTCTCTTTTATCATGGAAACCAAATAAACAATTACGGCCCCAAATATGGCTATAATACCAAACGACCAGCGTAAACTGGCTGCCTGGGCAATATAGCCAACCATAGGTGGTACTAATACAAAGCCAAGATAGCCTACGGTAGATATAGAAGCCAGTGCCGATGAACTGCTCATGTTTTTTGACTTGCCTGCCAGGCTAAAAATCATAGGCACTATACACGAAACGCCAAAGCCAACCAAAATGTATCCCAACCCGGCTGTAACTGTGAAAGGTAGTACCACTGCAATAAATAATCCGCAAAAAATGAATAATCCACTATACTTTAAAACCTTCTTAATTCCAGATTTCGTTACAAGTCTATCGCCAAAAAAACGGCCTGTTGTCATGGCTACCAGGTAAATCACAAAGGCTGCAGTGGCAATCGTTTTATCAGGATTCACCTCTTTTTGAAAATATAGGGCGCTCCAGTCGTACATAGTATTTTCACAGGCCATACAAGCAAAACAAATTAGTGAAAACTTTAACAAATGTTTATCTGGTAAAGAAAAAACTGGTTTACGGCTTTGAGGTATTGGTTTTTGATAAACGGTATCCTTAATAAAATATAGCGATGCTATAGTTAATAAAACACTCACAATTGTAAAGTGATAAGCCGGTGCGACATTAAAATATACCATTAGCAGACCAACCGCCGCACCTGCGAAACCTGCCATGCTCCATATACCATGAAAAGTTGCCATGATTGATTTGCTGTATAATGCCTGCACAGCTACCCCTTGCGTATTTATTGAAAGCGTCATAAGGTTACGTGCCGAACCAAAACAAAAAAGCATTACAAGTAATTGCAGCATACTGTTTGAAAATCCTATCAAAGCCAAAATGACACTTAAAAACAAGGTGCCGGAAAGCATTATTACCCTGCTGCTGTAATGGGTTAGCAATCTGCTGGTAATAGGCATGGTAAACATTAACCCAATAGGCAGGGCAAATAAAACAGTCCCTAACTGTGCGTCGTTCAAATGCAGTTGCTGCTTTATAGTTGGGATACGTGAGGCCCAGGTTGAATATCCGAAACCTGAAATAAAAAAAAATATTGCTGCGCCTATTCTTAATTGTCTTGGAGTTTTGTCGTTGACTGATTGTTTATCCACAGACAGCTAAAATACAACTATTATGAATTGCACCTCAAATCATTTCATTTTACACTTGTTTATACAGATGCTTAATGTGATTTTTTATTAGTGACATTTGTCCGGAAATATAAAAAGCAAAGAAGATACAGACATAGTATTCCCAATAAAAAACCGCCAAGTACATCAGTAAACCAATGTGCACCTAAGTAAATCCGTGAAAATGGGATAGTAAAGATTAACAACATGGATAAGCTTATAACCGATATCTTAACGATTTTCGGAAGAGATTTTAATTCGAACATCAATACCGTTAAAAATCCAAAGAATACAATATAAAACAGTACATGCCCGCTGGGAAAGCTTTGCTGATTAACTTTTTGAACTATTCGAACGAGAGATTCTGTAGGCCTGGGGCGATTTACAAGCATTTTCGCCAGTGAACTTATCAGGCCGGAGGCAGAAGTCAGCAATATAAATAATGCTTCTTTTCTGTATTTGAATATAAAGAAAATCAAAGCGGTTAAAAGCACAATGATTATGGATCCCGGATTATAACCAAACCAGCTTACCAATTTCATGGAGGCATCCAAAAACGGATTTTGATGCTCCTGTATTTCCTGAGAAAATTCAAGATCAATAAATGAATGGGGGAAAATTAATACAAGTATGGTAAGTACAATAAACCCTATGCCTATGCTTCCCAATACATATTGCATAACCTGCTTGTGGTATTTACCAAATATCATGTAATGTTTTAATCACTTCAGCCAGGTATATTAATCTGTTCAAAGAAAACTAAAATCATACCTGAAAGTTTCATACACTTTGATTTTTTTCAGTTTACCAGCACCACCATAGTGGTTGTCAATTCTTTTGCCCTTGTGGTTTTATTTATAAACGATGGCTTAAGCCGGCTCACCCAATAACGATTAAAAGTGCTCAGCGTTTTTACGTGCCATCCTTTAGCTGATAACGATTTAACAACATCGACTGGGGCATACAACAGGAATGGCTTTTTATTAGGTATTTCGCCCGTTCCATCGGTATTAATAGCTGTTACAGGCTTCTCGCTATAAAATTCAAAAGCGAAAACATAATCGTCATTCAATTCAACCACCGGAAGATTTTTTTGATTGTTTTTATTAATCCATCTGGCAGCCTCACTTCCCGCCTGGTAATGCATTAGTGAGGGATAAAAAATCAAATTAAGATATGAATTAACAATAAATGAAGCTAAAACCGTACGATAAAAAATTGTGCGCAAGTTTGAATTTTTATTGCTACCAGGATAAAAAAACAACATTAGAAAAAACAACAGAAGAATCCCGAAAATATACCAGGATAAAAATTCCGGTTCAAAAAAATAGTTTAATGCTATAATCAATATCAGCAGTAATGAGATTACTATTGCTTGAGTAATTCGGATTGTTTGGATGGTTTTTGCTGACCTGATTGTATACAAGTATTGAGCTGTGAGTATAGCAAAGAATGGAAATACAATATTTAAATAGTGCGGCAGCTGGAATCTCGAAGCTGAAAACATCAGGAAAGTGAACAATGATCCGCAAAGGCAATACCACTCTTGTCCCTGTACATTTTTTAAACCTTTTTTTATAAATTGAAAAATAGCTGCAATTAATAAAAGTGACCAGGGTAAAAATGCCCATAACATAGTATGTAAAAAAAAGAAAGGGTCGCCATTTCCTTTAATAGGGCCAGTGTTAAAAAATCGCCCAAATTGGCTGTCCACGAAAAAAAATTTAATACCTGATACCCCTTTTTGTCCGAAAACTATTTTTTCGGGATGCATATCGAATTGCTGGTACAGGCAATATAATTCAGGCAGAATAAAAATTATTATCAAAAAAACAGCAATCAGCCATCTCAAATTAAACAACGCATTCCATTGTTTTTTAATAATGAATTCCCCTGCCATAGCGCCACCAATGGGAACCAATGCAAACATCCCCTTGGTCATTATAGCGCAGGCTGCGAAAAGGCAGCCAATAAATAATTGCCAGAAACTTTTGCTTTTATTTGCTTTATAAAAATGATAAACGGATGCAATAATTAAGCCGGTTAAATAGGGTTCTGCCCGTACATCGTTGTTTGATAATACCAGATGCTGTGCCGTAAGTAAAATCAGTACACTCCATAAAGCTATATGTTTATTGTACAAATTTTTAGCAAAAAGATATGTGTAAACTGCCCCCATCATTAAAAACAGGATGGCCGGTAATTTATATGCCCATGTTGTAAAACCGAAGCATTTAAAAGAGAGCGCTGTTATCCAAAAAGGAAGGTGTGGTTTATCAAGCCAATCTTTTCCATGAACAAACAGCTCAACATAATTATTCCGTTGTACCATGGTTTTGGCAATAAGGGCATATAGTGTACCATCAGGGCCAATTATTGGAATGAACAAGCCGCTAAAATTTATCAAAACAGCCAACCCAATAAAAAGGTAAAGCCAACGGCTCTGCTCATCAGTTTTAGCTTGATCCATAAATCAATGGGTAAATAATATTCCTCTTATGTTGTGTGAAAATATTCGGAACTTTGCATAAACGAGAGAGGCGGCATGAAATACAATTTAAACGGCTAAACACATTTATAATAATAAGTTCGATAAACGTTTTCAAATTAACCTTTACTGTTTTACTTTATTATCCGGATATTGTAAAACATTATATTCTGACATTGTAAACAGAATCAATTCAAAACCTAACATCATGAAGAAGCTCTCTCAATTAACAATTTTTGTGCTATCGCTATACACTGGATCACTGTTAGCCCAAACCGGCAAAGTATATGACAACCTCTCTTTACCCAGTAAAATATTGAAGAGTGACCGCAAATATGCGGTTTACCTGCCCCCAGGTTATGAAACATCAGACAGAAGTTATCCGGTATTATACCTTTTGCATGGTAGTGGTGATGACCAAACTGGGTGGGTACAATTTGGAGAAGTATTGAACATCACGGATAAGGCTATTAATGATGGTACTGCAACACCAATGATTATTGTTATGCCTGATGCAAATACCGGCCGGAAAGGTTATTTTAATGATATTAAAGGCGACTGGAACTATGAAGATTTCTTTTTTAAGGAACTGGTTCCTTATGTTGAAAAAAAGTACCGCATAAAAGGTGAAAAACACTATCG
>JAQBOA010000010.1 GCA_028288305.1 Mucilaginibacter sp.
AGGATTAGCCTCGCAAGCATACCCAAACAGGCAGCGGTCTTTTATCATTGTAGCTACCTCAGCAGGCACATATTCTTCCCATCCTTCTGCACCTTGTTTTATAAGCAACAAAACTTTATCGGTTTGCACATGAAGATTATTTTCATTGTAATGCCTTATGTCTTCAATTTTATTATTGGTTATCAGGTAACGATACAGGTCAATAAGGTGGGCGGGCGGATGAAACCTAAGGCAATTCATAATAACTCCATCGCGAAATGTAGGATAAATGAACAGCTTTACCTTGCGGCTGAACAGCGTAGCGAACGACTCCAGAATGCCACCCGGAAGATCCTGGTAATGTTCTTCAGTGAATATATATTCAAGGTTAGGGTAGCCTAAAACCACACCCATTTTGAGTTTGGTGATCTTTGACAGGTAAGCTACTAACTTATAGTACTCATGAAAATCCGATATCAATACCGTTTGTCCGAGCGAACAAAGAATGTCTACACGGTCGAGGAAGTCTTTCTCATCAATTTCTGCAGCTTCATCGGCATTTCTTTCTTTTAGACTCTGCAAAGTTAATTCTGAAACTACAACAACCTGGGTTTTA
Source organism: Mucilaginibacter sp. (assembly GCA_028288305.1). GTDB lineage: Bacteria > Bacteroidota > Bacteroidia > Sphingobacteriales > Sphingobacteriaceae > Mucilaginibacter. The sequence continues at coordinate 596 of JAQBOA010000010.1, forward strand.
TCAACGTCAGGCTCCTGCAAAAACTGTTTAACGCCATTGTTGAGCATATCCAGGTGCACATTAATAAGAGGCCGGAAACGCCCGCGGATCACTACGATATGTTTTTTATACAAAACTTCGGAAGGCTGCTGGTTTTTACCATCGGGGCCAAATACCGCCGCATCCGAAAAGCCGTATTTTACCAGGTGCAAACTCATCAGCCGGTTATCAACTTTGGTAAAGTCGGGTCCGTCAAAACGGATCATGTCTATTTGTATACGGTCTTTCGACAAGCCGTCCATCAGCGAAAGCAAAAATATATTAGGAATTTCGTTATAATAAAAACAGGCATAGATGAGGTTTACACCCAATACCCCTACAGCCTGCTGCTGTAAATTATTATCATTATCCAATAGTTTTACATGGATTACCACATCATTAAACGGGCCATTCGGCTTTAGCTGAAAACGCACACCCATCCAGCCGTGCCCGTCATTTGTTTTGTGATAATTGAGTGCCGAGGCAGTATCCGAAAAAGCAAAGAATGTAGTAGAATCACCGCGCTGTACGGCCAAACGTTCAATCAGCAGGCCATATTCATGGTCGAGCATTGAAATCAGCCGTTGCTCGCTTACATAGCGGCGAACAGTTTGTATGCCGTAAATGGCATCGGAAAAGGTCATGTCATAAGCCGACATGGTTTTGGCTATAGTCCCCGATGAAGCGCCGGCCTTAAAAAAATTAGCTGCTACATCCTGCCCCGCGCCAATTTCGGCAAACGAGCCATAAATTTGAGGGTCGAGATTAATGGCAAGCGCTTTTTGTTTTGTCCCGATATCTTTATTGTGAATGGTATTCATCACCTTTTTACTTAGTTTAAGTTGCCATCACCCTGCGCAGATAAAATGTAAAAGTACAATTTTTTTGAGATAGGGAGATCGCAGATTAGAAAAAGACAGGCAGCAACTGTATATGCCTGAACTAGGAGGAATGAAAAATTAAATAAAACACTTAAAAAACTAAGTTGTTTAAAATACATAATGTCCTTTTTTGGATTGATAGGTTATATTAGGCCTGCTTTATATTTTTATTTTCGATCAATCTATTTACATAATGGCAAATTTAAAACATGCCCCTATTACTTTAGGAGAACAAGACGGACAAAGTCTGTCGGTGGTTGGTGATACTTATCGCATCCTTGTTACAGGGAAGGAGACGGGTTGGTCTTTTGCAACCATTGACATGTTGATTCCGCCTGGGGGCGGACCTGGTCCGCATTCGCATGCTGACTTTCATGAAACCTTTTATGTAATAGATGGTGAAATTGAGGTTAAATCAGAAGCTTCGGAATATACTGCAAAAAAGGGTTCATATGTGGTTATTCCTAAAGGAGGTATTGTGCATTTTTTTAAGAATAAAACAGACAAAACAGCACACCTCTTATGTACTGTTATTCCATCTGGCCTGGAGGAAATGTTTATTGAAATTGGGAAACCTGTGGCACATGGCACTTTTCTTCCATCACCTTCTATGGATCCTGAAACTTTGAATAAAATGATACAAATTGCTGAAAAGTATGGTCAGAAAGTATATCCTCCGGATTACTTAGAATAACTTTTTGGTTTTCACAAAGTGATTTCATTACAACTCGCATCTTGAAAATGCCTTGAGAAACAAAAGATTTGTTACTTTAGCACAATAAAATAAGTATGAAAACAAAAATCCTTGCCTTGCTTACTGTAATTATCTTACTAAGCTGTTTCGCTTTTATAAATTCAAAAAAATCAACTATTCATCTGAATGGCACCTGGCAGTTGGTATCGGGAATCACCATAACAAAAGGTGTAAGTGTAGTTACTGATTACACGAAAAATTCCCGCATGATTAAAATCATAAATGATACCCATTTCGCTTTTTTAAAACATGACCTGGAATCTAAAAAGGATTCTTCCAACCATTTTGATGCAGGCGGCGGCAGCTATACGCTGAACGGTAATAAATATACCGAGCATTTGGATTACTATGTGGACAAAAACTGGGAAGGAAAATCTTTTGATTTTACTGTTACCATAAAAAATGATACCCTGATTCAAAAAGGACTTGAAAAAGTTGAAAGCGAGGGAATAGACAGAATAATTATTGAAAAATATCTTAAGTTAAAATAGTGGTTAAATAATTTCTCTTAAATATTTATTTAACCATTTATGTGTTTCAAGCGTTTCAGTGTTTTAAGAAACGCCTGCAATTTAGTACTATGAAATCTGAAATTTTGCAATCTTTTGGCAATATCGATATTTACCTTTTTGATCAACTGATGAAAGGCACTTATGAGCAATGCGATAAAATACTTGATGCCGGTTGCGGAGATGGCCGTAACCTAGTATATTTTCTAAAAAACGGGTATACAGTTTATGGTATTGATCAGAGTGTTGAAGCCGTTAAAACCGTTAAGGCTTTATCTAAAAACTTGTCACCTGAAAACCCATCAAGAAATTTTAAGGTTGTTGCAGTAGAGGATATGTCTTTCGAATCGGAATATTTCGATTTGGTTATCAGTAGCGCTGTTTTACATTTCGCAAACAGTAAAGACCATTTTGAAGATATGCTAAACGCTATGTGGCGCGTACTTAAGCCCGGTGGTTATTTATTTGCACGTATGGCATCGGATATTGGCATTGAAAATAAAGTTACCACTTTAGGAAAAGGCCGCTACCTGCTGCCAGATGGTACAGAACGTTTTTTGGTTAATGAACCGCTATTGCTTCGTTATACAAAAGAACTTAATGGCTACATGCACGAACCTATTAAAACTACCAATGTTCAAAACCTGCGCTGCATGACTACATGGTGTTTGCAAAAGCAATAATGTTAGCTGTCTTAGATAATTATAATCCGGTAATATTAGCTCTGTCTCCCTTTTCTTTAAAGTGAATAAATGCTTCTGCTGCTTTTACACCGGCCTCTAATCCTCTGAATTCCTGCAAGGGTTTAAAATAGCTATTATAAGTTTCTATCGGATTTTGTGTTTTGTGAGCAAACATGGCTTGCTTCTTCCTCTCAAGAACGGAGGTAATGTCCACGTAATCAGTAGGAGTAAATGACAAAGTTTCAACTCCAGTGTTTACTTCATAAAAATAAAGATTAAACTGCCGACCGGATTTTATCCAGGCACTTAATGCGAGTAAACCTGTAACCTGGTGATCCGGATGGGCATCAAGCGGCCATTGGGTGAATACGATGTCTGGCTTTTCTTCCATTATCAATTTGGTCATTTCTTCGTTTTTGCTTTTATCCAATACAGTATTTCCATCAATCTGGCCTGCAAATTTCGGCTTTGTATTTAACACTTTACAGGCAACCTCGGCTTCCTTGGTACGCAATGCAGCCATTTCTGCATAGGTTTTATCGGGATCGCTTGCCTCTCCCCGGGTAAGGTATAAAAAGGTTACTTTGTGCCCTGCATCGCTATATTTGGCCATTGTTCCGCCACAGCCAAATTCAGGATCGCCAGGGTGTGCACCTACACAAATAATATTTAGTTTTGTATCTCCCATGTTCACTGGCTTAGCCAGCTCAGCAGTTTTCGGCGTTGCAAGGGCAACAGGTGCAATTGCAAGTCCACTCAAAGTCATAGCAGAAAGCTTAATGAAATCGCGTCTTGCCGGATTATTTTTTTTCATAGCTAAAAGTAAATTTTTCTAATGAACTTTTAACCTGAATAATAGATGTGAAAAGCAATTTAGTTTTGGATCTGATTATGGTCTTGTATTTTGCTATCCTATTTTGCATCACTACAAGGCTTTCTTTATAACCTGTCGGTCTTTAATCAACAATTGCTACGGGCTCGCGTTTTGGCTTCCTTTGCGTCCAAAACCAGTAAAAAGGAATGCCCATTGCAATTAACCCCAAACCGGACAAAGCTTCTTTTGGCTGATTATACAGTGTTACCCCAATTAAAAGAAGGCAGCATAAACAAAAAACAATTGGTGTGAAGGGATAGCCGGTAACCTTATAAGGACGGGGATATAAAGGATCGCGTTTGCGCATAATCATTACGCCAATTGCAATAGCCCCATAGAAAATAAAAGTAGAAAAAATGAGCATGTCGGTCAACTGGTCGAACGTGCCCGACCATACCAGTAGAATAGCCCAAATTCCCTGTAATAACAAAGAAACCGAAGGAGTTTTGTGTTTAGGATGAACCTTTGCAGCATGGCGGTAAAAATTTTTATCGCGCGCCATTGCATAATAAATCCTGGCCGAAGTTAATATAGTTCCGTTTGTAGAATTAAAAGTTGTAACCATTATTAACAGAGCGATGAATAATTCGCCCCATTTACCCAAAACAACTTTCATCACTTCTACCGCTGCAATCTGGTTAGGATGATCATTTATTTTTATGAGGGTATCAATAGGTAAAATGTACAGGTAAACCACATTCAGCAAAACATATATCGATATAATTATTAATATTCCGAAGCCCAGGGATAACGGTATATTTCGTTTTGGATTTCTTATCTCTTCACCAATCATACCTATATTGTTCCAGCCCTCATATCCCCAAAAAGCGCCAAGGCTTGCAATGGTTATTGCTTTAATAAGTAGCCACCCGCTTAAACCATTGCCATTATTTGAGGACGGAGTAACCAAATTCACTTTACTACCGGCGTGTGAACTTAACCCGGTTATAATTATAACTGCAGCCGCTGTGAACAATAGAAAAGCCATAAAACGGCTCAGCTTTTCTGCATTTTTAATGCCCCTGTAATTTATATAGCTCAATAAAATGATTAGTGCAGATGCCAATAGCTTTATAGAAAAATTATCAAGCAAAAAGTTTCCAGAGGCACCGGTATTAAAGGTTGGAAGTGGAATAATGCTGTTGAATGACTCGGCGAAAATATACGCCAAAGCTGCGATCCCGGCGGTTTGTACTACCACAAAATTTGCCCAACCGAAAATAAAGGCAAAAAAACGGTTGTATACTTTTTGAAAATAAAAATACTCCCCACCTGAATTTGCGAACATACAGGCCATTTCTGCATTACAAAGCGCACCCATGAGGCTGATAAAACCTGCCAGTGCCCAGCACAATATGACCAGCTCCGGCGACTTTAAAATAGACGACATTATTGCAACTTTTTTAAAAACACCAGACCCGATTACTATACTGATCACTAAGAATATAGAAGACCTTAAGCCAAGGGTTGGTGAAAGTTTTTGCATTAACAGGGTTTTATTTGGGAAGATAGTTATTATTTTATAATTTTCGAAAACCCAAGCCTGGTAACCCGTTGGGATACAGGTATCCGTCCTTCAGTTTAAAGCCACCCTCCACTAAATCTTTCGCAAGATCAAAACTGCCGTCTAGATCAAGGTATTTGGTATTACTGCAGGAATAGGCGGCATGTAAAGCGGCAGTAATACTTATTATGCTTTCATCATTGCATCCCCAAAACAAATCGATTCCAGCATTTTTTGCAATTACTGCAATTTCTTTGGCTGCACTAATGCCGCCAGATTTCATCAGTTTAATATTGTAAACACCAAATGGCTGCGGCACATTAGATAGTTTCCACGCTGAATTGGAATCAAGAAGCGATTCATCAGCAACCAATAATTTTCTTTCTTTTTCGCTTAATTCAGATAAGGTATACTCATCACCAACTTTCATCGGCTGTTCAATCAATTCAAGGCCAAGATGACTGGTGCTTTCAATAAATTTACGCAAATCACTTATCGTATAGCCCTGGTTGGCATCAACCCTGATAAGCATTCTTTTGCTAAACGTCTCTGATAGCTTTTCCACTCTTTCAATATCGGCTTCCACATCAATACCTGTCTTAATTTTCAATATGCGAAACCCGAGTTTGTAATATTCGCCAGCCTCTTCCAGCATTTCTTTTACATCCTTTATACCTATAGTAACCGAAGTTGGCAGATTTCCTTTTTTACGGCCATAAAAATCGAGTACGGTTATCTCTAAGTATTTACAAAATAAATCATGCAGTGCAATATCAATAGCTGCCAATGTTCCCGGTAATTTTTTAAAATGCATGGAAGCGGCATAAATAAGGTTATTAAACTCGCGTATATCTTTTCCCACCAATTCATTCAGGTAACCTGATTGCAAATTAGCCAGCGTTTGTTCAGGTGTTTCACCAACAACATCTGCAAAAGGGTTAGCGGCGCCAAAACCTGTCAAACCATTCTCAAGAGTTATTTCTAAAAAAACAATTTTTGTATCAGTTATTGTTTTATAAGCAATAGTATAAGGCTTGGTAATAGGTAATTTATGCAGGTAAGCGTAAACAGATTTTATTTTCATAATCAGGGGATTAAAGTAATTGTTTAATAACAGGGGTCAGTTTAGAAACGCCTTGTTGTAACGGGAGTAGAACCGGGATATTATAGGCTGCTTCAAATGCTGCCTGGTAAGCAAGCGCTTCGTCATTTGTGCAGTTTTCTGTATTGAGAGCAAGCGCGATTACTGTTGATCCGTACATTTTAATTAGTTCAATTTCTGATAAAATAGTTGGCAGCTCGCCCCATTCAGGATTGTCTTCATAGTACTTACGTTTGGGGGCAACAACTAATATAGTATATTTTGCATTTCCAGATACCAATAACTCTGAACCACAAGGGCCGCTTGGATTACGAAGCGCCGACTGGCCTTCCAATAAAATCAAGTCTGGTTTGGTTTCTTTATAACAGGTTAATATAGCGTGTTCTAACTCGCCCGAAATAAAATCATTCAGTGTTGAATCAAAAATAAAACCATAGCGGCCACCCTGCAGCCACCCTGTTTGCCCCGTGTAAATCATTTGTGCATTTATTCCTGCTGTTTTACAAGCCTCGCGTACCATACGGCAGGTGGTTCTTTTACCCATGGCGCAATCCATACCTATTACAGCAATGATGGGAGTTTTTATTTTGAAAATTTCACTTGTCCAAAAGTGCAGGTCTTTTTTTAATTTGGGTTTCCGTATATCAATCAGTTCCACCTGGTGTTCAGCAGCAAGATCTGCCAAATAAGGATTCTCACTTAAAAATTCATGAAGACCATTTACAATCGAGATTTTCTTTCGGATACATAATTCAATAATTGGCATAAAATCTTTTGGCAAAACGCCCCCAACTGTGGCTATGCCAATAATGCAATATTGTATATCTCTTATCTTTTCTATCGCTTCCTCAATTGTTGCCAGTACTGGGATGTTTCTATTTATTCCGTCCAGCACTTCACCGGCGTCTCTGCCTGCATATAAATAATCTATTACACCGGCTATTTCAAATCTTTCCGTTCCCCTTATTAATCCATGCGCTGTTTTAGCTTCGTGTTCAGCTAACATTCCATTTGTTAATACAATGGCTTTGTCTTTAACCTGATCTTTAGTGCTTGTTTCAACCATATTTGACTAATATATTATGGCCGATAAATTAGTAAATATTTGTTAAACCACATTCCTTTGAAAGGATGAGAATTTAGACATAACTAAATTATGAGAAAACTAATAATTAAGGGGGAATGTAAAAGATCAGATTAAGGTGGTTCGATATTATATGGTTATATAAAAACATTCGTTCGCCTCACCTAAATCCTCTCCAAAGGAGAGGACTTTGAATAGCAACGTGGCTAATTTTGTATCCTTTAAGCTCCCTCTCCTTTGGAGAGGGCTGGGGTGAGGCGAATACAGGTTCTATGCTGAACTCATATGACTATCCCATTAATGCAAAAACCCTCAATCCTTTTTAAGGATGAGGGTTTTGTAAACAAAACTAAACTTATTAAAACTAAAAATTAAAATCTTCTGCGTCTTTCAGGACGGTCTTCCCGGCGTTTACCTGAGAAATCACGAAAACCACTAGTAGATCCAGATCCGTTTCTTTCCCTGCTATTTCCGTTATAACCACCTTCACGCCTTTCGCCGCTTCTTTCCCGGTTATAACCGCCTTCACGACGTGCATAACCACCGCTACGGCTTTCGCTGCTGCCTTCGCCGGATAATTCAATCCTAACAGGGCGGCCTTTATAATCTGCATCTTTAAAGCCTGCCATTACTTTTTCAACATCAGCGTGGGGCACTTCAAAAAATGAATAAACTCCTTTAACATCTATCTTTCCAACTGAGCGGCCACTTATTTTAGATTGGTTACAAATATAACCCAGTAAATCGCCCCTGTTAAATTCATCAACAGAACCTAAATTTATAAATAGACGTGTATAATCAGATTTTGCTCCACGGTCAGATGAGCGGTCATCACTCCTTTCTAAACGGCGGCCTTCTTCAAGTGGCGCATTCAAATCGGGAGCATTTTTATAGTAATCTAAAAAGCGGTTAAATTCAATGGAGGCAAAGCGTTTTATAAACTCTTCCTTGCTCATCTCCTTAAACTCCTCCATTATACGGGGGATGTATTGCTCAATTTGCTGCTCATTAACCTGTACGCTATGTACTTTGTGAACAATAGAGAACAATTGTTTTTCACATACATCAAACCCGGTAGGGATTTCTGCTTTAACAAAGCGTTTGCCTAATCCACGCTCTATCTGGCGTATTTTTCCTAATTCTTTTGCATTGATGATAGAAATAGATACACCGGTTTTACCTGCACGGGCGGTACGTCCGCTACGGTGAGTGTAATTTTCAACTTCATCAGGTAATGAATAGTTAATAACGTGTGTTACGTCATTAACATCAATACCACGGGCAGCAACATCGGTAGCTATCAATAGCTGAAGATTGCGGTCCCGGTAGCGTTTCATTACCTTATCGCGCTGTTGTTGCGAAAGGTCGCCGTGTAATGAATCGGCATTATAACCATCTTTTATTAAAGCTTCGGCAATATCTTGTGTTTCGATTTTGGTACGACAAAATACAATCCCAAAAATATCAGGATTAAAATCGACAATGCGTTTAAAAGCGGCATATTTATCACGGGCACGAACGATGTAATATTCGTGCTCAATGTTTACGTTGCCGGTATTTTTTTCGCCCATAGTAAGCTCAAATGGATCGGTCATGTATTTCTTCGCGATCCTGCGAACTTCTGTAGGCATGGTGGCCGAAAACAGCCAGGTTTTCTTTTCTTCGGGTGTGGTTGATAAGATACTGTCAATGTCTTCCTGGAAGCCCATATTGAGCATCTCATCAGCTTCATCCAGCACTACATATTTAACCTTTGAAAAATCAATCGCTTTGCGGTTGATTATATCAAGCATACGGCCGGGTGTAGCAACAACTATCTGTACGCCACGTTTAATTTGGCGTAACTGATCAGAAATGTTTGCACCACCATAAACGGCAACAACGTTAACGTTGCCCATTTTTTTGGCGTAATTTTTAATGTCGTTCGTGATCTGTAAACAAAGTTCACGTGTTGGGCACAATATAAGTGCCTGCGGATAATTTTCTTCGAAATCCAGTAGTTCTAATAGTGGCAGTCCAAAGGCAGCAGTTTTACCGGTCCCGGTTTGGGCTAATCCGACAAAATCGTTGCTGCCTGTTAACAATACCGGAATTGACTGTTCCTGGATTGGCGTAGGATTTTCAAATCCTAACTCAGAGATGGCATTAACAATATCATGACGGATTC
>JAQBOA010000019.1 GCA_028288305.1 Mucilaginibacter sp.
CGAAAGCCAAAAAGTTTTCATTTCTGTCTAATCTCTGATCTCCAACCACTAATCTCTCTACTCAATAAAGCTTTCCAATATCTTAAAACCAGTTGTTGTTTCTAGCTGTACCTTGTCTACACTTTGGGGTAACAGTAAACAATCACCCATTTTTACCTGATAATCTTCATTGTTATATTTAACAATAAACTCCCCTTCAACGCATACATATATCACAAAAGAATCAAAGCCTGTATAATCTTTTGAAGTACTTTTTGTAAAATCAAGTATGTTGGTAGTAAAGTAAGGGCAGCTTACCAGTTTAACCGTTTTATTTTTTTCAGGATAATACTTAGTTTTATATTCAGGGTAATGCTTAAAATCAATAGCAGCGAGGGCTTCTTCGGTATGGAGTTCGCGCTTGTTCCCTTTATCATCAACACGGTCAAAATCGTAAATGCGGTAAGTTATGTCTGATGTTTGCTGTATTTCAGCAATCAGCAAACCTTTACCAATTGTATGGACCCTGCCTGCCGGTAAAAAGAAAACATCGCCAGCTTTTACATCTTCCTTATTTAAAATATCAGTTAAATGACCACTATTAAATTTTTCCAGGTATTCCTGTTCGCTAAGTTCTTTATTAAAACCGGCAATTAAGGTTGCTCCGGGATCAGCTTCTACTACATACCACATTTCGGTTTTGCCGAAGGAATTATGGCGTTTTTTAGCAAGTTCATCATTTGGGTGCACCTGGATGGAAAGATCATCATTCGCATCAATAAACTTAACGAGTAAAGGGAAAACATTTCCAAAATGCTTATATACCTCCTTACCTACCAGTTCACCCTGGTATTTTTCCAATAATTCAGCCAGTGATTTTCCTTTTAATTCCCCATTAGCAACTATTGAAACATCAGATTTAACACCCGATATTTCCCAGGTCTCACCACAATTAGGCAATGAACCAAAATCTTTGTGCAGATAGGTCTTTATTTTTTGACCACCCCATATTTTGTCTTTATAAATAGTTTTGAATTTTAATGGATATAATGATGACATGATTGCGTTGTATTCAATTAGATATTTCTGTTAATGCGACTTTTAAATAAGACCAATCAAAACTAATCCACCTTGTCATTGCGAGATACGAAGCAATCGCAAACTATGCAATGTGATCATGCAAGGCGACGGGATTGCTTCGTTCCTCGCAATGACAAGTTGATTTATTAATTACTTTCCCAATTTCTTTTTCAAATTATCGTCAATGGCAGCTAAAAATTCTTCAGTATATAAATAATCCTTACCATGTTCAACTTTGGGTTTAATGGTAATGGCTAAGTCTTTAGTCATTTTACCGCTTTCAACAGTTTCAATGCAAACTTGCTCCAGAGTTTTGCAGAAATTGATCAGTTCCTGGTTATTATCCAGTAACCCACGGAATTCCAACCCACGTGTCCATGCAAAAATTGAAGCAATAGGATTGGTTGATGTCGGCTTACCCGCCTGGTGATCACGATAGTGACGGGTAACTGTACCATGCGCAGCTTCAGCTTCCATAACAGTACCATCTGGTGTAACTAATGTTGAAGTCATTAAACCTAATGATCCAAAACCCTGCGCAACGGTATCCGACTGTACATCTCCGTCATAGTTTTTACAGGCCCATACAAAATTGCCATGCCATTTTAAAGCGGAGGCAACCATATCATCAATTAAACGGTGTTCATAAGTTAATTGGTTTGCTTCAAACTCAATTTTAAATTCCTGCTGGTATATCTCCTCGAAAATATCTTTAAAGCGCCCGTCATATTTTTTAAGGATGGTGTTTTTTGTAGACAGGTACAAAGGCCATTTCTTTAACAAAGCCTGGTTAAAACATGCACGCGCAAAGCCTTTAATTGATTCATCGGTATTGTACATGGCAAGTGCCACACCATCTCCCTTAAAATTGAAAACTTCAAAAGACTGTTCTTTTCCACCATCTTCCGGAGTAAAAGTGATAGTCAGTTTACCTTTTCCTTTAGTAACAAAATCAGTCGCCCTGTATTGATCACCAAAAGCATGACGGCCAATACATATCGGAGCGGTCCAGTTGGGTACCAAACGTGGTATATTAGACATTACAATTGGCTCGCGAAAAACAGTGCCATCCAATATATTACGAATAGTACCATTCGGCGATTTCCACATATGTTTTAAATTAAATTCTTTAACACGTTGTTCATCAGGCGTAATAGTGGCGCATTTAATACCCACTCCATATTTTTTAATAGCATTGGCAGCATCAATAGTTACCTGGTCATCAGTTTCATCGCGGTATTCAATACCAAGGTCATAGTATTTAATGTCCAGGTCCAGATAAGGGATTATCAGTTTATCTTTTATAAATTTCCATATTATACGGGTCATTTCATCGCCGTCCAGTTCAACTACCGGATTTTCTACTTTAATTTTTGACATCTTTTGAAGCTGTTATTTTGGTGGCCCCAAATATATAAAATTGGGTTAATCAAATTAATTAATTTAGTTCATCATTTGGTCATTATCATTTAGTCATTATTTAACGGAATCTAAAAAAAATATTTAATTTTAATTTATTAACGACTAATTAAACTAATTAATTTAAACCACAAGTTTTTTTGTATACTTTGGTACTACTTTTAACGGTTCTCTGAAATTGACTTGTAAGCAAAAGTCTTTACTTTTAAATTATGATGAAATTTATCCCTAAAAAAACGTTTTTAACTTTATTTGTTTGTTGTATTGCATTTATTGCAAAGGCGCAATCAAGCGATGACTTTAAACGTCTTGATATAGGTTTGTTGGCCGGGTTCAATACAGTGTATGGAGACGAGCTGCCACAAAAAACTACTCCATCTGTTATCGTTACTTTAACTTATAACCAAACGCCATTTACCAATTTTATTTTTGAAGTTCAGGTTGGTCGAATGGCAGGTGGAGATTCATTGGTGTCACCAAAACGACAATTTACCAGCAATTTCAATTCCTATATTTTGAGGGGGCAATTGCAATTCGGCGAGTTTGTTGATTACTCCGAAAGTAAAATTATGAATGGGATAAAAAACTTTTATGTATCCGCAGGCATAGGTTATGTGTTAACCCATATCACGGCAATAAGCAGGTACCCTTCTAAATTACCTGACATATATGCGGGCAAAAACCTTAGCAGAGAAGCGCTTCTTCCACTACGCATAGGATACGAGTTTAAATTCTTCAACAAAGATCAGCAGCCGAGTTTTAAAGTAGACCTTAGTTATGGATATAATTATGTTTTTGGCGATAACCTGGACGGCTATTTCTATGGTAAACATAACGATGGCTATTCGCAGTTTTCTATCGGTGTAAAATTTGCTATTGGGGATGATGTCGGCTCCTACCGAAAACGAATTCATTATTAGGTTAAAGCAGTTTATATTATTTATAACGGATTGTAAGAAACCTTTTTATTTGAACTCATTAATGACTAATGACTTGTTAAAATTATTTAGACTACAAGCTTTTTTTATATACTTTGGTGCTACTTTAACAGCTCGCTGAAATTGACTTGATAAATAAAAGCACCCTTTTTTAAATTATGATTAAACTCATCCAAAAAAAAAACTTCCTAACCTTACTCATTTGTTTTACCGCATTTATAGCAAAAGCCCAATTAGGTTACAATTTTTCACATTATGACGTAGGTGTAGCAGCCGGTTTTAATACAGTTTACGGAGATGAACTACCTACAGCCACTACCCCATCAGTTAATTTTAATTTCACCTACAACCAAACTCCATTTACCAACTTTGTTTTTGAAGCACAATTAGGCCGTATGGCAGGCGGCGACTCATTGGCAACAACCGGCAGACAGTTTACCAGCTCTTTCACCTCATTTATTTTCAGAGGGCAATTACAATTCGGAGAGTTTATTGATTATTCAAACAGTCCGCTCATGAACGGGGTAAAAAATTTATATGTATCAGCCGGTATCGGCTATGCGGTAACCCATATCACATCAATAAGCAGGTATCCTTCTGCAATTCCTGGATTTTATGCCGGCCAAAATAATAGTCAGCAACCATTTCTTCCTTTACGTATAGGTTACGAGTTCAAATTTTATAACCAATATGAGCTACCTACTTTTAAAGTAGATATTGGTTATGGGTATAATTATATATTTGGCAATAACCTTGACGGTTATACTTATACTAAGAGCAATGATGCCTATTCGCAATTCTCAATTGGAGTAAAATTTGCAATCGGAAGTGAAGTTGTATCCTACAGGAAACAAATTAAATATTAACCTGTAGTTATTACTTATTATAGTTAATTTTGATTATTGGCAGGGTTTTTAAGGGATAATCTATAAAATATATAACTTATGAGTAAAGATACATTTTATCCTGGCTTTGATGATGAAAACGAAGACAGGGACAGGACATTAAAAGATGATTTGGGCGAAACTATTGACAAAGAAGATTTGAATTACAATGCCGAGGACGATAGCTTTGAATATGATGTAAAAAGCGATGATCCTGATTATGTACACCCCGATCCTTACAATACTTCAGTAAAGAACGGAGAAGATATGAATTCAACTTATGATGAGGCAAACCCTTATGATGCCGCTGATGAATATATTCCGAATGAATCGCTGGAAACAGATGTGGATAAGTTAGGAATGCACATTGACGATGGCGAAATTGTTGAACTTGACCCGACAGACAGAGCCCTAAGTCACACACCTGAAGATGACCGCGATGATCTGGATGAAGAAGGTTATCCAAAAAATGACAGATAGCCGTAGCTTTCTAATCGTCACCATGCTGTAATCTGCCTACGCGCATATCAAAAAATCTGGACATTAAGCTTATCTTTGTTCCAGTAACTGACAATTTTTATGCTTAAAGGATTTTTTAATGTGCCTGTACCGCAGAACGAGCCGGTATTGAATTATGGCCCGCGCAGTGTGGAACGCGCAACACTTAAAGCAGCCTTAGACAAGGCTCGCTCCGAACAAATTGATATACCTATGTACATTGGCGGCAAAGAAGTACGAACCGGTAAAACGCTGGAGATACGGCCGCCACATGATCATAAACATATATTAGCTACTTACCATGAAGGGGATAAGAACCACGTAAATACAGCGATTGATGCAGCGCTTGCAGCAAAAACCAATTGGGAAAACTTGCCATGGGAACAACGTGCATCTATATTTCTTAAAGCTGCCGACCTGGTTGCAGGGCCTTACAGGGCTATGATAAATGCGGCTACTATGCTGGGCCAGTCAAAAAACGCTTACCAGGCCGAAATTGATTCAGCTTGTGAATTTATTGACTTTTTACGCTTCAATGTTCACTACATGACTGAGATTTACGCCCAGCAGCCACAATCAGGCAAAGGCGTATGGAATCGGGTAGAACACCGTC
>JAQBOA010000044.1 GCA_028288305.1 Mucilaginibacter sp.
TATCATAGTGGTATACTCCAAAGCAAAGAGAGTTTTCAATGCCTTTTTTAAGTATTTCCAGGGGTATGCCCTGTGCCCAATATGAATCTTCATTTAAATATTTATAAATCATTCCGATATCAAGCAAGTTTCGATCAGTTGATATAAGAAATCCCTTATTGTTAAAATAAACATCATTCATAATAACGCGCATCTATTTTTCAAATTCCTTCATTAATATATTTCCAATTTCAACTGTTCCGGCTATCATCTCGTCTAAATGCTGACGGCGGGTACGATGATTGACTATAGCAACGCGGATGCAATATTTGCCTTGAAGCAGTGTACTGGATGGAGCAGCAACACCCTGTTCATGCATACGCATCAATAATTCTTTATTTAGCATGTTTAACTGTTCGTCATCCAGGTTGCCGGGATTGTACCTGTAACATACAATATTCATCGTAACTGGAGCCATTAATTCTAATTTGGGATGTTGCTGCACCTGCACGCCAAGGTAATATGCCTGGTCAATATTCTGGGCTATCATAGCGGCATATTTATCTGCTCCATGTTCTTTCAACGACATCCAAACCTTTAAAGCTTTAAAACCTCTTGAAAGCTCCATTCCATAATTTGAAATTGTCTCAGGACCTGCGGCCAAACCGCGGTCATGTGCAGTAAGGTAATTAACCGGGTTGGCAAAAGCTTGCTTATGCGCGGCCGCATCTTTAAATAAAACACAACCAACTTCATATTGCATATACATCCATTTATGCAGATCAAACGCCACACTATCCGCTTCCTCAATTGCTTTTAACCTGTTTTGATATACCGGTACCAGTTTTGCAAGTGCACCAAAAGCGCCATCAATATGGAACCATATCTGTTCGTTCCTTGCTATTTGTAAAAGCTCATTTAATGGATCAATTGCGCCGGTGTTAACAGTACCTGCATTACCTATAATGCAAAAGGGAATAAAGCCATTGGCCTTATCTTCCTGGATTTTACTTTTAAGAGCTTCAATGTCAATTTCATATAAGTCAGTTACCCGGATCCTTCTTAATTGTTCGTTGCCAATCCCTATTACTTCGGCAGCTTTCCCGAGGCAGTTATGTGTTTCAGCGCTGCAATAGGCAGTTAATTTTCCGGGTGCAGCATAAACACCTGCATTTTTTGCGTTGGTTATAATGGTATTACGGGCAACAATAAGCGCGGTAATATTGGCAATAGATCCGCCGCTTACCAAAATTCCGCTGCCATCTGCCGGATAATTTAGCAGTTCCTTGCACCAGTTTATCACTTGCTTATCCACATACAAAGCGCTTTGATCAGCAATAGTGGCATTATTGTTCATCACACCCGACAGCAAATCGGCGAAGGCACCCATCGGTGTCCCGGTTCCCTGCACCCACGCAAAATGTTTTGGATGAATGTTGCCGCCTGGGTATGGTAAAATATTTTGTTTAAACTCCTCATATATTTCAAATATGCCAGTCGGTTTAAGCGGGATCGGATTTTTAAACTTGTCTTTTACATCCTGTGGAATGGCTGTCCACGGTTTTCTTTCACCTACATGTTGTAAATAATTAACCATATCATCAATAATCTGATAACCCAGTGTTTTGATGTCATTCCAATCAGCTGGGTCTAATCCAATTTCCGGTTTTGTGTTTATCTCTTCCATAAATTTTTATCAATACAAAAGTGAATTTAAATTTGTTAGTAAAACAGATGCAGTTTTATTAATTTTGTGCATAACAGATAATTAGAATCAAGAGCCAGGAATCAAGAGCCATGAAACAATGATCGAGAAGTTTTATTTTATTTTTTCTTGACTCTTCAAATCTCGCTCAAAATTCTTGATTCGCTTTATTAATAACAACCCGGTTTTTGCTATACTAATAAATTATATAATGACAAATGATTAACACCTTAAAATCAACGACTACCCCTGACGAGGACTTTTTGTACCTGCAAATAGCTGAGCGTTTGAGCAGCCAGATACGGCAGCAACTATTAAAAACAGGGGAAAAATTGCCTTCGGTACGTGCCTTAAGCCAGGAGCAAGGGATAAGCATGAGTACCGCCTATAAGGCATATGTACAACTCGAAATTAAAGGACTAATAGAGGCAAGGCCAAAATCAGGATATTATGTAAGATATACACCCACTCGTTCTTTTGATCAGCCAAAGCAAGAAAAACAAGTAAAGGATACAAAAAAGCTGAGTGTTGATGAAATGATTGCGAAAGTTTACCGTAATTTTTCAAGCAATAGTATTGTTCGGTTGTCCAGGGCCGCACCGGCATTGTCGTTGTTACCTCAGGCTAAGCTAAATAAATCAATGATGGAAGCGATTCGCTTAAGTGATAACAGCTGCATTAATTACGGAGATATACAAGGGGATGAAAATTTGCGTAAACACATTGCACGGCTTGCTTTTAGCTGGGGCGGAAATATACTGCCCGATGATGTTGTAACTACACAAGGCTGCATGGAGGCCCTTGTATTTTGTTTAAGAGCTGTAACAAAACCAGGTGATGTAGTCGCTATTGATAGTCCTGTTTACTTTGGGATATTTAATATTGTACAAAGCCTGGGTTTAAAAATTATTGAAATTCCTGCCGACCCGGTGGACGGATTAAATTTAAATTTTCTGTCAAATGCCATCACCAAACTAAAAATAAAAGCCTGTTTGTTTGTGCCCACTTTTAGCAACCCTTTAGGTTACTGTATGACTAATGAAAAGAAAAAGGAACTGGTTGAGCTATTAGCAAAGAGCGATGTCCCACTGATAGAAGATGATATTTATGGTGAAATGTATTTTGGTAAAACAAGGCCACGGACTTGCAAAAGTTATGATAAACAAGGTATGGTGATGTTATGTTCATCTGTATCAAAATCCCTTGCTCCTGGTTATCGGGTTGGCTGGTGTATCCCCGGTAAGTTTAAAGAGCAGATCATCAATTTAAAATTAATGTACACCCTGTCTTCAGCCGCTCCAACACAAGCTGCTATTGCTCACTTTTTTGAAACAGGCCGATATGATCTGCATATGCGTAACCTGCGAAAAGCCTTGTATATACAATGTTTAAGATATACACAGGCAATTGCCGAATATTTTCCTGATGATATTAAAGTAAGCAGGCCACAGGGAGGTTATGTATTGTGGATAGAACTGAACAAAAAAATTGATGCATTTGAATTATACGAGCAGGCGCTAAATTACAATATCAGTATCTCGCCCGGCCAGATATTCAGCACGGATAGCCGCTTTACAAATTTCATACGCATTAGTTTTGGAATACCATATAATAACGAAATTGAACAGAGCCTTAAAACGCTTGGTCTTCTTTTAAGTAAGTTTTAATATAAATCAAATAATGGATACGTTAACACTTGTAGAGGTAAACGATGAAAATAAATTTGTTGCAAAGCAACTTCTAACGGAATATGGACGCTATTTATTTGACGAGTTAAATCTTATGGCTGGTAAAAAGTCCTTTTTTATGGACCTGGATAAATTTCCTGATAGTAAGTATAAATCGCCGAATGGGGCGTTTTTTATTATATATAAGGATGAATTTCCTATTGGCTGTGCCGGATTAAAAAGATTTGATTATAATGCATGTGAATTAAAACGGATGTATATTATAGATAAGTTTAGAGGTAAGGGTTTTGCTAAAACAGTAATTAAATTTCTATTGGATAAAGCAAAACTTTTGGGCTATAAAAAAAATATTGCTTGATACTAATATTGAAATGCCAGCTGCTTTAAATGCTTATATTAAAGCTGGCTTTGTTGAGATACTACCCTATTGTGAAAATGAAAACCAAAACCCGGTTTTTTTAGCTTATTATTTATAAAAGCATTGAAAAATTTAAATAATTGCAGAAATTTAGTACTTTAGGAATTATGATCTATTCTTCTTTAACAGAGCGGCTAAATAATCAGCATAAAACTATTTCAGCCATTATTATAAAGCTTAATAATGAGCGTATATTATATCGTCCGTCCCGTGGCAAATGGAATATTCATGAAAATATTGCCCATTTAGCCAGGTATCAGTTGGTTTTTATCGAACGCATCCATAAGATTTTAACAATTGAAGAGCCGGAATTTGGAGCTTATAAGGCAGAAGAAGATAAAGAATTTGAGTTTTATTGTGCTTTTACTACTTATGAACTACTAAAAAAAATATCAACCGACAGGGAAGAGATATTTCATTTGATCGTCCATTTACCCGTTGATAAAACAGAACGTATAGGCATCCACCCTAAATATGGGGAATTATCTGTGCTGGATTGGACAGAGTTTTTCCTGCTTCATGAAGCACATCACCTATTTACCATTTTCCAGCTTGCACATAATGTTAAATTTAATAGCGCAAAGATAAATTCCTGATTTCTGTTGATTTCCCAATATTATTCTAATCAAAAAAATCATCGGTTAAAACCATTAAGTAACAATACATTGTTATTTTTACCTGATAGCATAAATAAGCCGGAATGAATCAAAAACCTGATAATAAACCAAAACAACCAGGCATTTTTAGCCTGTTAAAGCCATATTCTGGATTGGTTTTCCTTTTAATATTGTTCGCTCTTTTTAGCAATAGCGTAAATTTATGGCTGCCCAAGATCATTTCGCATGGTATTGATGATTATATTCATAGTTTGATAGGACTGAGGAATTTTGATTTTAATCCAATTATCATTAAGTTTTCTTTAGCAGTACTGTTTATTTTTATATTCTCCTATCTGCAAAGTATTATTCAAACCTATACTTCTGAGCGTGTGGCCCGGGATTTACGCACCAGGCTTTCTGATAAAATTTCCAGGCAAAGCAGTGCCTTTATTGAACAAGTAACCCCATCAAAATTGCTAACCAATCTCACGGCTGATGTAGATTCAATCAAGCTTTTTGTATCACAGGCACTAGTTTCTATTGTATCTTCCATATTTATTATAGTGGGCGCCAGTATCCTGTTGCTTACCATTAACTGGAAACTGGCCTTATGTGTTATTGCTATTATTCCCATCATTGGCGGCACATTTTTTTGGGTATTACGCAAAGTGCGCGTATTATTTAAACAAAGCCGCGAGGTTATCGACTGGCTTAATAAAGTAATCAATGAAAGTATTTTAGGGGCTGCCTTGATACGGGTTATCAATTCCCAACAATTGGAGTACGACAAATTTTTGCAGGCAAATACAAAGGCTAAAGATTTTGGACTTTCTATATTACGTCTTTTTGCCGGCCTTATCCCTGTTATAACTTTCGCGGCTAATATGGCTGCATTAAGTATTTTGGCTTTAGGTGGTCATTTTGTTATAAATGGAAGCATGAGCCTTGGTGATTTTGCAGCTTTTAACAGTTACCTTTCCCAATTGATCTTTCCCATATTGGTCATTGGCTTTATGAGTAATATCATCGCCCAGGCAACAGCATCATTCCAGCGGATAAACATCGTTTTGAATACTGCTGATACTTCGGAAACAGGTGTATTAAAGGAAACTTTACGGGGGGATATTGAATTAAAGGATGTTTCCATAGTTTACGGTCAAAAACCGGCATTGAAACAAATATCATTCGCGGTAAAAGCCGGATCAAAAATTGCCGTAATAGGACCAACCGCTGCCGGAAAATCGCAGTTGCTTTTCCTTCTTACGGGTTTGTTAAAACTCACTTCAGGTGAAGTGTTATTTGATGGAAGAAATATAGGCGATTATGAGAGCGAATCATTCCATAGCCAGGTAGGTTTTGTTTTTCAGGATAGCATTATTTTTAATATGAGTATCCGCGAAAATATAGCTTTCAGTGATACAGTTACCGATCAGTCGTTAGAAAAAGCAATTGAAACTGCTGAATTAAGAGATTTTATTGATGCGTTACCGGATAAATTAAGTACCATAGTTTCTGAACGCGGATCGAGCCTTTCGGGAGGACAAAAGCAACGAATTATGCTTGCAAGGGCATTGGCCATTAACCCGAGAGTTTTATTGCTGGATGATTTTACCGCAAGGGTTGATACCAGTACCGAAAATAAAATATTAGCTAACGTCCAAAAGAATTACCCGGGATTAACCCTTATCTCGGTAACGCAAAAAATAGCCTCTGTTGAACATTATGACCAAATCATTTTGTTAATGGAGGGTGAAATTGTTGCCACCGGTAAACATGAAGAACTGATGAAAACCAGCCCGGAATACGTACAGATATTTAATTCGCAGCAAAGCACCAGCAATTATGAACTACAATCTAAATGATCTTCAGGCTAAGATGCCAAAGTCGTCTACCTGGTCTTCACTCAAAAAATTGCTGCAGCTTATTTCGCATGAAAGAAAGAACCTGATATTGGCTTTAATTGCCATCCTCGTAAATTCAACACTCAATTTACTCGGTCCGCTTATTATTGGGCATACCATTGACACTTATATTTTTGTGCCTCATAAAAATTATCATGGGGTACTGATGAATTGTGCCCTATTACTTGCCATGTATATGGTGGCATTATTAACCAGTTATCTGCAAACTATATTGATGGGTGGGGTAGGGCAGCGGATGTTGTTTACTTTGCGCAATTCTATATTTAATAAACTGCAATTATTACCGGTTGGCTTTTTTAACCAGAACAGAGCCGGTGATCTGATATCACGTGTGAATAATGATACTGATAAACTCAACCAGTTTTTTTCACAATCGCTGATGCAATTTATTGGAAGCATTGCTACCATGACTGGCGCAGGTATATTATTATTGGCCGTAAATATTAAGCTTGGCTCTGCCACACTTGTCCCTGCTGTGATCATTCTTATTTTTACAGCCCTTACATCATCCTGGGTGAAGTCAAAAAATGCTAAAAACCTGAAAAGCGTTGGCGGTATGAGCGCTGAAATACAGGAAAGCCTTAATAACTTCAAAGTGATTATAGCATTTAACCGTCGCGATTATTTCCGCAAACGCTTTGAAGAAGCCAATAAACAAAATTATAGTACTGCGATAGGTTCAGGCATAGCAAATACTACCTATTTACCTGTTTATGGTCTATTTTCGAGCTTTGCTCAGCTTATTGTTTTTGTATATGGGATCTACCTCATTTCTAGCGGGGAAAATATTGGTATAGGTATAGTAGCAGTTACTTATTTATCCTACGCCAACTTATTTTACAACCCTTTGAGGCAGTTAGCTTCATTATGGGCAAGCTTCCAGACTGCTATGGCAGGATGGGATAGGATAGCTCAAATATTATCGCTCGAAACAGATTTGGTAACCATTGAAAGCGACATTGAAGAACCCGACGCTTCACTTTTAGAGTTTAGAAATGTTCACTTCAGTTATGATGAAGAAAGAGAGATATTACATAACATAAGCTTTAAACTGGAACAGGGCAAAACTTATGCTTTGGTAGGTCCAACAGGTGGGGGTAAAACAACAACAGCCTCATTAATAGCCCGTTTATATGATGCTACTAAAGGGACGGTACTGCTCAACGGCAGAGATATCAGGACCTATGAACCAATTGTACGCACAAAAAAGATAGGCTTTATTTTACAGGAACCCTTTTTATTTACAGGAACGGTAATGGAAAACATTTTATACGGAAATGAGCTTTATGTTAATTATTCCAATGAACAATTGGAGCAGGTTATTCTCGAAGCCAATCTCGGAAGTTTACTGGCAATATTTGAAAACGGACTGGAAGCCAAGGTACTATCAAGTGGTGATAGTATAAGCCTTGGACAAAAACAACTGATCGCTTTTATGCGTGCAGTATTGAGGAAGCCTGATTTGCTTATTTTAGACGAGGCGACCGCCAACATTGATACCATCACTGAAAAGCTGCTGAGTGATATTTTAGAAAAATTACCTGCCGAAACTACACGTGTTATTATAGCACACCGTTTAAACACCATTGAAAATGCCGACGAGATATTTTTTGTCAACTCCGGCGAAGTAATCCGTGCGGGCTCATTTGACCATGCCATGGATATGCTATTGCAAGGGAAGAGGGTGAGTTGATGTTTTAGTCCGAAAGTCCGAAAAGTCAATAAAGTCCGGAAGTTTAACACATATGTTTTATAATTGAACGTTTCAACATATAGCTTACCTTCTGATCACCATTTTCTTTCGGACCTTACTGACTTTTCGGACTGATTTTTCAATTATTATTTTTAAAATTGTAAATAACTATAACCTAAATATTATAACCTAATATGCATAGATATACTGGTCAAAAACGAATTTTAGTAGCTACCGATTGTATTATTTTCGGATTTGACGGATGGAACTTAAAATTGCTGCTGGTACACCGTAATATTGAGCCTGAAAAAAATAAATGGAGCCTTATGGGCGGTTTTATACAACCTTCGGAGAGCCCAGAGGATGCAGCTAATCGTGTTTTGGAATTGCGTACCGGTTTAAAAAATGTTTACATGGAGCAGTTCCAGGTATTTGGCAAGCCAGAACGGGACCCCGTTGAAAGAACTTTATCTATTGCATACTTCGCACTCATTGATATTCATCAATATGAAAAGCAGATAAGTGATGAGTATCATGCCGAATGGTTTTTATTGAGCGAAATGCCCGAATTAATATTTGACCATGCAGAAATGGTTAAGCTGGCTAAAAGGCAGTTACGCTACAAAGCCGCTTTGCACCCAATTTTATTTCAATTATTGCCCGAGAAGTTTACTATCCCCCAACTGCAGGCTCTATACGAAGGGGTTTATAACACTACGTTTGACGACAGAAATTTCAGTCGTAAATTATTATCAACCGGCTTACTGGTTAAATTACCCGAGAAAGATAAGTTTTCCTCAAAAAAAGGAGCTTTTTATTATAAATTAGATCAATCGCATTACGCTGAAAATTTTGAACGGTTTTTAAACCTTGTTCCAAATCCGGATAAGTTTTTTTAAGAAGGGTTATAAAATGTCATTTCGACGAGGAACGAGGAGAAAACTTTACTAGATACAAAGCGGTAATGCATTTCGTTTAAGATTTCTCTCTATCGTTCGAAAGGACATTTAATTTAAACCTATAGCAGGGGAAAGTATATTAAATGGTATCCAGGTAAAAAAAATATTTTAGCAGGAAAAGTATTTAGTCGTATAAATTAAATACCGGGCTTGAATTATCAAATAAAGCAAACATCGATTTTTTTTCTTTCACAATACTTTTTCCTTCACAGCTTTACGTATTTTTATAAACCCGTTAATCAATTATTGCGGGTATACCAATTATTTATTGTTGAGAAGAGTGAAAAAGCTAGTACGGATAACCGCGACGGTACTTATAGTGTGTTGTTGTGTTCATGTTGCCAATTCGCAAAATAGTACTAATAGCGGAACTGAATTCTGGACTGCCTATATGGACCATAATAATGGCATAAGCATGGATGGTACCGGCAAAGATGGCGGAAGTTTGATGAGCTTGTATATTACGTCTGCTTTTAACACTTCCGGTACTGTAACCATAATAGACAAAAGCTTTGCTCCAATACCATTTACAGTTACTGCAAACCAGGTTACAATTGTAACTATACCTTCAGCTGCTTTTTTAAATTATAATGGTTTTGCTAAAAAGGGAATACATATAACAACAATAAAGCCGGTTGTTATATATGCTCATATTTATGCCCTTGCTGTTTCAGGGGCTACTTTATTGTTGCCTGTAAGTACTTTAGGCAATGATTACACATCCATTAATTACATCCAAAAGTCTAATGCCCCCATAAATAACCCCGCATACTCTGCCTTTATAGTTATTGCCACCCAGGATAATACAACAGTTCAGATAACTCCTGCCGGGCCATTACTTGATGGTACACCAACTAATACAACAATTTCTGTTCATTTAAATAAAGGTGAATTATATCAGGCTTTATCATCTACTGATTTATCCGGATCAAAAATTACTTCTGTAAATTCAGCCACAGGAGCGTGTACTAAAGTTGCTGTTTTTTCAGGGAGCTCAAGGGTAGATATCGGATGCAATCCAATGTATGTTACTTCCGATAATCTTTTTCAACAAGTATACCCGACAGCTTCGTGGGGGAAAAACTATACCACTGTTCCTCTTAAAAGCAGAAACTATGATGTTTTCAGGATTATTTTAAGTAACCCTTATCCAACTATTAATCCAAATGTTATTGTAAATGGCACGCAGATACCAATCAATTCGTTTGTAAAGGGATACTATGAATTTACATCACAAATACCAAATATAATTTCTGCCGACCTGCCTATCCAGGTAGTTCAATATTCCGTATCAGAAGATAATACAATAAATTGCGGCGCTTTTATTGATGATCTGGGTGACCCGGAGATGATCTTTTTAAATCCTCTGGAACAAACAGTAGATCATGTGACCTTGTACTCAACAGGAAATTATCTGATAGTACGAAGTTTTATCAATGTTTTGATAAAAACCAGCGCTGTGCCTACATTTGTGCTTGATGGTGCCCCATATACTAATTTTAAGCCAGTACCCAATAATCCTTCATATTCATATGCTCAAATTCCGGTACAATCAGGCCCGCAGAATGTACAGGTATCAACCAGCAGCCAGGGAACCCATACAATAAGTGCAGCTGAAGGATTTAACGCAATAGCTTATGGTTTTGGTCAGGCCGAATCTTATGGATATGCAGCAGGTACTAATTTGCAAAACCTAAATGAAAATATTACACTTGCCAATCCGGTAAACGATTCTTTAACACAAACTAATGGCTGTGTTGGTGTGAGCTATAAGCTTCAGCTTACCTTGCCATACCAAACCAACAATATTGTATGGGATTTAAAAAACGGCACTACTTATACCGATAATAACCCACAGGTAATTTCTACAACAACAAAAGGAACGCAGACATTATATCATTATCAATATAATAAAATTATAACTTATAATACTCCCGGCGATACTTCTGTTATTGCGACAGTATTTAATCCCGTTGCCGGCATATGTGGGAATAATGAAACAGTAGAATTTGACTTTAATATATCTGGAGCGCCAGTTGCAGCTTTTAGTGTAAGTGATGCTTGTTTAGGCGATTCTGTAGTGTTTACCGATAAAACAACGCTTAATGGCAGTTTTATAAAAACCTGGTTATGGGATTTTGGCGATAAAACAACTTCGGCATTACAAAACCCCAAACATGCATTTGCCAATCCCGGCAATTATAAAGTTACCTTAACCGTTGCCAACGTTAATGGTTGCGGAACCAATGCCGCACAATCCATCAATATAAGTCATAAACCTGTTGCAGCTTTCGTAGCATCTGCCCCGGTTTGTACAGGTCAAAATATTATATTTACAGATCAATCGACGTCCATCGATGGGAAAATCATTCAATGGATATGGAGTTATGGCGATGGCAAAGCTGATACACTTGCCAATAATAAACCTGTTAATCATGCCTATGTTGATACCGGCATAGATACTGTTAAACTAACTGTTTTTACCGATGTAGGATGTTCAAATATATTTAAGCAGGTTATAACTGTTAACCCATCTCCTGTAGTTGATTTTAACCTGCCTGATATATGCGTGAATGATGCATTTGCCCATTTTACCGATAGTAGCTCAATTTCAGATAATAGTCAGTTAGAATTTACTTATCTGTGGAATTTTGGCGACTCCAATACTTCTGCATCAAGTCCCAACACTTCTGTACAACAAAATCCAACCCATAAATATTCACAGTCGGGTAATTATGATGTTACTTTAACTGTTACCTCTAAATATGGATGTGCTGTTTCCAAAAAGCAGCCTTTTACCGTAAATGGCAGCATTCCGAAAGCTAATTTTTTGGTAGAGAACAGTGGTAATCTTTGCAGTTCGGACGATGTTATATTTGATAACCAGTCAACTGTAAATTTTGGTAGTATCACAAAAATAATTTGGTATTTTGATTACAATAACTTTCCTGTTGATACCGTAGTATTTACAAAAGGCAGTATACCTGTTAATGGAAAGTTCAATCATAATTACGGGTTATTTAATTCACCGCTAACAAAATCATACACGGTAAGGATGGATGTATATTCCGGTATTACCTGTGTAAGCACAACGCAGCAAAATATTACTATAAGAGCAAATCCGCTGGTATCTATATCTTCCGTTGGTCCCTTATGTCAAAGCGGGCAACCGGTACAAATTGCCGAAAATAAAAATGGGTTTAACGGTACTGGCGTTTTCTCCGGTACAGGGGTAACGCCGGGCGGTTTGTTTAACCCTGTAGGCTCGGGTGCGGGAATTTTTACAATAAACTACCTGTTCACGGCACAAAACGGCTGCAGCTACTCAACAAGTGAGCAGGTAACTGTTAATCCTTCCCCGACTGTTTCTATAGTTTCGGATATTGTTTTGCTGGCCGGAGGGCAGGTTACCTTACCTGCAAAAGCGGTGGGCTATAACCTTACTTATCAATGGACACCAGCAGCTGGCCTTGATTATAGTAATATTTTAAACCCTATAGCGAGCCCAATCAATAATACAGTATATAAACTGATAGTTACCAATGCCGAAGGTTGCAGCGCTGTGGCAGATATTAATGTTAATGTATTGCAATTTCCGGTAGTACCGAATGCATTTACACCAAATGGTGACGGGATAAATGATACATGGCAAATTAAATACCTGGATTCATATCCCAATAACACTGTTGATATTTATAATAGGTATGGAGAAAAAGTATATTCGGCTATAGGTTATTCAATACCCTGGGATGGAACATATAGGGGCTCAGCATTGCCTGCAGGCACATATTACTATATCATTAATCCTAAAAATGGCCGTAAGGTTATATCTGGGAGTGTAACTATTATTCGGTAATTGAAAAGAGTTTGTACATTTTAATTTTGGAAAGAAGTAATATTTATGGCTTCTTTGTCAATTAATAGCGTGTACTGAACCTTAACACATGAAAAGACATTTACTTGTTTTAATTAATATAACATTCATTGTCTTTTTGTTTCCAAAAGTACACGCACAAACTAATCAAACAGTTGTAAGTGGCGCTTCAACTACAACCATTAATTTTCCGGGCAATGGATGCGTATATAACTGGGTTAATGATACGCCCGGTATTGGTTTGGCTGCAAGTGGTATCGGCGATATTTCATCATTTAAGGTTGTTAATACAAGTAATAACTCGGTTACTGCTACTATTACTGCAACACCATTTCCATCCGGTTTTGCATATATCGAAAACTCCAGCGACGGAACAGTTTCAATAATTAATACTGCAACTAATTCAGTAATATCTACAATTTCCGTTGGTTCATATCCTCTGGCAATATCAGTGAGTCCTGACAATAAACGGGTTTATGTTGTAAATACTAGTTCAAATACTATCTCGGTCATAAATACTGCGACTAATACAGTAATAGGCACTATTTCAGCCGGTATATCCCCTAATGGCATATCAGTAAGTCCTGATGGCAGTCGATTGTATGTGACAAATGCAACTGTTAACACAGTTTCGGTTATTGATGTCGTAAGCAATTCAATTATAAACACTATTAATGTCGGCTCATTTCCAATTGGAGTATCTGTAAGCCCTGATGGCACCCGATTATTCGTTGCAAACTTAAGCGACAATACTGTATCGGTTATCAATACAACGACTAATTTAGTAATGTCTATCATTTCAGTAGGTATAAGGCCGACGGGTATTGCTGTAAGTCCAGATGGCAGCCGGGTATATGTTTCGAGTAATAGCGCTGCTCCAGACGGAACTATATCTGTGATTAATACTTTAACTAATTCGGTAATAGCCACAGTTATTGTAGGTGCTTATCCTTACTGTATATCAATGAGTCCCGATGGTAGTCGGCTTTATGTGGCAAATAATAGTCGCGGTACCATATCAGTAATCAATACAGCTACTAATACTGTAATTACTACTATTGACTTGAATAACGGACCATCTTCATTTGGTGTATCATTAAGCCCAAATGGTAGCTTGTTATATGTAACAAATCTAAATTCAAACAATCTTTCAGTTGTGAGTACTGTAACCAATACAGTAATATCAACTATTACAACAGGTTCGCAGCCTACATCATTTGGTAATTTTGTTACGTCAGGCTCGGGTTGCACCGGCTCACCTATTACTTTTACCATTGCTGTAAACCCTGCACCGGCATCGCCACCAACTATCATGGTAGGCCGGGAAACAGGTGTAATTTCTGCTTGTACAGGTATACCTTCTGCAAGCCCAAATATTCAGCAATTTACAGTTTTTGGTAGTAATTTAACAGGCAACATTAGTGTAACCGCACCAACAGGCTTTGAGGTATCG
Source organism: Mucilaginibacter sp. (assembly GCA_028288305.1). Lineage (GTDB taxonomy): Bacteria > Bacteroidota > Bacteroidia > Sphingobacteriales > Sphingobacteriaceae > Mucilaginibacter. The sequence continues at coordinate 14,291 of JAQBOA010000044.1, forward strand.
CTTGCTGCTGGCAGTGGTTATAGCAGCAGTGTAACTGTTGCTCAATCCAGCGGTACAGTAAACTGGACTTCAGTTTATGTGCGATCGGCAGCTTCTGCTCCAACTGGAAACATTGTAGGCAATGTTGCGGTGACATCCCCAGGAGCTGCAAGCCAAAATGTCGCAGTGACGGGTGCTGTATATACATTGCCAACAGTAAACGCAATAGGCAACCAAACTGTTAACAATGGGGCATCTACAACTACGATTAATTTTACTGGTACTGGAAATACCTTTAACTGGGTAAATGATACACCGGGAATAGGTTTAGCTGCAAGCGGTACAGGTAATATAGCTGCATTTACTGCTATCAATACTGGAAAAAGTCCGGTTAAAGCTACTATTACAGTTATGCCTATACCTGCAGTAGGATATGCATATATTACAAACAGTGGTGACGGTACTGTATCTGTTATCGATATTGCAACAAATACCGTGGTGTCCACAATAACAGTAGGATCAAACCCCACTGGTGTATCAGTAAGTACCGATAATAATCGTGTGTATGTGTCAAATCAAAATTCAAACTCTGTTTCAGCAATCAATACTTCCACAAATAAAGTTATAAGTACTATTCCTGTGGGAACAAACCCGACCGGATTAGTGGTAAGCCCTGACGGTAGCTGGGTATATGTTGCTAATTTAAATGACGGTACTGTTTCTGTTATCAATACCAAATCCAATACAGTTATGTCAATTATTAGTGTTGGTCTGTTGCCTACTGGTGTCGCAATAAGTCCCGATGGAAGCCGGATATACGTAACAAATTATGAAGACGGAACTGTGTCTGTTATAAACACTGCAACTAATACAGTAGTATCTACTATTTCAGTAGGATCAAACCCTTTTGGCATAACTGTCAGTCCCGATGGTGTAAGTGTTTATGTAGCATATAATTCTACCTATGGGTTTTTAACGATAATCAACACTACAACCAATTTAATAACAGATAATGTAATACTTAATTCAGGATCTTTTGCTAATATATTTGGTATTTCAGCAAGCCCTGATGGTAATTTTGTGTATATAGCTGAACCTAATCATGTTGAGATAATTTATACTGGTCATAAAGGGGGCGTTCCTGCGGTACTTGGATTTTCAACATTGCCCGAAAGCAACCCTTATGGTTTATCAGTAAGCCCTGACGGCAGCAGCGTGTATGTTGTAAATTCCCAGGGAGTTGTTTCCGTTATCGATGTTGCTAATGCTACCTCGAGTTTGGATGTAAAAGCATATATTAGGGTGGGAAGCAATCCTAAATCGTTCGGCAACTTTATTACGGGCGGAACAGGCTGCAGCGGTACGCCAGTTTCATTTACCATTACTGTAGACCCAACCCCGCCATTACCACCAATTATTACAACAGGAACTGTAACCGGTAATATCTCCGGATGTTTAGGCACTGTTTCGGTCAGCCCAAATGTTCAGCAATTTATAGTTTCGGGTAGCAATTTAACAACTGATATTACAGCAACAGCTCCATCTGGCTTTGAGGTATCACTTTCATCCGGCAATAATTATAGCAGCAGTGTAACGCTTATACAATCGGTCGGTGCAGTAAACAGTAGGGTAGTTTATGTGCGGTCAGCTTCTGCTTTACCTGGTAATATTTCAGGCAATGTAGTACTAACTTCAGCAGGAGCAACAAGCCAAAATATAGCTGTAAACGGCATAATTAATGCAACAGTAACACCTTCAGTAAGTATAAGTGCATCAGTAAATAATAATTGTTCAGGCACACCTGTTACGTTCACAGCTAACTCAACCAATGGCGGCAATTCACCTGTTTATCAGTGGCTAATTAATGGCATTAACACAGGAACCAATAGTCCTTCCTTTACAAGCAGTACACTTGCTAATGGCGACGTGATAAACTGTCAACTCACCAACAACGCTGTTTGTAGTATCCCATCCAATACAATAAGTAATATCATTATTATGAATGTTTATCCCGAGCCGGTTGTCAACGCAGGGGGAAATAAAACAATTAAAGAGGGAAACAGTACCATATTAAATGCAACAGCAAGCGGAAATATTGCGAATATAACCTGGAACCCTACCACGGGGTTAAGTAACAATAAAATTCTGAATCCAACGGCCAGCCCAGCATCTACTACTACTTATACGTTAACGGTTCAAACGATAGATGGCTGCATTGGGACAGATACGGTGGCAGTAACAGTTTTTATGGATATCTCAATCCCTAATACTTTCACACCAAACGGCGATGGGATAAATGATACCTGGAATATCAAATATCTTGATTCTTACGCTAATTGTACTGTGGGTATATACAATAGATATGGAGAAAAGGTATATTCGTCAATTGGTTATGGGATTCCATGGAATGGAACATATAAGGGCGCATCATTACCAACAGGTCCTTACTATTATATTATTAACCTTAAAAATGGTCTTAAAGTTTTATCAGGAAACTTAACTATCATTAGATAATAATGAAGAGAATTTTACTTTTATTAATGTTGTTTGTTTCATGTGTGCAACTGGCGCGAGCTCAGCAAAAGCCGCAGTACACTCAGTATGTGTTTAACAATTTACTTTTAAATCCTGCCGTAAGCGGTATTGAAAACTACACAGATCTTAAGGCAGGTTACCGCAGTCAGTGGAGCGGGTTACAGGGAGCGCCGGTAACAAGCTATTTAACTGTAACAACTCCAATAGGAGACAAATTTTTACAAGGTGATGCAACCGCTTTTCCTGGTTCCGGGGGTGATAACCCTTCCAGCAGGTTATATACGCAAACCTATATGGCTGCCGAGCCCCACCATGGTGTTGGTTTAATGATAGTATCAGATGTAGCCGGCCCTATTACTCAAACTAATATAGATGCTACTTATGCTTATCATCTCGGTTTAGCTGCAAATGTAAATTTAGCAGTAGGTGTACAAGCAGGTGCAAGCCATATAAGCCTGAATACATCGCAGATCACGCTTGAAAATCCGTTTGATCCTGCTATAACAAATGGGATTAACAGCCAATGGAAGCCAGATGTAGGCGCTGGTATATGGTTGTATGCTTCAGATTATTACTTTGGTGCTTCAGTGCAGCAGCTGTTACCTCAGAATCTTTATTTCAGCACAAATAATGCCTATAACCAAAGTAAAACAGTCCCACAATACTTTATAACCGGTGGAGTAAAGCTTTTTTTAAATGATGACCTTACACTTTTACCCACATTTTTAATAAAAGTTATAAATCCAACACCTTTAACTTATGATATAAACACGAAGCTTTCTTTTAAAGATAAATTTTGGATTGGGGCATCTTACCGACGGGATGATTCAATAGGCTTATTGGCAGGAATAAATATTAGCTCATTTATTAATGTTGGCTATTCGTACGATATTACTACCTCTGCTTTAAACACTGTTAGTAGTGGCACACATGAGATTGTAATCTCGTTACTGCTTAATAACAGGTATAAGGTAACTTGTCCTCAGCATACATTTTGAATTTGCGGTTTGCAGTTAAAAGTTTGCAGTTAATTGCTTATAATTAAGCAAGGGGGTAAAAATGAATTAAATATGTTCTGAAAATTGCTAACTGTATACTGCTTAACTACAACTCCTTCCTTAACCTTGCTACCGGGATATTCATTTGCTCACGGTATTTGGCAACCGTGCGGCGGGCGATATTATAACCGGCGTCTTTCAAAATATCTGTTAATTTTTCATCAGCCAAAGGATGTTGTTTATCCTCAGCGCCAATATGTTCTTCCAGTATTTTTTTTACTTCTTTGTTTGACACTTCTTCACCGCTTTCTGTTTGAATAGCTTCTGAGAAAAACGATTTTAATAAAAATGTGCCAAATTCAGTTTGTACATATTTTGAATTAGCAACCCTCGATACTGTCGAAATATCCATATTGATCCTATCGGCTATATCTTTAAGGATCATTGGTTTTAAATTCTTGTCGTCACCCGTTAAAAAAAACTCATATTGATATTGCATAATGGCATTCATGGTTTTTAAAAGCGTTTGCTGCCGTTGTTTAATAGCATCAATAAACCACTTTGCCGAATCGAGCTTTTGCTTTACAAACTGCACTGCCTCTTTCATCTTTTTGTCCTTTTGGGATGCTTTGTCGTAATGCTCAAACATATCCTGGTAGGAGCGGCTTACCCTAAGTTCTGGTGCATTTTTTGAATTTAAAGTAAGTACAAGAATGCCATCATTATTAGAAATATGAAAATCGGGTATTACCTGCATTTGCTTGGTATTTACCTCATTTGAATCGCCGGGTTTGGGATTAAGTTTCAAAATTTCATTTACTACACCCCGTAATTCTGTCGAAGACATATTTAATGATTTTTCGAGCTTATCATAATGTTTACGCGTAAATTCATCAAGGTAATGCTCAACAACCATTATTGCTTTTTTTATAATGGGATCGTTGGCATCTTTTTTTCGTAATTGTATTAAAAGACATTCCTGTAAGCTGCGTGCACCTACGCCCGCAGGATCGAAACTTTGTATCACCTTTAGCATGTCTTCTACTTCATCATCATCGGCAAGAATGTTCTGCGAAAATGCAAGATCATCAGTAAGCGACATTATTGGCCTGCGCAGGTAACCATCATCATCGAGGCTTCCTATTATTTGCTTACCGATTCTAAAGTCCTTGTCTGACAATGGAAGCAGGTCGAGCTGTAGCTGAAGACTCTCAAAAAAAGAATTTTGTACTGCAAAGGGTATTTCTTTTCGTTCATTTTCATCATCCCCGTTCTGATCATATCTCGACCCATATTCATTTACATTATCTTCCTGCAGATAATCATCAATGTTAAATTCGTCTGTTTCACCCTTTTCTTCCTCACTGTTAAAGTTCTCTTCTTCAGGGTCATGATCCGGGTATTGCTCTTCGGGCTCGTTTAAATTTGTTAAGCTCAGATCCTCAAGGGCAGGATTATCTTCTAATTCTTCCTTAATGCGGGTATCTAATGAAACAGTTGGCACTTGCAGCAATTTTATAAATTGTATTTGCTGCGGGGAGAGTTTCTGTAAAAGTTTTTGTTGAAGATTTTGTTTAAGCATAATTCAGATGGCACCAAAAATACATCAATTAACCCTAACATAAAAATAAGTTAGGACAAAGGATTATTGTTGTAATGCAAAAGAAAATAAATTGTTTGTTAAGTTGAATATTTATTAATTTTAAAAAACTTAATTCATTTTATGTCAATTATAAAGGAATTTAAAGAATTCGCCATGCGGGGCAACGTTGTCGACCTTGCTGTAGGTGTAATCATTGGTGCAGCTTTTGGTAAGATAGTTACATCCCTTGTTGCTGATGTTATTATGCCACCGATAGGTTATATTACTGGAGGTGTTGATTTTGCCGAAAAAAAAATTGTTCTCCGACCGGCAGATCCGGCCAATAAAGTGTTAGAAACTGCCATACATTATGGTAATTTTATAAATGCAATAATTCAATTTCTGATTATTGCATTTTGCATTTTTTTAGTGGTTAAAGCAATTAATTCATTGAAAAGGAAGGAAGAGCCAGCCCCGGTATCCGAGCCTGTGCCTACAAAAGAAGAGATTTTGCTTACCCAGATTCGAGATTTGCTGGCAAAAGGGCAGAAATGATCATTGTATACCTTCATCGCTAAACAACCTTAGTGAAATTCCTCATTAAACTCAGCTTTATTTTATTCAAAACGTTTTAGGCAACTTGGGATCTGTTAGAATTATATAGTCGCCATTTTTGCTAAGTTTATTCCAATCGGGGTTATCAAAATTATCATCGGCATAAGCTGCTATATTAAGGACCTTAATTTTAGGTGCATATTCTTTTAACTGCGACACGGCACCTAGTTTTTCTTCACTATGAAAACCTCCATTTATCTGAAGTATCTTGTACTTAGTGTGAGCTTTATAAAAGTTCGCTAATGACCACCCCATAGTAGCATCCCATAAGTTTTGTGCCTGGAACATTTGCATACCTGCCATAGCTTGATGGCCACCCATAATTTGCAAAAATTTTTCGTAATAAGCTCCTGTAGCTGTATCTATTGGCAGGAGAGGGAGATATGATTTACCAGTTGGACTTAATTGATTTAAACTATTTAGCCCGAGCCTGTTAACCATGTTGACATAACGCCCAGGTGCATTTGCCGCTATTACAGGTATATGATTAGTTTTAGCCAGCTCAATTAACGGACGGTAATCTTTATAATTGTGCCAGGCCCGGGCATCAGTTATAAAATTTTTTTCACGGATAAAGCCGTTTAAGTATTCATTCAAAACATTTTGGCAATCCGTTTCAAACATTTCCAAGGATAACGCAAGTTTATCCGGATATTTTTCCGATAATTTTTTAAATAAGGTATGCTCTAAGTAATGGCCTGTAGAGTCATTATGTTCTTCACCAAAAAACAGAACATCGGCATCATCCATATCATTAACAAGGTCATCAATAGTTATTGTTTTTTGTTTTAATGAATTATATATTTTATAATGCTGTGATAAAGAATCCTGGGAAAACACCCGGATTGATAACATGCTGAAGATTAAAATTATTAATATTTTCATGATATGGTGAGTGGGTGATTAAGTTGATTGTGTGAGCAGTTACTAATTATACAAACCTAATTAACTTAAACAACCTAATCAACTACTTAACTTAATCAACCATTCACTAATATATTTGAAATAAACAAAAATTACACTACATTTGCGCTCTTGTTTTTAAAACGACGAAAAGAATAAAATAGCCATGAAAAGAACGTTTCAGCCCTCACAAAGGAAAAGAAGAAATAAGCACGGTTTCCGTGAGCGCATGTCAACTGCTAACGGCAGGAGAATTTTAGCATCAAGAAGAGCTAAAGGCAGGAAAAGACTTTCTGTATCTGACGAGCGTAGTCATAAAGCATAAAACCGGTTGCTTTCTCCAATTAGGGGACTAGAGCCGCATAAATACTTAATTTCGGTTCAGAATCAGCAACAAAATGTACACTTTTAAAAAAGAAGAACGGTTATGTAATAAAAGGCTTATTGATGAGCTTTTTCATAACGGCTCTTCTTTTTTATGTTATCCCTTTAAAGCTTCGTGGTTATTTATTGACGAGCCTTTACAATTCCCGGTACAAATTTTATTTGCGGTTTCAAAAAAACGTTTTAAACGTGCTATAGACCGAAATTTAATAAAAAGGCGCATGCGCGAAGCATACAGGCTTCATAAACAGCTGTATTTGTATGATAAATTAAGCAGAACAGAAAAAAAGATTGTGCTTTCATTAGGATATATTGGTAAAGAAATAGCTCCTTATGATTTGACAGAGAAAAAAATGTTGAAGCTTTTGTCACAACTTTCTGCGGAGTTAACAAAATGAGGTTTATTGGTAATATATTTAAGACCATAATTGGATATATATTTATCATCCTGATCAAAATATACCAGTATTTTATTTCGCCGCTTACCGGTGCCTCATGCCGGTACACACCAACCTGTTCACAGTATGGGGTAGAGGCAATAAAAAAATATGGTGCCTTTAAAGGCGGATGGTTAACTTTAAAACGCATTGCCAGTTGTAACCCCTGGGGAGGACATGGACACGACCCGGTTCCTTGACTTAAGACTTCTACGAAACAATATGAGCCTGATATTACAAATTGAAACAGCCACAACCTCGTGCTCTGTTGCTTTAGCAAAGGATGGAAATGTTTTATCTGTTAAACAGGTAAATGAGCGTAATATTCATGCAGAAGTAATTACACTGTTTATTGACGAGCTTGTCAATTCAGCAGGGTTCCGCTATAGTGACCTTGATGCCATAGCTGTAAGTTGCGGCCCGGGTTCATATACGGGTTTACGTATTGGTATATCAACTGCAAAAGGTCTTTGTTTTGCGCTTGATAAACCACTTATAGCTATTGAAACTTTAGCAGCGATGGCATACGGTGCTATAAACATGAATATTAATACATCAGCTGGTGATATACTTTTTTGCCCTATGATAGATGCCCGCCGCATGGAGGTTTTTACTGCTGTATTTAACAGGAATGGTGAAAAAATAAAACAAACTACTGCTGAGATCATTGATGAAAATAGTTTCAGTGATCTGCTCAAAAGCAGCAAGATTTTATTTTTTGGAGATGGCGCTGAAAAATGTATGGACGTTTTAGGTTCAAATCCAAATGCTCATTTTTTACCCGGATTCGTTAATTCAGCTTCTTATCTTAGTCAAAAAGCCATAGAAAAATTTAAGAATATGGATTTTGAAAATGTGGTTTTCTTTGAACCTTACTATCTTAAGGATTTTATTGCCGGGAAAAAAGCTATTTGATTTCGGAGTTTGAATAGTTTTCTGAAGCTTAGTTATTGCAAGAAATAAATTTAATGATCGAACATCCGAATTTTGAAATAGATTAATTGTATGTTTTAAATAAACGACCCCATAATCTTCCTAAAAAGCCTTTTTCACCCGTAGGGATCACACTAGCATTCATCGGATGCTCTATTACAGGTCCAAATTTTGCTGAGAAGCCTAAAAATATGCTGGCACCTGTAAATGAGGTGTTTTGGTTAATCAAAGCAGGGTTTTTGGTCATTGCATCTAATAAAAGACCTGAAGTTTGGGTTAGTTTATCACTGCCGATGAAAAATTCAAAGTTGGGTGTTTTTATCATGAATTGCACACCTAAATTAAACGCTTTTAAATCGTCATAAGTTGTGGTAAGTGTTACAACATACTTTTCGTATTGAAACGGATTAACAAGCGCTCCTACAAAGCCAGTATAAAATAATTCTTTTGATGCTATTAACGTTGGAGAATATTTAATTGTATTATTACCATCCAGCCAAAAACTTTTGGAGGCGCTTAATTCTGCCCTGCCGTCAATAGGGGTAGTAAATGATCCAATAGTTGGATTATGATGTATTATAGCTGTAGCTACATTGTATATACTATCTTCACGTTTTGGTGTAGACAAGCCTTTAACGACCCCGCTATTATCAAAGTTATAAATGCGCGAATAGCTGCTCCATTTAATAAATCCAAGATCTTTTATATTTCCCTGCAAAATAAAGCCATCTTCTGTCCTGTATGATGTACCAATGGAAATTGATGCCCCTGGATTGCGGAAGGTTGGCAAGTAATCGCGTGATACAAACTTACCTGGTATATAGCTTGAATAATAAGCTCCTTTTAAACCAATTCTTGCTGTATCCAGTAATCTGTCATAAATAGCGTTCGAATTGGTGACATTTAACTTATCGTATTTTATACCAAGCAATGCGCTTATTTTTAAACCAAAAGTAAACTGTTCACTTAGTTTTTCCTTATAAGTGAGACTGATCTGGTTATAGGTTTGACGGTAATAATTACCGTTGAAAATATTTTTGTAATTTTGAAAGTCGTTAAAACTTTTGGAGCCATTTAATGCTGCTACTGCATCATCCGAGATTAAACCTTTACCTTCTGCCCTTGTTTGAGCAGATAAGCCAATCTCCTCATCTCCATCAAAACTTGTAAACATTTTTAGCATGAAGAAATATACATTAATATCACCATTTAAATGATTGTATTTACCCTGGTTGGTTGTTAATGTCGAATTGTTATACGAATTAAGGAAAATACGGTTTTTTGCTGTTGCCTGGGCATTTCCGCTAAAAAAAAAGTTTCCACTAAAATTGGGTATTAAAAAGTTAAAGGAATATTTTTTGCTGCTGTCAGGAATAAAAGCTTTTTGTGAAGGATTTTCAAAAGAATCGTATAATGTTCCGGTGTTATATTGGGAGAACTGTTGGGCAAAAACTTTAACTGAAAATATCAATAAACAAAAAACAAGTAGAATTTTTTTCATAACGTAGCTGCCTGGAGTTTTATCCGCCATACATAATAAATTTTCAAATCGATACCAGGTAAAAAGTATATTTAAGCATCTTTTACGAAAAAGTCACATTATTGTTGTACTTCGAAATGTTTATTTTAATTTTTTGTTAAAATTGTATCTGTGGTTAATTTTAAACAAAAATTTGTATAAAAGGACTTATCAGCGGCACTAAATTGAAAAGAGGCACCATAGAAGCTTTTCCATCCGGGTTCTTGTGTGTCAATGATATCATAGTTATCAGGATACAGATCTCTTTTAAGGATTTGTAATGAGTTTTTTATTTGAAAAAAGAAGGAAACATTACTCCTTTCAGCTACGAGGTTATCAAATTTATTATACTGATCATTTTTACTTAAGAATTTTCGCTTGATATAAGTATCATAATAACTTGCTAACTCACTTTTACTATTAGTTAATATTAAATAGTTATCAATAATAAAAAAATAGGGACGTTTAAAATTTCCAAAAGCATCTCCTAATAAAAAGAATGGCAATTTATCATATTTAAAACGACCCCAATTTTCATCAGACATGGTGCTGATTGCAGCCATGTGTAATTTAAGTTTTGAACCATTTTTGACAGATACAATTGCGAACTTTTCAAAATAACGTGTGGTAACTAACGCAAATTCATTACCAAGCAAATTGTTGAAGTCGGTGTTTAAATTAATTTTTGTTTCTGTTTTGATCTTTTTAAATAAAAGGTCTTTTTCTTTTTTGAGTCCGGCTTTTGTATACCATTGTGAAAGATCTGTCCCAAATTTCAGCGGATCAGAAACTGCAAAATTAATGCTATAAGCAGTAGTTGAAGGGAAAATATCTTTTAAATGATTAACAACAGGTTGTTGATTAGTAAAAAGGTTTAAGTAAGTTGCAGCTTGATCAAACTGTAAGGTTGTTGATCCGTTAAACATTAGAGCGTCGCTTCTGTAGTTTAAGTTTAATGCTGCTAAAGCGTGTAAAAGTCTGAAGCTTTTAAAAATATCAGTATATTTATTTTTAAACAGTTGGTCAAATAATGGTGATAGCTGATTATAATTTATATACAGATTAGCAAGAGAATTGACATTTTGCCGTTCAGAGAGTAACACAAATGTTTGTTGATCTTTTTCATTTGTGTAAGATGAACTTTCATTGATCTGTTCTTTCGAAAAACTCCCTGAAAAGATATTGTTTTCTTTTATTGCCACATAAAATCTTTTCTTTAATGCTCTTATATAAATATTATAACACTGTTTACCCGAGCCCTGAAGCGGTGTAATTAATAATCCGCTGGTGGGATCTTTATTTATCTCATCAAATAATGAAGGCTCAAACCCGTTTGCTGAAGATATGGTAAACAGCAAATCAATTACATTTTCTTTTGACGGATGTAAAGAAATAAATACATTTTGTGTTTTAAAATATTTTTCAAACATTGGGTTTAAAAGCAACTGTTTGCGTAAAATATCTAAGTCATTTATTTTTTCTTTTCCAATAATAGAGGTAAATAACTTATTATCACTAAAAATATCATAGAAACCTTTATCATTATTAAATTCAAATATCATTGCTGCATTGTCAGGTATAGCACGCATAACCTGGCTGGTGCGCATTCCGGTTGTATTTAAATTTTTAAAATAAATAACCGTTACAAACGCAGTAGCTATTAACAAAATTAGGGTAATAATCAGTTGTCGTTTCATTGCTGCTCGCGTTACAAATGTAGTTTAATTTTGGGTTGTTCATTAGTTCATTGGTGTCATAAGTAATTAACCATCGGGTTCTGTTCAGTAAACTATCTTAATATTACAACTTTGAAACCTTCTAACATTTACACCTTAATCAACCCTTTCAAAAAATTATTAACTTAGCCGTCTATACTTTATGAAAAAAAAAATAATTATTACATCTTCGCTTTTTGGTATGCTTGCAGTAATTGCCGGTGCCTTTGGCGCACATGGTTTACAGGCCGTACTTTCTCCGAAAAATATAGAGGTTTGGCATACTGCTGTGCAATACCAATTTTACCATGTATTTGCCTTATTATTTCTGTCAACCTTAACAACGGGTTATAAAGAAAAGCTTTTTGAAGTATCGTATTATTTGTTTGTATTTGGAATAATATTTTTTTCAGGCTCATTATACCTGCTTTCATGCCGTGATCTTTTAGACTGGAACTGGTTGCCTGTATTGGGGCCAATTACACCAATCGGCGGGTTGCTTTTTATTGCAGGTTGGTTCTCACTGGGATTAGCCGCGCTCAGAGATAAACTTAGCTAGGCGATCTCTTGAGCACCACTGAAAAACAAATAAAATGCGAAAAATAAACTGATGTTAGAATTTGCTGAAGTACAACATACCGATCGTAAAACACTTTTTGTGGAAGTGGTGCTGCCTTTAGCAATAGCTAAGAATTATACATACCGCGTTCCGTATGAGATGAATAATGCGGTAGCTGTTGGTAAGAGGGTTGTTGTACAATTTGGGAAAAGCAAACTTTACACGGCCATTATTTCTTCAATAGGCACACTTGCACCTGAAAAATACGAAGCGAAATATATTATAGAAATTTTAGATGATCGTCCGATAGTAACTGATGGGCAGCTTCAGTTTTGGAAATGGGTTTCGGAATATTATATGTGCTATGCTGGTGAAGTAATGAACGCCGCACTGCCATCAGCGCTAAAGCTGGCGAGCGAAACACGGATCATACTAAATAAAAATTTTGAGTTTGACCGCTCTGCATTACATGATAAGGAATTTTTAATTGTTGAAGCGCTTAATATTCAACCAGAGTTAACGGTTAGCGATATTATAAAATTATTGGGTCAAAAAACGGTAATGCCTATTCTTAAATTACTGTTCGAAAAAAATATTATTCATATTTCTGAAGAGGTAAGCGAGCGTTACAAGCCCCGCTCACGTACTTTTATTACCCTTAATCCTATATATCACGACCAGGAAAATTTAAAAGAATTATTTGAAATACTTGAAAAACGTGCGCCAAAACAAGCAGACGCCGTATTGGCTTATATAAAATTATCGCGCCATCAAAAAAGCATCTCGAAGAATGAATTAATAGAAGAAAGCGGAGCAGGGGCGGCAAGTATTAAATCATTAACGGAAAAAGAAATATTTATTACTGAAGAAAAGAATATAAGCCGGTTATATTATGATGAGGAAGATGCAAACAACAGTTTTGAATTAAGCGAACAGCAACAAGACATACTTAGCCACATTAGAAATGAATTTATTGAAAAAGATGTAGTGCTTTTGCATGGCGTTACCGCTTCAGGGAAAACACAAATTTATATACGGTTAATAGAGGAAATGATAAATTCTGGCAGACAGGTATTATATCTATTGCCAGAAATTGCTCTTACTACCCATATTATTGAGCGCTTGCGCATGTATTTCGGAGTCAATATAGGTGTATACCATTCGAGGTTTAATGATAATGAACGCGTTGAGGTTTGGCAAAAAGTGCTTAATAATGAATATAAAGTTGTGCTAGGAGCAAGATCTTCTGTTTTTTTACCATTTAATAACCTGGGCCTAGTCATTGTTGATGAAGAGCATGAAACATCATACAAACAATTTGATCCGGCACCCAGATATAATGCACGTGATGCCGCAATTTTTTTGGCTAATATTCATAAGGCCAAAGTGTTATTAGGTTCTGCCACCCCGTCCTTTGAAAGTTATTACAATGCCCGTATCCATAAATACGGTTTAGCGGAGCTTACAGAGCGTTATGGAGGAGTAAAGCTGCCGGAAATAGAGGTGGTGAGTATTGTTGAAGAAACTAAACGTAAAACCATGCAGTCGCATTTTACAAGTGTGCTAATGGGCGAAATAAAGCAGGCGCTTTTAAATAAGGAACAAGTTATTTTATTTCAAAATCGTCGGGGATACGCACCTGTACTAATGTGTAAAATATGTGCATATACCCCAAAATGTATCAATTGCGATGTTAGCCTCACTTATCATAAAAGCAGCGGCAAACTGCATTGCCATTATTGCGGCTACAAAGAAGAATGTCCCCAAATTTGCCCGGCTTGTGGATCAACACACCTGGAGTATAAGGGTTTTGGCACAGAAAAAGTGGAAGACGAACTGGCATTGCTTTTACCAGATGCCAGAATAGCCCGGATGGATCTGGATACTACACGCTCACGTAATTCATTGCAAAATATATTGAATGACCTGGAAGAGAAGAAAATTGATATCCTGGTTGGGACACAAATGGTTGCCAAGGGGTTAGATTTTTCCGATGTTACTGTTATTGGAATAATAAATGCCGACAGTTTATTAAAATTTCCTGATTACAGAGCTAATGAGCGGAGCTTCCAGATGCTTGCTCAAGTAAGCGGCAGGGCAGGGCGGCGAGATAAACAGGGAAAAGTACTGATACAAACCTATGATCCAGGTCATAGGGTTATTAAACAGGTAATTGAAAATGACTACAAAGATCTTTATTTCACAGAGATGGAAGAGCGTAAAAGTTTTAAATATCCGCCGTTTTATCGCATAATTAACCTGGATGTAAAACACAAAGATCCTGACATTGTAAATAATCAGGCAATCTGGCTCGCTTCGGAGCTGCGCAAACATTTTGGCGACAAGGTGATAGGGCCGGAATTTCCGTTAATCAGCAGGATAAGGAACTATTATATTAAAACAATTATGTTAAAATTTGAGAAAGATAGTATCTCCATAAATAAAGCCAAAGCAATTGTCCGCGATGTAATCACTCAGTTTCAAACTACAAAGCTTAGCAAAGGAAGCATTGTGCAACCAGATGTTGATCCTTATTGATTTATCTTGTTATGATAGCATCAAGTTGAATTTCTGTAATACCTGATCCGGGATTATTAGCAATCTGGCTGCAATAATATCTTGTTTTTAGTTTATGATAAGTGATATGTACTTTTAAATTATTAATTTGGAATTGACTGCTCAAATTTTGAGGAACATATGTACTATCTGTTTTGGTTATCATTTGCCAGCCACATCCATCAGCAGCTATACTTCCTTTATCAACAACAGTAGCATCCTCGCTTATAGTGATTATACTATTATCACTCTTTTTACAAGACAGGGTTGTTATAAAAGATAAAACCAAAATTCCAATAAAAATAAGGGCAGGCGGCTTGAGTAGTTTCATATTTAATTTATTTACGGCGATTAATATCATTAGTGTAAGAGATATTAGTACGCTACATAAGAAAATATATATATTTAATTACTTAAAGTGCTTAACAATAATTTAATTAAATGCTTTTATAAATAACTTTGTGCTACAAATGGCATATAAGTACATAGATAATTATCGCGAACAGGGTGCGCGTAAACAACTGGTTGACCTGTTAAGAAAAAAAGGGATTGAAGACGAGGATGTATTAAAAGCTATAGGCAAAGTACCAAGGCATTTCTTCTTCGATGAAACTTTTTGGAGCCAGGCTTACAGGGATATTGCTTTCCCGATAGGAGAAGGGCAAACTATTTCACAACCATATACTGTTGCCTATCAAACCCAGCTTTTACATATACACCAGGGAGATAAGGTATTGGAAATTGGTACCGGAAGCGGGTATCAAACCTGTATATTGATGGAATTGGGTGCTAAGGTTTATACTATTGAGAGGCAGGAGAAGTTATTTGAACGTACTATACAGGTTTTGCCGCGCATGGGTTATAAACCAGAATTTATTTTAGGCGATGGTTCAAAAGGAGTACCTGAACATGCGCATTACAATAAAATTATTGTTACCGCTGGCGCGCCTACTGTTCCCGATGAATTATTGAAACAATTAAAGGTAGGTGGTATATTAATTATACCTGTTGGCGATGCTGAAAAGCAAAAAATGGTAACCATACTTAAAACCGGTGAAAACGATTATGAAAAAATTGTTTTAGATACCTTCCGGTTTGTACCGTTGATTGGTGATAAGGCCTGGTAAGGATTTCGAATTTCGGAATTTCGATTTCGGATTTTTCAAAATCTGATAACTTTAACCCCGGAAACTCTAAATCCTTTTGAAACCACAGACCTCTTAACTCTTATTCTTCAAAGATAACTCAGCAAAGTATTTATGAAAAAGAGGGATTGTTTGGATGCCTTTATAATAATTAAAAATATCATACTTTTCGTTAGGAGAATGTAACGAGTCGCTATCAAGCCCAAAGCCCATCAATACGGTTTTTATTTCCAATTCGGCCTCAAATAAAGCAACAATTGGTATACTGCCGCCCCCGCGTGTGGGTATGGGTTCTTTTCCGAATGATTCTGTTATGGCTTTTTGAGCAGCTCTGTAGGCAATGCTGTCCGTTGGAGTAACAACCGGTTCACCACCGTGGTGAGGTGTTACCTTTACTTTAACAGAACGCGGAGCAATCTTTTCAAGATGAGTGGTAAATATTTTCGTTATTTCTTCGGAACTTTGGTTAGGCACCAGCCTCATAGAAATTTTAGCATAAGCCTTTGAAGGCAATACTGTTTTAGCCCCTTCACCAATATATCCACCCCAAATTCCATTTATTTCAAGGGTAGGGCGGGTACCGGAACGTTCAAATGTGGTATAGCCTTTTTCGCCCCATAATTCATCTACTCCAAGATCTTTTTTATATTCATCTTCATTATATGGCGCATTGTTAAGCGCTTTCCGTTCAGCTTCTGTTAATTCAACCACCTTATCATAAAATCCAGGTATGGTGATATGGTTATTTTCATCATGTAAAGAGGCTATCATTTTAGCTAATATTGTTACGGGATTAGCTACGGCCCCGCCATAAACGCCTGAGTGCAAATCGCGGTTTGGACCCGTTACCTCAACTTCCAGGTAAGACAATCCGCGCAAACCTGTTTCAAGCGATGGATGTTCCATGCTTATCATAGAAGTATCTGAAATTAATACTACATCTGCCTTTAACCTGTTTTTATTTTGTTTTACAAAAATGCTTAGGTTTGATGATCCAACTTCTTCTTCGCCCTCAATCATGAATTTAATATTACAAGGTAAAGTTCCGGTTTGCATCATTAATTCAAATGCCTTTACATGCATATAAAACTGCCCCTTATCATCACAGGCACCACGGGCATATATTTTACCATCCCGTATGGTTGGTTCAAATGGTGGTGTTTTCCATAATTCAAGCGGATCTGGAGGTTGCACATCATAATGGCCATAAACCAACACAGTAGGTTTTGATGAATCTATAATTTTTTCGCCATAAACTATAGGATTTCCTGCTGTCTGGCAAACTTCTACCATGTCAGCTCCGGCCTTGCGTAATTTTTCTGCCACAAAATCGGCGGTTTTCAATATATCCTGTTTGTACTTTGGATCTGCGCTAACTGATTGGAAACGAAGCAACTCAAACAACTCATCTAATAAACGTTGTTTATGTTGTTCAATATAATGATTTATAACCTTCATAATTATCAATTTGAAGCAAATATATGTTTTGTTTTAAGGGAAAATGTGATTAAATACACAGATTGAAAAAACATTAATGGAGAATTTAAAACTATTAGATGAGGCTTTCCATTCATATTGTTGAAAGCCCCGAAAAATTCGAAAAGCTTTCCTGATAAAACAAAAAATCCTGAATTACGAATCCAGGATTTTTGTTTAGTAAGGTAAATATTAAATAATACTGATTTAAATAAATTTATATTAATAATAAATAATCGAAAATACTTTAATAAGTAATTAATCGGCGGTTCCGGTATTGCTTTTTGTTTCGTTAAGGTCAGCAGTTCCGGTATTGCTTTTTGTTTCGTTAAGGTCAGCAGTTCCGGTATTGCTTTTTGTTTCGTTAAGGTCGGCAGTTCCGGTATTGCTTTTTGTTTCGCTAAGGTCAGCGGTTCCGGTATTGCTTTTTGTTTTGTTAAGATTAACGCTTCCGAAGCTCTGTTTATCTGCCTCTACTGCAGCTGATTTGACGTTTAAGGTTTGAGCAGAGCTTGAGAGTGCCACTACTGAACCCAAAACAATTAAAGAAGAAAATAGTGTTTTTTTCATGACGAGGGTTTAATGATTAGACTAAATTATTGTTGATTAAGATTTTGTATATATTAAATGGCTTAGTTGGTTTTAATTAAATGATATTATTTTATTCAAATCTTTTTTAAATGTTTTTCGTATAAAAAAAGTGCAAATAGAATTTCAATCAACTTTAATTCAGCCGAAGGAAAAACAGCTAAATAATAAAATCAAAAGCTGTTACAATAATTATTTACCAAATATTTTTTAAAAATGATGTAAAAAACAACAGAATTTAAGTTGATTTTTTACGCATCTTTTAATTATTGAATTTCAAGAAAGTTAAATTGATTTAGAATAATGGAAAATGTTTTCAAGAAAACAAATACATGCCCAAACTGCTAATTCACCAATAAATTCTTTATCAAATCAACTTTTAAGTAACAATAACTTATCTACAACAAATATAAATATTTTTTTTAATTTGCAAACTAAATTAGAAATAAGCTATAAATAAGTCATAAATAAATTTAAAGTATTTTTTTGCTTAATATTAAACATATATTATTTAAACTATAACTTTCTATTCAATTAAACGTAATACACTTTAATGAAGAAATCTTATCCATATATAATTTTTTTGTTGTTTGTTTTAATAATTAACCTCAATGGTTTTGGGAAAGGTATTGCTCAGGATACCAATGAGGTTGTTAAGTTAAATACGCTTGGATTTAAAATGCGTTTAACCGACCCCGAACAAACTGTTGCAGATGCTGCTAAAGCTTTGGTAATTGCCCAAAAACTTGAATATACAGATGGTATAGGTGAATCTTATCGTGTAATGGGTATAGGTTACTATTATCTGGATCAAGCTAAAAAAGCCATAGATGCTTATTTAATTGCCCTTAATTACTTTAAACTAAGTAAAAATATACAAAGCGAAGCAAAAGTTGATAACAACATTGGTAATTTATACCACGACATTGATTATGACCGGGCATTGGAGTTTTTTCAAAAATCTTTAGTTATTGCTACTCAATTGAATGATAAACAATTAACAGCTGCTTTATATTTGAATATTGGAACTATATATCTACATAAAAAAAGTTTATACAAGGCGTTGCAATTTTACAACAAAAGCGAATCGATGTTTGCTGTTTTGAAAGATTCTGATAACCTGGTACAATGCATGCAAAATAAAGGTGTTATATATTATAGTCTTAATCAGTTTGATATTGCTAAAAGCTTATTATTGGCTGCCAATAAAAGAGCAAAGGAACTGGATTTAAATAGGCCGGTAGCGAGCATTGACCTTACCCTTGCTGATATATATATTGCTCAAAATAAATTTAGTGAAGCTGACAAAACTATAATTGAAGGGATTGTTTTTTCGAAAATTATTAAAAATGAAAAAATTCAAACTGATTTTAAATATACCAGTTATCAATTGGAGGTGAAAAGAAAAAATTATGAGAAGGCTTTATTTATTTTAAAAGATATTTATCATCAGGATAGCCTTCGATCAGCTCAAGGATCTTCCACACAAATATTTAATTTATTTAAAGAACAAGTTAATCAGCAAGCCCGTCAAAGGGAAAATGAGATTATACTTCAGCGCCAGCAATATGATCGTGTGAAATTTTGGGGTGTAGCAATTGTTGCCGGCCTACTATTAGTGTTGGTTGGTGTTTTAATTAATAATGTAAAACGCAAAGCCAGAACCAATATACAATTAACTAACTTAAATGCCGAAGTTTCCAGACAAAAGGATAACCTTGACAGGATAAATCATCACTTGGAAGAAATTATTGATGAAAGAACCAAAGACCTGCAAATAAAAAATAAAAAGCTTTCGGAATACTCCTCTTATTTATCCCACCAGATACGGGGACCTATTGCCACGCTTAAAGGCTTACTAAACCTTGAGAAAGAAGGATTAGTTGATCAGCCTGAGTGTATAAAAATGATGAATAAAAGCGTTTCTGAAATTGATGATAAAATTATTGAAATGAGCGATATGCTGCACGATCCCGGAAGGGCCGGGTTTTAATGGTTTATGCCAACTGTTTATAAACCATGAGCTAAATCAATATGACCCAAATCAAAAGGCCAGGTAGAATGTATTTGTACTTCAATTAATCCTAAGTAAATACAATATCTGGATATCATTTGAAGAATAAGTAATTTACGGTGTTTTTTATAACCCCTTGTTTCAAACGCGAGTGTTTCCTGGCTTGAAGTTACAAAAAATCTGATCTCTTTTTTATCAGGTATAACATTTGATTTTAAAGGGTCAAATACCCTAACCTTTAATTTACTATCCGGATCATGAATAGTTCCATCGCTGGAGGCGCAATTTTTTGGAATTGAGATCAAATAATTTGACATATAAATTAAATTCCATCGAGTGTCACAAATTTTACTCCAAACACTTCTGAAATCTAATAAATAATGATTTTTTGCAAATATTTAATGCTCGAACAATATTTTTAATAAAAAAGAAAATTTAATAATAAAAACACTTTCATAATTGATACAGAAGTGTTGTATTTATTAAACAGAAATCGAAATATTATTTGAACAGATGCAAAAAAATTAACTGACAGCCGATACAGAAGTCCTGTTTCGCAATTCTTCATAAAGCAGTATAACTTTGCGTTGTAAATTTGCAATCTCTGCTTCACGGTCAATAATTTTCTTTTGGGCAATGCTTAAATTTGAAATCTGGGGTTCTACTTCCTCAATTTCTAAAGCCAATAGATTAACAACATTAACCTCATAAATATTGGCGATTTGCTCAAGACGGGATAGGTTAATATCTGTCACTCCTGTTTCAATTTTTGAAAAAGCAGGAATAGATATTCCCAAACGACTAGCTACATCTTCCTGACTCCAGCCACGTTGATGACGCAAGGTCCTTATATTTTTGCCTACAGATTTATTAGTTTTCTTTTTTAGATTTTCTGCCATAATAATTTGAGCAATAGTTTTTAATATTTATTTAGGGTATTCCACTATTAACCAAACTTTATGCCATTATTAATTATTGAGTAATAAGCATTTGCGGGACAATTAAAAAATAAAATGCGTGTAAAAACGGGTAATATTTTACACGTAGTGGGGAATATTTTAATATTTATTTATTATTTCAATAATATTTTTAGCTTAGCAAATTTTAAAAGCAATTGTTTCTGACCAATCTCTTTAAAAAATATTGTAGCTTTAATATCAGGGCTTTTTCCTTCAAGGCTTATCACCTTACCAAACCCAAATCTTTCATGTTCAACTTCCATACCAACCTGTAGTTTGGATGTATCTGAGGGAGAAAAATCAGGCGAAGGAACATGTGCCTTAGCCAGTAAAGAGGTAGTTTTAATGGTTGCTGGTTTGGGTTTCGAAAAAGTATCACCACGCTTGGTCCATTCATTACGTTCGTCATCAAAAAACGGATTATTGCCGGTTACGGGTTTTGCTGTAAAATCAAGTTCAAGGTATTGTGGATCAACTTCATCGAGGAAACGGCTTGGCTCGCAGCTAATCAGCGTTCCAAATTTAAAACGCGAAGTGGCATAACTGAATGTTAGTTTGTTTTCTGCGCGCGTTGACGCCACATAAAACAAACGGCGTTCTTCTTCAAGATCACTCCTGGAATTAAGCGACATTTGCGAAGGGAAGAGGTTCTCCTCCAAACCAACAACATATACCTGCGGAAACTCCAATCCTTTGGACGAATGTATAGTCATTAACGAAACCGTATCGGCATTAGGGTCATTATCCTTGTCATCGTTAGTTAGCAAGGCGATATCCTGCATAAATACATTCAGGCCTTTTTCTTCAATATCCTCTCTTTCGGAGAATTCCTTAATACCGTTCAATAACTCCTGGATGTTTTCATAGCGGTTAAGACCTTCTACAGATTTATCCTCATACAGGTCTTTCAGCAAGCCGGAATGTTGCGCAATATGAAGTGCGGCCTCATAAGCGGTAAGGTTTTTAGTGATCACCTGGAAGCTCTGGATCATGGTAGAAAAAATACCAACTGCAGACGTGCTGCGCCCATCCAGGTATTTATTCGAATCAATAATAACTTCCCAGGGGGTAATATTATTTTGACCTGCACTTAAAATAATACGGTCGACAGTGGTATCACCAATACTCCTGCGCGGATAATTGATGACCCTCTTTAGTGCTTCTTCATCGTTTGGGTTAAAAGTTAACCTAAAGTATGCAATCAGGTCTTTTATTTCCTTACGCTGATAAAATGATAGTCCGCCATATATTTTATAAGGAGTACCCAGTTTTCGTAAAGCCTCCTCCATGGAGCGAGATTGCGCATTGGTACGGTACAGGATAGCGAAATCGTGCCAGTTAAGCCCCTTTGTTGATCTTTCCTGCATAATGGCTTCGGCAACCATTTTACCTTCTTCATTATCGCTGAAAGCCCGCATTACCTTTATCTTGTCGCCCGTTTCCTTTTCCGAAAAAACATTCTTTTTAAGCTGCTCTTTATTATTGGCAATAATGCTGTTGGCAACATTTACAATGTTTTGGGTCGAACGGTAGTTTTGCTCCAGTTTAAATATTTTCAGATCAGGGTAATCCTTTTCAAAGTTGAGTATGTTCTGAATATTGGCACCCCTGAAAGCATATATACTTTGCGCATCGTCGCCAACTACGCAAATGTTTTCGTTAACGGCAGCCAGTTTCTTAACAATTAAGTATTGCGAAAAATTGGTATCCTGGTACTCATCAACCATTAGGTATTTGAATTTGTGCTGGTATTTATTTAATACCTCCGGAAATTTCTTCAGCAGCTCATTGGTTTTAAAAAGCAGGTCGTCGAAATCCATGGCGCCGGCGCGGAAACACCGGTTCACATAGTTTTCATACACCTTGCCTAAATGACCCCTGCCGGTAGAAAAATCGTCGGCCTGGATCTGTTCATTTTGCTGGTACTCCTGCCACGACACCAGGTTGTTCTTGGCAGCCGATATGCGGTTATGTACAAAGTTTGGATTATACAGCTTATCGTCGAGGTTCATTTCCTTTAAAACGGCCCTTAGAACGCTTTTGCTGTCGTCAGTATCGTATATGGTGAAGTTATTGGGGTAACCAATTTTATCGGCCTCAACCCTAAGCAATTTGGCGAAAACCGAGTGGAAGGTACCCATCCATATATTTTTGGCGTCGGGACCAACCAGGTGGGTTATACGGTCGCGCATTTCACGGGCTGCTTTGTTGGTAAAGGTGAGTACCAGTATATTAAATGAGTCGACACCGTTACGGATGAGGTGTGCAACACGATAGGTAATAACCCGCGTTTTGCCCGAACCCGCGCCGGCAATTATCATTACGGGGCCGTTTATTTGCTTTACTGCCGCCTGCTGTTCCGGGTTTAACCCCTGTAAATAATCCAAATCTTTTTCCTCTTTTCTATGGGCGAAATTAAGATTTTGTGTTGAAAACGGCGGAAAGAATTTCGGATTTAAGATTTATCTTACGTGTTCACGTTCACGTTCATTTCAAATGAACACACCTTTAAAAGTTGTTAATAACTGGTAATCAAATACTTGTAATTTATTTAAAATTTTATATTGTACTATATTGTTCATAATCAGTTAGTTAATGTTTTGCTGACAAGGCACTTTCGGTGTAAATGAACGCCGGTTACGCTTGATAATCAACATTCATTTGTTTTTTTTAAGGTTAAAAATGATTCGACTTGCTCAATTCGTATAATTCAACTTGTTAATGCCTGGTAAATTATTTGCAGTTTTATGCGCTATTTTCATGAATAAAAAATAGCAAAAACTTGCCTTTTCGCACATGAAATTCAATTTTTGCGTTCATTACGGGTTTAAATGAACACGTTTTTGAACGTAAAAGTAAAAATTTCAACGCTTTGAGCGTGGAGCAGCAAATTAATCCCAAACATAACGTTCATCATATTCTACTTCATATTTTTTAAGAAAGGCCCGGTATTCATCCTGGTATGTTTTCTTACTATGATGTTCATGCTGATTAGCAATATAGGCGATAACTCTGTCAACTTCTGCCGGGTTTACTGAAAAAGCGCCGTAACCATCCTGCCAGTAAAAGCTTTGCAACGAACTATCTAATGTTTTTATCCATTTGGATGAATGCGATTTTACTTCTTCTACCAGTTTCATTAATGCTATTTTTTTCGACAGCATACAAAGGATATGTATATGGTCAGTATATCCGCCGATTTTTATAGGCTGACATTCCAGGTTTTTACAGATGCCTCCCAGATAACTGTGCAATTCATCCTCATAAGGTGGATGGATAAGCGGTTGTCTGTGTTTGGTGCTAAATACGATGTGCATGTAGTTTTTTACGAGTGATTGACCCATGGTTTATTTATTATATTTGTTTCGATGGGCTATATCCATCATTTTTCGATTGACTATCTATTTCGATGGGCTATCTATTTCGATGGGCTATACCCATCGCCAACATATTAGGCCCTTTCAGGGCTATATTACCATTTTTCCAGCCCTGAAAGGGCGACACATCTTTGCGCCCTATGACGATGGGCTATACCCATCACCAACATATTATGCCCTTTCAGGGCTATATTGCTATTTTTCCAGCCCTGAAAGGGCGACACATCTATGCATAGGGCAAAGCCCTATGACCCTATGATAAAGATAATAAATTTTCATAGCCCTGAAAGGGCGTCATATCGAATTGTCATTAAACTATGCCCATCTTTATGTGAACTACATCCTATACTTGTTTCGATGGACTATTTATTTCGATGGGCAGATGGGCTATACCCATCGCCAACATATAACGCCCTTTCAGGGCTATAATCCATGTTTCCCAGCCCTGAAAGGGCGACACATCCCCGCATAGGACAAAGCCCAATGAATCCTTTTCCACGATTTTGAAAAGAAGTAAAAACATACACACAGCAGCCCGGAGAAAAACACCGAGAAAAAATAAACTTTGCCCGGGTTTGCCAGGTTAACGAATAACCTCAGGTACGCCATATACCCGTTAAACAACAAAACAATAATCCCTCCGCATACAGCTTTAATGTAATAATTTGTATAAAATTTTGAAATTACAGGTTCATCCATAAGGTTCTATTGTTGTTGAGCAGCAATGTTCGGTTCCAAATGTATTGAAAATTATAATTAGTAAGGAGTATTAAAAGGTTAAATGCGTGCCGGATTCTCGCTATGGAAAAGGCAATTCCGGGCGCTCATGTGAGTAGGCGATGAAAATCATTGTTAATACTATGGAATCTTTGTAGGAGCGGTACATTATTATAATATTTGTCAACCCCTAATTCTTTACTAATTTATGGGTCTTGTTTATTTCATGAACCTCAAAATAATTTTACCTAAATCACCTAAGAAAGCCTACCTTACCGCAAAGATAAGCTGGGATATTTGCAACTTCATCTTTAATTAAAATGCAGAAGATAGAACGTCAGTTACAAGGGACCCTAAATACAATCTTTACCGAACTTATCAAAGAGCAAGAATTGGCAGGCAGAATCCAACCGTATCCCGCGCAAGAAGAAAATAGGGCTGATATAACCTTAAAAAACAAAAACGGTAAACCGATCTTTTTTATAGAACTAAAAGACCCAACAGCAAAGGACGGAAAAAGTGTTTTTGATAGTGGCGTTTTGATGAGAGAGGTCGAACGGGCTCAACGTTTAGACATTCAATATTTTGGCAATTGTAATTTTTTGGCTTGCGCTTTTTTTGACAAAGATAAACTTTATGAAAAAGTAAGCGTTAATGAAGGCTTTTTTACGCTTACTGATATTCACCGTCTAAGTCAAAGCTACGCACCAGGCAAAGATGTATTAAACAGGCTTCGTACTATAGCGCAATTTTATATTGATCGGGCTATTGAAGTCTTAGATCGTAAGCCAATCAAGTTCAGCCCGATAGATGAACTTTTCATTTTCAAAATACGCAAACTTATTGAAGTATATGCTTACCCGATTAGTAACAAGGTTTGGGACAAATATAAAAATGATAAAAGTTTTGAAAAGCAAATACAGAAATATGTGCAAAGTCAGTTATGGAACAAACCTACAACCTTTGAAGAAATAGAAAATCTAACCTATATAGGTGTATTGATGCTAATTTCAAAACTTATTTTTTACAAATCATATGTAGATAATCAAACCTGGAGCGAACTACATCCAATGCAAATTCCAGATTCGGTAAGTACACCTGAGGAATTAGAGGAGTGCATTTGGGTATACTTTGAAACGTTTAAAGAAGTCACAGGAAATTTTGAATTACTGATTGGTGAACGTTCCGATATTATATTTAATATTCCTTTTGTTAGTGATGCAGCTATTGATTTAGTAAAAGAAATCCTTGATACTGAGGGTCATTACAATTTCAGTAACATTCCATTTGATATTATCGGACGAATTTTTGAAGAATTGATCCGTGAGGATGAGCGTCACAAACTAGGACAATATTTTACGCCGCCCCACGTCATTGATTTCATAAATGCCTTTGCTATCCGCAAAAGCAATGACAAGGTTTTTGACCCTTCTTGCGGTTCGGGGACTTTTTTAGTTCGGGCTTACGAGCGAAAAAAGTTTTTATGTAAGGAAGAGGACAAAGGTGCAAAGCATGAAATTTTACTTAACGAAATATACGGAAATGATTTGTCAGGTTATCCAGCATATTTAAGTATGCTTAATCTTGCCATCCGTAATACACACAAACCAAGTTATCCGCGTATTTCCAACAGAGATTTTTTTGCTATTACTGAAAATTCAAAAGTTGCGTTCCACAATCAGAGGGGTGAAAAAGAAAATAAACCATTACCGAAATTTGATGCAATAATAGGCAATCCGCCTTATACACGCCAAGAAGATATTGGAACAATGCGTGGCACTGTGAGCAAAGGTAAAATTCAGAGCCTTATAAAAGCTGAATGTGATTTTGGACCTTCGCAACGCACATCCATTTATGCTTACTTTTTTTATCATGCAAGTGTCTTCCTAAAAGATCGTGGCTACTTAGCTTTCATTTGTCAGAACAGTTGGTTAGACACCAGTTATGGAATTGACATGCAACGCTATCTTATGCGTAACTATGAAATAATTGCTATTATAGACAGCGAAGTTGAAAGATTTTTTCCTTCAGCTTCTGTCAACACAACTATTGTAATTGTTCGTAGACAACGTGATGAAGATTTTCGAAACGACCACACAGTTAAGTTTATTTACTTCAAAAAAACTTTAGCGGATACAGTAAAAAAACATAAAGGAGTAATTCAACTTCAGGGTATATTAGAAGGCGCAAACGAAAATGAAAATAACGAGTATTATAGTCTTAATTGTATTCAACAAGAAGTTCTCGCTAAATTTACTAAATGGGGCCAATTCCTAAAAGCACCTAATGTATACTTTGATATTTTGGAAAAAGGCAAGGAAATATTCATTCCATTAAGTGATTTAGCAAATGTAAAATTTGGGATTAAAACTGGTTGTAATGACTTTTTTATTTTGAAAGATATAACCAATAAATCTGCTGACAAGTTATTGAATGCAACTGTAAACAACATTGATAAATTTGAGAATATCGTACAAATTAAAAGGCGAGGTCTTCGATTAGTTAAAAATGGATTTAATGAATTATGGCTAATTGAAGAGCAATTTTTATTTCCAATGTTAACGAGTCCCAAAGACTTAAAAACTTACCAATCAACACCTAATGAATTACCCTATTCGATTTTCGTTAATGACAAAGAAAAAAAGACTTTAAAAGATAATTATCCATATTCCTTTAGCTACATTTTTGACGGCGAAAAGAAAAATATTAATAGAGCATCGTCATTGGCCTCACGTAATAAATGGTATTTTGTAGGGGCAAAAACAGTTCCAACTTTGTCTTTTAGTTATATGATCAATGATTTTGGAAAAACTTTTTCAGTTGACGCATATTCAAATAATAACTTTCACAACATTTATTCAGAAAAGAAAGCTAAAACAATTTGGCTTTATTTGAACTCAACATTTAGCTGGTTAACTCAGCAACTAATTATGAGAGTCAATTTAGGTGATGGTGCCGGTAAAATTGAAACATATGATTTAGCAGCTTTACCTATACCAAATATTGATTTGGAGAATTTGGAAATTGAGCTTGGAGAAACGAAAAACTATAAAGAAGAATTAGGCACGTTGGAAAGTTTGAAAACTGCTAATCCCGAAAGATTAAAATTAGATGATGCGATTCTTGAAGCTATTGGATACGAAAACAAAGGGGAACGAGAAGAAATTTTGCTTGAACTTTATCAGTCGACTTATAAACTCATAAATGCACGATTGCTAAAAGCACAAAGCTTAAAAGGAGTTAAAACACAGCGTAAGAAGGTTGCGTTTAGTGTTTACGTTGAGCAATTGAAAGAGTTGCTGGTTGAAGGTAAATATGAAGCAAAAAACACATTCAAATTTGCAAAACAATTAGAAAAAATAGTATATGAAATTTCTTCAGAAAATAAACTTCAAAAGAAAATTTTAGATACCTATTGGAAAGAAAAATTTGGAGAACTTTTCAACGAGGAAAAAATTGCTAGTAATGAACAAACTAAACTTTTTTAAATGATATCTACCAATCTCGAATACCTCGCTTAGTCTGTATTTGCTTCCTTGTAACTAAGTGAATATTAATAATAAATCATAAATAAAAAAATTATGCCTAAACCATTACTTAACGAGGAAAACTTCCTTTTAAATCTTCTTTTTGAGGGCAATAAGCAACCTGCCGAGGCTTTTAATTTTCTGAAGGACATTTTTCAATCATTGTCAACTTTAGATGATTTATTTATTTCGAGTATCGACAATGGTTTACAAATAGAATATTCTTTAGAGGATTTAGAATTCGGTTCTATAAAATCCCGGATCAGACAACTCATTGAAGAAATTCCCGATGAGGCAATTAAAGAATTCAATTGGAAAAAATTAGTTGGGCATTTTTTATTAAAATTAAAATATTTGGTTTTGCGGTACCTACAAGAAAAGGAAAGCATAGATTCAAAAGAATCTTTAGAAATCCTTATGCGCTCAATTGAAAATGAGAAAACTAAAATGTTAAAAAATGATCGATTTATTATTACGGAAGTTAATGTTTATCAGCTTTTAACAGCTTTAGAGCCTATAATCCTTGTATTATCACAATTGAAAAATCAGGAAAAGATTGAATATAAAAGCCTAGATGGGAACGCCATTTTAGATAATAAGGTATCGATTAATAAAGCTAAAATTCTTTGGGAATTAGGCGATAAAAAATTTGAAAACGAGACAACTGAAATATTAAAAGTTAAAAAGCTAGACTTATTAAGTGATAATTCTACATGGAATTTCAAATTAGGAAACAAATCAATTGATGCTAAAATTATAGACAAAGATTGGCTTGATAAATATCATGCTAGAGAATATACCCTACTACCTGAAGATTCCTTAAAGGTAAAGCTTAAGGTTTGTTATGTAAACAAACCGGATGGAAAAGTAGTTAAGCCGATATATGAAATCGTCAAAGTAATTGATATAATCTATCCGGAAAATAATCAAACAACTTTATATAAATAATTGAATTGGCATATAAAAAAGCCACTACCTATTCTATTTTTGAATAAAAGGCCAAACTCTTGAAATTTCATTGTAAGCATTATCTAACTTAGGTCTGTCTTTGATCCATGTTCTTTCTTCGGGCGCTACAATTACTTTTGAAGCATAAATATCAAGAGCAATACACATTTTACGATCAAATGTCGTGTCAAATTGCTCTTCCAAATGCTCTTTAATAAGGCCCGTTATTAATTGTCCTTGTTGATATGTTAATCTGTCTTTTGGTTTTTTCGAAAAATTAAGCTTAACAAAACCTTTAAGCTTTTTAGATTCTAAGTCATAAATAGCATAATCTGGAGATAATGAAACATCAACTCCATAAGTATAAATATGAGTAAATTGCTTTTTTAATCTTCTTTTTGAGAAATTGTTTTTAAAAGGGGCAAAGAATAATGGTGAGTTAACTTTTAAAATATCTAAACATTCTAATGAGCATTTTTGATCATTTACTTTATAAGAATTATCAACGACTCTTGCTTTTTCTTTTTGTATGAATTCATCAAAAACTTCAATTCTTTTGTCTTTATCTTTTAAGTATTCATTTATGGCGGATCTAGGGCTTGAATATCTTGCATAGAGCATGGCCTCAGAAAACTTTAATTTTTTAAGTATTTTTTCTTTTTTATTATTTTCCGCAGTTATATATCTACTCAATGAAATAACTGATATAACAGGGTTCTCCTTAATAATTGTTTGCTTAGCCATAACTTACTGATTAAAAGTAAAGTTAAAGAAATAAAACCTGCTATTCCAAATCAGATAACTAACATTAATAGCAAATGCTAATTATCTTAGTTGTAAGCTACCTTTAAGTTTTAATAACGCCTATTATATTAAGATTTTCAATTCTAAACTAGTATATGTTAGATAGGTTATCAATAAATTTACTAAAGTTTTCGGAGTTCAGCTTCTGCAGAACAACTGAAACAAAATAACCAATAATAAACACACCTAAAAACTCATCAATATGGACGCTATTGAAAAAGATGTTAAATCAATAATTTTAACCGTAGCCGAATTACCTAACGAGCCTGAAAAACTGGACGGCGGCACCACCCTTTTTGCCTTAGGTTACACCAACAGCATGTGCGATGACCTTGCAGAAGAGCTTGACAACTATGTGAAAGCCCAAAAACCAACAGCCGGTGTTGCGTCAATTGAAATATCAACCCATATGTGTGCTGGCGATGTGATAGCACTTATAAAAAGCAAACTGGCATGAAAAAGATATACCTGATTTTGATTTTGTTATTTGCAGGGCTGCACAGCAATGCGCAAACCGAACTCGATACTATATTTAGTAGCCTGCAAATACGGCAAACCTTCGAAACTACTGATGGCAAAGAGGCGCCGGCACAATTGCAGGTTAATTTACCATCCGGCGGCAAAGGAAATTATTTGATCGACGCGGGGGCTGCATTAAAGCTCGATTTTTTAAGCTGGAAGTCGGTTACCTCGTCGGTTATAGCTGAGTTTCACCGGAACACCCTTATAACTGCGCCCCAAAATAATTACGAGTTTGGTTATAAATTGAGGTGGTTTCAACGATCCTCAAACAAAACACAATACTGGCGAAATATCATAGTAGTCAATTTAAAATATGTACGAAATCAAATTTATACCACCAACGCGTTTGCCACAACCATAAACTGGACATGGTATAATAAAAGCAGGACCGGCATCCAGTTGAACAGGCCTGTGTATTTGAGCAATTATAAATACACCTACAATTTAAACCCCTATATCGGGTCGCAGTATCAGCAGTTTTTTGCGTCAAGTTCCACCACTAACAGTGGATCGATAGTAAGGATACTCGGCAATGTTTCCGGCTCAATCGCGACTAACAAAAAATATGATACTTCTAAAGGGATCAAAAGTGCTCCACCAAAAAACATCGAACTGTTTGCCGATTTTACTGCCAGGGATGCTTTTGTAAATTCAACGCACAATAACGAAGGTTATACCAAGCTTTTTAAAACAGGACTTAATTACTATTTTATAAATACGCCAAATGTCTCCGTTTCGCTCGGCGGAAATTACAACTTAGGTTCCGATCCATTAAACGGACTGAAACCGCAGCAATATTGGTTAATAGCCTTCCAGGTTCAAATTTAACCGGATTGAAAGTAAAGAGTGACTGTCATGGTGAGGCCCTCGAACCACGTGCGCAAAGGCATGACGCTAATGCACAGGCGCTAATGCATATCGTTCAGGCCACTACACGTGCTTCGAGAGCCTCAGCATGACAGCCCGCATTACAAAGTCTATTAATATTATTTAGGACCTCAAACTTCCCACTTCCCACTTCCGCCTTCACCTACCTACCTCCCAAAAACATTCCTCTCCAAAAACCCATTCCTGAATTTCCCATGCGGGTCATAATCAGCAACCATCTCTTTAAAATCGTGCATCTTTTCGTAGCGGGTCGCCAGTGTTTTTTGGTCGAGAGTAAAGACCTTTCCCCAATGCGGACGCGGGTTAAACGGGGCCAGCGCGTTTTCAATTTGTGGTAATAATTGCAATACCGCTTTTGTTTCCTGTTTCCAGGTGAAGTGTATAGTTACTGATGTTTGTTTATAACAAGGACTCATCCACAGGTCGTCGGCAGCAATGGCCCGCACCTCAGTAATAAACAAATGCGGGCCTATCTGCTTGCCCAGTTTAGCAACAGCCTCAATAGCTTCTACAGCGTTACTCATCGGTACAAAATACTCGCTTTGCAGTTCTTTGCCGCTGCTGGGGGTAAAGCCCATTTTAAAATGTGGCAGCCGCTCGTACCAGGGACCGGGTACGCCCATTTGTTCGGTGCAGTTTTCGGCGCTGAGGGCAATAATAGGATGCAGGTTTTTTGTGGCCGCCTGGGCCCCGTAAAATTCGTGTAAACCAGGGGAAGTATCCATACCGAGGCGGGTTTTTATCCAAACCTCGTTAATGAGGTCGGTCTGCCAGTCGTAAAACAGACTTACGCTATACCCCGCCGACATGATCTTTTCAAAGTTATCCTTCAGTTGCGCCATGGGCAAATCGGTAAACACATGCTGCGCAACCATATAAGTAGGCTGTATCTGTAGCGTAACCTTTGTGATAATGCCAATCGCGCCAAGCCCAACTACAGCGGCATTAAACTTTTTGAGGTTATGAGTTTTTGAAAGGTTTATAATACTTCCATCGGCAATCACCACCTCCAAAGCCTCAACTGCAGTGCTCAGGTTGCCATTTTTAACGCCCGACCCATGCGTGGCCGTGGTAATTGATCCGCCAACCGAAATATGCGGCAGCGAGGCCAGGTTATGCAACGCATGGCCATGTTGATTCAGGTAGGGCGCCAGTTCGCCGTATTTGATGCCGGCCTCAACGGTAACCGTTCCTAATGCCGGATCGAGGGAAATCACCTTGTTCATTTTGCTGGTCGACAGCAGGCTGTCGCGACTGTCGGCGATGCGATTAAAGCAATGCCTGGTACCGAGAGCCTTCAGCTTGTTGCCTTGTTTTACCAGCTGCTGCACCTCCTCAACCGAGGTTGGGTAAAATATATTTCCGGTGCTGTAAGTGAGGTTGCCTGCCCAGTTTTTTAATCGTGCTTGCTGTGCAAAAGTGCTTAAAGGAGATAAAAATGGTGCTGCCATTAAGGTTGAGCTTAATTTGATGAAGGTTTTTCTTTTCATGGTGAATTGGTTGTAACAAGGTAGGATAAAATAAGTAAACAAAAAAATTCCACTACAATCGTAGCGTTTGCCTGTTCAATTTCGTTATAATGTATAAGTTTGTTAAACATTCAAGGATCATGGTTATAAAAGTAAACTCAAAAAGAATATTAGTATTTATCTCCAGCGCTGGCTTGCTCAGCTTATTGTTAACCTCATGTGCAAAAACGCCCATGAACATTAACACTAATACCAACACACCTATCGCGGCAGTAGCTATTACACAAGCATCGCCAGACGAGAACCCCTTAAATATAATTATCAACGGCACCAGGATTAACCAGTTTGCTTTTAATTACGGAGACAGTTCTCCATATATCACACTTAATGCGGGTAAGAGTGCAATTGTTTTTTCAGATAATAGCACAGCGAAAACAATCCTTACAGACACTGTTAACTTTGTTCCAAATACAAATTATTCGCTGTTCCTGATCAATCCGGCCAGCAACCCGGGAACTTTTTTATTGACAGATACACTCACAAAGCCCACTGCCGGCGATGCCGCTATCCGTTTTATTAACCTTAGTCCCGACGCACCTGCGGTGGATCTTGTTATAAAAGGCGGCGCTGTGCTTGTTGCCAACAAATCGTATAAGGGATATTCCTCATTTGCGCCTATCCCCGGAAATACGACCACTTTAGAAGTTCACCAGGCAGGCACGGCTATAGTCCTGGCAACCCTTGGTAAGGTTAACCTGGCCCCTGGCTATCTTTATACCATTTGGTTTCATGGCCTTGCTGCGGGTACTACAACCACCGATAAATTAAGTGTAGACATTATTAATAATGCTTATTTTTTATAGAATAGGATAGAGACGGTGAGCGGGCAAACATAATCTTACACCAACTCTTTTTTGAACTTGTTTTACTTTTGTATACGCTTTAGCAGCTTTGCTATTACCAAAACGGTCATAAAGGTGTAAACGTAAACTATAGCATTCCTTTTGCGGTTGTTCATTCATGTATATTTGCCATTTCAGACAGTGATGTGTCTGTAATATGACGTCCGGTTGTTAACTGACTGAAAAGAAGCAAATTAATACATCATACCTTAAATAAACAAAATCATGAACACAACAAAAATTGGCTGGATAGGACTCGGCAAAATGGGTATACCCATGTCACAATCACTAATAAAAGCAGGCTATCCTGTAACCGTTTATA
>JAQBOA010000084.1 GCA_028288305.1 Mucilaginibacter sp.
CAAAAGCCTTAAAATTGAGCACAGAGTTTACTGAGAAGTTGCTGGAGTTGATCCACAGCGAATCTATCCGTAAACAAACTGAAATAATGAATAAAGACGAAGCCGGACAAAAAGCTGATAAACTTACGCACGCTTAAATATTGGCCTCACCCCAACCACTCTCCAAAGGAGAGGGGCTATAAAATTGTTTTAAAGTCCTCTCCTTTGGAGAGGATTTAGGTGAGGCAACAACGCAAAATATTGCCTCTATAATTTATTAAAATGAAGCATAACATCATCCTTACCAAAAAAAACAAATCAATAAAAGGCACGGTACACCTCACTGGTTCAAAAAGTGAGTGCAACCGAGCCTTGGTTATTGAAGCATTAAGCAATGGTAAGGTAAAAGTTGAAAACATATCTGATGCTGCTGATACTGTGACGCTTCTTGAAGTCTTAAGTCTGAAGTCGAAAGTCGAAAGTCGAAAATCAAAAGAAAATGACTTGGGACTTCAGACTCAGGACTTAAGACTTGTAAACATCGGTCCTGCGGGTACAGCAATGCGTTTTTTAACTGCTTATTTTACTTTGCAGGATGAGGAAGTAATACTGACAGGCAGCGAACGAATGAAACAACGTCCCATCGGGATTTTGGTTAATGCTTTGCGCGAACTTGGAGCTGATATTGAATATGTAGAAAATGAAGGCTTCCCTCCTATCAAAATAAAAGGCAGTTTAGAGCAGGCTACCAGTAAGATCAGTATAAAAGGTGACATAAGCAGTCAGTATATTACGGCCTTATTGCTTATTGCTGCACGTTTGCCTCTGGGTTTGGAATTACACATTGAAGGCGAACTTACTTCTCGTCCTTATGTAGAAATGACATTGGCCATGCTGCAATCTGCAGGCATAAAACATAGCTGGAAAGACAATGTAATAGCGATATCACACCAGGAATTTATTTCAGCTTCCTTACATGTAGAACCTGACTGGAGCGCGGCTTCTTACTGGTATGCAATAGCTGCATTGGCTGATGAGGCCGAACTATTTTTACCGGGATTAACACAATACAGTTTACAGGGTGATAGCGTTATTACCGAGATAATGGCAAATTTTGGTATTACTTCACAATTTAAAGATGGCGGAGTATATTTACAAAAGGAAGTAAAGCCTATTATTCGTAAAGTTTTCGACCTTAAAGAATGTCCGGACCTGGCTCAAACGATCATCGTGGTTTGTGCCGCATTAGGACACGATGCTACCTTTACAGGATTGGAAACCTTAAAGATCAAAGAAACCGACCGTGTAAAGGCCCTACAAAATGAACTTGCAAAAATTGGTGTTAAGCTTATTGAAAAAGGACAAGTTTACAAATTGGATTGCAGCGGAAAATTTATACCCGAACAGATATTTGTGAATACTTATGACGATCACCGCATGGCTATGGCTTTTGCACCTTTAGCATTGTTAATTCCCGAAGTTGAAATTGAAGATGCTAAAGTGGTTGAAAAATCATACCCGGCATTTTGGAGCGATCTGGAAAAGGTGGGGTTTGAGGTTGAGGCGGTGAAAGGCGAAAGCTGAAAGGTCAAAGGCGAAAGCTAAAAGAAATATAAACTTGTCATTGCGAGGCACGAAGCAATCGCAAACTGTGCACAGCGGTAATGCAATTGCGACGAGATTGCTTCGTGCCTCGCAATGACAAAAGAAAAATAAAAATAATCTGCAGATTTGCACATCCGCAAATCTGCACATCAAAACATTATGGCAGGCAATTCATTCGGGCAAATATTCAGGATAACCACTTTTGGCGAATCGCATGGTGAGGCTATTGGTGTGATTATAGACGGTTGTCCCGCACAATTAACTGTGGATTTGGAATATATCCAGTCTGAATTGGACAAACGCCGTCCGGGGCAGTCAAAAATCACAACCCAGCGTAAGGAAAGCGATACGGTAAAAATTCTTTCAGGAGTGTTTGAAGGTAAAACAACCGGTACACCTATTGCTATGCTCATACCTAATGAGGATCAGCGTTCAAAAGATTATACGCATAATGTAGATGTTTTCCGTCCCTCCCATGCCGATTATACTTATCAAACAAAATATGGCATTCGTGACTATCGTGGTGGCGGCCGTTCCTCGGCAAGAGAAACAGCGACACGTGTAGCTGCTGGCGCTTTGGCAAAATTACTGTTGAAAACACAGGGAATTGAAATCTTTGCCCATGTATGCAGTGTCGGTAAAATCAATGCACCGGAAGTAACGATTAACAACGAGAAGGAATTTATTGACGAAAGGGAAAAAAACATCGTACGCTGCGTTGATCAGGCTACAGCCGAAGAAATGATCACTTATATTGATTCTATCCGCAAACAAGGTGATACGGTTGGCGGTAAAGTTAGTTGCTATATAAAAAACTGTCCGGTTGGTTTGGGTGAGCCGGTATTCGATAAATTACATGCCGACCTTGGTAAGGCTATGTTGAGCATTAATGCAGTACACGGCTTTGAGTACGGTTCTGGCTTTGCCGGAAGTGAAATGCGCGGATCAGAGCATAATGATATATTCGTAAGCCTTACCCCGGCCCTCTCCAAAGGAGAGGGAGTTAAGCAGATAGAAACCCTCACTAATTTCTCAGGCGGTATACAGGGTGGTATCAGCAACGGGATGCCTATTGAATTTAAAGTAGCATTTAAACCGGTAGCTACCATTATGCACAGTCAGGCTACTGTTGACAGTGAAGGTAACGCTGCTGAAATATCAGGCAAGGGCCGTCACGACCCATGTGTAGTACCGCGTGCAGTGCCAATTGTGGAGGCTATGGCTGCTTTGGTTTTGGCTGATCATTGGCTAAGAAATAACAATTCAATTTTAAAGTAAACAACATTATACAAACTTTTGTGATTTTTATATAATTGAGTAATTTGCAGATGATTAGTGTATCTCAATCATGTCCGATATTAAAAAAATAGAAAAAAAGTGGATTGAGAATTTTAAAACATCTCCATTAGTTGATCAAACTACAGGAACCTTTAAAAGTAACTATGCATTTCAATTATATTATGGCAAAGAAAATGAATTGTACCCCATTAACTTCCCTCACAATTTCATACAACATTACTCTTCTTTTTTAAGTCTTGAAAGAGATAATTCTTTAAATATATTTCACACTTTTTTAAGCTTTATAGGTATAGAGATTAAAAAAGATCTTTTGCAAAAACACATAAACGAAAGTTTAGAACAACATGAAAAATTTGCGGGCAAATGCAACAATATTTTAAAAATGTTAGCCCACTATGATAAAAATCTTACAGTTGATAATCCATATAAAGACAATCTTGGAGAGCTTATATACTTGCTTAGAATAGAATGTGATGATATTTCTCAATTAACAATATTTGATGAACCTGTAGAATTACCCTATTTATACAGTAGGTTTACCGACTTTCCTAAAGGATATGAAAATGATATAATTGTTAGTCAATTATTTAACAAAATAGAAAACAGTAATTCCAGTATATTTATTACGGGCAAGGCGGGGACTGGTAAGTCAACTTTCATTCAATACTTTGCTTCAAAAACTAAAAAGAAATTATTAATGTGCGCGTTTACTGGTATAGCCGCAATTAATATTAAAGGTCAAACTATTCATTCATTTTTCAGATTCCCCCCTCAAGCTTTATTACCTGAAGATGATGAGATAAAAAAATTTGATAAAAATTCAGAACGATATAAAATTATACGGGAAATTCAAGCTATTGTTATTGATGAAGTGTCAATGCTTAGGTCTGATATTCTTGAGGCTATAGATTATTCATTGAGAAAAAATGGTGGTAATCCTAATAAAGTTTTTGGAGGTAAACAGATACTATTTGTTGGAGATATTTTCCAACTGCCCCCGGTTACAAATGAAGCAGATGAAGTAGATAATTTTCTCTTTACAGAAGTATATAAAAGCAAATACTTTTTTGACTCCCCGGCATATAAAAAACTTAATCCAAGTTATTTTGAATTTAAAAAGTCGTACAGGCAAGCTAAGGATCTTGAATTTGTTGAAATTTTAGACAGTATTAGAATTTGTGAAAACAACCAAAATACCATT
This sequence comes from Mucilaginibacter sp., assembly GCA_028288305.1. GTDB lineage: Bacteria > Bacteroidota > Bacteroidia > Sphingobacteriales > Sphingobacteriaceae > Mucilaginibacter. Next base: position 4,085 of record JAQBOA010000084.1, read on the forward strand.
TCCAAATTGAATAACAGGTATTATCCATTATATATACCTAAAAATGATGAGTTTGTAATTACGCTTGCATCCAGCAATGCTATCGCCTATGCTGAAAATATCAGAAGGCTTAATCAGTTGTCATATACTTCATTCAAATTTGAAGCGGAAATTACAGGAGAGTTTAAGGAAGGCCGCTATCCTACAAATAAAGTATTGGAACTTAAAAAATACGCCCAAGTAATATTGGTAAAAAATGATTCAGCAAAAAATTGGGTTAATGGAACAATTGCTAAGATTGAATTCATATCGGATGATATCTTGGAAATAAAATTACAAGACGGAAGCATCCACAAATTAGAAAAAACAGTTTGGGAAAATAGAACTTACAAATACAATAATGGGAAAATCGTATCGGAGTTAAAAGGAACATTTACTCAATTCCCAATTAAACTTGCCTGGGCTATTACAATCCATAAAAGTCAGGGTTTAACTTTTGAAAAAGTTGCAATTGATTTAGGAAATGGCGCGTTTGTTAATGGACAATTATATACTGCATTAAGCCGTTGTAAATCATTAAATGGTATAGCTTTAAAAAAATTGATAACTCCTCAAGACATTATCATAGATCATAGGATTATAGCATTTCATGAAACAGAACAATTACTAAATTCTATAAATTTTGAATAGACCTGTTAAATATCCGTTATCACGATCCTCCTGGTGGTGAGTTTTTATTTACTGACTACGCTTCGATTATCAAACCAATAAGATACCGTTAATCTTTTTTAAAATTGCATTGGTTTTCAGCGAAATCACATAGCCCTCCCAATAAACGGCACAATTCTATACCTTTGGCCGATAATTCGTATTCTGTTCGTGGCGGGTTTCCAGGTAAATACGTTTTATGAATTAATTCGTGTTGTTCAAGAAATTTTAAACGATCGGCCAGTATATGATCGCTGATGTGTTCCAGGTCTTCTTTTAAACTGGTGAAACGGTTATTCCCTTCTTCAACACTAAAAAGGACCTCGGTCATCCATCTTTTGCTAAGCAGATAAATTAATTCGCTTAGCGCACATTTCTCTTCCAAAAAAGATTGGTTATAATAATTAGTGGAACTCAATTTTCTTTCATTCATGGCTAACTTTTAAATTAGGAACTAACTAGTTAGGAAGTTATTGTTGCTGATAACGGTTTGTCGTTACTTTGCACCAGTAAAAAGGAGATTTTATATTAAGGTGTAAAATTATCCAAATTGCTTTTAAAAAACAAAGTTCTAGTTAAATTTTTAATATTTATGGAATACAGGAAATTAGCAAATACAGACCTAAAGCTTTCAGAGATCACTTTTGGTGCATGGGCTGCCGGCGGCTGGATGTGGGGAGGCTCAGAAAGGAAAGACGCCATTGACGCAATAAGAAATTCTATTTGGCTTGGCGTGACTTCTATTGACACTGCCCCAATTTACGGACAAGGCACCAGCGAAGAAATTGTTGGAGAAGCAATTAAGGGTATCCCCCGCGATCAAATCCAAATCCTGACTAAATATGGTATGCGTTGGGATTTGAAAAAAGGTGATTTTGCTTTCCACAGTAAAAAAACTAGCGGAGAAGAAATTGATATCTATAAATATGCCGGCAAGGAAAGCATTATAAAAGAATGTGAGGATAGTTTGAAAAGGCTTGGAACGGATTATATCGATCTTTACCAGATACACTGGCCTGATTCAACCACCCCGATTCAGGAAAGTATGGAAGCTGTTGCGAAACTTATAGAACAGGGAAAAGTTCGTTATGCGGGAGTTTGCAATTATGATGCAAATCAGATGGCTGAAGCTGAAAAATATATAAATGTAGTTTCGGACCAGGTGCCTTACAGCATGGTTAATCGTGGCATTGAAACCGAACTTGTACCTTATTGTCTGAATCATAACAAATCAATTTTGGCTTACAGTCCGTTAGAACGTGGGCTTTTGACCGGAAAAATGCGACCAGGACATCAGTTTGCCGAAGGGGATCACCGGAAGTTTGTTTCATTTTTTACAGATGAGAATATAAAAAGAACAGACGAGTTACTTCAGGAAATTAAACCTATTGCAGATGAGAATGGATTAACTTTAAGTCAATTGGTGTTACAGTGGACACTTGAGCAACCGGGAATCACTATTGCGTTGGTCGGTGCCAGGGACAGCGAACAGGCAAAAGTAAATGCAAAAGCGTTAGATAAGAAACTATCTGCTGAAGACATAAAAAACATTTCGGCCCACCTGGATCAACTGGAATTAGTTTTCTGATGCGAATTATAATAATGGATATTAAGCTATGAATATCCGTTAAAATTTTTTTACTACCTATGTTTTGATACTGCAAGGTGAAAACCGGCAGTATCTTTTTTTGGTATATAACGAAACTCATTTGGTAAAAAAATTTATTAGTTGAACACAATAACTAGTTGATAATATGAACGTTATGTTGATGTTGTGGCAGGGGTGGGTTTTACACCATGCTTGTTAACACACCCTACACCCCTCTCAAGAGGGGAATCGCACTGGCCACGTTAAGAATCGTGCTTTTTCCTATGAACGCCATATTTTTATTAATCCGTCATTTTTCCCAAACAGCGGGTCGGTAGAGGGAAATTGAACAGCGCTAATATTTTTGTCGGCCTGTGGCCTTTCT
>JAQBOA010000051.1 GCA_028288305.1 Mucilaginibacter sp.
GAACCTACCGCAATACCAATATCTGCTTGGGCAAGCGCTGGGGCATCATTAACACCGTCGCCTGTCATCGCAACAAACTCACCCTTATGTTGCAATTCTTTGATCTTTTCTAACTTCTGATGCGGCAATACTTCGGCAATAAAACTGTCCATGCCTAAAGTATTACTTACGCTTGCCGCTACTTTACTATTATCGCCTGTCAGTAGGATAGATTTAATATTTTCTTGTTTTAACGTTTCAATGGCTTCCGCTGATTCAGGGCGTATCTCATCTGACAAAGCCATGTATCCTGCCAATTTCTTGTCGATCATTACAAACACAACAGTTTCTGTGTCATTTGCGGTAAAACCATCGGGTAGCTTAATCTTATTTTCTTTTAAATAGCCGGGGCTAACCACCAATATATTTTTACCTTCTACTGTGGCCTCAACACCCTGACCGGTGATGGCCTTAAAGTTTTCTGCCTGCGGAACAGTGATTTTTAGCTCTTTTACTTTTTGAAGGATGCCTGTTGCAATCGGATGTTCCGATTTTTGCTCCAACGCAGCAGCCAAACGAATGAGCTCATTTTCTTTCAGGTCTTTATTTAGGGGAACTATTTTTGACACTTCAAATTTCCCCACGGTAAGGGTGCCTGTTTTATCAAATACAATGGTGGTAATTTTCCTTGCGTTCTCGAATGCAGTCCGGTTTTTAATCAGCAAACCATGCCGCGCAGATAGTGAAGTGGATTTGGCAACGACCAGTGGTACCGCTAACCCCAAAGCATGGGGGCAGCAGATCACAATGACGGTGACCATTCTTTCCATAGAAAAAGACAAAGTTTGCCCGGTCAAATACCAATACAGAAACGTAGCAATACCGGTAACCAACGCAATAATAGTTAGCCATCTGGCTGCCGTGTCCGCCAGCAACTGTGTTTTAGATTTTGATTTTTGCGCATCATCGACCAGTTTGACTACCTGCGAGAGATAAGAATCTTTTGCCGCATGGGAAACGGTAACTTTAAAAGACCCATTACCATTAATAGAACCTGCAATCACTTTATCACCCTTGACTTTTTGTACTGGCTTCGATTCACCGGTCAACATACTTTCATTCAGGTAACTTCCACCCTCTAATATTATTCCATCTGCCGCAACTTTTTCACCGGGCTTTACTAAAATGATATCATTCTCTTTCAAAGTATCCGTTTTTACATCATGGATCATATTGGGCATAATCATGTGTGCTTCGTCAGGCATCAATTGGACCAATAACTCCAATTCCTTTGACGCACCTGCAACAGATTTCATTTCTATCCAATGCCCTAAAAGCATGATCAGGATCAATGTGTCAAGCTCCCAGAAAAAATCCATGCCTTTAAGGCCAAACACAATAGCCACGCTGTAACTGTAAGCGACCGTGACGGCAAAGCCAATTAAAAACATCATGCCAGGATTTTTTGCCTTTACCTCATCAACCAAACCCGTTAAAAAAGGCCAGCCGCCATAAATGAACACAACAGAAGATAAGGCAAACAAAATGTAGGACGAACCTGCAAACTGCCAGTTGACACCCATAAAGCGCTGTATCATGGTAGATAGCAGCATGATGGGAATTGTCAGCACCAATACCACATAAAACCGCTTTTTAAAATCAGCGATCATCATGGCATGATGATTATGACCTGTGATCCCCATTGAAGAATGGGTTCCATGATCCATGTGGCTATGATCCGTTTTCCCCATTTCCATAGCGTGTTCATTATTTAGATGCTCCATTAATGAGATTTTTTCTGTTAAAATAGTCACGCACGATTAAGTTTATTTATTGCGACAGACTTCAACCTTAGGCTATTCTGTTTTTGCTGTTCCCTTTTTTAATTTTGCTTGTTCTAACCAGTAGCAATGGGCAGCACATGCATGAAGTTTGTAATTTTTGTGAGTGGTCCCAAAATTATGACCTTGAGGATCTAAAATGGCACACTTTTCCTTGTCTATATCTTTTGTATTGAGCACATTCTCTCCATTTATGTTATAATAAGAACCATTCTTTTTTGCCATGCCTAATTTTTCTCCATCAGCGCCGATAACTTGTCCGTTTTTATCAATGAAATATAATTTCTGCCCTTGATTGTTTCTGACAATATCGTTTTTATCAATATATCCGAGCGCAGTTCCTCCGTGGTTATATATTCCGCCCTTTGCATTAATGTAAATTTTCTGAGTAGTGTCCCGAGTTGTTTGGGCAAATGAACTAACAGTAACAGCTGTAGTGATAGTTAGGATAACTAATAATAAGATTTGAAGCTTTTTCATAATAGTTTTTTTTAGTGGATGTGAATTTTAATCATAACAAAAATACGTGAATGAAATTTGAGTAGCCTTGATTATCAACAAGTTGAAATGTGATTGTTATCATTATTCTTCAGATACATGACACATTTAATAAATTAACGTTACTCCGCCTCCCAAACCCATATCACTATCATAATGAGTTGATAAGGAAAAATATTTTGTTACGATATACCGGAAACCGGCCGTGTATTCCTTATCGGTATTAACCATAATATCAAAGCGCAGACGTTTTGATACAGGTACATCCTGACGGCCTAATTGGAAGAGCAGTTTACCATTCCCGTCAATACGGGCATCGGCAACAAACAGCAAGGGCAATGTATATGCAATACCAGCTATAACAGTGTGCCTGTTATTTTTATCACTCGCCTGGCCAAACATGTTTCTGAGCTCATTGCCAAAAATGTTTTTTTCATTCGGATCATATTGCTTGTAATGGTAATCAAAGCCTATATAAGGAAACAGCCATTGCATTTTACCAATGTAACGTCCTACCGTGGTTTCACTCTCATAACCCATTTTAGCGTTCAGTCCCAAATGCCACATAGAATTAGCTTGCCAGCGGGTATTAGCCAGCATCACATTCCCATCACTTCCATTACTTTCTAACCCAATTCTTGCCATCAAATGTGGCATGCGGTCGTCCATTTTTACCATCCTGTAGGCCATTGCAGAATCGGGTATCTCCGGATTGTGCGGAGAATTTTCATATTCAAATATTCTACCCATTCCGCTCATCATATGGTATAATATATGGCAGTGAAAAAACCAATCTCCACTTTCGGTGGCTGCGAATTCAATTGTATCCCGTTCCATCGGCATAATATCCAGTGTGTGTTTTAGGGGGGCATAATCACCCTGCCCGTTCAAAACCCTAAAAAAATGGCCGTGCAGGTGCATGGGATGGCGCATCATGGTATTGTTGTACATAATAATACGTACATTCTCGCCTTTGTGAATTAATATTTTATCCGCTTCGGAAATGGTTTTATTATTGATCGTCCATACATACCTATTCATGTTTCCGGTCAATTCAAAATATAATTCTTTTGTCGGCTGTTTAGGTAAGGTAGTTTTATGAGTTGCTTTTAACATGCCGTAATTGAGGGTAACTATGTTTGTAGAAGAATTGCTTCCCATATCCATACCGGCCATGTCATCCATTTTCTTTGGTTTGGGAGATTGAATACTCGTATCCATTCCCGGCATTTTATCTTTTTTCTTGTTACCCATATCCATGCCAGGCATATCATCCATTTTTGAAGAACTTTTACCCATCTTCATCCAAGGCATATTACCCTTTTTTTTCCTGGTATCTTCCGGGCCTGTAATTTCAGGATACATAACCGAATTCATATCCATCTCCTGATTACTCATTTGCATGCCTTCCATTGGCTTCATGTTACCATCCATCTTCATCATGCCATTCATCATTTTCATCCCGGCAAAATATTTCAGTTTAGGCAAGCGAGCCGCACTAACTTTCGGCCCTGAACCCAACCACAAAGAAGCGGATTTTGTACGATCTTCCGGAGTCACTAAAAATTCATAGCTTCCGGTTTTGGGAATAGTAACAATCAGGTCATACGTTTCCGCAATGCCAATAATTAAACGGTCTACCTGCACCGGCTCAACATCCTGACCATCATTTCCCACTACCGTTATTTTACCCCCGGCATAGGTTAGCCAGAAATAAGAGGATGACGCGCCATTGGCTATTCTCAATTTTATTTGATCGCCTGCCTTGTATTGCGGTTGTTCATTTACAGGTTTGCCATTAATTAAAAAACGATCATACGCAACGTCACTCACATCCATAGCGTTCATTCTTTTCCATTCGTTACCCAGCTTAGTTGCAAAGTTGCCTGATCGCAGCGCTTCTGCATAGCTTTGTGTAGATCCTTTTTGGATACTGAACCAATCCGTTTGGCTGTGTAAACTCCGGTTAACCTCTTCCGGGCTCATATCTGTCCAGTCGCTTAAGACCATTGGGTATTCTTTCCCTTTAGGTTCTTCCCGCTTGCGGAAGATCAAAAGGCCATACATACCGGATTGCTCCTGCAAACCCTGGTGCGAATGGTACCAATAAGTTCCGTTTTGAACGATAGGAAATTTAAACAAATGCGTTTTACCCGGAGCAATTGGCTGCGTGGTGAGGTAGGACACGCCATCATATTGATTGGGCAGTATAACCCCATGCCAGTGAATGATCGTTTCTTCTTTCAGCGTATTATGTACATAAATTTCTGCCGTATCACCTTCGTTAAAATAAAGGGTAGGCATAGGTATGGAACCATTGGCAGCTATGGCATGGCGTTTTTTACCTGTATAATTTACTGTAGTATCGCTGATATACAAATCATATCGGATGCTTTTGCCGCCTCTAATAACAGAAACAGCAGGATTTCCCGGATGCGTTACTGTTGCGGGTATAGTCTCTTGTTTATTTTTTTCCCCAGGTTGGGAAGCCTTTTTTTCACCAGGTTTTTCTTTTTTGGATGCCGGTGTTTTTGCTTTCGGCATAGGCATATTCATCGGCATTTGAGCAAATACGAAGGAACCGAACAGCCAAATAATGACTATAATAAATAACTTTTTCATTTTATCTGCTTTAATAGCGCTTAATCATCTATCATGAGCGTTTTATTACCACTCATGATAGATAACTTGCTAATGAATAATTTGTTAGTTATTTATTTAGGGTTTGCGTAACCTTACCGCAGGTTAACATCTGTTTTCCGAAATAGGGGTTTTTGATAGCCGCATCAGCAGATAACCAATAACTTTTTTTCATCGGGCAATAAGTATAGTAAACCGGTTGGTCGGTTAGCTTTACCGTTTTGGCCAGCTTAAAAAAGTTAGTAGAAAAATTGGCGAAGTGTTCCCGCTGGTGATCTATGTCTGTGCTTTCGGAAATGTGCCTGGCATCAAAAGCCAATTTATTTTGAAGAGCCATAAACGCAGGCATATCTGCAGCAGAAATGGATTTCATGTCTACACCATTAATGGCTTTGAGAAACTCACCTGCATGGGTGGCAGCATCGGCACTGTTGGAATTGACCAGTGCATTCTTAATGTCATAATAGGAAGAAAGTAATGGAGCCAATGCAGATGGCTTAGCATCCTGGGCAAAAATTTGTTGTGTGAAAGCAGTTGCAATAAAAGCAACGATTAAAAATATCTTTTTCATGATTTGAATTAATTAAACGTTATACAATAATTTAAAGACACAGCAAAGCCATGTACTCAATACATTGAATAACAATCAAATCAGAAAGCTTTGAATTTTGATACGGATATCCGGCGTTGGGGTGCGCCATCGCTCATCAATAAAAGCTGGATGAACTGATTTAACACCTGGTGGGGTGATTAAAGAAAATGGATAGTAAGAGCCAATATAAGCTATAGGGGTCTGAATAATAACCTTCCCCGATTGTGGCACCAGCTTGGCCAAAGAAACAAAGTTGCTAACTGCACCCTGGCAGCAAGGATCATTTTTACTGATAGTGGTTTCATCAGGCAAATGCTGTTGATCGTGATTAACGATAACTGAAGCAGCATGGTGATGCTCATGATGTTCCGCGGCTTCATCATGCTCATGGTGTGACATACGTAAAGCGCAACTAAATCCGACTACGGTATTGAGCAGGAATATGAATAACAATAAAAGCGCTTTAATTTTCATCTTCAACTACAAAATTAAACAACATCCCTGCAACAGTTTTATATAATTTCGTCTATTTTTTATATTTTATCGATGGGTTTTCTCTGACCTTGTTCGGCCGCTTTAAATTGGCTGGGTGTTAAACCGGTCACGCTTTTAAATTGAGTTGATAAATGTGCGCTGCTGCTATAACCCATTTGAAAAGCAATTTCATTCAAATTCAATTCACCATATTCTAACAGTTCTTTTATTTTTTCTACTTTTTGCTGGATAATAAACCGTTCTATGGTCGTGTCCTGAGAATTGGAAAATAAACGGCTCAAATACGCATAATCTTTTCCTAACCGGTTTGCAATTAAATCAGAATAAGATGTATGCAACTCCGAAAGGTCAGAATAATGAACGAGTTCTATTACTACGTTTTTAATCGCTTCCACTGTCTTGTCTGTTTCCTTGTTGATCAGTTCAAACCCCGGAACTTTTAATGCTGCCGAAATCATCTGCAATTGATCTTCATCGGCATCTGGAGTTATTTCTGCAAAACCCAAAGCAACCTGTTTAACTGTAAATCCAAGGTTTTCGAGTTGCTGACGGACAATCATCTGGCAGCGGTCACATACCATATTTTTAATATGTATCAGCATATGCGTTTTTATCCTTAGATCTTTTTAAACTTGATTTGATTGTCTTGCTCCCACACGCAAAGAATTTTGTTATCCGGCAATACAATAGATTTTAAGAACCCTCCATTCCCTACAGCTATCTCGTTTTTATTTTTAAGGCTTACTACTTTAACCGTATCGTTATTTTGAAAGTTCAATACGGTGTTAGATCCACCTTCCGAAATAGAACAGTTTCTTCCTTTCCCTATGTTAATCTCCGGTTGACCGGGTTCACAAAAATATACCATACCTTTCCGCTGCCAGGTTGTACGGATCGCACTTGAAGCATCAATGGCAAGGCCGCCGCCATCCATTGGACATCCATTCAGTTTCCAGGTATCCATACCTATTTTTTGAGCTGCAGTAAATGATGCCCCCGCGTTTAAAGATTTTAACAAGTACAAGTCTCTTGATCCATTTAACCAGTTCCTGAACATGATAGCTACTTCCGAACCGCGAACAGCTATATTGGGTTTGCAGCATCCGCAAACCAGCTTATCCGGAGAACGATAAACCAAGCGGTTTTTTGACCAATTACCGGCTTTATTTGCCAGGGAAGAAAAAAAGATATTATTACCGCCGCCTGCCCGGGTATCCAACCAAACAGCATAAAAATTATCATTTTTATCGGCTGCAATGCCCATTAACCCTTCGGGCGCTGATCCTTTGAGATCATTTATTATACCCATGGTTTTCCATTGATTGGATAAATGGTCAAGCTTATACCAATGAATGTTACCGGATTCATCCTGGGCGGTAATAACCGAATAGTTATTTGAACTTGCTAACTGAGGACCCCGCGACATCCCTAAATGCATTTTAGGCACTTGGGCTACTAATACAGCTTGTGAAAACGTAACTCCTTTATCAATGGATGTGGCGCAAAATATCTTGTCTTCGCGTCCGAATACGATCCTGATAACTCCCTTATTATCTGTGCTGATCTGTGGCTGGCTGCCTACTGCAATAGTTTTCTCACCGGGTATAACAGACCATGACTGCATCGTCAAAAAAATAATGGCAAATCCAATAGCTAAGAGCGTGTTTTTCATGTGGTAAATATAAATATTAACTCAGAATTACCGGCGTTATTACTAATCGAAGAGATAAGCGATCATTTCATTGTTTTTCTTCCCCAATAAAAATAGATGAGGGATACCGGTATAAAAAACAGGTTTAACCAGGTTTGATAGTTCCATTTAAAATGAACATTTGTCATTTGCATCCCACCGGAATGTGCCTTAGGGATCCAATGCAAAGCTTCAAATGAATAATCAAGAAACAGCGATGTAAAGAAAATGCTGACAACTAAAATGATCAATAAATACCACATCGTTCTGTTACCGTAATAATTCCTGAATACCATTAGCATAGGGATGGTAACCAGGTCGGAAAGAATAAAGGCGATCACTCCGCCAAAAGATATGCCACCCTGCCACAGCACAGCAGCCATAACGATATTCCCCACTGAACATACAAAGGCGAAAATCGCAATCAAAATACCGATAATAGCATTCCAGCTTAGTATAAGGAAATGGGGTAATGCACTGTTTCCGGTTAAAAATAAACCTTTCCAAAAAGCATCTGGCACTAATACCATTAGTATAGCAGCTACAACCAAGCCGATCAGAATATCCTTACCCACCATGGTCACATCCATATAGTAATGACCACTTGCTGTTTTCAACTTTGCCAAAAAGTCTGAACTATGTGTGTGCCCGTGTTCATTTTCGCTATCCATTTTCATATCATGATGGCAGCAGGAGCTTTCCATGTGGTGATGCGCATGAGGATCATCTGAATTTTTATGTTCAGATGCTGCAATGTGTTCTTTGGCCTCATCCTGTACTTTTGCCGGAAAGAACCAACTAATCAGTATAGCTGAGATTATAATAAAAAATAAACCGCCAATTACTTCACCACCAAAAAATGCCCAGCCCAAAAGGGATACTATCACAATAAAAATTTCAAATACAAGGTTGGTACTAGCCACCATAAAAGAAACAGCGTTTGACCAGGTAGAACCTTTAATCATCAATGTTCTGGCCATCGAAGCGGCGGCATAAGAACAGGATGAAGATATAGCGCCGAACAAAGTAGAAAGTGCAACAGATGTTACTGAGTTTTTACCCAGCTTTGAAGAAATACTTTCTGTAGAAACAAATGCACGGATTAAGGATGAAAGAATAAAGCCTAAGGCGAGCCCCCAGTATATATCCCAGACCATATAGGCCAGTTCTAAAAAGATATTTGTGATTACATTCATGATAAATCATTATTAGTAATACAAATTTACCTTGCCCCTGATTTTTAAATTTACAGAATAGCGTTTTTAATTTACAGGATTATGATGTTGAAATTTGAGCGTTTGTAACGCTGAACTTTAAATGAATACTTAAAAAGGTTGGCTATGATATAAAAATGACAGATAAAAAATCATAAAAATTAAATTTAGGATTAGATTTGTCTATACATAAATATGATTTAATATGGCAACTATTGAAACTACATACCTGGGCGATTTAAGAACCGAAGCAACCCACATTCAATCGGGCACTAAAATTATTACTGATGCACCGGTTGATAACCAGGGCAAAGGTGAAGCTTTTTCGCCTACCGACCTTTTATCAGCATCATTGGGAAGTTGTATGTTAACTATTATGGGAATAAAGGCACGTGCCAGCAATATTGATATCGATAACACTCAATGTTCTATTACCAAAATTATGGCTGCTGATCCGCGCCGGGTAGCTGAAATCGTAATCAGTTTTAAATTTCCAAAACAATATTCCGAAAAGGAACAATTGCTATTAGAACGCGCTGCACTTACCTGCCCAGTTTATTACAGTTTAAGTGAAGACCTAAAAAAGACTGTTGATTTTGGATGGGAAGTTGAGGCGAAAGCTTAAAGGTGAAACGTAAAAGGTTTTTGTCCTGGTTACATTGATTCACACTTTAGCTTTTAACTAACCTCAAATTACTAATCACTTATCACTGACAATGCTTCCTCAACCGATACTTCGCCATGTGACAAATCAAGTATGCACTCTCCATTTTTTATTAATAATAATTGAGGCGATTCATGATAAACCTGAAAATCCTTCGCTATTTGGTTTGAAAGGTCTCGATGTTTTATCAGGTCCAAAAAAAATAGCGGTAAATTTTCAGGTAGTTGTTTCCAGTCTAACTCAAAACGTTTTTTTACCATCATACTTATTGAACAGCGGGTACTGTGTTTAAAAATTACACTGTAGCCTTGTTGCTGCTTTATAGCATTAATTTGATCTGCTGATTCCAGCATTATCCAGTTCATAAAAAAAATTAAAATCTAAAAGGTATATGCCTTTAAACGTAAAATAATACAAAACTGGTTTTGGTTTTACCCAAAAGAAAAAAAATGACATCTAACTGTTAACGGCCACTTTTCGGATAAGAGCCATATGCAGGGCACAATTTATTAGAGCAGGAAGACACAGTTCCCAATGCAATTGCGATAATAGCTAAGTAAATTAATTTTTTCATCTTTTTTTTAAATTGAATTAGTTTAACGAAAATCAGCCATTTAATGTTTCGGCAAAAAAAGCCATTTTTATAGCGGTAATGGCAGCCTCAACACCTTTATTGCCATGCTTGCCACCTGAACGGTCAGCAGCTTGCCGTTGATTATCAGTGGTTAACACCCCAAATATAACAGGTTTTGAATATTTTAAAGCCACATTTGTTAAACCATTAGCTACAGCATTACAAATAAAATCAAAGTGCCTCGTCTCGCCCTGAATTACGCAACCAAGACAAATTACAGCATCTAACTTACTATTTTTTAACAATATATCCGCACCGGATGTTAATTCAAAGCTGCCCGGAACGGAATAAGTATAAATGTTATCTATTAATGCCCCATGCTCAAGTAAGCTTTCGTAAGCCCCCTGATATAAGGAATTAGTAATTGCAGAATTCCATTCAGCAACAACTATCCCAAAATGATATGGTGCTGCGGATGGAACTGTAGTATCAGAAAAATCAGATAAATTTTTTAATTGGGTAGCCATTTTTGATTTCGGATTTACGAATTACGATTTACGATTTTTGCCGAGCAAATGTAATAATCTGTTCTTAAATCAGAAATCGAACATCCGAAATTATAATAAATCGTAAGTCTGAAATCGTAAATCGTAAATTCTTCAAAGTTTTGCTTCGGCACGTGCGATATACTCGTCTATATTCTGAGCTTGAGGGCTATCCGGATATTCGCTTTTTATTTTCTTATAAGCTTCATCTGCACCCTTATAGTCATTCTGAGCTTCATAAACTAATCCAAGCTTTTTCAAATATAAAGGTGTAAGAAATTTGTTTTTTGCTTTGTCTGCCGCCTTCTTAAAATAAGTTCCGGCCTTGTCATAATCTTTTAGTTCTACATAAGCATCGGCAGTATTTCCGTAAGCTTCAGCGGCTACCATGCTATCGTCACCGCGGTAATTTGTTAAATTATCAATTGCTTTACGGAATTCCCCTTTATTTAAATAAGCAGTTCCAAGGTAAAAATATGCCAGGTTAGCCGCTTTTGTATTACTATAATCACCGATTATTTTTTCAAAGCCCGGGTAACCTGCATCCCCATTAATAGCTTTGTCCCAATCTTTTTTATCCCAAAAATCCTGTGCAACATGCATTTGGTTTGATGCGACAATTTCACGCGGACCTATATAAAATTTTTGATAGGCAAAATAAATAACGATCATGGCCACTATAGCGGCACCAATAAATAATAAACTTTTTTGGTTCTCACGCACAAACTTTCCTGTTTGCCCAACATTGTTGTTTCCTGTTACTATCTTGGTATCCGCCTGGGTTTTTGACATTTTTATTCTAAAATTAAGTTTGCAAAAATACGCTTTTCAAAATTTTTCACAATACCTTTTAGATTAAATATTTATGTGGTAGTCAGGAAGTCGAAAAAGTCCGGAAAGTTCGAAAGATGACAGGTTTAGATATGTGATGTTCTGCGTTCCAATTCTTCTATTTTATTACTCTAACGGGGGTGATATAAATCGGCTTTCATGCAATAAGTTTAAGATATTAAAAGCTAAAAGTATTTAGGTAGTGAAGAAGCTTGAAGCGAAAGTGGAGGTAAACTTTGAGACTGGGAAGTCTATTTGCATATAATCTGAAAGTACAAAGTTTGGGCAATCTGATCCTGGTAATTCATAATCGTAATTATTCTCTTTAAACGGTCGTTTTTTTATCTACTTTTATAAGTATGAATTTTATTCATACCTTTTTAGACAGCTTCCTGGGAAAATGAAATATATCTTTATTGTTTTACTTAGCTGGCTAAATTTCAATCATGTGGAGCAGGATCTCTATACCTGTAAAAACGCCAGAATAACTCTTTTTTCCAGCGCACTAATAGAAGATATCAAAGCTGTAACATCAACAGGGATATCAGTATATAATGCCGCTACAGGCGAATTGGACTTTAGTGTTGCTATAAGTTCACTTCAATTTGATAAGGCCTTTATGCAACAACATTTTAATTCAGATTATATGGAGAGCGATAAGTATCCGAAGGCCATATTTAAAGGAAAAATACAGGAACATGTTGACGTTACCAAAGAGGGCACTTACATCGTAAATGCTGCAGGCGAACTGACTATACATGGCGTTACCCAAACAAGAATAATTCCGGGCATCCTGACAGTGAAAAATGGCGTTATAACGATGACATCAGAGTTTATTGTGAAATGTGGTGATCATCATATAGATATACCTCAAATTCTATTTTATCATATAGCCGAGAATATTAAAATAAATGTTTCGGCCACTTATAGCCCCTACAAAAACAACCTGTCAAAATAAATATCAGAAATGAAGAATTTTACCATATTATTAGCCTTTCTTTTAGTAAGTATTGGGTTAATGGCTCAGAAAGCTGATTCAATAAAAAAAACCACCTCTGCCGATTCGTTATTCAATTCGATGAACAGTGATAACAAAAAGGAGCTTGTTGCTGTTTTTGAATCCTCAAGGCTTATCTTATCTCAATCGACCGAAACAGTTAAGAAGAAGAACCTTAATTTTCTTGTAATTCACCGGTTTGGTGACTTTGCAGGTAATGCGGGCGGTGGTAAATATTTTTTTGGTCTTGACAATATCGCTGATGTGTATATTGGCTTTGAATATGGGTTAACAAATAACCTGAATATCGATATTGGCAGAAGCACAATACCTTTAATCGGAGGATTGGTTAACATAGAGCTAAAATACGCTTTACTACATCAGACAAATAATGACGGTTCGCCGCTTGCAATAACTATTATCGGGGAAACAGGCACAAGGCTCTATGGTTCCTATGCTAATTTTAGCAACCGGAATTCGTATTTCGCACAAGCGATTTTTGCACGCAAGTTTTCACATAGTTTCTCCTTACTAGTAGCGCCTTCAATTGTTCAAGATAATTTGCCGATTCCTGATGTGCCTGGAAACAAGCAGGGGTTTTTCTCATTGTCGGCCTCAGCACAATTAAAAGTAACAAAGTTAATGAGTATACTTGTTGATTACGCTCATCCCTTCTCTTCTTTTAGAAACGGCGCCAATGGATTTAATGATCCCCTTGGTTTTGGCATTCAGTTAGTAACAGGCGGCCACGTATTTACCGTTAATGTTACAAATGCAAGGGCGGTTTCGGAAATTAATTATTTGAGCAATACAACGTCAGACTTTTCAAGAGGGCAATACCGGATAGGGTTTACTATTTCAAGGACGTTTGATTTTAATCACAAAGAAAGTTATAAACCGAAAAGATGATTTGCTTTAAATGTGCAAACCTGTAATAAATAATAGCTTTAATAAAGGATGGAATAATAATTAAAGATTTTCCACCGTATCCATTTCATTCACTTTTTCGTTGTTTTGTCTTAAAACCTGGTCCAGTTCTTTTGAAGATATTTCCAACAGACGAAGAAATTCTTCTCTTTCCTGTTCACTTGCTTCCTTCAGTAAATCGACTAAGGCAAGAATGGAACAAAGTGGTTTTCTTAGCTCATGAGAATTTGACCACGCAATGTGCAAAAGAGTCTCGTTAGAGGTTTTAATTTTTTGGTAAGCAGCCTCCAGTTTTCTTTCTTTCTCAATAAGCTCAGTAATATCTGTTGCCATTACCAGGTTACAGCGTTGATCGTCAAATAAAACAGGGTAAGAAACAATAGATACCATAAAGGATTCACCTGTTGCTTTTAAGTGTTTCCAAATGCCTGCCAGTCTAAACTTTTCCTGATGTTCATTTAGATATTCTTTAAGTATTTCATGATCACCAGTAGAGTGGATATTATCAATGGTCATTTTTAAAAACTTTCTCCTGCTGTATCCGTATTTTTCAATGGCCGCGTTATTTACCTTAACAAACCGTAATTTTTCATTATATATCCAAAGGGGATTAGGGTTTGATTCAAATAGCTGCCGGTATTCCTCCTCTGATTTAGTTATCTCATGTTGTTGTTTTTTAATTTTAACATACAAAACATAGCTTATGATGATCACGAAAATTAAATCATTTAAACTCCTGAATGAGTCCTGTTCGTGTGGTGTTAAATGTCTGTAAAAAATGGTAATAATCGGGTTACTGAACAAAGCCCAGCAGATACCAATTATCAAAAATGATAAAGGAATTTTTACCGAATTAAATATTTTCAATCTAGAGTTATAATTTTTATAATTCTTTTACGGAAAATATGTTTTTAAGTTTAGATGTGTCCAATAGAGATTTACCTCGATTTTTGTTTCTTAACCCTTGTATCTTAATTCCCAAGCCCAAATCTCACGGCTAATCACTAAATTTGACACTCCTTATGTATTTACAGCAACTATCGGTAATCAATTTTAAAAACTATGAAGAAGCCGGGCTAACTTTTAGTGAAGGCGTCAACGTTTTTACAGGAAATAACGGTGCCGGTAAAACCAATTTGCTGGATGCAGTTCATTATTTGTCGTTATGTAAAAGTTATTTTAACCCTATTGATAGCCAGCAAATAAAACAAGGAGCCGATTTTTTTATTATCACCGGTAGTTTTAATAAAAATGGTCAGCATGAAAATGTTGCCTGTTCAGTTAAACGCAATCAAAAAAAACAGTTTAAACTTAATAAAAAAGATTACCAGCGCCTGGCTGATCATATAGGCCTGTTCCCGCTGGTGATGGTTTCGCCTTATGATATCAGCATTATTATTGAAGGGAGTGAAGAACGGCGAAAGTTTATTGATAACGTTATTTCTCAAACTGATAACTGGTACCTCGACGAACTGATCACCTATAATAAAGTATTGGCTAACCGCAATTCACTTTTAAAGCTCATTGCTGATACCGGGCGGTATGATCCTAATTTAATGGAAGTGCTTGACGAACAGTTAACCATTTCAGGTAATCGCATTTTTGAAAAACGTAAGGCTTTTATGGAGAGCTTTACAGAAATATTTAATAAACATTACCGGTTTTTAAGTGATGATGCTGAGCAGGTTGAACTAATTTACGAATCGCAACTGTTACAGGATGATTTTACTGCTCTGTTAAAAAAGAATATTGAAAAAGACAGGGCACTTGAACGTACAATTGCCGGCATACATAAGGATGATCTTCTTTTTGCCATTCATGGTATGCCTATGAAGAAATTTGGTTCCCAGGGTCAGCAAAAATCTTTTCTAATAGCTTTAAAGTTAGCGCAATATAGTTTTTTAAATAAGCAAAACGGATTTAAGCCAATATTGTTGCTTGATGATATTTTTGATAAGCTTGATGACCAAAGGGTTACCAAATTAATGCAAATGATATCAAACCACGATTTTGGACAGGTGTTTATTACCGATACCAATATAAACAGGGTTAAAAATGTATTTAGCTCCATAGGGGTAGAAATAAAGCTATTTGCTGTAAAAGGAGGAGAAATAGATGCGTAAAGCTAATGACAAATCATTAAAGGAAGCAATTGAGCAAATGCTGCAGGTATATAAAATTAAGCGGCGATTTGACGAGACTGCGATAATAGCCGGGTGGCCGGAGCTGGTAGGAAAACCTGTAGCTAACAGAACAAAAGAAATATTTATTCACGATAAAAAACTGTTTTTGCGGATTGAGTCGTCAGTAATAAAAAATGAATTAATGATGATGCGTACGCAAATTATTAGTAAAATAAATGATGAAGCAAAAGGAATATTGATTGAAGAGATTATTTTCCTCTAGTCTTCCACCTGGGAATAAAGACTTTGAAATTTAAATCATCACTCATTCTCGAAAAAACAAGAATAAAAAGACCGGGTAGTATAAAGGCAAGTTGTGCTTCGGGGTGAGTTCGGTAAAGCAATACTGTCCCTGCAATTAAAACAATAATAAGTAATAAGTATAAAATATATTTTAGCAGCAGTTTCATAATCCTTTGTTTGCAAGAAGATTAATGAATATAAGCTTCTCTTAAAGTTATAAAAATATACACTTATTTCCTGAAAACCAAATACGCCGGATATTGTTTGTCAACATAATATCCGGCGTGTTTATATTAAAACCTTTCAAGTGCCGAAAAAAAGAAGTCACCTTCAATTTTTGCGTTTTCGGCAGAATCAGAACCATGAATTGCATTGGCACCGATAGATTGGGCAAATAAATTGCGAATAGTTCCCTTTTCAGCTTTTGCAGGGTCGGTAGCTCCTATTAACTTGCGGAAATCTTCTACTGCGTTTTGTTTTTCCAGGATGGCAGCTACAATTGGCCCAGACGACATAAAATCAACCAATTCTCCATAAAAAGGCCGCTCTTTATGTACCTCATAAAATTGCCCTGCTTTTTGGTCGGTTAATGCAATGTATTTCATTGCAATTATTTTAAAACCGCCCTTTATAATCTGATCTAAAATGGCACCTGTATGCCCGTTTGCAACCGCATCGGGCTTAATCATGGTAAAAGTTCTGTTATCTTTCATCAGTTTTGTTTGTTTTTGTATTAATATTGTTTCTATGATAATTTTAACTGCTGTTTATTATGCAGTCGTTGTTATGGTAAGAGTCAGCAGTTTTTATTTTTTTGCGCAAAAGTAGACTTTTACAATTAAATACTGAAGGCTTTTGCTTTAAATTAGATACCTGTATTTAATTTATTTATTTAGCTTTGCAACTCTTTTTTAAATTGATGTTGGATATAACTTCGCTTATTGAACTTTTAGCGCAGCCGAAAAGAATAGTGATTACTACTCATCATAAACCTGATGGTGATGCTATAGGTTCGTCATTAGGGTTATATAATTACCTGATACAGCAGGGCCATCATGCAAAAGTTATCACTCCTACAGATTATCCTGAATATTTTAATTGGATGCCTGGCAATGGAGAGGTTATTATTTATACAGAGAATATAAAAGAGTCAACTGAGTCGATAGCTGATGCTGAAATAATTTTTTGTCTTGACTTTAATACCTTGAGCCGCATAAATGAAATGGGCGAATTGGTTAGAAAAAGCAATGCCATAAAAGTATTGATAGATCACCACCTGGAGCCGGAAGACTTTGATGATTACCGGTGCTGGGATATTAATGCCTGCGCTACAGCACAGTTAGTTTATAAATTTATTGTTGAGGAACTTAACAATAAGAAATTGATCAATAAAGATGTAGCCGCTTGCTTATACACTGGTATCTTGACTGATTCAGCTTCATTTGCACTGCCAAATACCACTTCGGCGGTGCATCGCATAACTGCGGATCTGATTGATGCCGGCGCGGTTAACTGGCGTATATATGACCTTGTTTATAATAACTCTTCTGAAGACAGGTTACGCTTTTTAGGCATCTGTTTATGTTGCAGGTTGGAAGTTTTGTATGATTTTAATACAGCCATTATTACCGTAAGTAAACAGGATATTGAAAAATACAATATTGGAACCGGGGAAACTGAGGGAATTGTAAACTATGCTTTATCTGTGTCGGGTATACGTTTAGCTGCGTTTATAGTTGAACGTGATGAAAAAGTAAAACTTTCCTTACGCTCCAAAGGCGAATTTCCGGCAAATGATATTTGTAAAAAATATTTTAATGGCGGTGGCCATCGTAATGCTGCCGGCGGCAGTTCAACCGATAGTCTTGAACAGGTTATCAATCAATTTAAACTAATATTACCTGAATATAAAAAACTATTAATACAATAAAAATGAAAAAAAAACTGATGTTTTTGACGCTTGCAGCGATTGGATTAGCAGGCTGCAATGGTGGATTTAAAAAAGGCGAGAAAGGATTACTATATAATATTATTGTAGATAAATCTGGCCCGAGCATTAAACCTGGCGATTTTGTAAGTCTTAACCTTAACGTTAAAACCGATGCTGATTCCCTGGTTTGGAGCACTTATGATAATGGACTTCCATTTATGCAAATTATGCAAAAGCCACAAACCAAAGGTGACGTTATTGATGGAATAGAAATGCTTAGCGAAGGAGACAGCGCTGTTATTAAAGTAAATATTGATTCATTAACCAAAGGACACCCGCGGCCTGCCAGCATGAAAGGCAAATACCAGGTATACGTGGTAAAAGTTGAAAAAGTAATCCCTAAGGGAAATCTTAGCGACGTAGTTTTTCAGGGACGCGCGCAAGCTTATGCTAAAACCATTATGGATGCCGCTGGAAAAAAGGAACCCACCAAGATCAAAAATTATGTTGATAAAAGTAATCTGAAATTTAGCAAAACCCCCTCTGGCTTATATTATGCTAAAACCAAAGAAGAAGCAGGCCCTAAGCTTGCCGCCGGCGATACAGCAGTTGTAAACTATACTGTTAAATTCGTTAACGGAAAGGTTCTTGAAACAAGCGTAAAATCAGAAGCACAAAAAGCTAAATTGCAGATAAATCCTATGAACCCCTATAAACCCATTCGTTTTGCGGTTGGCGTTAAAGGTATGATCCAGGGAATGGATGAAGGCATCCAATTATTAAATAAAGGTGAAAAAGCAACGCTTATAGTTCCATCAAGCCTGGGTTACGGTGAGCAGGGAAATGCTCAGATACAGCCATTTACCCCATTGGTTTTTGATGTAGAACTGGTGGATGTTGTACATCCTGATCCGAATGCTCCAAAACCACAATCACTTGTTCCGCCACAACTGCCGCAAGTTCAACCGCAACAGCCTGTTAAAAAATAGTGTTTAACTTAATATAGCCTTCTCTGTAAAAAGGGAGGGCTTTTTTTTATTTATGATGAAGTATATTTTATTCATTTTAGTTTTAACAATAGCGTTTAAAGCTAATGCTCAAAAAGATCTGCAGCGTACGCCTAAAGGGGCCTTGTATGAGATATTTACACATAATACGGGAGATAAAATAAAGCTGAATGATGTTATAACTTTTCAGTTTATGCAAAAAACCGATAAAGATTCAGTTCTTTTCAGCACTTATGCTGTCGGTCACCCTGTACAAGCACAAGTTCAACCATCACAAAACGTAGGCGATTTGATGGAGATATTCCCTTTGTTAACCTTAAAAGATAGTGTTCTGGTAAAGGTACCGACAGATTCTATATTTAAGGGTCATGAAGACCAGCGCCCCGGATTTTTTCCTAAGGGCAGTTTCCTATCGTTTATATTGAAGATAGAAAAAGTGCAATCATTAAATGATGCCATCGCTGAAAGGAATGCTGAAATAGAAAAAATAAAAGCAGGTGAAAATATAGCTATGAATAAATATATCGCCGATCACAAGCTTATAGTTAAAACAACCCCTTCCGGATTAAAATATATTATTGCTAAACCATCTCTTAAACTTAAACCCCAAAAGGGAGATACCCTATTGGTAAATTATGCTGGCCGTACGCTGGACGATAAAGTTTTTGATTCAAGTATTGAGGCAGTTGCAAAAAATGCAGGTTTACAGCAACCGGGCCGTAAGTATGAACCAATACAGGTAATTGTAGGTACCGGTGGTGTTATACCCGGCTGGGACGAAGGTTTGCTTTTACTAAATGAAGGTTCAAAAGCTACGTTTATTATCCCATCTTCTTTGGGATACGGTGAGCACGGTCAGGGAGATATTAAGCCTTTCAGCACTTTGGCATTTGATATTGAACTGGTTAAGGTTAAGCCCATAAAACATGCGGCAAAACCTGCAGTAAAAAAACAACCTTATAAAAAGAAAACTGTTGCAAAGAAAAAATAAAAGACAGAATTCTGATAACGGTATTAGTGATAGCAAATAAAAAGGATGATATTGTTACATAATTCGTTAAACAAAAAAATTTCGGCATAACTTTATTACAATACTCTTTGCATTAAAAATTTGATACCAAGAGTATTACATTTCTCAATAATTATAAAGAAACTGAACGACCAGGTGCCTAAACAAATGCCGGGTCAAGGGCTTTACTTCCCTCCTTTTGTGTGGAAACTATCTTTAATTAACTCCACAGTTCAAAATATTCACTCATTGCTGTTCAGTGCAGTCAGCTTTCTAAAAGATGGCTTAATAATTAGTTAAACTTATATATCCAGGTTCTAAGCCCATTAATTGGATATTATATTCTGATAATTATTTTTCAACAGTTATATGTAAAATAAATATAACTTTATTTAAATTATTATCGTATAAGATAAATACATAGGGTAATAAATTTATTTATTACCTTTAAAAGAGCCATTTTTACTTTTAAATTAATTTAATAAATTGTATCAGTAAGGATTATTATTGAGAATAAATCTGGCTTTAATAACACAAATAAAACATCTTTTACTTTTTTGTAAAAAACAATATACCATATATAAATTAATTGTTATGAGTAAACGAATAGTAGTGCTTGAAGATGAAAAATCAATACTTGATTTGATGGAAATAGCTCTCGAAGAAGAGGGATTTGATGTTATAGCTATTAATCATTACGAGCCGGTAGAATATTTTATTGATTTTGACCCGCAATTGATCCTTCTTGATATAAGGTTATCAAATGGGTATGGGCATATTTTATGTGAAAACTTAAAGGCAAATCAAAAAACCTCGATGATACCCGTAATATTAGTTTCGGGCGCTAATAATTTAAGTAAAATCGCAAAGGATTCTAAAGCGGATGGCTTTCTTTCCAAGCCATTTAATGTTGACGAGTTAATAAATTGTGTTAAGCATTATAATATCCCTTATATCCATTAAAAAAAGAAGGGGCAGTAAATAAGTGACAGAATTTTTGTATAGGTGACAAACGAATAATGTATGGAAAAAATCTACTCTACAAACTATGATTTTAAGCCAGGAGATGAGGTTGTCTTAAAAAGCACCAAAACAACTGTTTATAAGTTGTTATATATAATCGGTGGTTATGCAAAGTGTAGAAGTTATTCGGGCGCTGAACGACATTTACGTTTAACTGATCTTGAAAAATACAACCTTAAATAAAGACAATCTGTCTGCTCATGGTGCTGTGATTTAATTCGGCCGACCCCAAATTTCACGGATTGTAACCTCATCTCCTTGTCCATCCGGTACTACTGCACTCGGTTTATTAGCATAATACCAGTGTTTATGATCTAAAGGCGATGTTGTTTGACGATCTCCCGGCATTTCCAGATGTCCGTTAATATCTGTTTTCTTAACCCACTTGTATGCATAGATGAGCCATTTGGTACGATATTGTTTATCCTGATGTGCAAACCAACTTATCTCATCATACCCCCAAACCCAAAACGGAATGTCACCGGCTTTTTCCTCTCCGGGATGTTTACTAACCCCGTAATTATCAAACTCTACCAGATACGGAAGGTGCTCACATGACCATCCGCTGGGGGTAATACCGCCTTTGCTTCTTCCATAAAGTGCATCTGTGTGCCCAACTTTTAACATTGCTTTTTCTGGCTGACCAGGAATTTCCATTATTCTTAACGGAAAAGCATGGAAATCCATCAACAATTTTCCATTGCGCACAAATCCGCCACTTGGAACATGTGAATCACATAATATAATATGCCTGCGGGCATGTTTGGCCGCGTAGCCTCTTATTAATGTTAGTACCTGGTTATAATTATCAAGATTGGGGTCATTTTTGTTCATAAGCTCCACTTGTCCAAAGTGGATACCTTCAATACCAATATTAATATAAGATACAGCGAGGTAGTAGAAGTAAAGTTTAGTTTCCAACTGGCTTACATCTGGTACCGAGCCGCTTCCCCATTGATTTTTAAATTTTCCGTCAGGGTATAGCATGTCGGCATACCGGAAATTCCGCTTTTCTACCGGAACCCCTAATGCTGTAAATGCCCATTCAGGTATAGCGAGTTGATCAACCTGGTTGGTTACTATTTCAAAAATGCAGGCTTGCAAAATTATATCAGGATCGCTTTCATGTACTTTTGCAGCGAGTTCTTTTTCCTGTTGCAGATTTTTCGGAATATCAGCTTCTTCACCCCATTGGCATACACTTCTTCCGATGAACTTAGCCCCAATATTTTTAATCATTCGAAGATTGTCATCAAAATTACCTTTCCCAACAAGCAGGCTTTGCATTGTAATTGACCGGTCAAGGTAATTTTCCAATACATTTCGGGAAATAGTTGCATTAAATTTATAGTCTTTCTTTTTCGAATGGACAATAGTCACGGCCCTCGTTTTGTGTGGTAATGAACTTGCCATTGCAAATCCGGCAAGGCAAATGCCAGTCAAAGCCAGGGTAAAAAGTTTAGTGTGCACAATGGATAGCGACCAAATCCTATTTAAGAGAGTTCGTTTAAAAGTATTCATTATCGGTTCTAAGCTAATAAGTTTATAATGGTTCTTTAACCAAGTGTTTCTTTTCCCCGGCTCGATTCACAATAAATAAAAATGCGTCCGGAATCTCACCCCCGAAACGCATTTATAATAAATTACATCAACTAAATTTGGTTATAACCGGTTAAGAAAACTTGTTATATATTCTTCAAAAGAATATTTTATTCTTAATCAATGATTAATAAACTATTAATAATATTAGATATTCACAAAATATTAAAAATAAATGCTGATTCGTAAACGATTAATCTAAAAGGAAACTCATTTTTTCTGATTCGCCCTGGGGTAGCGGCTTTTGCGCCGTTCTGTCGAACAAATAATTTCCAATAACAAGGTAATCCATTCCCGAATGCATAAAAGCACGGTAGGCATCCTGTGGTGTACAAACAATTGGTTCTCCTCTTAAATTGAAGGAGGTATTAATTAACAAGCTGCAACCGGTTACTTTTTTAAAATCATTTATTAGCTGCCAAAACTTCGGATTATCATTTTTATTAACAGTTTGTATCCTGGCTGAATAATCAATATGTGTAACCGACTGGATGTCTGAACGTATATGGTATAAACGATCATACAGTTTCCATTCTTTATAATTTTTAGGCTCATTTTTTCTTAACTCTTCTCTTAGCGATTCAACAAAAAGCATATAAGGAGAGCTTGAATTTGTTTTAAAATAACGGCCCACATCTTCCAGTAAAATACTTGGTGCAAAAGGCCTGAATTCTTCCCTGGCCTTTATTTTTACATTTATAACTTTTTGCATTGCCGGATTCCTGGGATCGCCCAAAATACTCCTGTTACCCAAAGCACGCGGCCCAAACTCCATTCTGTCCTGGAACCATCCGACTACATTTCCCTCTACAATTTTTTGACTTACTATGGCTGTTAACTCCTCAAAATTCTTAAAATGAAAGCAATCTGCTTCATACTTACGAACCATACCCAAAATCTGCTTATCATTATATTGCGGCCCTAAGTAAGCATTCTTCATAGCATCTGAAAATCCATTTGTTTTTTTCTCTTTCTTAGCCCCTATATGGTAAGCTGCATAAGCAGCACCCAATGATCCACCTGCATCTCCTGCAGCTGGCTGGATCCATATCTTATCAAACAGGCCTTCTTTAGCAATTTTACTATTCGCTACACAATTTAAAGCAACTCCGCCTGCCATAACCAGGTTTCTGCTGTTTGTTACTTTTTGAGCAGTATTAGCTAACGCAATTATGATTGATTCCGTCACTTCCTGTACAGCCAGTGCAAAGTTCATGTGCGTTTGGCTGATTTCCGATTCAGGTTCGCGTTTTGGGACACCAAATAAGGTTTGCCATTTTTTATTATTTGTCATCCTTAATTTAGTGGCGAAATCAAAATATTGCATATTAAGAATGATAGAACCGTCCTCTCTTACATCAACTAATTCTGTTAATATCTTTTGTTTGAATTCAGCTGTTTGAGATGATCCTGAATTGCCATAAGGGGCTAATCCCATCAGTTTATACTCTCCACTATTTACTTTGAACCCTAAATAATAAGTGAAAGCCGAATATAAAAGCCCTACAGAATGCGGAAAATGAAGCTCCTTTAATATGGTTATTTGATTATTTTTTCCATGGCTTATGGTAGTAGTTGCCCATTCCCCTACCCCATCAATAGTTAAAATAGCAGCATCATCAAAAGGAGAAGGATAATAAGCGCTGGCTGCATGTGATAAATGATGTTCAGGAAATAATATGGGTATTTTAGCGCTTCCAAATTGCCCGGTTTTTTTACGAATCAATTTTTTTATGAAAAGTTTTTCATTGACCCATGCCGGCATTGCCTTAATAAAGCTTAATAATCCTTTTGGGGCAAAAGCATGATAGGTTTCCAGCAGGCGTTCAAATTTAAGCAATGGCTTATCGTAAAACGCAACAGCGGTAAGCTCATCGTAGCTAATGCCGGCTTCCTCCAAAACATATCTTATAGCGTTTTCCGGAAAGCTGGCATCGTGTTTTACCCTTGTAAACCGCTCTTCCTGAGCGGCAGCTATTATTTCACCATCAATAATAAGCGCTGCTGCGCTATCATGATAAAATGCCGAAATTCCGAGTATTGCAGTAGCCACCTGTTATTAAAATAAAGTATAAATAAAGGGTGCCAAAGCCGGTACACTAGCCAATACTATTAGGATGGAAAATAACAGTAAAATTATAATAAGCGGAATTAACCAGAATTTCTTCCGGGTTTTTAGAAAAAGAAGTAATTCTTTAAAAAATTCCATTGATTTAAAATGTAAATAAAAGATCTGTTTCTGTATATAAATGATTTCTGTTGATCATTACTGAATGTTTATCTTTTTTAAATTGTTTTAACTTCATGCTATCCTTCCCTAAAAGTCTCCTGAATAAACCTACCGGAGTTACAACTAAAAAAAATAATACTCCCAATATAATCGCGGGGCTTACTATGCCTAATAATTCGGACAAGCCAAACCATAAAACAGCAAAAGGGTAAAACATAATTGGCAATAGAATAGTAACAAGTATCAGCACAAATGCGGCAATAACAAAGTGATCGTTTTTTAAATGCAGCGCTAAAACTAAAGCAGTCAGCGTTGCTACCTGTCCAAACTCCATACATTGCTTTTTAGTTACTGAGAACTTTTTAGTTGTTTTCATTTATTCGATTTGCTTTTAATTTGCATAAGAAGTAACAAGGCAGCCTTATTTTCAGGGTCTGTTCTCAATATTTTTTCCGCATATTTTGATGTTCCATCTCTATTACCCATTCCCGAATAAGCATTTGCTATCTGTAATAAAACAAGAACATTAGTTGTATCTTTTAAGTATTGTTTTTGTAATTGTATCAGTTGTTCAGTGTTGTTTTTAATCGGCCCCAAGTTAAAACCGGAGGAATTATTATTGATTGCGTAATCAATATACACAATAGCATCTGCGGGCTTATCAATTTTTAAATAGTTTACAAATAAATAACGCGCTTTATTAAATGACCGCGCCAGGTTAAATGATTTTTTGAAGTTAAATATAACATTTTCACTGTCATTTAATTCTCCGCTTAACATAGCAATCTGCTCATACAATCCCGGATCTGTTGGATATTCCAACGCTAAATTTTCAAGCACATTTCTTGCCTTTAACAATTCGCGTTTGCCTAAATAATATTCATATAAATCGTTCATTATATTAGCCCATTTTATATTTTCAAAAACAAGTTTATAAGCCAGTGTTTCTTCGTGTGATTCTGTTTTAACAGAATCCAGGGCATGCAAATCATTATATGGCCATCTTTTTTTAAGATTAAGGACTCTGTAGACTCCAGCTAATGAATCAACTGAATTTTGCGGCATTCTATGCAGCAACTGTTTAAATGTAATCTCGTTTCCAGTAGCTTCAGGAATGATCCGGTATTTTTTTATTGCTTCATAAAATATATCTGACATTATCGCGTAGCCCTTTAAATTGGGATGTACGTGATCCACAGTCAATTCTTCACCAATAATATGATGATCGGCATTGTTTTCAAAAGCGGCCCTTGTATTTACCAGGTGTGTTTCAGGATATTTATCGCACAACTGGGTCAATATTTCATTAAACTGTTCGGGTGCCCTAAATCTTAGTCCATCAAGGTCTTTAGCTTTTAAAAAATATTTTTTTGCCTTTATAAAATCGCTTTGTTTGTAAGCCAACTGTCCCAAATAGTAATTGCAAAGTGCGCTGGAGCTATAAATGTTTTCTGCCTTTTTTAACCAGGTATCAGCAGAATTTAAATCATTATTTTTAAAAGCTCTCAAACCAAGGTTGAAAGCAGTTTTAAATCCTGGAGATTTTATACTGTCTGCTTCAAAACTTATAAAAGGTTTTAAATCCTTTTCATTGCTTACTAAATTACTTACAAAAAGAGGAATGTGCCGTTTGCTGAACAAATTCATTGTTTCGTCCATATTATCCCTAAACTGGGTAACGCCCTTTTTATACAAATCCGAATGATAAGGAATTTCCTGTTTGGCAACCATTAACCGCATCCGGTCTCCGCCGGATTTTAAACCGGTGGTTCCAAAAGCGTTTTTCGTATCGGCATAAAAGTTAATGATCAATTGGGCAAGCCTTAAATTGCGCAGGTTAAGTATAAAATTTATAATATGAGGATTGCTGCCCAGGCTTTGTGTTGATGCAGCACCGAGAGCGCCATAAAATTCGTTATGGCCCGTATAAATCAAAACAGCATCAGGCTCATAATTTACAACCTCTTTAGCAAAACTTAATACTGTATAAGAGTTTACCGCCGTTAAAGACAGGTTAATTATTTCAAAATTTTTATTGGGATAAGTATGCGTTAAACGATACTGCAGCCATCTATGAAAAGAGCCATTATGAAAGTAAGGATAGCCAATGGTGGTTGATTCTCCAAGTACAAATATTCTTAGTGTGTTATTATCCTTTTTCTTCTTAAATATTTCATTGTTGCCTTTTGTGGCTATTTGCTGCTCTGTAAAAAACTTTTTAGATGCATCGGGATTAAACACAAGGTAATCTTTATCGCCTTTGTATTCAATAAACAGGCTTAAATTATTTCCATAATTAAATATCCTTAAACAAGACTCCAGTAAAAATAAAATAAGTAAAGGGACCAGTATAATACTGATCCCTTTAAACAAAATAACTCTTTTTTTAGATGGCCCTTTTGACGAGGGGGTTATCGGCTTTTTTGACATGAATTATTCCTTCATTTTATTCAAATATAGGCACATCCAGGTCAAAATTAATAGCCTGCATTTTGTGTCCATTGTGGATTGAGTGTCATTTCACCAAAAGGAATAGGTGCCAGATATTTTTGGGCAACGACTGTACCTGCAGGAATTGAATTTTCTGAAGGATCTCTTGCAGCAATTACAGCCGGAAGTAATTGTAAACGAACAATATCAAACCAGCGCATACCAAATTCTTCCGCAAACTCATACGCCCTTTCGTAAACTACAGCATCGCGAAAAGCTGTTTGGCTAAGCCCGGGAGTTAGCGGCGCTTCACCGGCCCGTGCCCGTACCAAATTGACAGCTGCATAACCTGCTCCTGTTGGGCCTCCTCCAGCCATATCCGACGCTTCTGCATAATCTAACAAAACCTGCGGATAACGAATAACATCTAATGCTTTATTTGTACTTGGTTGTATTGAAAGAATCTGAGTAGCTGTTTCATTAACACCGTCACCATTAAGCCCGGCCCTGAATTTTTTGTAGTATGGATGTTGGGCATGCGTTACAGTAGAATTCCAGGGAGTAAGTACGAAACTTTTGTCCGGCTGTATTAACTTAAGTGTAGTATAAAAAGTGAGGTCGGTTCTTGTACATACCGGTGCATTTTTAAAGAAGTTAATTTCCGGATAAACATCATCCCAACCACTTGATCCGTCAAGAGCTACCTCATCCAATGGTACATTAGAAGATCCAAAACGACGGTCGGGCAAGCCTCCTGCAACACTATATTCTAACGCGAAAATAGATTCAGGGCTATTGTTTGTAGTAAAAACCTGATCGTAAGGTGTGCTCAGGTTATATACTCCTGCCTGGATAACTATATTAGCTTCAGCAGCAGCTAGGGCATAATTGTTGGCTTGATTTAGCGGCCAGCCAGCCATAGTTAAGTACACATCAGCTAAACAGGCACTTGCAGAATAAGTAGTTGGCCTTCCCTGCGCTAACGTTGTTCCCAAAAGTTTTTTGGCGGTTTGCAAGTCACTTATTATCGAAGCGTAAACAGTAGCAACATCTGCTCTCGGCGGTTTTGCGTTTAAGTCCAAATTAGTTAATACCATTGGTAACGGCCCAAAAGTTCTTACCAGATAGTAGTAACATAAACCTCTTAAAAAATAAGCCTGGCCTGCTGAAGCGTCCTTTAAAGCCTGAGTTGAGTTAACTTTTGAATAATTTGTAATAACGTTATCTGCCTGGTAAATAGCCTGCCATGGGCCGTACCATTCTGCAGTTAAGCTTGAATTTGAACTACCGCCTGATAACCGGTCAAAATCACGCTGATCCTGCTTATTTAATCCTGGGTCGGTTGTATAATCGTCTGAACCGAAATAAGAGGTTTCTTTACTCGTAAACCCCCATGCACCGTCCCTTGCAAGTGCTATATATATAGCGTTAACAGAAGCATCCAGATCGCTTTGTGTTTTAAAATAAGTTTGCGGCGTTAAATTGGCCTTCGGGTCTTCAGAAAGCTTTACACAGCCAGAAATCACAATTAAAGCAAGAGCTGCTAATAGTAGTGAATATTTAGTTTTCATCTTTAATATTTTAGTAGTAAATAATATCAATTTATTTTAAAAGCCCAGTCTTACTCCAACTGTATAAGTTTTAGGATTTGGAATAACACCAAACTCCTGTCCCTGGGTAATGGCATTTCCTGCATTATTAATTTCAGGGTCATATCCTTTGTAAGGTGTGATGGTAAACAGGTTTTGCCCGCTCACATACACTTCAAGATTATTAACACTTATTCTTTGTAACCATGCAGCAGGTACCTTATAAGAAAGTGACAGGTTTTTTAATTTAGCGTAGCTTGAATTATATACATAACGGCTGCTATTATTGTAATTATGGCTTGAATTGCTCCACGCAGGGTTATCAGTTTGGTGAGAAGGGGTCCATAAATTTTCTGGTACTGCTTCAATAGTTGTAGCATTTTTCATATCACCCAATCCACCCCATAGGTAGGCAAGCGTTTCAGAAAATACCTGGCTACCCTGTTGCCCCTGGAACATAAAGCTTAAAGTTAAATTTTTATAGGTAAAATCATTGATAAACCCATAAGTAAACTGCGGTGTTGCATTACCTAAAGTCTGATAATCGGCCGAAGTATAGGCATGGTCACCATTTATATCCTGGTACTTAGCGTCACCCGGTTTCATACCGTATAGTGCAGCTTGAGCAGCTTCGCTGGTTTTCCAGGTACCTAAAAATTTATATCCGTAAAATTCGCCCAATGGCTGGCCAACTTTTAATATGGCATTAACAGTATTATTGCCGCTTCCAACTACCTGGTTATCCAATCCGCCAAGATTAGTAACTTTATTACGGTTAATTGATACGTTTAAATTAGTAGTCCATCTAAAATCTCTTGATACAACCGGAGTACCTCCAACAGAAAATTCAAAACCATTATTTGTAAGACTGCCAATATTGGCCTGGTAAGTATTCCCATTATCGTAGCCAGACGCAGGCTTCTGATATAACAAATTAGTTACATTATTTTTGTAGGCATCTGCAGTAAAGGTTAAACGTCCTTTCAGGAAAGCAATGTCAACACCCACATCATAGGCAGTTTTAGCTTCCCATTCAAGTGATTTTGACACACCTGTTCCTAATGGAGTAGCTACGCTCGCAGTTCCGGCAGCCCCCGGCATGCCGCCGTTAAAATAGTAATTACCCTGTGACGAAGGCGTAAGAATTTGCGCAATACTTGAATAGGCGCCCACATTCTGATTACCGGTTTGGCCGTAAGAAGCGCGGATCTTTAAATCAGATATCACTTTAGACGACTTTAAAAAGTCTTCATTAGTTGCATTCCAGCTTACACCTATAGATGGGAATGAGCTGTATTTTTTTGTCAGGTGTGATGACCCGTCTGTACGGATACTGGCAGTCAGGAAGTACCTGTCCTTATAGGAGTAATTAACACGTGCCAAATAAGACACCAAGGCATCGGATGAATAAGTTGAAGAATTCTGGGCTCCTCCTAAAGCTAAATTATAGTATCCCAGGGAATAGGTTGACAAGCTGTTTGCCCTTGCAACAAAGCCCATACTTGTACCCGATTGTACTTCATATAACCCTGTGGCAGTTATTGAATGATCACCAAATTTATGTTTGTAAGTAAGGAAATTACTACTCAAATAACCTGTGAACTTGCTTGTTTCATTATTAATATAATCTGATTTTGAATCATAATTACTTGTTCCGGGGCCGAAATATCTTTGCAGATAATTTTGACCAATTGAATAAACATCAGTTGAAGTGAATGTCAGGTCGTTTATGATTCGGTAATTAAATGTTGCTGTTCCGTTAAGATTTGTAGCCGTTCCATCATCAGCCTGGCTCATAGCTTGTTCTACCGGGTTAAATTGGATAGATGCATATTTTGAGTGATTAATATATGCACCTGAAGCATCTCTTATTGGAGAAGTAGGGTCCCATTCAACTGCCTGGTTAAAAGGATCGGTCAAACCGCCGCCATAACTATTATTATGGTTTTGAGGAAGGGATGCTGATAGGATGATTTTTAAATCCATCCTGTTATTCAGCTTAACATCCATGTTTGACTTTAATGTTGTTCTTTTATAATAGGTGTTAAGTATAGTACCGGGCTGATCAAGGTATCCTAAAGAAAAACGGTATTTTACAGTTTCGGAACCACCAGAAACAGCAAGATCATAATATTGCACCCAGGCTTTCTGGAAAAGCGCCTTTTGCCAGTCAGTACCACCGCCATTATTTTTATAATTATCAAGTTGTGCCTGTGTAAAGGCATCAGTTTGTCCTGTAGATTCAAACTGATTGTTAACTGATCTTGCAAAATCATATGGGCCCATCAGATCTAGCGTCTTTGGCATTTGATCATTTTGTACCCATGTGTTAAACTCAATCCGTGGTTTGCCTAAATGGCCTGATTTAGTGGTGATCAGAACAACTCCATTAGAACCGCGCGATCCGTAAATAGCTGTCGAAGCAGCATCTTTTAAAATTTCAATTGTTTCAACATCATTCGGATCATCCGGAGCAGCGCCAATATTACCATCAGTAACGTATAATGGTTCTGTGTTTCCGGTAATAGAGTTAGCGCCTCTAATTTGTACATGAGGCCCCTGGCCCGGCTGACCATTAGCGCTGGTAACTGCTACGCCCGAAGCTGTACCCTGTAAAGCTTGTGATAGTTGGGTAATTGGGCGTTTAGCAATTTCTTTAGCGCTTACAGTACTACTGGAGCCTGTAATTTCACTTCTCTTCTGTGTACCGTAACCAACAGCTACTACTTCCTGCAAACCGATTGAGCTTTCAAGTAAAGTAATATTTAATACTGTTTGTCCGTTTAGTTTTACACTTTGTTCCGCGAAGCCGACAAAGCTGAAAACTAAAGTCGCATCATCAGGTGCCTGTATTTGGAACCTTCCGTCTACATCTGTTTGCGTACCACTGGTAGTGCCTTGCACTTTTACTGTTACGCCGGGAATTGGCTTGCCCTGGTCATCTTTTACCTGTCCGGTAACTGTAACAGGAGGAGGGCTTTTTACAGCACTTTTAAAATATGCTGCGTAACTATTTAGAGTTACAGCGAACATAAATAAGAAAAAGATAAATAAAATTCTTTTCATTTTCATTTAGATTTGGTTATAAATTGGTTTACAGATTTGGAATCTTAGGGTAAAATAAGCTGCCTTCGATTAAAAAAAGTATAATAAATGATTAATTTTAAAGCTTATTAAACATATAATAACTTTTTTATTGATTGCAAATCCTAATTGTAACTTTAATATGCATAATAGAGCTGTGTTAGCATAAAAATTACATAAAATAGCATAATTGCCATATTTGATTTGTTTTTTTATTACTGATTAATGCTTCGATCAACGGTCAATTTTTATTTAATAGAATATTAATAATTGGATATTTCCAGACTTCTCCAATGAAATCTTATGATGAATACTATTGAAAGTAATGTTGATGCTTGTATATTAAAAGCCACGAAGTAATTATTGAGAAAATACTTTAATCTCATTTAAGTACAGTATAAATATTTCAGTTTTGAAACCGGGTCAGACAGTGAGTATGTTATTTAATAAAAAAGGCATGATATCTATTTGTACCATGCCTTTTGCAACGATTAAACTAGTTTAAATCTATTGTTTTGACATATCAATCACGTCAGCCCTGCGTGAAGCAGGTGTAACTATCAAACCCGTAAGCGTGCCATCCACTACGCTACCTTGAACCGTAGTATTATAAGGTGCGTTTAGTTTAAACTCAGTATTGCCCCACTCTTTCGGCCAGGCCGGCAACAGCATAATTTTTTTACC
This sequence comes from Mucilaginibacter sp., assembly GCA_028288305.1. Classification (GTDB taxonomy): domain Bacteria; phylum Bacteroidota; class Bacteroidia; order Sphingobacteriales; family Sphingobacteriaceae; genus Mucilaginibacter. The sequence continues at coordinate 32,499 of JAQBOA010000051.1, forward strand.
GTCTATCTGCATCAGCATTTCCTGCAAGCCGTTCTCGCCATTTCCGCCATTGTCTTCATCAGGTGCATAGTCATGTCCGGTTGCCCAAAATGCAGGAAACTTAAGGGTTGGCTCCTTACGGGCGAAATTGAAAGTTACATAAGTTTTGGCAACATCTGTCAAACCAAGCATGGCTGCCTGTATCGGGTCCTGTATCCAGCAGCCCTTATCCTTAAATTTACGCGCATTAAAAGTATTAATCGCTAATTGCAGGTCGGGCTTGCCCAGGCCGTATAGTCTGAACGGATAAACCGCGTACAATTCCGGATTTTCCAGGTTATGCCCTTTAACAATTTGCGGACCAGTATACGGCAACAATACCTGTTCGCCATCTTTGTCACTTACCGGCAGATCAGGCAGTTCGCTGTTAAATCTTTTCCAGTTTTCCCGCGATTTTTCATCGGTTAAATCAGGGGGCAGGGCTATTAACCGGCTCACAACCGCATGTAAACCGGCAATATCTGGCGCCGGATCATGTGCTTGCCAGAACATCTCAATGGAATTGTCGGGGTCAAGCAATAATTTCCCCTGGGCATCCCGGCCAAAATGCTTATCAAAAAATTCCACACCTGCTGTTGCTATTGGCAATAGCATATCCCTGGCAAATTTTTTGTCGCCGGTATACTCATAGTAATCCAGCATCATCATGCTTAACTCCAGTATCGGGGTAAAGTAATGGCCCGTCCAGTTTTCCTGCACCTCCGGCCCCATATAAGGCAAGCCACCCCAAAAAGGCGAGGTTTCCTGAAAATAGGCACCATCGTGATGGTAATAATTCTCTACCTGCTCTTTATTACCCGGTAACATATCAAGGTACATTTTAAACAGAGGCAGCATTTCGTCAAAATCACCTGCCATCAGGCGTGGCCAGTACATCGGACGGGTATTTTGCATCCAATACTGTCCACCCCATTCACGATAATCCGCATCTATAGCTATTGCCGGAGCGTTTTCGTTTGCTTTAAATTGTGGATTATCCACTACGAAAATGGAGCCGTTAAATTTAATAGGATAACCTCCCCTGCCAGCGCAGGCTGTTATATAACGTTGCAGTATATATCCTTGTGTAGTTGTTTTGGCAACATTGTCACCATTTACAAATATCCAGCTGCGGTGCCAGAACTTATTCCACCATTGCTGATGGGCCAGCCGCGTCTGCTCAAGCGACAAGGCGTCCATCCTGGTAATCTTTTCATTCAATTTAGCAAGCCATTGGTCAGGGCTCAAGTCCTTTGTAGTTAAAGGATAAACCGAGATTAACTGATCATTAACAGCTTTAATTGTTTGCATGGTAGTATCATCCTTGCTTGTCAGCCCTTTCCCCTTAATAATTCCTCCAAAAACAAAGCCGTGCATGTGTGGGTCGGCGTAATCCGGGTTTTGATGGTACCAGGTAATTTTATTGGCTTGTTTCAGTAAGATGGTATCACCCTTCCCAACTCGCCAGTTATCCAACGTAACTTTTACGGAAACCGGCTTTACGCTTTTTGATTCGACCCTTATAACCGGGTGGTTCGCATCTACCCAAACTCTCAGCTGAACAGCAACGGCACCGGTACCTTCCTTAACCAATATTTCGCTGTTATTCAATTTTAGTACTTGCCGAAAGGCACCTCCCCGTGCCAGCGGATTTGGGCTTACGGATATCGTCACCTTTCCCAGTTTCATTAACACGCCGCCATCTCTTATCCAGTTGTTCTTTTCTGTGGCCGGGGCTGCCCCCCAGGCATCGGTTTTCCCTATAAAAAAGCAAAGGTCACCGTTTGGTTCAACCCATACATTGAGGCCAATATCGCCATTACCGGTTGGCATGGATTGCATGGATGTTGGTCCGGGCGTGTCCCAGCTTACATCATATGTATTCAAAAAGGGACCGATATTAAATTCCTTCTTTTTTTCCTGTGCGCTGGTCGTTACAGAAAGCAACACGCCTGCCAATAAGGCAAATACGACATTTAAAAACTTGTTACTCATTGTATTGCAAATTATCTTGCTACTTTGATCTTCAATTATTTTCAGGAATTTGTAAATATTGTCCTGTTCCCTTCAGTATAAAATCTGTAATTGGTTTTGGATTAGGCAAACTGTGGGGATGATGCTTAAAACCTGGTTTATGAATTACAGTGATATTCCCGTTTAATGCTTTTACTCTTTTTTCAAAAAGCAATGTGTTCTCTTCCGGCGATACTGCTTCATCTTCATCAGCACATAAAATTAATATAGGATATTTTCCCTTTACAATTTGTTTCACCTTATCAACAGGGCTGCCATTAAACCCAACTACCTGCTCATCTGTTGTTATATTATAATCTTTCTTAAAAGCTTCAAACATATAATCTTTTACAGTGGGTGTTTTCATACGACCTTTTGCCCACGATGGGATATTTAAAAGAGGATTATCCACATAAACGCACGCTACCTTACTAGTATTAACTGCGGCCCAGTTAAAAACGTAAACCGCCCCCCGGCTCATACCCTCCATAACGGCTTTCTTATTTAACCCTGCATTATGTAACAGACCATAATACTTGTTCCATGCATTAATAGCCGTGTCATTTCCTAATAGCTCTGCAACATCACAATAAACTATATGAAATCCCCGCTGCAATAAGGAAATATCTGTTTGAGGCTCGTGGCCCCAAAACCGAGCCCGCCATACCCAGGGATGACCCGGTGCAGACCATTTAGGTTTTGCAACTTTACACTCACGGCCATTAAATTTAAAATCTGCACATTCATAGCCATAAAATGAGCTTAACTTATATTCTGTTTTGAGGTTATGAAAGATGTTAAAAGCGATATCTTTTTTTTGAGCTATGTTTTCAAATATAGTTTGGGCCATAATTGTTGCACCTTCTTTATTTGGATGGATCTTGTCAGGTGTTATCGCTTCTTTGTCAACAAATGGAGAATGCATATCAATTACCTCAACCTTATCTTCAAAAGCGACCTGCTGAATACGGGGATTAACCTGTTTAACAATAGTGGGATCCCAAATATCAGCCGTATCCTTTACAAACGATGGCATTGCCAGCAATAATACTATACGCGGATGAGATGGTAACTGTGTAAATGACTGAATAAATTCATGATAATCGCGTTCATAATCTTCCAGGTAAATACGGTTAATTAATTTACTGTCATTCCCGCCAAGGTCAATGACCACAACACCAGGATTAGCAGCCAGAGCTGTTTTATATTCATTAGTTTTCCAATAAGGTGAATTCCCCTTCTTGAGCAAGGTAGTTCCGCTAACGCCGTAATTTGTTACCTCGTAATTGTTCCCCAGCATTTTTTGGAGCTGTGCCGGGTAAGAATTTTGCTCGCGGTTGTCTATCCTGGCACCATAAGTAATACTGGCGCCTATACAAGCTACTTTTATTTTATTTTGCGCATTTGCGCTAAACTGCAAAAAAAGTAACCCGACTATGAAGAAATGCGACTTTACCATAACGGTTTTGTAATTATTGATACCTAATTAAACCTTACAATTTACTCACTACTTTTAAACTATCATTCAGCCTGATATAATTATTGAAGACCCCAGCTCTTATTAGGTTTCGGCCCCATCTCTAACTCAAGTTTACCGCCATCAACTAATTGCTGGTGCGTAAACCATGGCGTATTTAAAGGTTTGCCGTTGAATTTTGCACTTTGGATATATTTATTAACAACCGAGCAGTTGTTTGCCATCACAGTAAATTGTTTACCTCCGGGCAAATCAATGGTCACATTTGTAAACAGCGGGCTACCGATAGTATAAACAGGGATACCGGGTGTTATAGGATAAAATCCCATTGATGAAAACACAACAAAGGCCGACATACCGCCACCGTCTTCGTCGCCCGGTATGCCAAAAATATTGTCCTTATACCAAACGTCGAGTAGAAACCGGATCCTTTTCTGTGTTTTCCATGGGGCGGTATAATTATATAGGTATGGGATATGAAAACTGGGCTCATTACCCATTGAATATTCACCAACCAGACCGGTAGCATCAGGGAATTTGCTCCAGAATTCATATTTGCTCCGGCCAAGACCTTCACGAAACAATTGGTCGAGCTTGTCTTCAAAGGCATTTTTGCCTCCCATTAGTGTCATTAAACCTTTAACATCATATTGTACCTGCCATAAATAAGTCCACCCGTTATTTTCATCATAATAGTTACGTCCTCCCAGGCCACCATCAAATTTTGGGTCTATATTGATCCAATTACCGTTTTCGTCTTTAGGCATAAACATCTTAACATTGCTATCCCATAAATTTTTATAGTTTTTTGACCGTACATTAAACTTTTCTTCGTCAGCAGTATGGCCAAGTTCTTTTGCCATTATGCCTACGGCCCAGTCATCATAACTACCGCCAAGCGTAACTGCTACCGGTTGTCGTTTTTCAAAAGGATGCACTTCAGGTACATTTTCTTTTTCGTCTGGCTTCAAAGCGGGGAAATAGCCATTTTTATAATAAAAATCATCTAATACTGTTTTGGGGCCATTTTTCCAGGGCAGCATAGTTGCCATGGTTGCATTTTTCAACATTCCCTGGTAGGCAATTTCAGTGTCAAAACCTTTAATCCCCTTACGATAATCATCCAATATCATTATTGATGAGTGAAAACCATTCATACAGGGATTATCACCAAACAGCACCGGAAAAGTAGGCATCCAGCCGCTTTGCTGATACATGTTTATGTACGAATTAAGCATACCCTGCTCTAAAGCCGGGTTTAATATTGCTCTTAAAGGATGAAGAGCCAGGTAAGTATCCCATATCCAGTCATCAACATAAAATGGAGCGTTGGTGGTATGTATCTTTTTGTCATAACCGCTGTAGTATTTGTTATCTTCGGTTATATCAACCATACGCTCGTTACACCTGTATAAAGCAGTGTAAAAAGATCTTTTCTGAGCATCTGTTCCGCCGGTAACTTTTATTTGGCTTATCACTTTTTGCCATGTTTTTTCGGCATTATCCTTTACAGATTCAAAAGTATGACCCTTTATTTCTTCATTAAAATTTGCTTTAGCCTGTTCAGGGCTTATATATGATATAGCATATCTAAACTCTACAGTATCCGGTGAGCCTTGAGGAAAACCAACCCATGCCTGTACCCTTTTACCTTTTGCCGTACTGTTGCTATTCAATTGCCCATTGGTTACTGTACCTGTTTTACCTGCCTGGCTAAATACACCATACAGGTATACTTTTACATCATCGTGATAGGTTTCCATGCCTGTTATCACATCACCTTTATCAAAGCTCCATACACCATCGCCATCGTTATAAAGATCAAACAGCAAATTTTTATTAGCTGCACCTGCCGCAAAAGAAAACCTGAAAATTCCGGTTTTTTTACCCGGAGTAAACTCAACTGTTGTACCATCATCAACCAGGTAAGTTGAGTAATACCAGGGGCGTGTAACCTCCAGCTCGTGATCATAAGTAAGCTTTTGTTTCCAGGCTTCTTTGGATAACTGTTTAACTGAAGGTTTCAAAGCAAATACTTCACCAAGACGATGAGATACTATAGTTAACGGAAAACTTGATATCTGGTCGTCCATGTAATCATCTCTTTCAGGATACATGCGGATAAGCTGGTTGGGCAGTTGAGCGGTAGGCCGGGTAGGTTGAAGCAAAGCACCTACATTTCCAATACGAGGATCGACATATTTAAGATTACCGCTACCTGCATTAGCAGCAGGTGTATCTTGTGCTACAAGCGTGGTTGCACAATAAAAATTAAATATTATAATTAAGAAGAACCGTAAAAATTTATTCATGGCAGGTAAAAAAATTAATAATCTGTTATAAGGAAGTTGATGGGATTTTATATTGTATTAATATATCACCGGGGTCACCGATACGGGTTCCGTTTGGATGTGTTTGTGAGAAACCAATCTATGGATTTAGATATTTCAAAGGATTTTGCTGTGTGCTTGCTTTATTAAAAAAAACAAATGAGACACAAAACAACACTAAAAAGAGTTTTCTGTTTATTAAATACATGGCTTAATTGGTTATTTAAAGGTTTATAGGATTGGTAAAACATTTAAATTATAGCCACGAATAAAGATTATATGATTAATAAAAGATTAACTCACGCTTAATTAATAGCAATTAATAGCAATTATTATAATTTTAATAAGATTAGTTAAAATAATACCATTAAACAGGTGAATATTTGGAGGGAATATTTTTTTGTATGACAATCTTTTATTCAAGTATATCATGAAAATCTCTTTTAAAAGCTTCACCATAAATAACTTTGTACTCTTTCATAAAGTTTTCAAAGGTATGTTTAGCTAATGAGTGTTTTCCTAACGATGATAAAGCCTTACATTTTAATATGGTGGCCTCTTCATTTACCGGATCGAAATAAAAAATATAACCGGTTATTTCAATTAAAAGCTCAGCATCATGGACTGCATCAAGCGAATGTGCATAATGCAGATAAGTATCTATTACTTCATTTGATATTTCAGATTTAAAACTATCGAGCCACTCATATTCATTATTCAGCAAAAAGCTCCCTCTTTGAGTAATAGTAGAAAGAAATTTAATTCTCTCTATATCCAACAGGGCCTTATCTCTCACTATGCTTAAATAATCAAAATAGTCAACATGGACATGGTTAAAATCAATATCGATCATCCAATAGCCTGTGTCTTTTGATAAACTGCAATAACTCAATCTATCAAGCAGGCTTTTTAATTTAGCTATGTTCACAGACCTGTTATTACGTGCGCTTTTAGCATCTTTATCAAACCATAATATTTCATTCAACTTCTCGGAACTTAAACCCCGTCCGCGTTTTACAGAATATAGAAGGATAATCAAAAAAAGTTCTTTTATAAGAGGTGTAAAATATTTGGTAATATCGACTTCTTCTGCATCAAATACCTGCAGATCGCCAAAAAGGAAAATGGAATTCTTAAAGGGGCCCCCGCTGTTATATACTTTTACTTTATTTGTTATTCCAGATGCTTCAATATCATGTTGAACTCCATGTATTGCTGTTTGCTGAGGTAAAATGGCGTTATATGTTTTGCGTCGTTTTATGTATATCAACGTTATTGCCGTTGCAATCAGTAACAAACCGGTAATATAATACCAGTAATTACCTTTTTTAGCGGCTTGTATTTTAGGGCCCGATCCGTAGGGCGGAGAAAGTAAGGTATAAATATTTACCCTTGTTTGATTTGTTTCTGACCGAAGCAGTGTTACTGCAATAAACTTCTTACTTGCCTCGCAATAATATAGATCGGCAAACGAATGCACGTCATGAAAATTATAAGGTATTGAATTGCCAACTAACGTATAATCTGGTTTTGATAATGATCCGTGTATGAGCTGAAGTGTTGAATTATATTTATACTGCGGGAAAATAAGGCCATAATATGAATTTGAATGACTATCAATGACGAGTGAATTCGCCATTGCAAAATCATTGTCGCCATCCTTTAATGTAAACATTTTTTTAAACGTTTTATCTTTTACTGTAAAACGCATCATGTCATACATATTTTTAGGATTAAGTATCTGCTGGCCGCTTGAATTACCATATCCTCCTAAAATGTACACCGTATCACCTTTTTCAGTTGCACCAAGCGCAGCAAGGTAGCGTGGCATAAAAAAGTCGCCTTTGGGCGCAATATTTTCCCATGTATGGGAATTAAAATGATATTGCTGTACGGTGTTTTTATATACCAAATGGCCATAACCTCCAAACAGGTAAAACGAAGAGTCATTTATTGATATTGATTTGTTAAGGTGCCAAAAATCTGAAACATCACCAGCTTCAAACTTCTTATCCCAGGTATGTGTAGTTACGTTGTATTTTGCAATGAATTTTTTACTGAGAAAAAGGTAAAAATTGTATATACTGTTATCATATGGGTCAAAAACAGACTGATTACCCTGGTTAAGTATCAATTTCCCTGAAGAATAAGCAGCCCTGCTCCATCGTGAGCTATCTGCCTGATAGCTATAAACAGAATCGGAGCCAATAACATAAACTATTTCTTTTTTAGGATCAAAAGCCACGCTGGCAACACCATTAACTTCTATCGGCTGCGCCGGCTGCCAGTCGTGATGCAACGCGGTGATCCATAGTGGATTAACCACCGCTCCATCGCTTTGCGAATATGTTTCATGTGCTGTCTGGCCAAATTCTTCATTTAAAGGCCAGTTGTATTTTAATGATCCATTATTAATGATCCTTATATCCCGCACTTTCATTGGCGGGACATCAGTAGTTTGAAATTGCTTATAATTGTTTACGCCAAAAAGTATTTTATAACATGCATTTTTTTTTAAATGCATGTTTTTTTCAATAAATGTAATATTACCCGATTTGAAAATTATCCTGTCGTTATCACAATCAAACTTGATGGATAACTTATTCCAACGGTTAAAAAGATTATTGGGCGCAATATCAAAAGCTGTTTTCGTCAGCTTATCACCCACTATTAAATTAAAATGGTTTTTTAATGCCTGTGCATTATAAACCAAATCAATATTCCGATGATCATCTTCAATTATCCTGATAATATACCCAAAATAGACCGCCCGGTTGGGGTAAAAAGTCAAGTCGAATGATATTTCAAAATTATCTTTAAAACATAACGTTTTTTCAGAGCTCAGATCAAGCGAGGTTCTTTTCTCCTGCACAACCTCATGACTGTGAAAACCCAACCCATAAGATTGCCCATAGCTGTTTTGATTAAAAATAACAACTATAAAAACCCAAAAGACTATCGTTTTAAAAAAGTAACAAATCAATCTCATTATATATGGTTAACGATTATCTAAGGAAATGCGAATGCCTAAGATAATTTATTATACTGAAAATTAGGTTAATGGCTACAACATCAAACCAGATATGTGTTGCTTTTAATTTAAACCAAAATTAAGATGATAATTAACATTTACAACGTATTTAACGTGAATTGTATTTTTCACAATATAAAGTCCGGCAAATTCTAATTTTTGTAAGCAAGTTTTATATTAAACTCCCCTTTTAAATTTACTGCATCTCAATCTATTTCTCCTTAAAAAATTCAATTAATATATAATTAATATTTTTTTAAGTCCAGCTTATTTATTTGCTGCAGATAAGTAAACCAATTAACTCCTTATCCCGCCTGATGATAAATACAAGTTTAACACTGCTGATAAAAAAATCAGCACAAACATCCACTGTAAAAACCACACTGCTTACTCACCAATTTATAAGATGAAAATAATTAATTATTTGTTACTCGTAATTTCAATTTTATGTTTGAACCTTACTAGCAGGGCTCAAACCAAGCACAGCAAAAACACACTTTACCCTACTTACAAAGGCTTAATTATGGCCGGTTACCAGGGATGGTTCAGTGCGGCCGGGGATGGAAGCAATTCTTCGCATTATGCATACGGAAATGAAGACCGTTCAGGAATTGATTTGTGGCCCGACGTGAGTGAATATGAAAAAACCTATCCTACACCTTTTAAACTTTCAGACGGACAACCAGCACGTTTTTTTAGCTCTGCAGATAAAAGCACGGTAGACCTTCATTTTAAATGGATGCAGCAATATGGGGTTGACGGCGTGTTTGTACAACGCTTTTTCAATGTTGCAAAAGATAAAAACAAGAAAAATAGCAGATCTTCATTTATAATGCAAAACGCATTAGATGCCGCTTCAAAATATAAAAGGGCTATTGCTGTCATGTATGATCTTTCAGGGCTGGCAGCGTCCGGGGAAGATTGTTCTACTATAATAGATGATTGGAAATATTTGGTAGATCAACTAAAAGTTACCAACCAGGAAGGGACACAAACCTACCTGCATTTTAATGGAAAGCCTGTTGTTGCTATTTGGGGTGTAGGCTTTCCTGACCGTCCATACAATACCAGGAATATCGGTTTGGAAAGGCTGATCGACTTTTTAAAGAATGATCCGGTTTATGGCGGTTGCTCTATTATGATCGGTGTTCCAAACTCATGGCGTACCTTAAGCGGTGATTGTAATCCAGACCCTTACCTGCATGAAGTGATTAAACAATGTGATATTGTTTTACCCTGGAGTGTACAACGTTATTCGCCGTTGCTGCATAATGATATGAACAGGTACAGGGATGATTTAATTGCAGACATGAAATGGTGCAGGGATAACAACCTAAGCTATGTGCCATGCGTTTATCCGGGATTTAGCTGGCATAACCTGAGCCGTCATGAATTTCCGGATGATATAAAACCGGTAGCATCAATACCCCGTATGGGCGGGCGTTTTTACTGGCAAATGTTATCAACCGCTATGTCAACAGGGGCAAGCATGTTGTATGTAGCTATGTTTGATGAAGTAAATGAAGGCACAGCTATTTTCAAGGTAACTGACCATCCGCCTGTTAGTGCTAACCCAAATACTGCCTTTGCCGATCTTGAAGGTAAGCCATCTGATTATTACTTATGGTTAACCGGTGAAGCAGGTAAAATATTAAAGCACGAAGAACCACTTAACTTTAAATTGCCGGTTCGGAACCCTGAAAAATAATTGATAAAAAATAACGAAATACAAAGACGCCCGGACCAAACAGATCCGGGCGTTTTGCGTTAACAACTGCTTTTAAACTGTACTAAAATGCTTTTTTAGTTTTGTTTGCCTGTAGGGATAACCTTTTGAATGGTACCATCAGCATTGTAATAAAGCTTGTCTACACAGATTGATCTTTCCCAATCCTGGTGAGATAGGGCGCTATTATGGTAAAACGAATACCACTGCCCTTTATATTCAACAATTGAACCGTGGTTAGTATAGCTGTCTGTTGGGTCCATAAATATGCCCTGATAAGTCCAGGGGCCTAGGGGGCTTTTGCTGGTTGCATACCTCATTTGGTTATGTTTGCCTCCTTCATCATGATTATCTGAGTAGGACAGATAATAGATGCCGTTTCTTTTATGAACAAAGGTAGCTTCATGAAAATCCTGTAATCCTTCCATTACCTTCATTTCACCATCAATTTCAACCATGTTATCTTTAAGCTTTCCGCCCTTGCAAGTTCCGCCTCCGCCGTAATAAAAATAAGCCTGTCCGTCATCGTCAACAAACACCGCCGGATCGATCATTGATTCAAGGCCTTTTATATAGCCTTGTACCTTAAAGCCGCTTGCCGGGCTCTTGCTGGTTGCGACACCTATTTTCCAGCTGTTGTTCCATTTGGTGTCACTTGGATGGGGGAAATAGAAATAGTAAGTGCCGTTTTTATAAGCACAATCGGGCGCCCACATAAAGCCGCCTTCCGGCCTCCCCCATGAAGCCTGGCTGGCACGAAGAATTTCACCATGGTCTTTCCAGTGAACCATGTCATCGGTCGAAAATACATGATATTGATCCATCAGATCACATCCCCGGGCAGGTGCAATATCATGCGAAGCATATACATAAAGCCTGCCGTCGGCCCATACATGGGCTGATGGGTCTGCTGTGTACATACTGGTGATAAACGGGTTCTTTGCTAAATCCTGCGCCTGACAGCGATTGAATGACAAGGCCGACGCTGCTGACAGCAGAGATGCGATAATTAATTTTCTCATTTTTTTGTTATGCTTATAGGGTTTATAATTTATTGCGCTGTTTTGCAATAGTTGTGTTGGTTATTGTTTAACTACGAATAAAGGGCATAAGTATTAATAAGGGATTAATAATCAATTAATGAAGGCGGGTCTTTCTTTAGATTTATGAAATTCCTTTATTAAATAAAACATTTCGCGCAACTCTGTTAACTTTTAATGGTGCCTTTTCTTCCTGTTTATTAGTTTTTTATGTAGAAATGATGTTAATCTCTTCAAATCTTCAAAAAATAGTCGGGATTTGCCTCTGCGGTGCACAAAAAGCTTTTCAGCATGAGTTGGAAAGCTTTCTTTTAACAGGCTTCGCAAACACTGTAGTTATAGGGAGGTTTTTAGCTTACCCGCCTTGTCCTTGCGAGGCACGAAGCAATCGCATGCTATACAGAGCGGCCAGACAAACTGCTAGGCAATGTCCGCGATAAATTAATCTGTGGCACGGTCCGCAACTGGTCGAAGTTTAGCCCCGCGTAACTTCGTCTTAAAATTTATTAAGCTTTCAGCTTAAGTAAAAGCCACTTACCCCTTCACACCCCCTCCACATAATTAATAATAAACTTCGCCACCTGTTCCTGCTCGGTTACGCTCAGTATTTCGCCGTCATATATCCAGTAGCCTTGTTTATCAAATAATATCCGGCCCAGGTAGTCGGGGTTGGCGTCAAAGGCGGTGTATATTTCATAGCGCAGCACGGGTGTTCCATCTTCCGGGTCGGGAACAATGCGCACCACTTCGTCGGGGCCATTTTTGCGTTTTACCCATGCTTTCGCCTCACTCATCAGCTCAATATTTTTCATCATACTAAAACAAAGGTGGAAATTATTTTGTAATAATTTATATAAAATGCTAAAAATTTTAGTATAACTTTATAGCCCGAAATGACGAGTTTATGTCCAATACCAAAAAAGATCTCATCAGCCAGCTGCAAAAGGATATTTTGTTATGGGAGGGCTTTACTCCGCCTGCGGCGGGTAAGGCCAACGGTTTGGGCCTGGGACCATTGGAGGCCGCATTTCCTAATGGGGTGTTCCCTACCGGTACCATCCACGAGTTAATTTGCCCTACGCCGGAGACAGCGGCGGCCACCGGTGGTTTTACGGCCGGACTGCTGGCAGCGCTGATGCAGCATGGCGGCGCCTGTTTGTGGATCAGCACGTCGCGCAGGCTTTTCCCCCCATCGTTGATGGCTTTTGATGTAACGCCAGACCGGATGATATTTATTGATGTGCAGCGCGAGAAGGATGTGCTTTGGGTCATGGAAGAAGCACTCAAGTGCAAGGGCCTGGCTGCGGTGATCGGCGAGGTGCGGGACATCAGCTTTGCACAGTCGCGCCGTTTACAGCTGGCGGTAGAGAGCAGCAAGGTAACGGGCTTCCTGCTGCGTAATGATCCGCGTAAACTGGGTACCACCACCTGCGTGGCCCGCTGGCAAATAACGCCGCTGCCAAGCATCTTGGAGGATGAGCTGCCGGGAGTAGGTTTCCCACGCTGGCAGGTAGACCTGCTGCGGGTACGTAACGGCAACCCCGGCAGCTGGCAACTGGAATGGACAAACGGCGGCTTTACGCCGGTAACTGAAACGGCTAAGGTGGTAACATTACCACAAAGAAAGGCGGGATAAGGATGGAAAAGCGTTTTGTTTCATTATGGTTCCGTCATTTAACGACGGATTGGCTCACGCTCCGGCGACCGGAACTGAAGGCAACGCCTTTTGTTTTTGCTGCGTCTGTGCGTAACCGCATGGTGATCACGTCGGCTAATATTTTAGCCGAGGCCGGGGGCATAACTGCAGGGATGGCAGCAGCGGATGCCAAAGCCATCGTGCCGGACTTGCAGGTGATAGATGAGATTCCCGGCCAGGCGGATAAATTACTCAAAGCCCTGGGGGAGTGGTGTATCCGTTATTCGCCCCTAATAGCGGTCGATCTGCCGGGCGGCTTGCTGCTGGATGTTTCGGGCTGCGCGCATTTGTGGGGCGGTGAACGGGGCTATTTAAACGAGATTGTTACCCGCTTAATAAGTAAAGGCTACGATGTACGGGGTGCCATGGCCGATACGGTGGGCACTGCCTGGGCCGTTGCCCGGTTTGGGCGGACTAAACCCATTATTGAGCCGGGCAAACAGGTGGATGCCTTGTTGCTCTTACCGCCTGCGGCGCTCCGTTTGGAAGCGGTTATTTTAGAACGGCTCCAAAAGCTCGGCTTTTATACCATCAAAAGTTTTATAGGTATCGGGCGCACAGCTTTGCGCCGCCGTTTCGGGCAGGAGTTGCTGCTGCGGCTTGACCAGGCTTTAGGGAACGAGGAGGAGCCGATCCAGCTTTTACAACCGGTGGAACCTTATACAGAGCGGCTGCCTTGCCTGGAACCTATCCGTACGGCAACAGGTATTGAGATAGCGGTAAAAACACTATTAGAAAAACTTTGCCTGCGTTTACAAGGTGAAGGGATGGGGGTGCGTACCGCGATTTTAAAAGGCTACCGGGTGGATGGTCATCTGATACAGGCTGCTATCGGCACCAACCGGGCCACGCACCAGGTAAGTCACTTGTTTAAACTGTTTGAGTTGAAAATACCCACGCTCGAGCCGGCTTTGGGCATTGAGCTGTTTACGCTGGAAGCGCCAAAAGTAGAGGAGGTTGAACCGGAACAGGAAGTATTATGGTCGCCCGAAGGCTGCGGACTGGAAGATCTAAGTTTAGCCGAGCTGCTGGACAGGCTGGCGAATAAGATTGGCGCAGGCAATATTCACCGGTACCTGCCGCAGGAACATTACTGGCCCGAGCGATCTATCAAGCCTGCATTGTCGCTTAAAGAAAAGCCCGCTACAAAGTGGCGCACCGGCCGGCCGCGGCCTTCCCTGTTATTATCCCGGCCCGAACGGATTGAAGTAACTGCCCTGATACCGGATTATCCACCAATGCTGTTTATCTATAAGGATAAGGTCCACCACGTGAAAAAAGCAGATGGCCCCGAACGGATTGAGCGCGAATGGTGGCTGGAGCAGGGCGAGCACCGCGATTATTACCAGGTAGAAGACGAAAATGGTCAGCGCTACTGGCTGTTCAGATCAGGGCATTATGGCGGCGATCATTCCAAACAATGGTTTATTCATGGCTTTTTTGCCTGAAAAGCACTTAATCCGTTTAAAAACTCTTCAAGCCGCTTAAATACACTTCCAGTTTGTCTACATTTTGTTTTTGCCCTTCAACCGCCTTGTGAACCTTTACCACCTTTATAAATTGCTCAACAGTTTCAAAAAGCATATGCCAGTTGATCAGCGTTTGTTCACCCTGCGCTTCAAATTCGACGGTGGCAATAAGGCCCGGAGACGACACATGCTGATAAACGATCTTCTTAAATGGAATAACCTCTTTAAATATGCTTTTATTAATATAATCCGTCCCGTCCGGGCCATGCATAACCAAGTGCCATTCTCCGCCCGGTACTACATCCATCATATCAATGGTATTGGTGAACCCATTGGGCCCCCACCAGTTAGCAATGTGTTCGGGTTTGGTCCAAACTTCCCAAACCAATTCTATCGGTGCATTAATTTTTCTCGATAGGAAGATCTCCCGGTCGCTGGTGTTACTTTTTTTGGTTTCCATACTTTTCTTTTTTTAATTTTTCGATATAGGTTTCCATTGCATCCAACTTACTTTCCCAATGCTGCCGGTACTGATCTACCCAAGTGGCAACTTCGCTTAGCTGGTCTAGTTGTGCTTCGCAATACCTGTCCCGGCCCTGCTGTTTAATGGCGACGAGGCCGCAATCGGTCAGGATCTTAACATGCAGCGATATGGCCTGGCGGGTCATATCAAATTTTTCAGCTATAGAGTTCACATTATGGGGCTGGGAGGCAATCATGTTGATGATCGCTCTCCTCGTGGGGTCGGCTATTGCCTGGTATACATCGCGTCTGGCTACCATATTATGCAAGTAAGTGCTTGCAAATATAAGCGCAAGTATTCACTTGCGCAATGCTTAATTAAAAATATTTTTTAATTAAATCGAAAAGCATCTACCTTTACTAAAAATATTAGTAAAATGAGGGCTGGTATAAGGTATGCGGAGTTGCAGGTAACCAGCAATTTTAGTTTTTTGCGCGGCGGTTCTCACCCGGAGGAGTTGGTGGAACAAGCTGTAAAGCAGGGCTATACTGCCATTGCCATAACCGACCGCAATACGGTAGCGGGTGTGGTGCGTGCCCATCAGGCGGCTAAAGCTATGGGCATCGGCTTTATTCCTGCCTGCCGCCTTGACCTGCTGGACGGCCCGGGCTTGCTTGCTTATCCCACTGATATTACCGCATGGGGGCGCCTGTGTGCTTTGCTCACTAAGGGCAACCTACGTACAGAAAAAGGTAAGTGCGATCTTTATAAACAGGATGTATTTGAACATGCCGGAGGAATTAAATTTATTGTAATACCGCCTGATGTATTAAATACCACGTTTGATTTTGATGATTTATTTAAGCAGGATGTAAGTGAATACCGCCAGGCGCTGGGCAATGACCTGTACATAGCTGCCAGCCGTACCTACAATGGTGATGATGCCAAGCGGCTTCACCGCTTATCCCAATTACATGTGCCCATGGTGGCTACCAATGATGTGCATTACCATGAGGCCCTGCGCCGCGAACTGCAGGATGTGGTTACCTGCGTACGCGAGAAGTGTGTGATCAGCAATGCTGGTTTTAAGCTGCATGCCAACGCCGAACGGCACCTGAAAACCCCTGATGAAATGGAGCGCTTGTTCCGCCAGTATCCCAATGCTATTTTGCGTACACAGGAGATCGCAGATGCTTGTCAGTTTTCTCTGGATACCTTAAAATACCTCGAACCGGAGTGGGTAAGCCCCGACGGGCGTACGGCAGATGAGCACCTTGCTGAATATACCTGGGCGGGCGCCAAAGAAATGTTTGGTGAAAGCATTACGGAAAAGATTAGTGAGCAAATATTGTTTGAACTGGCTTTTTTTAAACGCCGTAAGCTGGCGCCCTATTTTTTGCGGATATATGAATATACCCGAAAGGCGTCAGAATTGGGTATCCTGTACCAGGGGCGCGGCTCCGCAGCCAATTGCACTGTTTGCTTTTGCCTGGGGATAACGCCGGTAAATCCCACCAAGTCCCGCTTGCTGTTTTCCCGCTTTATGTCGGATGCCCGTGATGAATGGCCCGATGTGGATGTTGATTTCGAGCATGAGCGGCGGGAAGAGATCATCCAGTGGATCTATGAAACTTATGGCCGCGAACATGCCGCCATTGTTGCCACCGTAACGCAGGAACGGCACAAGGGCGCCATCCGGGATGTAGGTAAAGCCATGGGTTTATCCGAAGATACAATCAAACGTTTATCAGGCGCTATCCGGGATTTCTCGGAAGAAGGCTTTGACCGCCAGTGTATCATTGAGCAGGGATTAAATCCGGATGACCCGCAACTGCATAAAGTGCTGCAATTAACGGAGCAGCTGATGGGCTTTCCAAGACAGCTGGGGCAGCATACCGGCGGGTTTGTGATCACGCAATGCAAGCTTTCGGATATATGTCCTGTCATGAATGCCCGTATGGATGACCGTACGCAACTGGAATGGAACAAGGACGATCTGGAGGCGCTGGGGATTTTGAAGGTAGATGTGCTGGCTTTAGGGATGCTGACCTGCATCCGCAAAGGGTTTGACCTGGCTAAGCAACATCACGGCCTCAACCTCACCCTGGCAAACGTTCCGCAGGATGACCCAGCTGTATATGATATGATCTGTCATGCCGATACCCTCGGAGTTTTCCAGATTGAGAGCCGGGCGCAAATGTCCATGCTGCCGCGTTTAAGGCCAAAGGTATTTTATGATTTAGTGATTGAAGTGGCTATTGTACGTCCCGGACCTATCCAGGGCGATATGGTGCATCCATATCTTCGGCGCCGTAACGGTGAGGAAGCTGAGGAGTATCCCTCTGAAGAACTGAGAGAAATTTTACATAGAACCAAAGGCGTACCCCTGTTCCAGGAACAGGCGATGGAAATAGCCATTGTTGCTGCAGGCTTTACCCCGGCGGAGGCCGATCAGCTGCGCCGGAGCATGGCTACTTTTAAGGCTAAAGGACTGGTAAGCCAATTTCAAAAGAAGCTGGTTGATGGTATGACCGCCAAAGGGTATACCGAAGAATTTGCCAAACGCATATTTAAGCAACTGGAAGGATTTGGCAGCTACGGTTTCCCGGAAAGCCATGCAACCAGC
The DNA here is from genome assembly GCA_028288305.1 of Mucilaginibacter sp. Classification (GTDB taxonomy): domain Bacteria; phylum Bacteroidota; class Bacteroidia; order Sphingobacteriales; family Sphingobacteriaceae; genus Mucilaginibacter. The sequence continues at coordinate 50,388 of JAQBOA010000051.1, forward strand.
TTTGCGCATTTGGTTTATATTTCTTCGTGGCTCAAATGCCATTATCCCGATGTTTTTGCGGTCGCTTTATTAAATAGTCAGCCGATGGGCTTTTACCAGCCGGCACAAATTGTGATCGATGCAGAAAAGCATGGCGTTGTTATGCGGCCGGTAGATGTGAACCATTCGCTTTGGGATAATACGCTGGAAGAAAGGGCGGGTAAATATTGTGCAGTACGGTTGGGATTCAGGCAGGTTAAGGGGCTTAATGAAGAAGACATGCGAGTTTTGATCACAGCGCGCGCAATAGGTTATACCAACATCAGCCAGTTAAGTGATGCAGGGGTACCGCAGGCGGCTATTGAAAAGCTAACCGATGCCGACGCATTCCGCTCCCTGAATCTTGATCGCCGGGAAGCTTTGTGGGAAGTACCGGCACTCAGCGACAAGCCTATCGGCCTGTTTACCGGCCAGCCATCGGAAAGCGCTCAGGAAATACAGATCAGTTTACCGTTTATGACGCAGGCCGAGCATGTAGTGCAGGATTATGCGGCTACCGGTTTATCCCTCAAAGCACACCCCGTAAGTTTTGTACGCGAAAAGCTAAAAATGCTGCATGTAACGGCAACCGCCGAATTGGCAAAGCTCAAGGACGGCGACCCGGTAAAGGTAGCTGGCATGATAACTGTGCGCCAGCGCCCCGGCACCGCCAAAGGCATTTTATTCATCACGATAGAAGATGAAACGGGTTTTTCCAACCTTGTTGTATGGGAGAAAATGTTTGAAAAGTACCGGAAAGAAATACTGCAAGCCCGATTACTGATGGTTGAGGGCAAGCTGCAGATAGAAGGCGAAGTGATCCACGTTATTGTCAAACGCTGTTTCAACCTTACTAAATTATTACGCGGTTTAACTCCCGCTGAAGATGAAAATCTGCCTGTTCTTACTTTATCGCGCAGCGATGAAACAACCCCGCCCGTGCCGGCGCAAAAGGATGTTTTTCATAAAGGAAGGAATTTTAAGTAAAGCCGCATCCCATCCAATAATACCGCACACTAAAAACAGTGTTTCAAAACGTGGCATCATAATTGGCTTCTTATTATCTGTAACAATAATGTTATAGTAATATTTATATGCAATTACACATACCAATGAAAAAAATCATCTATGTTTCGCTAATAGCGATTATCTCCCTTTTTACTTTTTCTTGTAAAAAGACTAATTCACATGTTGTAAAGTATACTATTCAGGGCACTGCAAAATCAAATGTTACCTATACCGATCAGAATGGAAATATTCAATCGGTAAGTAATGCTGATGCAAGCTGGACTACAAGTTTTTCCTCAACCGACAATGGCATGGTGGTTAAGCTTACTGTCATTAGCGTTGACGGCAGTAATGTTGGTGGCAAGATCTTTATTGATGGCAATCAATCTGCACAAAGCAATGGAAACGCAAGCAGTATAGCTATTTCAGCTACGCTGCCTTAGATTCCACTTAATTAATAACAAAAAAAGCTGCTTGTGGAGGGCAGCTTTTTTTGTTATTGGCTAGCCAATAACCTTAATTCTTTACAGCACCGGTATTTGTCGCCTTCGGCTTAACCAATGCCGTATCTTTCCTGGCTTTTATTGGCGTTTTTATAGTATCCTTTTTGGTTGAACTATCCTTTCCCGCTTTAATCCCATGCTTTACCAGGGTATCGGCCTTCAGGGTGCTATCTTTTGCTGCATGCGGCAGTTTGCCAGGCAGCGTATTTTTGGCATCTGGACCGGCTTTGGTGCCTGGTGGTTTTTTAAGCGGAGGCTTGCCGTTTTTAGATTTATCAGGCGGTCCTTTTGCTGCAGGTTTCTTTTTATTATAGTAGGATGGGATGATAGACTCCTTTGATACCGGCCTTTCTTTAGGTTTCCAGATAAAGCCTTTTAATATTTTATCATCTTCCTTAAACTTGCTCAGCGGCCCATACTTATTATCCGGCTTGGTATAAAAGGCCAAACGGGTAGCACTGTTATCTTTAAAATCAACCCGGATACGGCTGCTGAGCGAGCGTTGCATCCCGCTTATGGTTAATTTGCCGCTATCCCGCGAAAAATAAATGCTTTCCGCATTACCTTCTATAAACATGCGGTCCATCTTGTCATCCTTAAAAAAGCCGCGCATTCGCTTACCTGCTACCTGGTTAAAATGCGCGGAATCTGTTTTTTCAATGTTTACAATAAACGCATTGGGAAACATCGTCAGGTTATCCAGCTTCTTATGCTTCATCTGCAGGTAAATAGTATCGCCCGAGAGCTGTGAACCCTGTGTCCACATGATGGGGTTTACATAACACCGGATGGTTGAGTCGCTGGTGCTGTAAAACATGGAATCTGATTTTGATTGCAGATCAGACTTAAACATTTTAAAATGATGGTGTGCAATAATGATCCTTATACGGGCTGTGTCGGCCGGTTCTAGCTTTTTAGCCATTACAATTGAATCGGCAACATGTTTTTTCGTCAGGCTATCTAAAGCCAGCTGTTTTTTACTAAGCGGCTTTTCGGGCTTTTTCTTAACAACCTTTGGTTTAGGCAGACCAAAATAATCCCGGTGATAAAAGCTGGTATCGGGTGGCAGCCGTAAATAAGTAGCCGTTAAAAATTTAGACTCTTTTTCAATAGTTTTTTTACTTTTTGAAGTGGTGTCCCTGATATGTGCAAGCCTTTGCTTTTCCTTATATATTTTAAGATCCTTATAAGTTAATATCTGCGTTTCAATGGTATCTGCAGACATATAAATAGAATCCCGTTTAATTCTGCTCGTATCCTTAGCGGCAGGAGCATGTTCCGCGGATTTGCTCTCTGGCTTTGAAACCACCATTTGTGTTTTCGCCAGGGCAGTTCCCTTTTTTATTATATCGGCTTTCAATCCCGGGTTTTTATTTACCGCAGCTAATTGATTTTTTAGGGAGTCAACATTTAATTGCTTACTGTTTTTTATTAAAGCCGTTGTTAAGTCCTTGTTTTTGCTTGCTGTCTGCAATCTCTTTAAAGCCGTGTCCGTGTTCAACCCAGCACTATTTTTTAGGATGGCGTCGGTTAAATCACTTTCGCTTTTTCCAGCCGTTAATTTATTAAGGGCAGAATCCGCTTTTAATACGCTGCCTCTTTGATCTCCTTTAAGGGGTATGCTGTTGGCCGGGACCGTTTTCTTTATCAATTCGGCCATGGTTATGCCGTTCTTATTTTTTGAAGAGGCGTTTTTAACAGCCGGCCCGGCCCGGGCTATAGAATCAGCCCGTGTTGCAGAATCGGTTTTAGCAGTATCCTTTTGTTCGGTGACCATTATTACATAAGGATCCTGTGTTACAACAGTACGTTCTTCTGCTTTAAAATAGGTTGCAAGGTTACCTTTTAAGGTGGTTTTTTGTTCCCTATCCTCAAAAGTAACGTGTTTTACCGCCCGTCCGTAGCCTTTCAGCTTATCGTAAAACAAACTATCTCCTTTTAAGGATTTGGTACCCGATTTATACAGGTTGTTTTTTCCGAATGCTGCCTGTTCAACAACCGTGTTATAGGTGCCATTTTCGGTATAAAGGGTGTCTTTGTCTTCTCCCTTTTTTCCTTTGGTACTGTAAATATGGGTAGGGCCATAAAAATAGGCTATTTTACTCCCGGTGTTATAGCGCATGGTATCGGTTTTTACCAAAGCATCAGGAGTGGTAAGCGATACATTATACCGGAAATAGGAGTCGCGTGAGAACGCAAAATAATAACCATTTTTGCTTAACAGCGTATTATCCTTATTAACCAGCTTGCCGCCATCTGTGTAAGTGCCTATGCGGGTGGCCGTATTATAAGTAAGGTGATTGGTGGTTAATGTTGCATCTTTATCAACCATCCTCACATTGTCTGTTAACAGGGCAATTTTGGTGTTGCCATTATAATTCAGCTTATCCGAATAAATATT
>JAQBOA010000056.1 GCA_028288305.1 Mucilaginibacter sp.
GTTATTACAGCTTTAACGATAATGGTGACGGAGGTACTACTCGCGAAAGGGAAATAGCAAAACTTGAGGATCTGGACCATGTAAAGGTAGTTTATCAGCCAATGCTTTGCCAGCACTGTGATCACGCGCCTTGCGAAACTGTTTGCCCGGTATTAGCTACCGTTCACTCATCCGAAGGTTTAAATCATATGGCTTACAACCGTTGTGTAGGTACACGTTATTGCGCAAATAACTGCCCGTACAAAGTGCGCCGCTTTAACTGGTTCAATTACTGGAACGATTCGCGTTTTGATAATTACCTGAATAATGAGCATACACAATTAGTGCTTAACCCTGATGTGGTTACCCGTTTCAGAGGGGTTATGGAAAAATGCACCATGTGTATACAACGCATACAGGCAGGTAAGTTAAAAGCTAAGATCGAAAAACGTTCGCTTAAAGATGGGGATGTTAAAGTTGCATGTCAGCAAACGTGTCCGGCAAACGCGATAGTTTTTGGTAATGCAAATGATCCGAACTCCGAAGTTTCAAAAGCTTTAAAGAGCGAAAGAACTTACTATGTTTTAGAAGAGTTAGATGTAAAACCAGGTATTGGTTACCAGGTAAAAGTTAGAAATATATCTGAAATAGAAGCTTAAAACAATTACAAGAGAGATTTAGAATATGGCATCTCATAGTGAATCAATAATCAGGGAACCGTTAATTACGGGGAAGGACATCACATACGCCCAAATTACCAATGATGTACTCCGTCCTGTAGAAAATATGCCTGGAAGGGCTTGGTGGATAGGTTTTTCTGTCGCCTCTTTAGGTGCGTGCCTTTGGGTGTTCGCCGTTAGCTGGACGTTTTGGTTTGGTATAGGCGAATGGGGATTAAATAAAACAGTAGGCTGGGCATGGGATATCACCGGTTTCGTATGGTGGGTAGGTATAGGTCACGCAGGTACGCTGATCTCTGCTATATTACTTTTATTTCGTCAAAACTGGCGTAATTCAATTAACCGTTCTGCTGAGGCAATGACTATCTTCGCGGTAATCTGCGCAGCTACTTATGTAGTTTCTCACATGGGCCGTCCGTGGTTGGCATATTGGCCTTTACCGCTTCCAAATCAATTTGGTTCATTATGGGTTAACTTTAACTCACCATTGGTTTGGGACGTATTTGCCATATCAACTTACTTCTCTGTATCATTAGTTTTCTGGTACACTGGTTTATTACCTGACTTGGCTACTATACGTGACCGTGCTACAGGTGTTCGTCGCCGTATTTATTCCGTTTTGTCATTTGGATGGACTGGTTCAGTAAAAACATGGCAGCGTTTTGAAACCGTATGTTTAATACTTGCAGGTATTTCAACACCGCTTGTACTTTCAGTACACACCATTGTATCCATGGACTTTGCTACCTCGTTAGAGCCGGGCTGGCACACTACCATATTTCCTCCATACTTTGTTGCCGGAGCTATTTTCTCCGGATTTGCAATGGTGCAAACCTTGTTGTTGGTAACCCGTAAGGTGTTGGGATTAGAAAACTATATTACAATGTTCCATATTGAAGCTATGAACAAAATTATCCTGTTAACAGGATCAATTGTTGGCGTAGCTTATTTAACAGAGTTTTTTATAGCCTATTACTCAGGCAGTGAATATGAGCAGTATACATTCTTAAACCGCTTTATTGGTCCTTACTGGTGGGCTGGTTGTATGATGTACGGTATTAACGTACTGATGACACAGTTAATGTGGTCTAAAACAATAAGAACAAATATTCAAATCTCATGGGTATTGTCTATTGTGGTAAATATCGGTATGTGGTTTGAACGTTTTGTAATTATCGTTACTTCTCTTCACCGTGATTACCTTCCTTCAAGCTGGGCAATGTTTTATCCAACGTGGGTTGACGTAAGCATCTTTATAGGATCAATAGGATTGTTTTTTACTATGTTCCTTTTATTCATTCGTGTATTCCCTTCAATAGCTATGGCTGAGGTAAAATTAATATTGAAGAGCTCAAGTGAACAGGCTAAGAAAAAATTAATAGCACATGGTGATCTCGATAGAACACATGTGGAGTATTATAAGGAAACATTAACATCATTTGACAGCGTTGAGATGGCTGATTACGAAAAAATATAAAAATGAGCAATACAAAATATATTTTAGGTCTTTTTGATGATCCTGATGTTATGATGCACGGGATTGACAAATTACAAAAGAACAGCATCCCTATTTATGATGTTTATACGCCAATGCCTATACATGGTATTGACCGGAAATTAGGTTTAAAGGATTCACGCTTAGGTTATGCAGCTTTTATGTTTGGCTGCCTGGGCGGTACCACTATATTTAGCATGGCGTATTATATGCTGGTACATGACTGGCCTATAAATATTGGCGGTAAACCCTCTTTTGCAATTCCGGATTTTGTTCCAATCACTTTTGAATGGACGGTATTGTTTACAGCATTTGGCATGGTTACCACCTTCTTTTTCGCTACGCACCTTTTTCCAGGCCGCACGCCAAGGGTAATGGATTTCAGGGCAACAGATGACAGGTTTGTAATTGCCATTGATGCTAAAAAAGGGAATATACCACACGAAGACATCACGAATATATTAAAAGAAGCCGGAGCAGTAGAAGTAAAGCATAACGATAGAAAATATGTTAGCTATGAATAAAATGAAAATATTGGGCACAACGGTTATCATTATTGCTGCAGCGATTGTTATTACATCCTGCAAAGATAAAAGGAGTACCGGTTGGGAATACGCTCCCAATATGTATGAACATATCGCATACGACCCTGATCAAAAGAACAGTAATTTTAAGGATGGGAAAACCGCCCAGGTTCCTCCTGCAGGTACCATTCCTATTGGTTTTGTAAAATTTGATTATGCAAATACCAAGGATGCTTATGAAAAATCAGGAATAGAAGTAAAAAGCCCGCTTCCGCAAACACAACGAAACTTTGCAGATGGGAAGATATTATTTGAACACTTTTGTTCTCCATGTCATGGTGTAACCGGTCAGGGTGATGGGCTGGTAGTTCAACATGGGTTTCCACCGCCACCTTCCTATTCAAAAGGGCAATCATCACGTGGTGGTGCAATGAAAGATCTTACAGACGGTAAAATTTACCATACTATTACTTACGGTTTAAACGCAATGGGTTCATATGCGTCGCAGCTTGACCCCACTGAACGTTGGAAAGTAATTATGTATGTTCACCATTTACAAACTTTATAAGCTATTTTTTAATGAATACTCTGAATAGTTTCGACGAACGATTTGATTTTAAAGGCAAGGCTAAAACCTGGAGCCTGGTAATGATCGCTATTGGTGTAATTGGAATATTATACGGTTTTTTATCAGATAACGGTGTACGTACCTTTGCAAACCTATTACTAATGGGTTATTATATAACTTGTGTTAGTATTTGCGGCATATTTTTTTGTGCTGTACAATATGTGGCCCAGGCTGGATGGTCAGTAGCAATCCTGCGCATTCCCCAGGCATTTGGCCGTGTAGTACCATATGCTGCAGTTATATTATTTGTAATTATTTGTGCCGGATTATATTTTACACATACAGGGGTTAATGATGAGGGCAAGCAAGCTACGGTACCATACCTATATAAACTTTGGGCGCTTAAAGGTGTTACAACTCCCGGCGACCCTAATTATGATGCTGTTATAGCTGGTAAATCCGGTTTCTTAAATGTTCCGTTTTTCCTTATACGTATAGCCGCTTATTTGGCAAGTTATAGCTTGTTAGGATGGCTGCTTATTAAATATTCAAACAATGAAGATGAATTGGGCGGCATGTTTAACTATAACAAAAGCTTTAAAATATCCTGTATATTTTTGGTAATATTCGGTTTTACTATCCCATTATTCGCTTTTGATACCATAATGTCTTTAGAAGCACACTGGTTTTCAACCATGTTCGGCTGGTATAATTTTGCAGGTCTATGGGTAGGTGGTATGGCTGTAATTACGCTTACTATTATATTACTAAAACAAAATGGCTATGTGCAATGGATCACTGAAGACCACCTGCACAACATGGGTCAATTAATATTTGGATTCTCTATTTTCTGGACTTACTTATGGTTCGCGCAATTTTTGCTTACCTGGTATGCCAATCTTCCTGAAGAGGCAGCTTATTTTTACAGAAGGTGGGAACCTCAGTTTAAATGGTGGTTTTGGCTCAACATCGTAATTAATTTTTTAACACCATTATTAGTGCTGATGTCACGTGATTCAAAACGAATGATTAAGGTGTTAAAAGTAGCATGTATCATTCTGATCTGTGGCCATTGGTTGGATTATTGGCAAATGATTATGCCCGGTGCAGTTGGCCCTCAGGCTAACTGGTATAACGAAATAGGCGTGCTGGAAGTAACTATATTTATAGGTTTTGCCGGTGTGTTTATGTTCCTGATGCTGAATGCGCTCAGTAAATTTAAATCGCTTGTCCCAAAAAAACATCCGTTCCTGGAAGAGAGCCTGCATCATCACATATAATAATTGTTAAATTTGCACTAAATAAAGAATACCAAACAAACATTCAAATGGCATTCAAAAAACTTATAAATAATAAAAAACTAACGCTTTTATCAACGTTCGTGCTATTAGGCACCAACCTGTTAATGGCACAAAGTTCAGCAACATCAGATACTACTCCAACAGAACATACTCCGGTTATGTGGGGCAGTGTGACTTACTATATAATGCTTTTCTTTTTGGCCTGTTTAGGCGTAGCAATTATTGGCAAAATATTGAGGCTTTATGACCTTACCCAAAAAATGCAGGGTAAAAAAGGCATGAACTGGAATAATATAATGGGAATATGCTGTGCAATATTTCTGGTTGCTGGCTTATTCGGAGCTTATTGGTCATTAACCGAGCAGGGAAGCATGTCTTTGCCTGAAGCTGCATCCATTCATGGTGTCGACATTGATAATATGTTCGTGGTGACAACTATTTTAACCTTGATCGTGTTTTTCCTCACCCAGGCTTTATTGTTTGGATTTGCATTTGCCTACCGTGGTTCTGATAAACGGAAGGCTTATTTTTTACCGCATAACAATACTATTGAAAAAATATGGACAATAATACCAGCAATTGTTTTGACAATATTGGTAGTATTTGGTTTTTTTACCTGGACTAAAATTGAAAATAGTTCTGAAGTTAAAGGTGACCTGAACATTGATATTACCGGCCATCAGTTTGCATGGGAGCTTAGGTATCCTGGTAAAGACGGCAAATTGGGAAATGTAAGCTATACCCTCGTTAGCTCACTAAACAGCTTAGGTATAGATTTTCAGGATCGTAGAAGTATGGATGACTTGCGGGCTGATACATTAGTAATACCTGTTTACAAATCCATCAGACTTAACATTCATGCCCAGGATGTTATCCATAGTGTTTACATGCCTCATTTTAGATTACAGCAAAATGCTGTACCTGGATTACCTACCTTTTTCAAATTTACTCCTACCATTACAACCGCCGAAATGCGTGTTAAAACCGATAACCCCAAATTTGAATATTTGCTGTATTGCAATAAAATTTGCGGAGACGGCCATTATAACATGCAAAAAGTTGTTCGTGTTGTTACACAAGCCGAATACCAGGATTGGATAGCAAATCAAAAGCCGTATTTGACTGATGCAGTGAAAAAGGAATTGAAAATGGCGGATGTAAAATCATCTGATCTCAAAAAAATATCATCAAACAGATTAGCGTTAAACAATTAAGATAAGATTAGCGAGTATGTCAACATTAGCAGTTCACGATCATGGAGTTGTACACCACGAGGAAGGTCACGAACACCACCATAAACAAACTTTTCTAAATACCTACGTATTTAGCCAGGATCATAAATACATAGCAAAACAATTTTTGATAACAGGGATCATTATGGCTTTTATTGCCATGACGCTTTCTATTTTATTCAGGATACAGTTAGCTTATCCGGATAAATCGTTCCCGTTATTAGAAACATTGCTTGGCCGTTTTGCTCCTGGTGGGCGTTTAAGTCCAAGTTTCTACATGTCCCTTGTAACTATACACGGTACTATCATGGTGTTCTTTGTATTAACTGCCGGTTTAAGCGGAACATTTGCAAACTTATTGATCCCTCTACAAATAGGAGCTCGTGATATGGCATCACCATTTGTAAACATGCTGTCGTATTGGTTCTTCCTAATAGCAAGTATTATCATGTTATCGTCATTCTTTGTTCAAAAGGGACCTGCAAGCGGTGGCTGGACAGTATATCCGCCATTATCGGCATTGCCAAAATCTATGCCTGGTTCTGCGGAAGGAATGACGCTGTGGCTTATCAGCATGGTATTTTTTATCGCATCGCAATTAATGGGTGGTATTAATTATATAAGTACCGTGTTAAATATGCGCACCAAAGGCATGGATCTTTGGAAGATGCCATTAACCGTATGGGCCCTGTTCCTTACCGCTGTTTTGGGCGTTCTAGCTTTCCCAGTATTGGTTGCCGGTGTTGTACTATTAGTTTTTGACCGCAGTTTTGGTACAAGCTTTTATCTTTCAGATATTGTGCTAAATGGAAAAATACAGCCCTATGAAGGAGGAAGCCCTATATTATTCCAGCATTTATTCTGGTTCCTTGGGCACCCTGAAGTATATATAGTTATTATGCCTGCAATGGGTATCTCATCCGAAGTTTTATCAGTAAACTCGCGTAAGCCGATATTTGGTTATCATGCCATGGTTTACTCACTGATAGGTATAACTGTGTTATCCTTTATTGTATGTTTACACCACATGTTTGTAACCGGGATTAACCCTTTTCTGTGTGTTGTGTTTATGATCACTACGCTAATAATCGCGGTACCTTCAGCTGTAAAAACCTTTAACTGGCTTGCTACTTTATGGCGGGGAAATATCCGCTTTACACCTGCTATGCTTTTTGCAATAGGGATGGTTTCATTCTTTATTTCAGGTGGTTTAACAGGTATTTTCTTAGGTAACGCAGCTTTAGATATTAACTTGCATGATACCTATTTTGTGGTTGCACACTTCCACTTGGTAATGGGTTCGGCTGCTATTTTCGGGATGCTTGCTGGTGTATATCACTGGTTTCCAAAAATGTTCCGTCGTATGATGGATGAGCGTTTAGGTTATCTTCACTTTTGGATAACATTTATTGGCGCTTATTTGGTGTTCTTCCCGATGCACTTTATGGGTCTTGATGGTGTTCCGCGCCGTTATTATGCCTTTACAGAATTTGAATCAATGAAACGCTGGTTAACAGTAAATACATTTATTACATGGGCAGCTATTATGGCGGGAGTGGCACAGGTTGCTTTCATCGTTAACTTTGTTTATTCTATTTTTTGGGGTAAGAAGACCGTTCAAAACCCGTGGAATGCTAACACACTTGAATGGACGGCGCCTATTGAGCATATACATGGTAACTGGGCCGGTGAAATTCCAACAGTTTACCGCTGGCCTTATGATTACAGCAAGCCTGGCCATGATGAGGACTTTATACCACAAAACGTACCATTTTCGCAAACTATGAATTCTAATCTTCCGCATGATTTTGAAGATAATCCTGTAGGCTTAGAACAACATAACCAATGGACAAATACAAAAAAAGCTAACGAAGAAGTAAAATAAAGTCTCAAGTCTTAAGCCTGAAGTCTTAAGTTAATTTTAATATACCCTTTTCTTAGGACTTAAGACTTCGGGCTTTAGACTTTACAGTCAGGCTTTAAAATAAATGAGGAAATCCGCACCAAAAATCAGGTTCCAGAAAGTTAATCTTATTACTATCGCTCTGCTTTTCGTTTTAATTTTGGCCGGCGGAATTGTTCGTAGTACAGGTTCAGGAATGGGTTGTCCTGATTGGCCTAAATGTTTTGGTCGATATATACCACCTGTAAATAGTTCAGAGCTTCCGAAAGATTACAAACAAAAGTATATTGCAGGGCGTTTGGCTAAAAACCAAAGATTCGCCAAAACACTCGATCTTTTTGGTTATGCTGATCTTGCACGCCGTATCCGGGAAGACAAATCTATATTGGTTCCAGAAGAATTTAATGCTGCAAAAACCTGGACAGAATATATTAACCGCCTTATAGGGGCCACTTCAGGTTTCTTTTTATTATTAAGTGCCATTTTTTCTTTTAGTTACCGCGGTGAAAATAAATTGATACCTTTTTTAAGCATCCTTAATGTGATTCTTGTTGGCTACCAGGCATGGCTGGGTTCAATCGTTGTTTCTACAAACTTAGTTCCTCTGATCGTAACCATTCATATGTTGCTCGCGCTCGCGATATTGACTTTAAGTATTACTACTTATCATTTAGCAAAAGTACACGGCAAGCAAAAGCGTAATACAAGCCCGATAGCTCATGTTGTTACTTTATTTGCTTTAATAATTTCAATAGCTCAAATAGTTTTCGGGACAGAAGTAAGGGAAAAAATTGATTCAGTTGCGAGCCGGTTGCAAGGCGGATACCGTGACGCCTGGATCACAAATGCCGGCGCAATATTTTATCAGCATCGTAATGTTGCAGTATTAGTACTTTTAATAAACGTTTTGTTATATGGTATCATACGGGGTAATTTTAACAAACATTCCATACAGCAGCAATTAATGAGTTTTACATTCCTTATCATCATGCTGCAAATAGTAACAGGTATATTATTGTCCTATTGGTCATTGCCGCCAATTGCACAGGCTGCCCACATCATCCTGGCAAGCCTGATATTTGGCGCTCAATTTTACCTGATGCTAAATTTATATAGGTCCGTTAACATGCAGGAGGCTAAACTATGATTTGGAGTGATTTTTCAAAGCTTATAAAATTGCGGCTTACTTTCCTGGTAGTTTTTTCAGCTTCTATATCATTTTTGATAGGCAGTAAAGTTAACGGCCATATTGTATGGAAAAACTGGCTTATACTTATTGTGGGCGGTTTTTTAGTCACAGCAGCTGCAAATTGTTTTAATGAAATTATAGAAAAGGATTTCGACCGTTTGATGAAGCGAACTGCTGACCGTCCTATACCGGCAGGTCGTATGACGACGGGACAGGCCCTGGTAATGGGCTTATTTATGGGAATTGCCGGCACTTATCTTTTAGGGAGCCTTAATTTGGTTACTGGTTTGCTTTCTGTTTTTTCGATAATATTATATGCATTTGCTTATACGCCTTTAAAGCGTAAATCGCCGATAGCGGTATTTGTTGGAGCTATACCAGGTGCCTTACCTCCTCTTATCGGTTACGTTGCTGCTCACGAAAAAATTGATTCCATTGCCTTGATCCTGTTTGGGATACAATTTATTTGGCAGTTTCCTCACTTTTGGGCAATCGCCTGGGTTTTGGATGACGATTATAAACTGGCAGGCTTCAGACTGCTGCCATCAACTAAAAGAGATTTAACCAGTGCAATAATTACCTTTATATTTACTTTAATATTAGTTCCGGTAAGTTTATTGCCTACCATTTATAATTACGGCGGTTATTATGTAGGTGCTGTTTCGTTATTATGCAGTTTAGGTTTTTTATACCTTGCTTTTATGCTTTTGCGCACCCTGCAGGTTGAATCTGCAAAGAAATTGATGTATGGTTCATTTATTTATTTACCCGTGGTGCAGTTAATGTTTTTATTTGATTTTATAGGAAAGGTGAAATGATGGTGCAGATACAACAAGAAGACAGACTTAACCTGGGGGCGAAGAAATTTAATATGTGGATATTTATATTCACCTCTTTTATGTTTTTCGCAGCTTTATCCAGCGGGTTTATAGTTTACAGCGGAGGCAAAGGGCATGGGTTGGATGTAATACTGCCACGTGCATTTATGTACAGTACTGCGGTGCTTATTATTAGCAGCATAACGCTTTTTATAGCTTCAAGAGCGGCCAAACAATTACAATTTGATAAACAGCGTCTTTTTTTATGGCTCACGTTTTTTTTAGGAATAGCTTTTTTCATTATACAGATATACGCCTGGTATGTATTAACCTACAAAATGGGGGTGTATTTTACAAATCCAAATGCATCAAGAACATTTATTTACGTTTTTAGCGGGATGCACTTATTGCACGTTATTGCAGGATTAATCTTATTGCTTAATACCATTAACAGTGCTTATAAAAATATTCCGCAGGTAAGAAAAATGTATAAAATGGAAATGACTTCTATTTTTTGGCATTTTCTCGATATTATATGGATTTATCTGTATGTTTTTTTACTTTTGAACCAATATTAACAAAAACAACAAGGTACAATGAGTACAGCAGTAGCACAACAAATTGATGAGGTAAAATCAACGCCATGGTCCGGAGGCAGATCACCTTTTAATGCTGAATATGGTAAAATGATGATGTGGTTTTTCCTCTTATCGGATGCATTTACTTTTTCGTCATTACTGATCTCTTACGGAGCTTTACGTTTTAGCGCACCGGTATGGCCAGCGCCTTCTTTAGTATTTCAATCGTTCCCTGGTCTTATAGAACATGGCGCACCCTTAGTGTTTGTTGGTTTAATGACCTTTATCCTCATCATGAGTTCGGTAACTATGGTGCTGGCTGTTGAAGCCGGTCATCGTAACGCTAAAAAAGAAGTTGTATGGTGGATGATAGGAACAATTATTGGTGGTGTAATGTTTTTAGGCTGCCAGGCAATGGAGTGGACACACCTTCATAGTGAAGGATTTTGGTGGGGACATACACCTACAAAAGAAACTTTACAAGAGTTTTTTAACAAAGGAGTCCCGTTTGTGCAGCAACAAAACACATCGCAACAGTTTGCAAATTTATTTTTTACCATAACAGGCTTCCATGGTTTCCACGTATTTTCGGGTGTAATTATAAATATTATAATTACAGTTAATGTTTTATTAGGAACATACCAAAAACGCGGCAGTTATTTAATGGTTGAAAAAGTTGGCCTTTACTGGCACTTTGTAGATTTGGTATGGGTGTTTGTATTTACCTTCTTTTATTTAGTTTGAAAATTTAACCTGAGAATATATGTCATCAGAAATTACAGATGCTCATGCCGAAGGCAGTGAACATGGCGAACATGAAACAATGACCAAGAAAAGAATATGGAAAGTGTTTTTCATATTGTTAGGTATAACCTGTGTAGAGTTTTTTATAGCGCTCTATTTAGCTCCTCATCATCTAATTGCCGCAAATATTGTAAATCCTATTTACATCATTTTAACGTTGTTTAAAGCGTTTTATATAGTAGGGTACTTTATGCATTTAAAGTTCGAAAAGATGGATATGGCACTGGCCATTATAATTCCTATCCTTTTTATAATCGGTTTAATACTGGTACTTACAAATGAGAGCCACTATTGGATTGATTTGAGGCTGTAATGAAAAAAGCCGGAATATTTAAAAAAATTTCAATCCTGGTACTCGTTTTAGTTGTACCAGGATTTTTATATTATTTACTAACCTCCCAGGGTAAAAACAGGTACAAGCCGTTACCAATATTTGGTCCAAAACAGCTTGCAAAAACTACTCATCGTATAAAAGGAAAGAATATTCCGGATACAATATTTCATATCCTTCCGGATTTTAAACTTACCGATCAGAATGGGAAGCCGGTATCTTTAAAGACATTTGATAATAAGATATTTGTAGTTGGTTTTTTTTATACTCACTGTCAGGAGGTTTGCAAGCTGATGAATAAGAATGTTAGCTTTTTAGATTCAATTTACGCTAAAAATAAAATGGTGAACTTTGTTTCCGTCACAGTTGACCCTGACCACGATTCAGTTGGGACGTTGAAAAATTATGCAAAAAGCTTTAAACCATCATCAGCAAAATGGCTGTTTTTAACCGGCGATACCGGTACTATTTACAACCTTGCCCGTAAAGGATTTTTAGTGAATGCCTTAAAGGTTAATAAAGATGAGTTTATTTATAGCGATAAGCTAATATTGATTGATCAAAGTAAACGCATCAGGGGTTATTATACCGGGGCATCAACAGATGAAGTAAACAGGCTGAATGATGAAATTAAAGTATTAATATCAGAAGAATTACGTAAAAACGATACACCGTTGTATTAGTATATAGTAGCAAGTATCGAGTATCAAGTAGCTAGTAGCAAGTATAATGCATCAATTATAACATATCAAATATCAGGTATTTTGTTGTTGTATCATATATCTTGATACTCGATACTAATCCCAAATAGAAAATGACAGATAAATTTATATTCCGTTTCGTTGCAGCAGTTTCAATATTTGTATTTGTTGTAGTGCTGGTTTTAAACCGCAGGCTTATTCCGGCCCCTTCAGTAGTCCCTTCCTTCACACACTATTTGCCGATACTAAATGCTATATTGAATGGAACCTGTAGTGTATTACTGTTAATATCTTTGTATTTTATTATGCATGGCAAGGTGACAATGCACAAACGTATAAATATATTAACCTTTTGTCTGTCCTCGCTTTTCCTGGTTTCTTATATTGTTTTTCATTATCTGGCACCGGAAACAAGATATGGTGATTTGAATGGTGACGGAAAATTATCACCTGGAGAAATTACCTCTTCCGGCAGCATCAGGTATGTTTATTATGTGATACTAACATCGCACATCATATTAGCAGCTGGTGTTTTACCATTAATACTGTTAAGCTTTTATCGTGGTTTACAAATGCAGGTAGAAAAACATAAGAAATTGGTAAGATGGGCGTTTCCTATATGGTTATATGTAACAGTAACTGGCGTCATCGTTTATTTAATGATATCTCCTTATTACCATTTTTAATTTTTGATGAAAGGTTGTAAAGTTGAAATGTTGTAAGGTTGCATTGTCTTCAATAGATGCATACTCATTTAATCTGCAAATTTAAACATTCCAACATTTCAACTTTCCAACCTTCCAACATTTTACGTAAATTTGTATTATGAAAATAAGCTTAAAAATAGCATTGTTCCTCATTGTATTTGGCTCGATTGTATTAAGCATAAAGCCAGTTAAAGCACAGTGTGCCCAATGTGCCGCAACAATTGAATCGAATGCAAAAAGCGGTGATAAAACCGCTAATGGCTTAAATAAAGGAATTTTATTTTTATTGGCCGCACCTTATTTGGCTGTTGCAGCAGTAGGGCTTGTTTGGTATAAAAAATACCGCCGCAAAAATGTTAATATTAATATTCGCAACGAAAAGTTAAATCTAAACTAAACAGATCATTCAATAGCTGCTCTTCTATAATTAATTATGTCTCAAACACCGAAATCATGGGCAATGCTGCATACAAAATGTCCGCGATGCCGCAGGGGAGATATGTTTACCGGTGGTATGTATAGTTTCGGTTTCAACAAGATTCACCAACATTGCCCGCATTGTAATTTGCATTTTGAAATAGAGCCTGGTTATTTTTATGCCGCAATGTATGTAAGCTACGCCTTAAATGTAGCTGAAGCTTTAACCATCGTCGCAGCTACCTATATATTTTCACATAATATCGATTCGCCCTGGCTGTATACAGGTGTAATTTTAGCTGGCTGTATTTTGCTTTCACCAATAAATTTCAGATATTCCCGCGTTTTACTTTTATATTGGTTGTCACCTAAAATAAATTATCAGCCACATTTAGATATCGATGATACAACGCCATACCTTTGATTTCTTAAAAGAACTCGGTGAAAATAATAACCGGGAATGGTTCCAGGCAAATAAAGAACGCTATGAAGCGGCACGTGAAAATGTAATTGATTTTACTGGCGAACTAATCAAATATCTTCATAAAATAGATCCGGGTATTGATGAAAGCCTGGAAGCTAAGAAATGTGTTATGCGCATTTATCGTGATATAAGGTTCAGCAAAGATAAAACACCATATAAAAACCATTTTGGAGTAAGTTTACCAACAAAAGGCCAAAGGGCCGGTTCGGCCGAATACTTTTTACATATTTCGCCCACTAATACTTTTATTGCAGGAGGCTACTGGATGCCTCCGGCCAATCACTTAAAAGCTATAAGGCAGGAAATTGACTATAATGGCAATGATCTGAAAAAAATAATTGATGCTGCTGAATTTATTAAGCTATTTGGCGAATTTAGAAAGCAGGACCAATTAAAGAGTGTTCCCCGGGAATATAATGCTGAAAATGAAAATGTTGACTTGCTAAAGCTGAAAAGTTTCGTAGCTTTCCATCAGTTAAAGGATGAAGAGTTAATGCTTAAAAACTCCACTGAAAGCATTGCAGCGATATGCGGTAAAATATATCCGCTTAATGTTTTTTTAAATAATGCCCTTGCTTAATGTTTAAAAACCCAATTACTATGATTAAAATTAAATATTGTTTATTCGCTGCGTTTTTATGTATTGGATTACATTCCTGCATAGTGCTTTCACCCAAAAAATATAAAGCATTATTGGCCCAACGTGATTCGCTTGCTACACGCACCGGCAGCCTTGAAGATTCTGTTGCTCATTTACGTGCCGATACTGCACGCCTGCATCATGCTATCAATGATTTGCAAAATACTTATAATACGTTAAGCAGTAATTATAATTCATTAAATGATAAGTATAATTCACTGAATAATAATTTTAATACCAGTTCATCAAAAGTAACTTCGTTATCAGCTGATTTGAAAAAGAGGGAAGCCCGTTTAAAAGAGGTAGAAGAAATACTTCGTAAGCGTGATGAAGCTGCTACTGCATTAAAAAGTAAGCTGCAGGCAGCACTGTTAGGCTTTCAGCAAAATGGTTTATCTGTAGATATAAGGAATGGTAAGGTATATGTTTCATTAGCTGATAAACTATTGTTCCCATCCGGTAGCATTGTTATTGATGCCCGTGGTAAAATGGCACTTGAACAGCTGGCAGCAGTTCTTAATAAAGAGCTGGATATCAATATTGCAGTTGAAGGGCATACCGATGATAAAAAGGTAATTAACCTGGGACAGATAAAAGATAATTGGGATTTAAGTGTATTGCGTGCAACATCCGTATGCCGTTACCTTACTGAAGTTGAGAAAGTTGATCCGCACAGGCTTACTGCAACAGGTAAAAGTGAATATCAACCCATCGATCCGGGGAATACTGCTGAGGCCCGCGCCAAAAACAGGAGGATAGAAATTGTACTTACTCCGAAACTTGACGAACTATATAATTTGATCAAGCAATAATTTATATGAATCAGAATTTTCAGAATGTTTAAATTCTGAAAATTCTGATTCATATAAATTAAAACGGACTTTTGAATTCACTAAAAGAAGGAAGAAGTTCGTCCTTTGGAGATAGCAATACATCATTTTGGGCGATGCCCCAGTCAATATTTAAAGCAGGATCATTCCAAATCACACCTATTTCTGACGCTTTATCATAATAATTATTTACCTTGTAAGTAAAAATGGTATTGTCTTCAAGTGTAGAAAAACCATGAAGGAAGCCCGCCGGGATCCATAATTGTAATTTATTAGCCTCATTTAGCTCAATAGAAAAATATTTTCCATAGGTAGGTGAGCCTTTGCGAATATCGACAGCTACATCTAAAACTCTTCCTTTTATAACACGTACCAGTTTGCCTTGGGCGAAGGGGTCTGCTTGGGCATGGAGCGCCCTAACTGCACCTTTTTGGGAAAAAGATTGATTATCCTGTACAAAATCTACAGCTATGCCAGCTTCTGTAAATTTACTTTTATTATAGCTTTCATAAAAATAGCCCCTGTCATCATTAAATATACGTGGTTCAATAATCAGCAGGCCTTCAATATTGGTAGTAATAATTTTCATTGTTAGTCTACAGTTTTCATTAAGGTGTTAAAAATCACAAACTGGTTTTCAAATTCTTTATTATGAATAGCCTGCAGTTGGTGGAAGTGTTTATTATAAAAGTGATTGAAATTTTCAATATTATCCGCATAATATTGTACGCAATAAGTTACACCTTCGTTTGGGGAATCAATAACATTTAGTATTTGGTATGATTTAAAATACCCGGTTGCCATAACAGCAGGAATATGTACATGTTTTGCCCATTTAAGCCAGTTCTCGTGGATAGCTTCATCCACAATTACAGTATCGTTAAATATGATCATGGGGCAAAAATATGATTTTTTAATGTGCAGATGTGCGAATTACAAATGTGCGGATGAAAAAAAAATCTAACTGCACATTTGCACATCTGAAATCTGCACATCTACACTCCTAAGAAGAAATATCATTTTTATCACCACGCAATAGCCTGAAGCGTTTCCGGGCTTCATTTAGCCAGAGACTGCCGGCATAATCTGTTATAATTTTTTGATAATATATTTTGGCTTGTTCTTTATCGGATAAATGATTTTCATAAATATCGCCCAGCATAAAAACCGCATCGTCTGCCCAAAGGCTTGAACTATTTTCTTTTTCAATCTTTTTTAAAAGCGGTACGGCGCCTTCATAATCCTTTTGTTGTATCAGCAGCCGGGCTTTTGTCATCAAAATATCATCGCTTAATGAATTGCCCGGATATTTTTTATCAATGCTGTCAAGTGTAAGTAGAGCTTTAGCAGGCTCTTCAGCAAAAAGCAATAAATCGGCCCTTGCATAAATTTTTAATGCAGCCCCAGTACTGTCTGCTGCAATATTATCAGCAATAAGGAGCGATAAATTTAATGCGTCGTTAGCTATTAACTGCGAGGTAGCCGCTTTTAATACGTCAAGCTGCCCTTTTGCCCAGGTAAAATCGCCGGTATAATAAGCTAACTTGGCATTCCTGTATTTCGCATCCTGCCCAATTGATGTATTTGGAAAATCTTTTTCAACCTGGCTATATAATAAAGTAGCATCCCATGGTTTGTTATTTAACAGTAAAACATCACCCAAATCAAGTTTGCATTCTGCAAGCATGTTGGGTTTAATACCCGGAACGTTTACAGCTTCTCCCAACAGTTTTTGAGCATCATTTATCTTATGCAATTTAAAGGTTTGTAAGTTAGCCAACTTTTGCATGGCAAAAACCGTGTTACTATTCTTCCCAAATTCGTTCAGTAAGTCTGTATAATCCTTTTCCAGGCTTAATATATCTTGATCAGTATATTTTCCGGCTGTTATCTTTAGGTTTTTAGTATTGATTAATTCAATTTTTGCAGGTATATAAAGTTCCTGATCTTTTCCTTTGCCAACAAGGTATTCATATCCGCGTATAGCAGCATCATAAGCTTCATTGGAAGTTAGGGTCCGGCACAATTCATAAATAGTACTTCCATCGTCATTTTGACGCCGGCTTAGTGCAAGGGCCTGGTTTAGCGCCTGATCAAATTCTTTTTGCTGTAAATATTGCCAGGTAAGCAATTCGGGATAAAGTGTTTGCTGAGGGTCTTTTTGTATCCTTTTTAATAGGGCAATTTTAAGAATATCATAATCAGCCGGGCCTTCATACACAGTGGAAAGGGCATTTTCTGCCTGGCTCATAAAACCGGGATTTGCAGGTAAGAAATTGAGATACTCTTCAGTTAATGCTGCTTTATCCCTTTTATAACGGTATAAATTTATCAATTCATAAGAAAAGAGTACATCATTGTGCAATAGTTTTCTACCTTGCTGAAATATTTTTATAGCATATTCAATATTTGCATTCTGGTAAAATTGCGCGGCAAGCATGGCAATCTGACTCTGGTCTGCCGGCAGATTTTTAATTAATTCATCGTAAAGGGCATTTGCTTTTTCAACCGCTCCCTGCTGGGTATATGCGGTTCCTAACTGGATGATGTATTGACTATCATTAGGATGCTTATGAAGCATTTTTTTTGTAAGGTTTATTGCATCATCAAATTTTTTAAGGCTCAGCAAGCTGTTAAAATAAACCGGGAAGTAAGTTTCATTATCTTTCTTATATAATTTTTGATATATATCCAATGCTTTTTGCTGTTCACCATTGTCAGCGTACTGTTTTGCCAACCGGATATCGTTATCCTGGGCAAAAAGCCGTAGACAGCCAATAAAAACAAAAAATATAAACACGGTAAACCACTTCATCTGTTCAAAAGTACTTATTAATATTTTATTTGAAGATTTGAAACCAAGACGATCGCAATTGGCCTATTGTTTGAATCTGCAAATCTTTGATCTGTAATAACCAATAACGGGAATAATTATATAAGATTATTAACGGGTAAAATTGTAGTGACAGTTCAAATTGATTAAGTTTATTGTATTAATTTAACCTTATTATAAAGAAGAAATATAAACCAATGTTTAAGCATTTAAGAATAATACTTTTTTTTTATGCCATTATTGCTTTATGGGCTTGTAATCAACATAAAGCGCCGCAAATACCTATTACTGCTTTTTTTAAAGCTCCTGAAAAAAGTAACTTTAAAATTTCACCGGATGGGAAATATGTTTCCTATTTAGCACCCTATAAAGATAAATTAAATCTTTTTATCAAATCATTGGCTGATGGGAAAGAGCGTATGGCAACTTCATTTACTGATTATTCCGTTAGGGGAGATTATATTTGGACCTATGATAACAGGATAGTTTTTTTTCAGGACATTATTGCAGTTGATGAATACAAAATGTTTACACTGGATGTTTCTACTTTAAAGGTCCGCAACATCCTTTCGCAGGAAAAAGTAAGAGTAAACTTTATTAGCCGGAATAAGCATGAGCCTAATATTATAAATATACGGATGAACAAACGCGATCCGGCAAATTTTGATGTCTATAGGTTAAATATAACAACAGGTGAGCTAGTCCCTTACCTGATAAATCCTGGTAACATAACCCAATGGTATCCTGATGATGATGGTAAAATACGCCTGGTGAGAGAATCGGATGGTGTTAACGAGAGTATTCTGTTTCGGCCAAATGATAACACACCTTTTAAGCGTATTATAGCCAATAATTTTAAAAATAGCGTAATACCTATAGCTTTTACCGGAGAAAAAGAATGTTTTTTCGCATTATCAAATGTTGACAGGGATAAAACTGCTCTTGTAAAAATTAATGCTATAGATGGGAAAGAAAAAGATGTAATTTTTTCTTGCTACAATGCTGACATTCAGGGCTATGAATATTCAAAAAATAAACACCGGGTTGAACTTGTATCATGGCAGGCAGCAAAGCCTCAAAAGCAATTTTTAACTGAAGAGACAAAAAACATTTATACTAAGGTATCTGCAACGCTTAAGGGTGACGAGATTAATATTACAGATCGCGACAGTGCTGAAAAGAAGTTTATTATAAGTACCTATACAGACCGGAATCCCGGATCATATTATCTATATGAAAAGAATAGCGGCAAATTAACTAAGCTGGGTGACCAAAACTCCGAATTAAAAGAAGATGAATTATGCACTCAGCGGCCTGTCTCTTTTAAAGCGGGCGATGGAATGATTATTAGTGGGTATCTTACCTTTCCTAAGGAAACAAAAAAAACGAATTTACCACTGGTTGTAATGCCCCACGATGGCCCTTTTAACCAAAGTTTTTGGTGGGGTTATAATGCGGAAGTTCAATTTTTGGCAAATCGCGGTTACGCAGTTTTTCAAATTAATTACAGGGGTTCTGCAGGATTTGGAAAAGCTTTTCATAACGCAGGATTTAAAGAAGTAGGGGGTAAAATACAGCAGGATATTACTGATGGTGTGAATTGGCTTATTAAAAGCAAAATTGCGAATCCTAAAAAGATAGCCATATTTGGTGGCGGGTTTGGCGGTTTCTCAGCCTTATATGGTGTATCATTCCATCCCGGTTTGTATAATTGTGCTATTGTACAACATGGCCTTATTAATTTTTTCACTTATATTAAAGATGCCCCGCCTTTCTTAAAGCCTTATGTAAATATGACTTATGAAATGGTTGGCGACCCTGAAAAAGATGCCAGCCAATTGAGAACTATATCACCGGTGTTTCATACTGATAAGATACATATTCCGTTACTTATCTTTCAGGGGGCTAAAGATGACCGTGCAAACATTAGTGAATTAAACCAATTTGTGCGCGAATTGAAACGGCAGAACGGAAATGAAATGGTTAAATATTTTTTAAAACCAAACGAACGGACTTTTTTTAAAAGCGAAAGCAACAGAACGCAAATGTATTCGGAGATAGAAAAGTTTCTAGATACTAATATGCGGATTAAACAATAAAGCCTGGTATGAAAAAGGCTAATTATATTTACAGAAAAAATTTTTCACTGATCATCATTTTTCTTATCCTGATATCAGTAACATTTATAATTGCCCTTATTGTATCATACGACCTTACCGCCAACTATGTCGAAAATGAATTTGCTTCAAAAAAGATAGATGTGCTGGAGCAAACCATTAAACCCTATAGTGACCTTTTTCAAAACAAAATACCAGAAATAACTTCGTACCAGGGGTTTTTGGATTCTGCATCGGCAGCTAAATATGCAGATTCTGTTTTTCATGATTATTCTTTTGTTAAGCAGATTGTTTTTTATGATATGCAGATAGGAAATCAAAAGAATAGCACTGTCGTTAAAAATAATTTGGGCATATCGCTTAAAGCAACCTATCGGTATAGGCCTAAAAATGGGAAAGTATCAGGATCAAAAGTATCACTTATATCGGATGAAACCGATTTTAAGCAAATGGCTAATAAATTAAGTAATTATGTCGCGTTTTCTGATACTTCGCGTGGATCAACACAGGATGAAATATTTAAAACATTTTATGATGTTAAGTCCAATCAAATAAGTTACTCAAATATCCTTCGTCGGGAAGACGTAAAAATATTCCGGGAATTGCAAAAACAAAAACCTTCATCATCTTTTTATAAACAAAACATGATGACGTTTTACCTGAACCCTTATTTATTGAAAATTAAAAACTCGCATAAGGAATTATACCAGGATATTACAATTCAACCTATTGTTTATGATCCTTTTGATAATGAAAGCGGTAACCTGGCTACAGAAGTAGCCCTTCCAGGCGCCTTTTCCAATTTTAAATTATATTTCAGATCGGCCAAAAATTACCTTAATGCTGAAATTAACCGCAGGTTTATGCCTATTGGCGCCTTTGTGCTGTTAATTTATTGTTTTTTGGTACTTATCGGCTGGCTTATTTATCGAAATTTAAATGTGAACATTAAATTATTTAAACTTCAATATGATTTTATAAACAATTTTACTCATGAGTTTAAAACACCCGTAAGTGTAATAAAAATTGCAGGCTCAAACCTGAGCAGCGATAGGGAGCTCAGTGGAAAGCAGCGTAAGCACTATGGGAAAATTTTAAATGAAGAAGCTGATAAACTTAACGAATTAATGAATAAGCTTTTATCATTTACACAATTAGAAAACAAATCAATTAACATTAAAAAGGAAGAAATTGATCTTGAAAGTTTTATTAATGGTTATATAGATACATTCAGAATAAAGTATCCTGACTTTAAAATTAATTTTAAAATCCATGGGGATAAGTTTTTTTATACAGATCCGGTACTGTTAGGCAGTATTTTTCAGAACCTTATAGAAAATGCCTATAAATATTCACATCCCAATAAAAAGGAACTGAATATTAATGTTACACATGAAAAACGTAATATTATTTTTTCTTTTGCTGATAAAGGGATTGGAATTCAGAAAAATGAATTGAACAATATATTTAAAAAATTTTACAGAGTAGAAAATCAATATAATCAAAACGGAAGTGTAGGATTAGGTTTGGCATTTTGTAAAGAACTGGTTAACTTTATGAGCGGAGAAATAATTGTTAATAGTAAAGTTAACGAGGGCTCAGAGTTTAAAGTTATCTTACCTTATGAAAATTAAAAAAATATGAACGAAGAAATTAAAATAGCGCTGGTAGAAGACGACGAAAATTTGCGTTTCCTGGTGTGTGAACGCTTAGAGTCAGAAGGGTACAAAGTTTTAGAGGCAAAAAATGGTGATGATGCAGAAAAAATAATACTGCAGGAAAAGCCTCATATAGTTTTATTGGATTGGATGCTTCCCGGTAAACAAGGATCGGAAGTTTGCACTAACATAAGGGAAAAAGGGTTTGACAACCTGGTTATAATGATGACTGCCAAAGGGCAAGATGTTGATAAGATTGAAGCTTATAGTTTTGGGGTATCAGATTATATTATCAAGCCATTTAATATGGATGTTTTGGTAGCCATGATCGACAATAAGATAAAATTTTCGTTAAACAACGAAAAATCCGAATCGTACCGTTTTGCCAACATGGAGCATCTACCCAATACACATTTATTGATAAGGGACGGTAAAAAAATTGAACTTACTATTCTGGAAAACAGGATATTACTTTATTTTCTGAAAAACAAAAATAAGGTGATAAACCGTGAAGAATTGATGATGGAAGTTTGGGGTTATAATTCGGACGTGAACACACGTACCCTTGATATGCATATAGTAAGGCTCCGTAAAAAAATTGAAACCAATGCAGATTCTCCCCAATATCTTCAAACTGTAAGAGGCATTGGATATAAATTTGTTTACCAGGGATAGATAATTATTCTTCAAAGAAAGACTTACGAAGTTTTTAAAGCTTCGCAAGTCTGACAGGTGTTACCTCGTTACGGCGCTTTATATACCTCCGAAACTATAAAATCATTAAGAAAGTTCTGCCGGGCAATGCATTCATAACCGTACTGATAAAATTGTTTTTTAATATCGGGTAATCTTGACGCTTCAATATTGCAAAGTGTTTTAAAAAACCAGAACATTGATTTTAGTAAAACCTGCTGTAACCATTTGCCTGTTAACTGAAAATCACAATTGAGCCAAATTCCTTTGGTTATAAGTGACTTATTGATATGATTAAACACCCGTTGCAAGGTTTGTTCGGTAAAGCTATCAAACAAAAAAGAAGTTATAATTACATCAAAATAATTTAGAAGGGCAACATTTTCAATAGCCTCATTAACAAAAAACACTTTATTTAAGCCTGTATTTCTTTTTTTTGATTGAGTCATCATGTTGACTGATACTTCAACATAGGTGATCTCTAATCCTGAATGATGTAATTTAGTTAACTTCTCCAATATCCAGCCCGTCCCTCCGCCCACAATTAAAATGCGTGAATTTGACGGAATATGTTTCAACAAATAAACCTGGGCGTTAATTAAGGCTTTACCATAAACAATCCGCGAAAGCAAATCGTAAAACCACGCAGAATTATTATAATTGGCTGCCATTTGTTTTTATATGAATGAGAAGTAAAAGGTATAATTGTTAAAGATTATAACTTTTACAATTACTGAAGCCTTTACAACATATTAATTTAATCAATAATGTTCTTATATTTAAACGGGCATTATTATTAGCAAGTATGAAAGTATTAATTACAAAGTCTACAAAAGTTTTTCTTCTCTCCATTTTACTGTTAAGCACAGTTAGTGCAATTGCGCAGCAATCCAAACCTGATGATAAATATAACCGTAAGGAAGTAATGATCCCTATGCGGGATGGAATTAAACTGTATACTGTTATCTATACACCAAAAGATCAGTCCGAAAAGTTACCTTTTTTAATGCTAAGGACCCCTTATGGGGTTAGCCAACGCCCAAGTCCCGACAAGCCAGATTATACAAAAGATATGGCTGAGGATGGTTATATATTTGTATACCAGGATATAAGAGGCAGATATATGTCTGAAGGGAAATACGCGATGATGCGTTTTAGCCGTAATAAAAAAGATCCTAAAGCAATTGATGAGAGCAGTGATACTTATGATACTATTGATTGGCTGCTTAAAAATATACCTGATAATAATGGCAATGTAGGGATGTATGGTATATCCTATGATGGCTGGACAACTATTATAGCTGCCAGCGACCCGCACCCGGCTTTAAAAGCTGTTTCTGAACAGGCTACCCCATCGGATATGTTTATGAATGATGACTTGCATCATAATGGCGCTTTCCGTTTAAGCTATGCTTTTGAATATGCTTTTATGGAAGAAATATCAAAAACCGATTCACTTTACCAGTTTGGTAATTACGATACTTATGACTGGTATCTCAAACTTGGGCCGTTATCAAACATGAATAAAAAGTATGTTCATGGTAAACTGCCAAGCTGGAATGATTTCACCATACATCCAAATTATGATGCCTACTGGAAAGAGGAAGCGCTTACCTCAAGGCTCGATTCACCGCGCCTTGCCATACAGCATGTAAGTGGCTGGTGGGACCAGGAAGATATGGTAGGACCACAAGATGCTTACCGCGCTTTAGAAAAGCAGGATAAAAACCATCGGAACTTTATTGTATTAGGACCATGGAGGCATGGTGGCTGGGCTGGTGGCGAAGGAACAAACCTGGGTAATATTAAGTTTGATGATCAGCCTACTGCCGCCCATTTTAGAAAAGAAATTCAGGCGAAATGGTTTGCCTGGTATTTAAAAGGTAAAGGTGACGGCAAATTTGCTGAGGCCATTTCATTTCAGACAGGATCAAATAAATGGATGAATTATACAGCATGGCCACCTAAAGAAGCTGTAATAAAAAATATTTATTTCCACGAAAATGGTAAGCTTTCTTTTGAAAAACCTTCGGCTTCAGTAACTAAAACTTTTGATAGTTATGTATCTGACCCATCAAAACCGGTTCCCTACCGTGCAAGGCCAATTGAAGAAACCTATGGGCCGGGTTCACGCTGGTACACATGGCTTACTGACGACCAGCGCTTTGTTGATAACCGCCCTGATGTATTAACCTGGCAAACCGATACACTTACGCAGGATGTTACTATCACAGGCAATGTGGCGACTAAACTGTATGCTTCAACATCGGGCAGCGATGCAGATTGGGTGGTAAAATTAATAGATGTTTATCCGCAGGAGTATAAAAAAGAACCTAAAATGTCGGGTTATGAATTAATGATCGCTGATGATGTGTTTCGCGGAAGATTCAGAAACAGTTTTTCCAAGCCAGAACCAATCACACCTGGAAAAGTAGAAGAATATACTATAGGTTTACATGGCGCTGACCATGTGTTTAAGAAGGGGCATAAAATAATGGTGCAGGTGCAAAGCACATGGTTCCCCATTATTGACCGTAATCCGCAAAAGTATGTTCCAAATATATTTGACGCCAAGGAAAGTGATTATCAGGTTGCAACGCAAAAAATATTTCATTCAATGAGCTTTGCAAGTTGTATAGCTTTGCCGGTTGTGGAATAGCTTAGCTACTAATCCTATTGAATATTAATAAAATAAAATATTGCAGTATTAAAACTCCATCAAGATAGAAAAAATAGTAATATTCATTCTTTTCCCATTTTGATTTAAATATAAGCCAGCCGGTTAAAATAGCAGTTATGGTTAAAGCCCAAAAACTAGAATTAAAGCCATTATTTCTGAAAAGGAAGAGCAATACAATATATCCGGCAAGCAATGCCTGGCAAAACAGGTAAGCGTTCTTTTCGCCCCACATAACAGCTACTGTTTTTACCCCTAATAGTTTGTCCTGAAACAGGTCGCGGATATCAAACGGAACCGTTAATGCCGCTATAAACAGAAAGCGTTTAGCAATAAGGATGGTAGTATCCCGCAAGGATATATTTGTTAAGTAAGCGTGCTGTGCTTCCAATATAGGCAACAATACAGTGCTCATAGTCCACACTAGGGTAATGAGAAATTGCTTTAGCCCGGGTATATTTCTAAATCCAAATTTTCGGTCGTCTAATGAAAATAATGGGATGCTGTACAAAAAGGAAATTACGCTTAAAAAAATAAGAAGGACCCTTGACTCCATGGACATTAAAAAAAACAAGGGTATTAGCGAGAGTAATGACACCATTGTAAATGTCACCATTAACCTGTAGTGCGCATAAAACCAACGCACGCGTTTGTAAGGTGACTTGTCGGTATTCTCAGGTTTTGTAATTAAGATACAAAAATTATAAATGCCGAGTGTAGAAGTAAACAATAAGCCAATAACAGGTAAAACGGGCTTCGCCCCAATTAAATAAAAAGTAACCAGCCCCTGCGCAACCGCGCATAAAGACATGAAAATATTGCTGAGAAGCAGAAAGTCAAAAACAGACTGCAATATTTTTTTTATCATGAAGATAAGGATAAAACTTTTTTAAGCTTTTATTAAAGGGTTGGTTGTGGCTTTTAATTCAAATATCGTAATCTCCGGTAATATTCCAACTCTTCCTTGTACCTCGAAAGACCCATAGCCAACATTTACATATAGTTGTTGTTTGCCTTCGTTATAAAGCCCTGCCCATTCTTTATAAATATATTCTATTGGGCTCCATTGAAAATGATTTGTTTGAACGCCTAACTGCATGCCATGAGTATGGCCTGAAAACATTATATCAATTTGTGGATACTGCGGTAATATTTGTGCCCTCCAATGCGAGGGATCATGAGATAAAAGCAATTTTACAGGTAAATCGTCCGTGTTTTTTACTGTAAGGTCCATTTTTCCGCGTTTTGGGACCCAAACTAATTCACCCCAGTTTTCAACACCAAGGATACCAATCTCCTCGCCGTTAACTTTTAAACGACGGTTTTCGTTCATCAACAGATTCCAACCCATGTTTTTATGAACAGCAATTAGATCATCCAGATTTTTCTTTTTTGCTGCAATGTCTGGCCACCATGAATAATCACCATAATCATGATTCCCGGTACAAGAATATACACCAAGCGGCGCTTTTATTTTGCTAAAAACATCTTGATAATTTATCATTTCCCTGCTTTGGGAATCAACAAGATCTCCGGTAAAAAAAATTAAATCAGCTTTTTCACGCATGAGCATTTCAACACCGCCGAGTACTGCTTTTTTGTTGTCAAAGTTGCCTGTGTGTAAGTCTGAAATCTGGCCTATTTTAATACCATCAAAAGATTTTGGCAAATTAGGAAGATATAGCGTATGCCGCTTTATGTGATAATCGTAAAGCCCGCTTTTCATGTTAAGCTTTAATGCTGCTAATGGAATAGCTCCTGCCAGTAAGCCTGCTTTCATCAGAAATTCGGACCGGGGAATATCGAATTGGTGAGATTGAACTGTATTTGCAAGTAATGTTTTTTTGCGCCGATTAATATAATAAAGTATTACCCGGCGCAAATCATCTATTAATATAAATAGAACATACGATACTTTAAATAAGAGAACCAGGAAAAATAATACAAGTAAAATCAGGCGGATACCAAATTCCACCCTCGAAAAAATTACAAATAGAATATCAGCGATTAATAAACAGGAAAATAGCCAATAGGCGGTAATGAAAGATTTGTTATTAAGGAAACGCCACTTTTTCGATATGCCGCGTACGCCACTTAATACATAAAAGTCAATCGCTAAAAGCCCTGCCACTAATAAAGGCGAGGTAAAATTTTGTTTCGTATTTATTAAAAAAAGCGAATTAATAACGGTCATCATCCTGGTCGTCTTCATCAGGCTGCAGGTTGAACAGGCTGTTAAACATATCCGAAAAAGCAAAACCATTATCAAGGAAACCCTTATTTAATTGAGAGAATTCAGACAAGCCATGCAAAACGAATTCCATTAATAATAACTCCTGGTTTTCAGTTAAGCGGGGATGAAATTTTTTAACAAGCACCTTTAAGCCGGTAACCGAATTTAAAGCTTTTTTATATTCCTGCTGAGGGAGCTCATCAATTACTGATAAATTATTTCCATCTCCAAACCAATTAATAATTTCGGCATATGGGTTTGGTGCTTTTGCTTTTTTAGTTTTTTCAGGATCGGGGAAAAACTGGATCAACAGTGTTTTGATTGCTTTACCAATCAGAATATTTGCCACTTTACCTGGACCTTCCAGTTCGCCTTCATAAACCAGTTCAATTTTGCCTGTAATAGCAGGTATAACGCCGAGAAAATCGGAAATCCGCACAAAGGTGCTGGTTTCATGATTTATAAGCATTCGTCTTTCGGCATTGCTTACCAGGTTTTCAAATGCTGATATAGTTAAACGCGCCGAAACTCCCGACTTTTTGTCAATATATTCTGAGTTGCGTGCCTCAAATGCAATTTGTTCAACAAGGTTTTTTACTAAGCCGTCAGTTTCTATTGTACTGCGCTGTTCCGGAGTAAGTGATGCCTCCTGTTGTGTTATTTGACGGGAAATATCTACTGTGCGCGGATAATGGGTTAATATCTGGCTTTCAATACGGTCTTTGAGCGGGGTAACGATGGAACCGCGGTTTGTATAATCTTCAGGGTTGGCTGTAAAAACAAACTGTATATCAAGCGGAAGTCGTAACTTAAATCCACGGATCTGTATATCCCTTTCCTGCAAAATGTTAAATAACGATACCTGTATCCGCGCCTGAAGGTCGGGCAGTTCATTGATAACAAAAATCCCCCTGTGAGCACGCGGTATTAACCCAAAATGGATAACACGCTCATCAGAGTAAGTAAGTTTCATGGTTGCAGCCTTGATAGGATCAACATCACCAATCAAATCGGCAACTGTAACATCCGGCGTTGCCAGTTTTTCGGTGTAGCGTTCAGAGCGGTGTACCCATGCAATTGGAGTATCATCACCTTTTGTGAGTACTTCGTGATGGCCGAACCATGATATAGGATTTAAAGGGTCATCATACAATTCGGAGCCTTCAATATAAGGCATATATTCATCCAGTAAGTTAACCAGTAAGCGGGCAATACGTGTTTTTGCCTGTCCGCGTAACCCCAATAATAATATGTTATGCCTCGAAAGTATCGCTGTTTGCAAATCAGGAATAACAGTATCTTCAAAACCAACTATCCCTTCAAAACCTCCTTCTCCTTTTTTCAACTGCAAAATAAGGTTAGCCCTTAATTCATCTTTTACTGACCGGCTTTTATAATCCGTTTTTTTTAACTGACCGAGCGTTTTTATATTTAGTTTATTAGTCATTTGTCATTAAGTCATTAGTCATTGGGTAATTTCCACCTGCACATCTTCATATTTTCAAATTAACACATCTTCAAATCACCTAACAGTTTTTCTTCTGTTACGGATATAATCTTCAAAAATGTATTCGCCTAAACCGTTCAGTGAGCTGTAAAATGCTTTACCGCCATTAGTTTCGGTAAATTTACGTACAAATTGCTGCAGATAGGGGTCCTTGGCTATCATAAAGGTAGTGATAGGTATTTTAAGCCGCTTACATTGGGCGGCCATATTCAGGGTTTTATTAACAACCTTACGGTCGAGCCCTATGCTGTTTTTATAATATTTAGTACCTTCTTTCAGGCAGGTAGGCTTGCCATCGGTGATCATAAATATTTGTTTGTTATGTGTTTTGCGTCTCCTTAACAAGTCGGTAGCTAATTCCAAACCTGCATAGGTATTGGTATGATATGGGCCAACCTGTAAATAAGGTAAATCCTGTAAAGTGATAGGCCAGGCATCATTACCAAAAACCACTATATCCAAAGTGTCTTTAGGATATTTGGTATGGATAAGCTCAGCCAGCGCCATAGCCACTTTTTTGGCCGGTGTTATCCTGTCTTCGCCGTATAGGATCATAGAATGTGATATATCTATCATCAATACGGTAGAAGTGAGGGTTTTATAATCCATTTCTTCTACTTCCAGGTCACGTTCGGTCATCATAAAATCGCCGATACCATGATTAACCTGTGCGTTATGAATAGATTGCGTCATATTGATCTGGTCCAAACTGTCACCAAATTCAAACTCGCGCCGTTCAGCATTTTTTTCATCACCCTGCCCGGATTGTGGTGAGACGTGATTACCTTTACCGGATTTTTTTAGTTTGCCGAATATTTCTTCCAGCGCCGACTGGCGGATACTTTGCTCTGTTTTTGCAGTGATCCTGAACTCTCCTTTTTGATTTTCCTCGGTCAGGTAACCTTTTTGTTTAAGGTCATCAATAAAATTACCCATGCCATATTCATCATTGGTAATGTTATATTGCTTATCAAGTTCATTCATCCATGCCAAGGCTTCGCCAGCATCGCCGGATGTATAATTAAGCAATTCCAGGAATAACTTTAATAATTCTTCAAATCCGCCCTTTGGAATTTGATTTGATTTAAACTTCGAAAATTCAAAACCGCGCATACGATACCCTTTCTGACATAAATTAACGGATAATTTTCTTTAAAAGTTTGAAATAGCCTCTTTTAAATTGAATTGTTATGAAACAATGACAAAGCAAACCCAGCTCCCTCGGAATCTCCCCCCGATAGGAGGGAACTTTTAAAAAATATTTTCTTAAAGGATATATTAAGAACGAATTAAAGTCCCCCGTACCAGACCGCTGTGTGTATGCATCTTATATAAGGTTGGTTAAGCCTTTATGCCCTGTAGGGGGCTATACGTTTGTAGAATTTAATTCAAAACGTCCATTTTGCCCCATCAGGGGTTACCCAATTCGCTAAGGGTAGCCCATGACCGGGCAAATTTGCTTTGTTATTCTGTTTTCTACAAACGGATAACCCCTACGGGGCATCTAATTTTTAATACAGACAGTAGCTTACCGATGAGGATTTAGGTGAGGCTTTCCGCCTCATATATAGGATTAGCGCCCCTTCTGCTTGCCACAAACGCCCCTATTTTACAGGCTCTTTCTAAAACGCTTTGCATAGGTTTTTTTTCAAGCAGCCCAGCAATAAAAGTTGCTAAAAAAGCATCCCCCGAACCAACTGTATCTACAACGGTCACTTTAAAACCTGGATGTTCAAAAAAAACCTGGTCATGCCATACTATTGCCCCGTTTTCGCCCCGGGTAACGCAAATTGTTTTAAGATGATAAGTTTTTTGGAATTCAATGATTTTTTCTTTTAAATTTTGGCTATTTCCACCGATCAATAATGCCGCTTCATCTTCATTCATTTTTAATACATTAGCCTTTGCCGCAAGTGTTTCAATAGTTGAGAGAGCATAATGAGGAGCACGTAAGTTTACATCAAATACCTTTAAAGCCGTTGTTTCATTCAGTAAATTTAGCAACGTATTACGTGTAGTTTCTTCCCTGCACGCCAGGCTGCCAAATACAATAGCCGATGCAGGTTCAGCAGCCTTGTTTAATACATCACTTGTTTGAATATTATCCCATGATACCGGCTCGGGTATGATATAGGTCGCCTGCCCATTTTTGTCTAACTGAACAGTAACTTCGCAGGTAGGTAGCTTATCATCATTTTGTAACAGATCGCTGTATAATCCGCTGGTTTTTAAAAACTCAACTAATCCCTTACCCGAAGCATCTGTACCAACCCTGCTGGCAAATAAAACCGGCATACCTTGCTGTACTAAATGGCGGGCAACATTCATAGGCGCTCCGCCGGCTACTTTTTCATCGCCAAAAGTATCCCATAATATTTCACCAAAACAAAGGATGTGTTTCATAAACGTAAAGATAAAGCTGGTTTACCTGATTAATATTTATCGAAGAATTTATTTTAATCTTTAGTCTGCACTAATTTATCGAATTGAAAAACTTCAACAAACAAACATGCGTAAAAATACCTTGAAAGTTCTTAAATGCAGTAAATTAGACTCCAGACAATTATCTTTAATATATGAAAAAATATATTCTCTCCTGTTTCTTGCTTCTTTACTCTTGTTTTCTTTTTGCCCAGGATAAAGAGGCAATTATAAGAGTTTTGGAAAGACAACAAAAAGCCTGGAACAAAGGCAGTATTGACAAGTTTATGGACGGGTACTGGAAATCTGACTCACTTATATTTGTCGGCAGCGCCGCGCCCACCTATGGCTGGCAAGCGGCCTTAGATCATTATAATGGCCGGTACCCCGATAAGTCATTTATGGGTATACTTACATTTACAATTATAAAAGTTGATCTCATTGATAAGACAAACGCTTTTGTACTGGGCGCGTGGAATTTAAAACGTTTGAAGGATAATCCAGGCGGTTATTTTACCCTATGGTTTAAAAAGATAAAAGGGGATTGGGTAATAGTGATGGATCATACGAGTTAAATTTGAGATGGCAAGATTTAAGGTAAATAATATTTTTACGCTAACTAACCATGGGCAAGTTTTGGAAGGTGAAGTTATGGATGGAGAAATTGCTCCCGGAAACTTAATCAGGGTTTTGATTAATGAAAATGCGTTGAGTATTAAAATTAAATCCGTAGAATATATAGAAGGCAAAGAAAAAACCGAAATCCGCTTATTGGTTGGTTTTCTTGACAAAGATGTGCAGGATAAGTTAAAAATAATTGTCGGCCGAACTATTTCAATTGTATAAAAATTATAGTAAAGCTGTTCTTTAAATTGACTTCGGATTTTAAACAAAGTAAAATTCCTGTAACTAATTTTTTTGTGGCACGTCCTATCTGCATTGATACCTTTTGAAGATTTTAACGAAGTGGAGGGACTATCATTTATCAATAAATTCAATTTTTGTTATGAAGATATTTTTCTCCCTGCTTCTGTCATCAATATTTTTCACCTCCATTGCTCAAAAAAGAGACAACAGGATAGTTATTGGTACAATTGATACAGTTTATTCCAAAATACTAAATGAAAAACGGGTAATTTATGTACACGTTCCCGATGGTGATAAAAATCAACGTTACCCGGTTTTATATATCCTTGACGGGGAAAATCATTTTCAATCGGCAGTCGCTATAGTTCAGCAAATAAGCGGAATTACCCCGGATATGATCGTTATAGGCATTACCAATTCTGATCGTGAGCGGGACCTAACTCCAACACATGTTAATCCGGATAGAATTATAAATGCCAGCGATGCCAGAAAATCAGGCGGCGGGGAGAATTTTATAAGTTTCATAGAAAAAGAACTGATTCCTTACATAGATGCTCATTATCCAACCACATCCTATCGCGTTTTAAGCGGACATTCCTTAGGCGGATTAGCAGTGGTGAACGCTTTCATTAATCATACAAACTTGTTCAATGCTTATATAGCCATTGACCCAAGTTTATGGTGGGATGGCCAGAAATGGATAAAAAAGTATGAAAGTGAACTTTCCCAACATAATTTCAGCAACAGGGCATTATTTGTAGGTATTGCAAATAACTTACCTGCAGGTTTAGATACCATTTCTGTTTTAAAGGATACCAGCATAAATTATGTGCTAACCCGGTCGGTATTAAATTTTGCACATACTTTGCATGATCTCAATTCCCCAGGGTTACGGCTTGGCTCTAAATTTTATCCTAACGAATGGCATGGATCAGTTGAGTTAAATGCCGAATATGATGCTTTAAGATATTTGTTTAAGTTTTATCATTTCGATATGAATTATGTACGTGCGCATCCCGGGTTAAACCCCGATTCGCTGGTAAGCGCTCATTTTAATAAGGTATCAAAACAAATGGGCTATCAGGTTTTACCTACTGAAGAAATGATAAATGACATGGCCTATGGTTATATGGGTATGCAAAAAATGAATTACGCTTATGCGCTTTTTAAAAGAAACATTGAAAATTACCCTGAAAGTTCCAATGCCTGGGATAGTTTGGGCGATTATTATGCCAGTGCAGGGGATAAACAAAAAGCCATAGAAGCCTACAGCAAATCATTAAGCCTTCGGGAAACTCAGGATACCAGGAGCAAGCTGGAAGTATTAAAGGGAAAGAAGTAAGTCTGAAGTCTTGAGTCCTAAGTCGTTTTTTCAAACCCTTAATTAAAACTTAAAACTTTCGACTTAGGACTCAAGACTTAAAAAGGCCTTCCGGCAGCCAATTCCCTGTCAGCCCATTTAACAGCTAATTCCTCGCGGAATTTGGCATAATTGGCTTTA
This sequence comes from Mucilaginibacter sp., assembly GCA_028288305.1. Lineage (GTDB taxonomy): Bacteria > Bacteroidota > Bacteroidia > Sphingobacteriales > Sphingobacteriaceae > Mucilaginibacter. Next base: position 33,689 of record JAQBOA010000056.1, read on the forward strand.
AAAGTCATTTTGAGTACGCTGTCTAAGCCGCCTTTGATAGCCAGGTTATATATGCTTGCCGCTTTACGTGTAAGTGAAGCATCCCATGCACGTAAGCTGAGGGAGTAACCGCCTTCTACATATTTCATCCAATGCCAGTAGCCGGTTGGCATAAACAAGGTATCGCCATGTTCTAAAAAGACTTCAATACCTTCCACGCCATCCAATGCCGGGAATTTTTTAATATCGGGGTTTTGTACATCATAATCTTCCAGCGCGTAAGTAGCATTGGGAATGCAGTATAGTCGGCGCTTCCATTTGTTCTCGAACAGGATCACATGTTTGCGGCCGCCAAAATGCGTATGGAATATATGGGGCAGATCAATATCGTAATGCAAAAATGTAACTGAATTGGAACCGCCAAAAAACATGGATGGCATGCTTTCTAAAAAGCCGCCCATCAGTTCCTTGGGGAAAGCTATATCTTCCAATAACTGCGGGGCCTGTTTAAAAATATTGAAAAAGAAGATCCTTAACTCGGTAGGTTTCGACATGATCAAGTCGATGTAATCATCAAAAGGCATTTCTGCCGCTGCCGAATTGATCGGTTTTGATGGGTCAGCTTTTGAATTATCGTACAAAGGCACCACCTTTTTGCCTACAGCTTCTTTTAAATAGGAGGGAGTCCACTTTTCACGCGCAGGCCAATTATTAGTTAAACCTTTGATCACCAAAGGCTGGCGTGGATTTAAGTAGTTCTTCTTAAAATCTGAAGGGTTAATACTTTCAACTGTATGAATGGGGCTAAGAATAAAGCTCATATTTTCGTTTTGCTTCGGATCAAAAAAAGTTACATATAAAGCTATATTAAACGTAACTTAACATGAAAAGTAACAAATTAACGAAATTAAACTCCGAAGTGCATTAATAATTTGTTTAAAACGTCAACTATGCTGGCTCATTCTCTAAAAGCGCTTTATTTGCCCGCTTTATCGCCAGTTCCTCCTTCCAACCCATGTACTTCTTTTTAAAGTTTTTCTTCATCAGGTCATCAAATTTGCGTTGTATGGTTAAATTATAAAGGCTTTTGGCTTTTATAGCCCATGATTTATCCCAGGCACGCAATGAAAGGGAAAATGAACCATCCAGATATTTCATCCAATGCCAATAGCCCGTTGGCATAAACAGCGTATCGCCATGCTCTAAAAAAGCTTCTTGTCCTTCAATTCCCTCCAATGCCGGGAATTTTTTAAAGTCTGGTTTTTCAATATCATAATCTTCCAGCGCATAAGTTGCAAATGGGATGCAATACAAACGGTCGCTCCATTTTTGGTCAAATAAAATGACATGCTTGCGCCCCAAAAAGTGCGTATGGAATATATGCGCCAGGTCAATATCGTAATGCAAAAAAGTCACGGAGCCAGCACCACCAAAAAACATATTTGGATATTTGTCTAAAAACCCACCCGTCAGGTCTGAAGATGAGCGGTAATCATCTAATAACTTGGGGGCATGTTTTATTGGGTCGAACAAAAAAATGCGCAAATCGGTCGGCTCTTTTTGTATCAGATCTATGTAATCGCCAAACTTCATTTCGGCAGCAGCAGCATTAATAGGTTTTGATGGATCAGCTTTCGAACTATCGTATAAAGGAACCATCTTGTCACCAACAACTTCTTTAAGGTATTCAAAGGTCCATTTTTGTAAAGCGGGCCACATTTCGGTTGCTTTGCGGATAATAAGAGGTTTACGCGGATTTAAATAATTGTTAATAAAGTCATCTTTACCGATATGATCAATGCTGTCTATTGTAGTAAGTTTCATGCCCATCTTTCACAATTAATTAACACGCAAAATTAATTAAATGAGAAAAACCAAAAATACGGAACTTTGTTTTTGATATTTTTCTGACAAAAAGCCAGCTTTTCAGTTGCAGTTTTCAATAGACAGTTTGCAGTTATTAATTTGAAACTGCAAACCGTCTACTGAAAACTGCATACTGGTAACTTCCTATTGCAAACTACTTAGTTAGGCATTAACACTGCATTTACTACATGTATTACTCCATTGCTTTGATTAACATCGGCAATTGTGATCCATGACTTTCCGCCTTTTTCATCAACCAGGTATAGCTTTTCACCCTTTGCCATAGCGGTTAAAGTACCGCCTTGTACTGTAGTTAATTCAGCTTTTCCGTTGCCGGCTTTAACTTTTGCCCACAGGTCTGTAGCGCTTAGTCGGCCTGCAACAACATGATAAGTTAAAATTTTGGTTAAAGTTGCTTTGTTTTCAGGTTTTACAAGATTATCAACTGTTCCGGCTGGTAATTTGTCAAAAGCTTCATTTGTTGGAGCAAATACGGTGAACGGACCTGCTGATTCTAAAGTTTCAACTAAACCGGCAGCAACCAGCGTAGTGTGATCTTTTGAGTTTACAGCATTTTCAACAATGTTTTTAGTAGGATACATGGCAGCACCGCCTACCATTTTAGTTTGAGCATTTGCTTTCGGCGCAACTGCAATAGCTACTAATGCAAGGGCCGCGATAATAATTTTTTTCATTTTATTAATATGTGATTTGGTAGAAGATACGGGGAAAAGAAATCCCCGGTTTTTTTAAAAGCAGAATATTTCTAACTTATCATATTTGAGGTGAAATGAATTCAGCAGTAAAGGATGGAGGTAATGTTGTAAGTGTTAAACTTCATTATAGCATTCCAACGCTTCTTAAAAAAATAACTCAGAGGCGATGTGGTCTGCGTATAGTTTACCGCTTTGGGTAAGATAAATGATATCATCTTTTTGACTTATCCAATCATTATCAAAAAAACGTTCTGCTAACTTGAGTAATGGCGTGGCAGATGCTGCGGCAATTGAATTCAGCTTATTTAGGTCAAGGCCCCACATGGTTCTTAAGGAGGTCATTATATATTCATTTAACCGGTTAATTTCCGTTAGCAACTCCGTCTCGGCAGGTATTTTACCTAGCTCTAAAGCGTGGATATACTTACCATTGTTTGCTACATTCCATTGTCGTGTTTCGCCATTATAAGAATGTGCCGAAGGACCGATACCAAGATATTTTACACCCTTCCAATAATTAGAGTTGTGCCTGGAATAATGTCCGGGCTTGCAAAAGTTAGATATCTCATAATGTTCAAAGCCCTGCGATTGCATGGCATCCATCAATAAAATAAATTGTGCAGCGCTCTGCTGATCATCCATTGCTGGTTGCTTTTTCTTTTTAATAAAGGATGCAAGCGCAGTTTGAGGTTCAACCGTCATCGAATAAGATGAAACATGGGGGACGCCTAATTCAAAAACTTTTTTTAAATTGTGTTTCCATTTCTGATCGCTTAACAAAGGGTATCCATAAATAAGGTCGACCGTTATATTTTCAAAACCTATGTCCTGGGCTCTTTTTACTGAGGCTTCGGCCTCATTGGCCCGGTGTACACGGTTCATCCACTCCAGGTCATCATCAAAAAAAGATTGTATGCCTATACTTAAGCGGTTTATTTCAGTATTCTTTAAAAAAGTTAATTCGGCCTTATCTAAATCATCAGGATTAGCCTCAAGTGTAATTTCCACATTTGCTGAAACTGTATGTAATCCTGTTATGGTTCCGATAATTAAATTTATTTCATTATCGCTTAATAAAGATGGTGTACCCCCGCCGAAATAAATAGTTTCAATGGTTTCGTTGTCGAGGTAATTTTTTTGTAATCGTATCTCTTTAATTATCGATTGTAAAAGCTCATCCTTGTATTTTAATGATGTGCTGAAATGAAAATCGCAATAATGACATGCCTGTTTACAAAAAGGAATATGAATATATATGCCGGACATGCTTTAATTGAGATGATATAGTTTAATTACTTGAACATGTTAATAACGGCAAAGGTAAATCCAATTACCGGGCTTCTAAATATTTATCTAATAATACCTGCTAACGCAGTGAAATAAACCAGGAAAACTGTTGTACTATGAATCCTCCTAAGACTCACATTTTTTGCCTTAAACAAAAATTTAATAGCCATTTTTTCGTTATAAAGTGACTTATTCTTAATAAATTTACTTAGTTATATTATAACTTAAAAATTTACCTTGTATGAAATATTTATCCTTAAAACCAAGTCTTAAACTGGTGTTTATGACTTGTATTACAGCGATTTTGATTTCACCAAAAGCACTGTTGGCACAAAATAACGGGGATGTAAACATTGAGTTTCATGGCCGCGACACAATGGTTAATGGCGTTAACATGAAGTTTCTGCCAGCAAAAGACCGAAAGGCAGTCCGTACACAGATTGCAGTACTTAACCGGATATCATCTGCCCCGAGCAAAACAGGCGGTGATCTAAATGACAGCAATACGCTTTCAAATAATGACGCCTTACATAAAACAGCAACCCCTCATGATTCCGTTCTCCATTCAGCAAGCAATAATATAAATACAGGGGGAGGAGTGCCGGTTCAAACTACAGCTTCTTCGGCTGTTGCGCCTGCAGCGGTGTCGCAAAGTGCAGCACCATCAGCTATTGTGCCTGCGTCTATACCGCTAACTACAATTCCTTTAGCTGTTGCTACTCCTGCTGCAGCACCGCCAAGTGTAACACCATCGACTGTTGTGCCTGCATCGGTACTGCAAGCAGCAGCGCCTGCGGCTGTTGCATCTGTGCCACAAAATGGAGGAGCACAAGTTGCTGTTTCGCCGGTAACCGCGGCCTCAACTCCAGTAGCTGCCTTAACTCCGGTAGCTGTTACAGCTGCCCGCGAACTCGTACGTAACACGCAAACTTTTGATTATACCATCACCAGCAAGGAAGGCATCAGCACTCGTGTTAGCTATTATGTATCTGAACCCATACAAAGCGATGCAAAGCAAATTATAGGTGCATATAAACCTGGATTAGAGATACAGGATGTGAGCCTGGTTCCTCAATTTTGGGCCGGCAAAACCTTGTTAACATTTAGCCTGCCAGACAAAACCGCTGCTGAAGTGGAGCTTACCGACAACGAAGGCAAACCTATATGGGAAGACAGAATTGTTTCGCCAATATTCAGTAAATCATTCAGCTGGACCCTAAATGGCACTTACTACCTGGTAGTAAAACAAGGTGGTGAAACAGCTATTAAAAAAATAGTAAAAGAATAACTTAATAAAGTAAGACCCTGCCGGATCCGGGTAATAGTATTTATAACTTAAATCCTAATCCAATTTGCCATACCTGGTTTTTATACGACTCAAGATAGGTTGCACCACCATCTGGTTTAATTGGTTGAAAATCTATAACATACCTGGCATGAAGTTCAACATAATGGCCAAGGTCAAAGCTTACACCACCAACACCACTAAAAACATGATGGTAACCTGAAGTGGCATAATAATGTTCATTGGTTACTTGCATGCCATTATCCCAGGTATTTTGCGTAGACAGCAAATAGGAAACTTGAGGGCCCAAATAGATATTAAATATAGGTCCAACTTTAAATTTGATAAGTACCGGAACATCAATATACTGTGTACGCTGCGTAAAATTACCATCTGCTGTAGGAGTTGCATAACCCTTTTGCGAATATAAAACTTCGGGTGCAAAAGAAAGCGGGTAAAAAAGTGGAAGCTCAAACATAATCCCACCTTGAAAGCCAGTAATTGCAGCCGTGCTGAACTTTGAATTATAGGCATTAACAGTATTTGAAATGCTTACTCCTGCTTCTAAACCAACACGTGGCTTATAAAAATCATAAATGTGCCTGTTTAAATGGATTTTATACGGCCGGTTACCAAGATACTCAGGATCCATATACTGTGCGCTAACGGAACCCGCAACAAGCAGGTTTATCGCTAAAAATAAAATTATTTTCATACCAATTAATTTTTATTAATAACAATAGATTAATATATACAAAAAATATAAAATCGTAATATATAGTTAATTAAATAACCCTTAAATTATGTTAAATTTAATAAGAAAAAATGTATTTAATGAAAGGAACAGCCTACTTATCAAACAGCAACTGCTGAATTATGTTTTTAAATTGTTTAATTGAAAGGATCATATTTTCCAGGAATTCGATTAAAAATATTACTGAAAGTTGTTTGTGACTTTTAATATATTATGGAACTGGATTCGTAATACAATAGCGAAAGAAGTGTCTTTTTTATGAATAATTGCCGGATGTAATAAAAAAGTATATAGGACACAATTTCTTAATAAAAAGAACCAATTATTTCAAGTAATTTTGTCAGTAATATAATGGGTAAGTTGTTTTATAAAATGCGTTTTACTTTTTTTTGCGTATTGTTTGTTTTTATCTGTTGTTGTACGGGTTATGCTCAGCTTGATTCGTTAACACTAAAGAAAAAGGACAGTTTAAGACCAACCGCCACACAGCCCATTAAACTATCAGCTGCCGATTCCTCGGCATTAGTTAAAGCCAGGCGCGAACAATTTTTAGCCGATTCAATAAGTATGCTTTATTTAATACGTGATTCAACAATTAAAAATCCGTATTTGAGCAAAATATGGAAAAATAGAATACCTGGTATTTACATTCATAGTCCCTCAGAATCAAAAAGTATATTCGGAAGCGGGCAAGTCCGAAAATCGCGCAGCCTGTGGTTAATTGTAACATTAGTTGGCTTGTTAGTATACACAGGACTGTTGAATTTATTTTTAGGAAAGGATATTAAAATTGTTTTGCAGTCATTTTACACCAGGCAAACCCTTTCACAACCAAAAAAAGAAGGTGGTCCGATCAATTTTGAAGCCTTTATAGGATTATTTTTATTATTTAGTTTAACATTTGGTCTTGTTTTATGTCAGCTGGTAGAATATTACAATGTTTATTACAGTATAAGCGGCTTTCAGCTTTTTATTTTACTTTCAGTTGTCATCGGCCTTTTATTTGCGCTTAAATTTTTAGTATTAAAACTTATTGGATTTATTTTTGATATAAGCAAAATAATAAGCGAATATATAACAATATTAAATTTAACATATTTTAATATTGCTTTTGTGCTTTTAAGTGTTGGAGTATGCTTTAGTCTACTTTCTGAACGGTTTATTCCTTACTTATTGATTTTTACCCTGATACTTATAGCTATTATATTTGCATGGCAATATGTACGCAACAGTGTAAATATCGTTTCTAACTTTCGATTTCATAAATTTTATTTATTTATCTATCTTTGTGCCCTCGAAATATGCCCTATTTTAATTATGATCAAGGCACTTAATATAAACTTTTAGGCAGTTACACGAATTGAATTTGGAAGATAGAAAGAAAAAGGTTAAAAGCATTTTAGTTACTTTGCCAAAACCTGAAAACGATAAGAATCCATACGCCGAGCTTGCTAAAAAGCTTAATTTGAAAATTGATTTCAGATCATTTATTCATGTGGAAGGTGTACCGGCAAAAGATTTCCGTAAGGAAAAAATCAATCTTGCTGATTTTAGCGCTGTGATTTTCACAAGCCGTAACTCAGCAGATCATTTTTTTCGGATATGTGAAGAGATGCGTTTTGAGGTTCCGATAGAAATGAAATATTTCTGCTTGTCCGAAACTATCGCACTTTATCTTCAAAAATATATTCAATACCGGAAAAGAAAGATTTTTTTTGGGAAACAAACGGCCTCTGACCTCGCTGAGGTACTAAAAAAACACGCCGGCGAAAAATTTCTTTACCCTTGTTCGGATGTTGCCGCCGAAGAAACACAAAAGTTTTTGCTGGAGAATGGCTATAATTTTACTCCAGCTGTACTTTTCCGCACGGTTTGTAGTGACTTATCTGATCTTGCTGAAGTGTTTTACGACGTTATTGCATTTTTCAGTCCTTCAAGTATTCAGTCCCTGTACAAAAACTTTCCTGATTTCAAGCAAAATAATACCCGAATAGCTGCTTTTGGCGCTACAACGCACAAAGCAGTTCTCGAAGCAGGTCTTATATTAGACATCCCGGCTCCAACTCCTGCCTCTCCTTCTATGACTATGGCTATAGAGCACTATGTAAAACAGGTTAATAAATAATACTTAAATAATATAAATTATTTTTTCTTGCAACACTTTTTAAAGTTTACCGTATAAATTCAAACAATTTAAGGAATTTATAGTGATCAAGGCAAAGGAATGTGAATTTGTTAATTATTTGTTTACCTTAACACTATAAAAAATAAGTTACTTTTGACTATAAAAAATGTTTTTAGCATTAAATGCGGTAAATTTAATATATTCGAATTGTTAGACTCAGTTAATTTTATTAAAGAATTTTTGATTTAAAAGATGAAAAAGATATACTTTTTAATGGCAGTTTTGACTGTTGGAATATTGAGCGGCTGCAGCAAAGGCGGCGACAGAGGTGAAGTAACAGGAGTCCCGGCCCGGTCTTTCAGGGCTGAAGTTCCATACGGAATGGTTTACGTTCCCGGAGGATCATTTCTGATGGGTCAAACTGATCAGGATGTTACTTTCGCGCAAATTTCTCAAACAAAGCAAGTTACCATTGCTCCATTTTTTATGGATCAAACAGAAGTTACAAATAGCCAATACAGACAATTTGTAAATTGGGTACGCGATTCTATAGCTATTACCAGTTATCTTAATGATGATAAATATTATTTAAAGCCCGCTAAAGGCGCACCGGCCAATCCAAGTGGTAAAAAATTCATTAACTGGGCATATGTAAAAAAATACCCGGTAATGAGCCCTAAAAAAGGTGCTGCCGCAGCTGCTGCATCTTCTAAGCTGCAGGGGATGTATTACCAGGGCGATGACCGTATATTTGACAGGAACGAACTTGATGTACGTTTGCTAAAATATAACTATGCTTTAGTGGTATTGCGTAATGCCGCTAATTATAAAAACGATAAAACAAAAAAACGGTCTGATTTTATTTACCGTGACACTGTTCCGGTTTATCCTGATACATTAGTTTGGCTAAGTGATTTTTCATATGCTGCCAACGAACCAATGGTTCAGGGTTACTTTTCGCACCCGGCTTTCCGTAATTATCCGGTAGTAGGTGTAACATGGCGCCAGGCACGTGCATTCAATATGTGGCGCTCCCGCTATAATGATGCCTATAAAGATGCCAGACATTTACCTCATCGTGCTCCTTATTCATTGCCCACCGAAGCTGAATTTGAATATGCAGCCCGCGGCGGCAGAACGGGTACTGATTATCCATGGGGCGGCCCTTATATAAAAAATGCAAAGGGATGCCTGTTGGCAAACTTTAAACCGGGAAGAGGTAATTACACCGATGATGGGGCAGCTTATACTGTTAATGTTAAATCATATTTCCCTAATGATTATGGTTTATATAACATGGCCGGTAACGTATCTGAATGGACTTCTTCAGCGTTTGATGAATCGGCATCTACATTTGTTCATGACCTTGCACCTTCATTTGATTATGAGGCCAAAGCGAGCGACCCACCTGTTCTTAAACGTAAAGTAGTTCGTGGCGGATCATGGAAAGATGTTGGTTATTTTCTACAAAACTCTACACGTACTTACGAGTACCAGGATACTGCAAAATCATATATAGGCTTTAGATGCGTAACAAACTACCAGGGCCGTGATATAAAAGATAAAAGATAAAACACTATACAAACAAATTCAAAAATTATAAATAAACCTTTTTAAAATTTACTATGACGACTGGGAAGAAACAACCTTACGGAATTAATAATATCGTATCATGGGGCGCAACTGTAGTTATTGTTGGTCTGATGTTTAAAATATTACACTGGCCGGGCGCTACCTACTTTATAGCTGGCGGATTATCAACAGAAGCAGTATTATTCTTTATTCTCGGGTTTCAACGCGAAGGTGAACCACTTGACTGGACACGTGCTTATCCTGAATTAGATACAGATTATAAGGGCGAATTGCCAAAATCATCAGCAGGAAAATCAGGCGGTAACAATTTTTCAAATACTGCTGCTTTAGATAAGATGTTAGCAGATGCGAAAATTGGTCCTGAATTAATAGGTAGCCTTGCTACAGGATTAACAACTTTTGGCGACAAAGTAGCTTCTATATCTCGTGTTACTGATGCCGGTGATGCTACAATAGCTTTTACTGCAAAAGTTAAACAGGCGACTGCCAGTTATGATAATTTAAGTGTTGCTTTTGAAAAAGCTTCTTCAAATTTATCTGAACTCGCCAGTACAAATATCGATTCAAAATCTTATCACGAACAGATACATAAAATGGCTAAAAATCTTACAGCCTTAAATGCCGTTTATGAACTGGAATTGCAGGATTCGAGCAATCATTTAAAATCAATGAATAAATTTTACCAGGAAATGTCGAATACTATTCAAAACTTTAATGACTCTGCCAGCGATACAAAACAGTTTAAAGATGAGGTTTCACGTTTAGCGAAGAACTTATCAACATTAAATGGAATATACGGGAATATGCTTTCAGCAATGAACCAGCCACGTGTGAATTAAGTAATTAAAAATTTAGATAATTAAACCTAATAATTAAAGCACATGGCTGGAGGTAAAGAAACCCCAAGACAAAAAATGATGGGCATCCTGTACCTGGTACTATTAGGCTTAGTGGCCTTGAGTGTACCGGATAGTTTAATGGATTCCTTCAAAAATATAAGAATAAGTTTGGATGCATCAACAGGAAATGTTGACAAAGGTATCCAAAACACCTATTCATCTTTCGAAGCTACCAAGCTTAAAGAGCAAAAAGAGAGAGCCCAACCATTTTATGATAGGGCCAAAAAGGCAAGTAGTATAGCAAAATCACTTAACGATTATATTGAGGTTGTAAAGGGGAAATTAATTACAGCGGGTGGGGGCATTAATCCTAATACAGGTGACGTTGATGCAAGGGAAAATTTAGATGTGTCACCACGTATTATGATGAACCAAAAAAATGGTGAAGAATTGCATAAAAAAATTACAGAAACGCGTGAGCAATTACTTGCTTTACTGGATACTAAAGAAAGACAAGGAGTTAATTTCTCCCTTAATGCAGAGGCTCCTGTTATACGAACAGGCCCTAAAAAGGAATGGGAAGAAGCTTACTTTGGTGAGGGTATTCCATTAGGCGCCTCATTGACCACATTGGCCAAGATACAGGCTGATACCAAAAATGCGGAAAACGAAGTTGTTAAAAAATTATTAGGTAAAGTAGACAGGGCAACTGTAAACCTTGATAAGTTCGATGCGGTAGCAGTAGCGCCTACAAGTTATGTATTGGTTGGCCAGCCTTATACTGCGCAGGTTTTTCTGACAGCTTACGATTCAAAACTGTCACCTGATATTACAGTTGATGGTTCCAAAATACCCACTGCAAATGGTAAAGGTATATACAATGGAAGTACAGGTAGTGAAGGTGTACATACATGGACAGGTACCATATCTTTCAAAGATAATGATGGTAAAATTCAAACGTTTAAGACCCCGCCTCAAACTTACCAGGTAGCAAAACCATCCGCTGTTGTATCACCTGATAAAATGAATGTATTATATATTGGTGTTCCAAACCCGGTTTCAGTTTCGGCGCCAGGTATTGCCAAAGAAAAGCTTAAAGTAAGTATCAGCAGCGGTAGCCTTAGCGGTTCTGCAGGGCATTATACTGCCAATGTTAGTACTATGGGTACTGCAACTGTTACTGTTTCAGGAGAAATAGCGCCCGGAAAGACAGCTATTTTAGGAAGTTCTTTATTCCGTGTTAAACGTATCCCCGACCCAAAACCTCAATTTGCAGGTAAAAGCGGTGGAAATACAAGTTCCGCGAATCTAAGAGCCCAGGACAGAATATTTGCCAAGCTTGATAATTTTGACTTTGATGCTAAATTTAATGTAACCCGTTTTACCTTAGTTGTTGTAAAGCCGCGCCAGGATGTAATAACATTATCCGGATCAGGAAATGAATTTACAGCCGCTATGCGTACAGTAATGAACACTGTTACTCCAGGTACTACGATTGTTTTTAAAGATATTATTGCTGTAGGCCCTGATGGCGCTCAGCGAGGACTTGACCCAATAACGTTCAGTGCTAATTAAGTGTATTATGAAAAAGAAAATTTTGGTTATTGTATTGTGTTTAGCTTGCGTAGCGACCTATGCACAAAAGCGTAAGAAAAAGGTTGTTAAAAAACCTGCGCAAACTACACAAAAGGCAGCTGTAAATAATGGCAGCACAGCTACCAGTGCCCAACCGGGAGTTGATACTACCAAAAAAGTTGCAGCAGCGGCTACACCAGCAAAACCTTTTGATAGGCCGTTGGATGGCTATTACAAAAAAAATAACATTTTAAGCGCTAAAGTAACGCCTTATCCAAACCTGCGTGAGGTAGATGTGGCATTTTCAAAACGTGTATGGCGTGAAATAGATGTTCGCGAAAAAATGAATGCTTACTTAGCTTCACCAAAACAACGGTTAATTGACGTTTTAATCAATGGAATTGCTGATGGTGAGTTGACCGCATTTGACCCGACACCTGATGCCAAAAATGACCCGGACGGCGATGGTTTTGCAAAACCACTTACTGCGGATGCTGCAAGGGCCAGAATGGCAGATAGCACCATGGTGGATAAATTTGATAAAGACGGAAACAAAATCGGATCCGTATTAAAAGCCGGTGAATTTAATCCTGATAGTGTAGTTAAGTTCAGAATAAAGGAAGATTGGATATTTGACAAGCAACGGTCTATTTTTGAGCCCCGTATAATTGGTATAGCCCCAATGGTTAAACCAAAGGCCGGTGGTCTTGATCTTGATTATCAGCCTGCTTTTTGGATTTATTTCCCTGATGCAAGACCTTTATTAGCAACCAAAGAAGTAGTTAGCAAGGGTAACGATAATACAGGGTTAAGCTTTGACGACGTATTTATGAAAAGGATATTTACAAGTTATGTTGTAAAAGAATCGAACGATAAAGATGAGCGTATAAAAGATTATGCTAAAGGTATTGATAAGCTTTATGAATCTGAACGAATCAAAAAATCTTTGATGGATTGGGAAATAAACTTGTGGCAGTATTAAACGAGTCTGAAAGTCCGGAAGTCAGTAAAGTCCGGAAGTAAATATTAAGTGCCTTGGTGATTATTCACTAAGGCTTTTTTGTTTCCAAAATAAGCTGTAATAGCTTTTGCTTGTTTGGTATTTACCACTTCCTGCAGCTCTTCCATTTTTGCCTCACGAATCTTTTTCACTGATTTGAAATACTTTAACAGTTTTTCGGCCGTGGTTTTTCCTATACCTTCAATTAGTTCCAATTCAGTAACTAATGTGCCTTTATCACGTTTTTTACGATGGAAAGTAATGCCGAAACGATGTGCTTCATCTCTTAAATGCTGTAATACTTTTAGTGTTTCCGATTTTTTATCAAGATACAATGGGTACTGGTCGCCGGGGTAATATAATTCTTCCAGTCGCTTGGCAATACCAATTATTGTAACCTGTTTATCAATGCCTAATAATTTAAGACTCTTTAACGCTGATGAGAGCTGTCCCTTACCGCCGTCAATAACAATTAATTGCGGCAGTTCTGTACCTTCATCAAGCATGCGCCTGTACCGTCTTAAAACAGCTTCTTCCATAGTAGCAAAATCATCCGGGCCTTCTACTGTTTTAACATTAAAATGCCGGTAATCTTTTTTTGAAGGCTTGCCATCTTTAAAAACTACAATTGCGGATACTGGATATTTACCCTGGAAATTTGAGTTGTCAAAACACTCGATATGTCTTGGTAGCTGGTTCATGCGCAAATCTTTCATCATTTGCGTAAGCAGGCGCTCCGTTCTTATTTCAGGGTTTAATTTTTCGTACTGATCTATCCTTTCCTTTTTAAAGAACTGCACATTTTTTTGCGACAGATCGAGTAGCTTTCTTTTTTCGCCTAATTTGGGAACAGTAAATTTTAAGGAAGCATCTTCAAGGTCAATATCAAAAGGTACAATGATCTCTTTTGAATGACTTTCATAACGGCTTCTGAACTCTATTATGGCAAGCGTTAGCAATTCTTCATCGCTTTCGTCCAATCGTTTTTTTAGTTCGATGGTTTGTGTTTGAATAATTGTGCCATTCATTACCTTTAGATAATTAACAAAAGCATACTTCTCTTCGGATGCGATACTAAAAACATCAACATCAGTAATTGACGAATTAACTATTGTTGATTTACTCTGATAATTTTCGAGCAGCTCAAATTTTCTTTTTAAACGATGGGCATATTCATAATTCAAATCAGCAACTGCCCTTTCCATGTCTGCTTTGAGGTTACGGAGCACAGCACCAATCTTTCCGCATAAAATATCCGTTATCTCCTCAATATTATTATTATAATCATCTTCGGTCTGATAATTTTGGCAAGGGCCTTTGCAATTGCCAAGCTGGTATTCCAAACAAACTTTAAACTTTCCTTTATCAATATTTTGCCTGGTGAGCGGCAGGTTGCAGGTTCGTAACGGATAGGTTTCTTTAATAAGCCCTAAAATGTTGTGCATCATACTAACAGATGCATACGGCCCCAGGTATTTTGATCCATCGCGTACGATGCGCCTTGTCCAGAATATACGGGGAAAATTCTCATTTTTAATGATGATCCATGGATATGTTTTATCATCCTTGAGCATCACATTATACCGTGGCTGATGTTTTTTTATCAGGCTGTTTTCCAGCAGCCATGCGTCAACTTCAGTATCAACAATGGTAAAAGTGATATCACGTATTTTTGAAACCAGGACCCTGGTTTTAGCATTTACATTAATATCTTTATTAAAATAAGTGGTAACGCGGTTTCGCAGATCTTTAGCTTTACCGATGTAAATTAACTCACGCTCCGCATCCCAAAACTGATATACACCCGGTTTATGAGGGATGTTTTTTAATGCCACCCTGTAGTCAAAGTCACTGCTCATTAGTTCACTAGTTCATTGGTTTACCTTGGTCGTAACCCTTAACCTTATTTATATCCTAATGCTAAACCAACTTTGTCATTGCGAGGTACGGAAGCAATCGCGAACTATGGATAGCGGTCATGCGTAGTTCGCGATTGCCACGCTGCGCTCGCAATGACAAAGAGGTTGAAACATCTTCAATCTTTCAACAAAATCAAAAGCCGAGTTTTTTATCCACTTCAGTTGTTCCCTGTTGCTGTTGTTTGTATTGATCGCAATCAATTATAATGTTAACTCCAGACTTAGGCGGATCAAAATCCACACCCTTTTTAATACCTAATGATGGGTTTGCATATACTTTTTTCATAAATAAGGCAAAAATAGGTAATGCCGAATTTGCGCCTTCACCAAGCCTGGTTGAGCGGAAATGTATGTCGCGGTCTTCACACCCGGTCCAAACGCCTGTAACTAATTGTGGTGTTATACCCATAAACCAACCGTCGGAATTATCCTGTGTTGTACCTGTTTTACCGCCTATGGGATTATCTAAACCATACCTGGATCTTAACCTTTGTCCGGTTCCATCTTCAATAACTCCTTTAAGCATATAAGTCATCACATAAGCGCTCTGTGCATCCATGGCTTGTACAATTTTAGGAGTATGCGTGTATACAACGTTGCCATTTTTATCCTCAATCCTTAAAATATAGGTGGGCTCAGTCCAGGTGCCGTGATTTGCAAACACCGAGTAAGCACCCGTCATATCGTAAACTGATGCATTAAATGATCCAAGTGCTATTGAAGGATATGGCGGTACAGCACTGGTAACTCCCATTTTTTTTATTAACTCCATTACCGGTACAGGTTTAACCTCATTCATCACATAAGCAGCTATCCAGTTTTGCGACCAGCCTAAAGCTTTCCGCAAAGTTATTGCACCTGGTATAAAATCTGATTTTGGTTGTGCTGGTGACCATGGGTCGCCATAGCCGGTTATTGTTACCTGTACATTATCAACTTCCATGCAAGGCGAAAAGCCATTTTCAATGGCCACAGCATAAGTAAATGGCTTAGCTGTTGAACCTACCTGGCGGGTCCCTAATTTTACCTGGTCATACTTAAAATGTTGAAAATTTGTGCCGCCAACCCATGCTTTTACATAACCCGTAGTTGGGTCCATGCTCATTAATGAATTACGGAGGGTCATTTTGGTGTACACAATAGAATCAATAGGTTTCATAAGCGTATCAATATCTCCTTTCCAGGTAAAAAGCGGCAGGCTGTCGGGTGTATTAAAGTTTTGCCTTATTTCTTCATCAGATTTGCCCTGAAGCTGCAATTCTTTGCAACGATCTGAACGAAACATACCCTGATCAAGCAATAGTTTAAAATTTTTGATATTTTTCCAACGACTAACTCCTTTCCATTGTTCGTTAAACTGTATTTGCAAGCCACGCATGTATTCGCGCTGTGCTTCTTCGGCATATTGCTGCATGGTTGCATCAATAGTTGTATAAATTTTTAATCCGTCGCGGTCAAGGTCATAGGGTGTGCCATTAGATTGAGTAATATTCTGGTCCCTGAATATTTTTTGAATGTCCTGTTTTAATACTGCCCTGAAATATGGTGCAAGACCCTCATTGTGGTTCATAGGATTAAAATCCAATCCCAATGGTTTCTTTTTAAATTCGTCTAACTGGCCTTCGCTTAAAAACCCCTGTTTGGTCATAAGTCCCAAAATAAGGTTTCGGCGGTTTAGCGCCCTATCGGGATGCTTTATGGGCGAATAAATTCCCGGGCCTCTAACCATACCAACTAACAATGCTGCCTGGTCTGGCGTTAGTTTATCAGGTGTAACATTAAAATAGGTATGCGCGGCAGATTTAATCCCAAAAGTATTATAGGCCCCAAAACTGACCTTGTTTAAATACATGGTGATTATTTCTTGCTTAGTATAACGGCGTTCCAACTCTACAGCAATTATCCATTCTTTTAATTTTTGTGTAAAACGCACAAATGAGTTGCTGGCCTTTACCGAAAAAAGGTTTTTTGCTAATTGCTGGGTTATGGTGCTTCCGCCTTGTTTGCTGCCCACCAGGTTTCGTAAAAGTATGGTAAACGAACGCCGGAAATCTATTCCTGAATGGTCATAAAAACGGGTATCTTCCGTTGCTATCAACGCGTTAACCACATTTGGCGATAGTTGGGAATAATTTACGCTTGAACGGTTTTCTATGTAATAAGTGCCCAAAACTTTTTTATCTGATGAGATAACTTCTGAGGCCAGGTTGCTTTTAGGATTTTCAAGGTCTCTGAAAGATGGTAGCGGCCCAAAAAGTTGGAGATAAGTTACCAAAAGCAATAAAACGAAAAATGCAAAACAGCCAATAACTGTTCTCCATAAATACCAATTGTATCTTCTTATATCTTCAGGAGCGAGTTTTTTGATCATGATTAATAGTTTTTTTGGTAATAGTCAATATAACTGTCCAATGTCTTTTTGTCTGCTAATTTATTCAGATTTTCTTGTGTTATTATGAAAAAGCTGTATTTATCCTGAGGTACCTTCATAATTTCGGGAAGAAGCGGGATAATTTGGCGTGCATATTTTTTTACACCTTCGAGGGTAAGGAAGCGGCCAACGTATATCAATTGATTATCAGCGCCGATAGCCATAAGCTGGTGCTTAATGCCTCTGCCCGCATAATTTGCACGATTAAATTGCCCAAATCCAAAGCGTGTTGATGATAAATTAGTTGTGCCGCTGCTTACATTTACCGCAAAGTAGTAGTTTGTACTATCACTCATTGAAAACATGGCGGATAAAGCATCCGGTTTGGCGCTTGTTACGGGTTGTTTTTTATCCTGAGGTTTTACTTCAGTTTTGGAAGCTTTATTTTCCGGTATAACTGCATGCCTTATTTCAGCCTGTTCTTTTAAAGCCGGTGCCAATGTAAATGGTATCTCTTGCGGATCATTATCTGTAAATACAACTTTGCGGGCTTGAATTTCTGCTTGATTGGCATTAATAAATGTTAAGTGCTGAGTTATTAATGGCGCTATTAACCTATCATTTGGAAATCTATTCAAAATTTGCTTTAGGCTATCCTGAAAGGGACCTACCTTTTCAAAATGCCCGGCGGCTAATGCCTGCAGATAAAATAGTTGCGCAGCATATTTGTTACCAGGGTATTGCTTTAATAATTCGGGAACGCATACAATTACATCATGATACTGTTTATGTGCATAAAGATCGAAAACCTGGTCATAAGCCTTGGTAAATTCTACATCTTTCTCATCAAGTTTTTTTGCAAAATCAGGATCCGAGATTACTTTGGCAAAAGGTGTATCAGCATAATTTTTTAACAGTATATTTTTATAATGATCAGACTTTGCAGGATCCGATTCGCTGTAAAGCCGGTATAAATTATAATATATAGCAGCTTTATTAGAGTCATCGGGAAACCGTCGTAAAATCAACTCATAAGTAGCAATGGCCTCCGGTTTATCTTCTAAAATATCCCTGTAGAAATTGGCGAGATCTACATAAGCATTATAAACGCGAAGATTGGATTGTGCAAGCTGTTCCGATGTTAACGGAAGTCCTTTCAATAACTCTTGCCGGTAGTTTCCGGCAGTTAAACTGGTTTTACCTTTTTGCGGTTGACTTATAGGAGCATCCGGGTCAATAACCTCTGGGGTATTTGAGGAATTATTAGTAATATCACTATTTGAACGGCTACCGCGGCGCCAGTTATCTTCAAGTTTACGATTACCCCATTTAAGCTTAAAATCGTTATATCCCTGGCTAACTGCATTTGTATTATAAAAATAGAAAGTATTACCACCAGTTGTTCTAATTTGTGGCCCTGAGTCGCTAATACCGGAATTTGTTGCAGAAGCAGTATTTGCGATAGTTTGCTGCTGTAAAATTTTATCACTGACCATTTTATCTATCACTGCCACACGGTTTTTTTCATCCATCTTTGCCAGGGCCTGTAAAGTATCTTCGCGCGAAATGATTTGAAGGCGATCCGCAAGTAACTGCAGGTTAGCCCCTTTTTTTTGAATTGCCTGGTAACCGGGATAATTAATAGATAGGTTTGTTAACGTACTGTCGTAATACTTTTTCGAATTTAAATAATCAGCTTTATTTTTAAAATATATCTCTGCAAGCCGCAGATAGGATAACCCTTTTTGATTTTGATTTTTTTCACTTTTACGTACTGATAGCTTATAATATTTTATAGCCTTATCAATATCCTTATCAGCCATTTGAATTTGAGCTACCTGATAATATATCTGGTCGGTAAATTCTTTATTATTAGGGTCTTTTAATAAAGCAAGCAGCTTATCAGTTCTGCTAATTTTAATTCCATTTTGGTTATCCTCAATACGTATACGATTTAAGCTGGCATTAAAAGCCATTTCAAATGATGCGTTACTTTTAGCAATTTGGGTATAGTTTTTAAAAGCTTCGGCCGGCTTTTGGTTAAGCTCCTGCAGCTGTGCTAAAATAAACGTCCATCGCAGCTGCTGAGTTTTATCCCGGCAATAATGTATAGCTTGTTTGGCCATTTCCTCGCCATCAGTATAATCCTGTACATCAATGTCATACTGTAATTTTGTGGCATATATATCTGCAGGAGGTCTTTTTTTCGGGTCAAGATTTTGAAAAGCAGTATCTAAAGCCAGTTTTGCCTGGGGTAACTGCTTTAAGTACATCAAGGTGCGTGTTTTCCATATTGAGGCATCCAGTATCAGATCATGTCTTTTAGGGAATGACCGGATTACATAACTAAAAAACTCAGCCGCATTAAAGTAGTTTGCATTAAGGTAATATGCTTTTCCCAAAACAACGTACGCATTGCCAACGTAACCACTTTGATCCTTTAAATTAATAATAGAATAAGCCTTTGTTATTGCCGCATCTAAATCTTTATCAGATGTGGCGCTTTGCGTTGTGGTATCCCGGTAAACCCTTAATATTTCATTATAATTATCTATAAACGCGGCAGCATAGCTTTCTTGTTTTAATCTCAGTATTTCCTTTGCATTAAACAGGATATTATAATGAGCAGTAAGGTTTTGCATGCTGCGGTTAAAGCCGCTTTGTTTTTCAAGAGAACACCCTGCATTGATAAATATCAAGGCAAACAACAGGCAATTAATTTGTTTTAGTATCTGAAATTTAGAAAGTTGCGTCAATTTAAACCGGTAAAATAAAAGCTTTGCTAATTTACTAACAATTATCCAATAGGATTAATAAATTTGTGAATGGCCGAAAATGAACAAAAAGAAAACCCTGGTAACAACAAACCTGGTAATAATTATATGAAATTTACCAGTGTTGGTTTCCAGATGATTGCGATAATAGGAATATTTACCTACGCAGGTTATAAAATTGATCAGTCAGCCAATCATAAGATACAATGGGTAACAGCGATACTTTCACTTACGGGCGTTTTTATATCTTTGTACGTTGTTATAAAATCCTTAAAAAGCTAATTTAAAAAAATGAACTATATGTAATTTTGAACGATAATTGGAGCCTTTTATTATTGCACAGTCCATTTTGCATTCTAAAAGATTTCTCGTTGTACCCTGCCTGCCGGCACTTCTAATGACAATATATATTATAACCCCCATTAACCCCCCGATGAAGATTTATCAATCTATACTTTTTTTCTTATGGTTTACATTTATTATAGCCATTCCGCCCTACATGCTTAAAAGTAACGGTCATGCGGATTTAATTACCCTGCAATTCTGGCTGATCTTCTTTTTCCTTTCCGGACTTACGCTTTTAGTTGTTACTTCCATTTTAATTGTACGGCAAATGTACCCTACCATGTTTTCCGAAGCGTTTATGGGAGCAACTGTTGTTAAAATACTGGCATGCCTTATTTTTGTAGTAGTATTTTTGGCAAAAAATAAGGTAGATAAGTACGTTTTTATAGGCGATTTTTTTTACATATATTTCTTAAATACCGTCTTTGAAGTTTATATTTTGTTGCGTACCTTGCGGCACAAAAATTTAAGGTAGAAAACTTCATTTAGATGTACAGCAGCTCGATTTTGAAATCAAAATTTTTTAACATTTTATTCATTTGTGCCCTTTTTTTCATGATAGGGGCATTTCCAACACAAGTTTTTTCGCAAGAAAACAAATCTGAAGGTACTGAAAAAAAGTTTGATCCTAAGGAAACCATCCTTGAGCACATTGCCGATAAACATGAATGGCGCCTTTTTGGAAAATCATATATTCCACTACCGGTAATACTTTATACTGATAAAGGGATTGAGACATTTTCGTCTGGCAACCTGCAGCCTGCAGGTACTATTTACAAAGGCAAGTATTATAACTATATACTTGTTAATAATAAGATTAAGGCAGTTGACGATGCTGGTAAGATAGATGCGGCAGCCAATAAAAAGGTTTGGGATTTTTCCATTACCCAGAATGTTGCCTGTATGTGGATGACAGGTGCACTTTTACTTATAGTGTTTTTAAGTATGTCATCGACCTACAAAAAGCGGGTTGGCAAAGCTCCTAAAGGCTTACAATCATTTCTTGAACCGCTGATTTTATTTATCAGGGATGATGTGGCGTTGCCAAATATTGGTGTTAAGTATGAGCGGTATATGCCTTTATTACTTACCATATTCTTTTTTATTTTAATAAATAATTTGTTCGGGATGATCCCGTTTTTTCCGGGTGGTTATAATCTTACAGGCAATATTGCTGTGACTGCTGTACTTGCAGTTATTATATTAATAGTGGTTAATTTAAATGCAAAGAAGGGTTATTGGAAGCATATTTTTATGCCTAATCCATGGTGGTTATTCCCCATTATGATACCGGTTGAAATTGTCTCCATTTTTTCGAAGCCGATTGCATTAATGATTCGTTTGTTTGCAAATATTACAGCGGGCCACATTATTGTATTAAGCTTAGTATCACTAATTTTTATCTTTAACAGCTTGTGGATATCGCCTGTATCAGTTGTATTTGTTGTATTTATTGATACGATTGAATTGCTGGTAGCATTTTTACAGGCATATATTTTTACGATGCTTTCGTCCTTATTTATCGGGATGGCTATTGAAGAGCATCATGATCACCAGGAGGTTATTTAAAATTAATAAATCTAAATATATATACACACTTTAAATTAATAAACAATGACAGGAGGATTTGGTCCTATCGGTGCAGGTTTAGCTGCAATTGGTGCTGGTATCGGCATCGGACAGATTGGTGGAAAAGCTGTTGAAGCTATTGCCCGCCAGCCAGAAGCTATCTCTAAAATTCAAACTAACATGATCATCGCTGCAGCCCTTGTTGAAGGTGTTGCTTTGTTTGCCGTGGTAGTGGCTTTGCTCTAATTTATTTAGGCAAGAGAGAAAAAAACGTCCCGGAGCGGTTGGCTCCGGGCATGTTTAAATTTATTAAAATTGATTTATATAAAATTATAATTTAACATAATGGACTTAGTTACCCCAGAAGTAGGTTTGATTTTTTGGACAGCTTTATCCTTTTTTATCCTTTTATTTATACTGGGTAAATTCGCATGGAAACCCATCTTAGCTGCGGTAAATGAACGTGAGCAATCTATTGAAACTGCCTTGTCAAGAGCCGAAGCGGTTAAAGAAGAGATGAGCCGCTTAACAAGCGAGAATGAAGCATTGCTTAAACAAGCGCGTGCCGAGCGTGACGCTATTTTATCTGAAGCAACAAAAGTTAAAAACCAAATTATTAGCGAGGCTAAAGAATCCGCTCATAAAGAAGGAGCACGCCAGATTGAACTTGCGCGGATTGAAATCAACAATCAAAAAGCAATTGCTATGGCTGATGTAAAAAACCAGGTAGCAACGCTATCCCTTGATATTGCTGAAAAAGTATTACGCAAGCAATTTGAAGATCAGAAAAAACAGGATGAACTGGTTAAGGAATTATTAAAGGAAGTTAAGCTTAGCTAATTTTAGATTTACGAATTACGATTTTAGATTTTACAAATCTAAAACATGGGATATAATTCCGAATCGTAAATCGTAAGTCGTAAATCGTAAATAAAAAAATGTCAGAATTAACAGTAGCATCCAGGTATGCAAAGTCACTTATCGATCTTGCTTCAGAACAAAATATTGTTGAAGCGATAAAGAATGATATGGATCTGTTTTTTAATACCTTAAAATCTAATCCTGAATTAAAGGCAGTTTTGGCTAATCCCATCGTGTCTCATGTAAAAAAAATAAAAATACTTGACGAGGTTTTTTCTAAAAAAGTGAATAAGGTAAGTATTGCGTTTTTTAAGCTGATGATTAACAAAAGCCGGGGTGAGGTTTTATATCCCACTGCTATTGAGTACATCAATATGTACGATATTAAAAACAACATTGTTAAGGCATCAGTGGTATCAGCAACAGCTTTATCCGAAGCCAATAAACAAAAAATGGTTGCTGATATACAAGCAGCTACCGGCGGCAGTATAAAATTAGATGCAAAAGTGGATCCGTCTTTAATTGGCGGATTTGTTTTAACAGTAGGCGACAGGCAGATAGATACCAGTATTGCAAACGACTTAAAGAAATTAAAAAAGGAATTTTCCCTTAGTGTGAATTAAACTAAAACCTAAAATAAATTTAAAAAATGGTAGAGGTAAGACCAGACGAAGTATCAGCAATTTTGCGTCAGCAATTAGCAGGCTTCAAGTCAGAATCTGAATTAGAAGAAGTGGGTACTGTGCTCCAGGTGGGTGATGGTATTGCACGTGTTTATGGATTAACAAAAGTGCAATCAGGTGAGCTGGTTGAGTTTGGTACAGGTTTACGTGGTATCGTTCTTAATCTTGAAGAAGATAACGTAGGTGTGGTATTGCTTGGTAAATCTGATGATATTAAAGAAGGCGATACTGTAAAACGCACCAATAGGATTGCTTCTATTAACGTTGGTGAAGGTATGCTTGGTCGTGTGGTTGATACCTTAGGAAACCCTATTGATGGTAAAGGCCCGATAAAAGGTCAAACCTATGAAATGCCTTTAGAGCGTAAAGCGCCGGGAGTTATTTACCGCCAGCCGGTTACCGAGCCTTTGCAAACTGGTATAAAAGCTATTGATGCGATGATCCCAATTGGCCGCGGACAGCGTGAGCTGGTTATTGGTGATCGTCAGACCGGTAAAACTGCGGTTTGTATCGATACCATTATCAATCAAAAAGAATTTTACGAAGCTGGAAAACCAGTAATATGTATATATGTTGCCTGCGGACAAAAAGCTTCGACAGTTGCAAACATCGTTCGTACACTTGATGAAAAAGGCGCAATGCCGTATTCAATCATTGTGGCGGCCAGTGCTGCAGACTCTGCTACAATGCAATTTTTTGCCCCTTTCGCAGGTGCTGCAATCGGCGAATATTTCCGTGATACAGGACGCCCGGCACTGATTATTTATGATGATCTTTCAAAACAAGCCGTCGCTTATCGTGAGGTATCTTTATTATTGCGCCGCCCGCCAGGTCGTGAGGCTTATCCTGGTGACGTGTTTTACCTGCATAGCCGTTTATTAGAGCGTGCGGCTAAAATAAGCCAGAACGATGCTATTGCTCAAGCAATGAATGACTTGCCTGAATCTATCAGGGGCATTGTAAAAGGAGGCGGTTCATTAACGGCATTGCCAATTATTGAAACACAGGCAGGTGACGTATCAGCTTATATCCCAACAAACGTAATTTCAATTACCGACGGTCAGATATTCCTTGAATCTAACTTGTTTAACGCAGGTGTTCGTCCGGCTATTAACGTTGGTATATCTGTATCACGTGTAGGTGGTAATGCGCAGATCAAATCAATGAAGAAAGTTGCAGGTACTTTGAAACTTGACCAGGCACAATATCGTGAGCTGGAAGCTTTTTCAAAGTTTGGCTCTGACCTTGATGCTTCAACAAAAAGTGTACTTGATAAAGGCGCGCGTAACGTTGAAATTTTGAAACAAGGACAATATTCACCGGTATCAGTTGAAAAACAGGTAGCTATTATTTACCTCGGCACAAAAAATCTGTTGCGTAACGTGCCTGTAAATAAGATCAAAGAATTTGAAAACGATTTTACCAATCAGTTAGAGTCACGTCATCCTGAAGTATTGGCGGCTCTAAAAGCAGGTAAATTAGATGATCAGATAACCGGCGTATTGGAAACAATGGCTAAGGAAATGACAGGGAAATACTAATTAGTAATTAGTATCAAGTATCAGGTATCAAGATTTTATCCTTTGATGCCTGATGCTTAAAATAAGTTAGTAAAAGTAGAAGGTATCTAAATCATTAAGGATCTTGATACTTGATACTAAATACTTGATACTCCAAAAGAAGAATGGCTAATTTAAAAGAAGTAAGAAACAGGATTAAATCTGTAAGCTCAACGCAGCAGATCACCCGGGCTATGAAAATGGTTTCGGCAGCTAAGTTGAAAAGGGCTACAAACGCTATTATACAATTACGCCCGTATGCCAAAAAGCTAAAAGAGCTATTGGCAAACCTGTCGGCTAGTTTGGAAGATGGTTCATCTCCATTTTTGGTAGAAAGGGTGCCTAACCGTGTTTTAATTATCGTTGTATCATCCAACCGGGGTTTGGCAGGCGCTTTTAATGCTAATGTTATTAAAATGGCTAATAATTTAATAGCTGAAAAATACATGGAGCAATATAAAGCGGGTAATGTTTCTATCGTTGCAATTGGTAAAAAAAGCCAGGAGTATTACCAAAGACGCAAGTACAATGTTATTGGCAACAATAACGACCTGTACCTAGACCTTAACTTTGAAAATGCTTCAAAGATTACAGACAGCATAATGGAAGGATTTTTAAAAGGAAATTATGACCGGGTTGAACTGGTTTATAACCAATTTAAA
The DNA here is from genome assembly GCA_028288305.1 of Mucilaginibacter sp. Lineage (GTDB taxonomy): Bacteria > Bacteroidota > Bacteroidia > Sphingobacteriales > Sphingobacteriaceae > Mucilaginibacter. Next base: position 59,451 of record JAQBOA010000056.1, read on the forward strand.
AACGCTGCCATGCAGATATTAGTTTCTGAACAATTGATTCCTGTTCCGAAACCCGAAGTTAAGAAAGACAGCAAGCAATCCCAAGTTGATTATATACTGGAACCATCCCAGGAGCAGATAGTTGAGCAACTGATACCAAAAAATATAAAAATACAAGTATACAAGGCCGTATTGGATTCGAATGCTTCTGAGCATGGCGCACGTATGACAGCTATGGATAAGGCTACCGATAATGCCGGTGAATTGTTAAAATCACTAAAACTATCTTATAACCAGGCACGCCAGGCGGCAATTACAACAGAACTTACCGAAATTGTAAGCGGGGCTGCTGCGTTGTCAAGTAATTAGAAAATTGTCTGAACTAAGATTTTTAAGATTAAAAGATGGTGGGATTTTGAATTTTAGTATCCTATAATCCTTAAATCCTAAAAATCTTAGTTCACACAATTAAACAAACCCCCCATTGCTTTGTTATTATCCACATGACAAAGCCAGCAAACTCAAAAGATAAACCCTCGCCAGCCGATACACCTACCAAAAAGCCAAATGATAAGGGCGGGAAAAGCAAAGTAAGGAAAACTGACAAAGAATATCGTGAAGATAGCCCTCATGGCGGGGATATTGCAAAAAGATATGAGCAGGAAGAGCAGCCTGTAAAACCGGTAAAAGACTCACCTAAGGAGTAGTAAGAGGTCTTAAGTCACATTTCCAACTTAAGTCAAGACTTCGGACTAAAGACTTTGGACTTAATCCCGGCTTATCCCTGCTGAATTAAATTGTAAATCATATAATTTCCGGTAATAGCCATTTTCTATGCGCAATAGTTCCTGGTGTGTTCCTGATTCTTTTATTTCACCATGATCGAGCACTATAATTTTATCTGCGTTTTGTATGGTAGATAAACGGTGGGCAATTACAATTGCTGTGCGGCCCTGCATAAGCTTATTTATAGCTTTTTGAATTAATATTTCAGTCTCAGTATCAACGGAGGAAGTTGCTTCATCTAAAACCAAAATAGTTGGATTATAAACTAAAGCGCGGATAAATGAAATAAGCTGCGCTTGTCCACCCGATAGGGTAGAACCCCTTTCCATTACATTATAATCATATCCTCCGGGCAAGCGTTCAATAAACTCATGCGCGCCTACGTCTTTCGCAGCAGCTATTACTTGCTCCCTTGTTATTTCGGAATTATTTAAACTAATATTATTGCCAATTGTATCGGTAAACAAAAAAACATCCTGTATTACAGTAGCAATCTTAGTCCGTAAATAGCTGACATCATATTCTCTAATATCAATTCCGTCAATCGTGACACTGCCTTTGCTTATTTCATAAAAGCGGTTTAAAATATTTATGGTTGATGATTTGCCAGCCCCGGTAGCACCCACCAATGCCAGGGTTTTACCTGGCTCTAGATGAAAGTTAATATTTTTTAATACCCAATTTTCATCGTTATAGGCAAACCAAACATGGTTAAATTTTATTTCGCCCAATAAGTTTGCCGGTTTTAATTTGCCGGTGTTAACTGCTACCTCATCCGTATCCAAAACCCTGAATATCCTGTCGGCGCCTACCATACCCATTTGCAGCGTATTGAATTTATCGGCAAGCTGGCGTATAGGTCTGAAAAGAATATTCAGACAAAGAATAAATTCTAAAATAACGCCTGGGGTTACTCTGCCACGGGGTGTTGCAAGGGCATTTAATTGACTGTCGGTTAAAATACGTTTACAACCATACCATACCAATATCGCGATACATACGGCAAAAAGTATTTCAACCACAGGAAAAAAAATGGAATAATACAAGTTTGATTGGATGTTTGCATCCCTGTATTTTTTATTAACCGCCTTAAACTTGCGCATTTCCTGGTCTTCCCTCGAAAAAAACTGTATTACACTAATACCCGAAATATGCTCTGCCAAAAAAGTGTTCAAATGAGCAACCTGTGTGCGCACCTCTTGGAAAGATGATTTTATTGCTTCCTTAAAAACATAAGTAGAAAGTAGCAGGAAAGGCATGGGTGTAAGCGTGATCAGAGCCAGTTTCCAATCTTTAAATATCATATATCCTATCACAGCAATTAATAGCAGCATGTCGCCCATGATGGAAATTAACCCTTCCGAAAAAATATCGGCAATAGTTTCCAGGTCTGATACGGTCCTGGTAATGAGCATCCCGATAGGAGTACGGTCGAAATATTTAAGCCTCAAACTGGTGATGTGATTAAATATATCAATCCGCAGATCGCGTATAACAGATTGACCAAGTGAGTTGGTTAGAAAAGTTTGATAATACTGTGCAGCAGTTTGAATGATTAGCTGACCCATCATCAGCTCAACCATAAAAACCAATCCCTGGTAATTATCTTTTAAGATATAATTATCAAGGGTTTTTTGCATCAGGATAGGCTGCACTAAAGCCGAGGCTGCCAAAAAGACGGTTAAAAATACCGAGATAACAAATGTTGTATTATAAGGTTTAACATAATGCATTACCCGCTTTAGCAGTTTCCAATCAAGCGCTTTTCCTGTTACCTCAGACATTTTATTTACGAATTACGATTTACGAATTACGATTTTTTATTTCGGATTTTTCACTTTATAATTTGTTTTCAGTGGCGTTCAAGAGTGCTTCGCAGTTTCGGAATTACGATTTCGGATTTAATCTTTTTTAATTTTGGATGATAAATCTTTATTTATAATTCTCAACATTGAACTGATATTTTTGTCAATTTAGAATTGTCTTACTTTGTTTTTATAAATCTGAAATCGTAATTCGTAAATCTTAAATTAATACCGCACTTCAGTTAGATACAAACCACAAGCCGGTACTGATGTCCCTGCATTACTACGGTTTTTACTTTCAATAATATTGCGGACAGCTTCTGGCTCAATTTCATGTTTGCCTACCATTAAAAGGGTGCCTACAATTGCCCGTACCATATTACGTAAAAAACGATCTGCAGAGATATGAAAAACAATTCCATCATCTGTTAGTGTCCATTCCGCTTTTGTTATTTTACAAATATTGGTTTTAACTTGTGTATTTGATTTACTGAAACAGCTAAAGTCGATATGTTCTTTTATAATATCGGCAGCTTTATTCATTAAAAAAATATCCGGCTTATCACGGATCTGCCAGGAATACCCCTGTTTAAAAGGATCTTTATTAAAATGGATATGATACTCATACGTACGTAAAACAGCATCAAACCGTGCGTGTGCACTTGCTTCAACCGGGAAAATATTTTTTACAGCAATATCATGGGGCAGTATGGAATTTATACTCCTTATCAAATTGATTTTGTCCATAGTCCATAGACCATAGTCCATGGAAGTTTCCCTGTTATTGAGGATGGTTCCCTCATTTTTACTTTCATTTATGGACCATGGACTATTGACTATGGACTCTCCTTCCGCATCGAAATGTGCAAAAAACTCCCTTGCATGTACACCTGTGTCCGTACGTCCACAACCGGTAGTCTCAATTTGTTCACGTAAAATAACAGATAGGCTTTTATTCAATACTTCCTGCACGCTTAATGCATTTGGCTGCACTTGCCAGCCATGATAACGGGTACCATCAAAAGAAAGTTCAATAAAAAAGCGTTGTTTTTCGGACACAGAGCAAGAAGTGTTGTAATGTTGAAAAGTTGTAATGTTGCAAAGTTATGGAAAATGTTTTAGAGGATTAGCTCATGAATTCTATATAATCGAATGAGTCAACCTTCAAACCTTACAACTTTTCAACCTTACAACATCAAATAAAAAAACCTAACTAATATACTCCTTATAGATAGATTCAAACATGATATTATTCTCAACGGCAATGTTGAAAGGGTGATCAAGGAAACTATTACTGTAACCTATTGCCTTAGCAAGGTTTTTTAATACTTTGAAATAAGTTATTTCTATACCTTCTATCTGCTGTAAATAAAAAAGGATAAATACATCGCGTTCAAGGGGTGTTTTACCTGCTTTAATAGCTGCCAGATAAGCCTCCAGGGTCATGGCTTTTATGCCTAATGTATTTGTTTTAGACGGGCTGTCACCTATGGAATTGAATATTTTTTCCAGCTGATGCAGCTGATTTTCTGTATCGTCGTTTACTTCCTGCACGGCCAATTTCAAAACATTTAAAGTTGCCAGGCTTTTAATTTCTACAAAGAAATTTATAAGGTGCTGTTTACCATAATAAATATAGTTTAAGTGCTCAAGGAAGATTTTTTTTAGCAACAGATCGTCCATCACTACATCTTTCGGTTGTAAAGAAGCTAAAGAATTACTCATGATAATTAATTGAGGGGTTAATATTGATTAAATGTACAAATTTTAATAAACAGTTGCTTTTTTCAGGAAAATAAAGTCATTTAACAATCACTAAAACAATTATATCTTTACTGAAATATTTGATAATATGTTACAAAGAATACAAAGTATATACCTGTTACTTGCAAGCCTGGCATTGCTTGCTTTATTCCTTTTCCCACTTGTTCATAATGTTTATGTAGACGGCAAACCCATAAGTATAATGGTTACCGGCGTTTACCAGGATGTTAACGGCCAGCTTACACACACTCAATTTTTTGTCGCACTTACTGTAGCTACTGCAATTGTTGCTTTAATACCATTGCTCATTATTTTTCTGTATAAAAACCGTAAACAACAAGTCGCCTTATGCTACAGTGCCATACTGGTTATTATTGGTTATAGTTTTTGGATGTCCCAGGCAGTAAAAAAAGTAATGGGAGAAATACAAATAGATACCCATAACTGGGGGATAGGCCTTTTCCTGTCTTCAATTAGTTTATTGCTCATGATTTTTGCCATAAAAGCGATACAAAGAGATGAAAAGCTGGTAAAATCTGCTGATAGGTTGAGATAGTGGTTGTTTAACATAAGTTTCATGGTGAGGCACTCGAACCATGTGGGGTAGCCTTTACATATTGCATTGCGTTAATGCATTAGCGTTGTGCCTTTGCGCACATGGTTCGAGTGCCTCACCATGACACCCTTGGTTTAGTTTAAAAATACGAGGTTGTAATAAGCTCTAATTTCGCAGTTATGCTGAATTTTTTTCGTAGATATAATAAATGAAAAAGCTAACCGGGTCATTCACACAAATATTACCGTTAACAGGCCTCCCTCTAAAGGGGCCGCTTAAGGATGATCAATTGCAGATCATTACTAAAGGGGGAATGTTGATTGAAAATGGCTTGATCATAGCGGTTGGGGACTTTGAAAAGCTGCATAAAGAAAATCCTTCTGTACAAATTGAAGAAATAAAAGGCGATCAAGTTTTGTTGCCGGGTTTTATTGATTGCCATACCCATATTTGTTACGCTGGAAACCGGGCAAAGGATTATGCATTGCGGATACAAGGAAAATCGTATCTTGAAATTGCAAAAGCGGGGGGCGGAATTTGGGATACAGTAACACAAACACGTGCAGCAGATGAAGGTTCACTTGTTGAGTTATTGCTTCAAAGAGTGGAACGCCATTTATCAGAAGGCGTAACTACCATAGAAGTTAAAAGCGGTTATGGCTTATCGGTTGAAGAAGAATTGAAACAATTGAGAACTATAAAAGCGGCCCAATCTAAGACAAAAGCTAATTTAGTTGCAACCTGCCTTGCTGCCCATATGGTACCAATGGACTTTAATGGAAGCCAATCTGATTACCTGGAGTATATATTGAACAACTTGCTTCCCATCGTAAAAAAAGAAAACTTAGCCAGCCGGGTTGATATATTTATTGAGGAAAGTGCTTTTAGTGTTGATAATGCTTTTAGGTATCTGACAAAAGCTAAACAAATGGGCTTTGACGTGACCGTTCATGCCGATCAGTTTACAGCAGGAGGCAGTGCTGTTGCCGTTAAAGTGGGGGCTGTTTCTGCAGATCATTTGGAAGCAAGTGGCGATGAAGAAATAAAATTATTGGCAAATTCAAATACTGTAGCTGTAGTTTTGCCGGGCGCTTCGCTGGGTTTAGGTATGCCTTATGCTCCTGCGAGGAAATTGTTGGATGCAGGCGCTTGTCTTGCCATTGCCAGCGATTGGAACCCGGGTTCAGCACCTATGGGCGATTTACTGGTGCAGGCAGCGGTAATGAGTGCAGCTGAAAAATTAAGCACAGCCGAGGTGTTTGCCGGGCTAACTTCCCGTGCGGCAAATGCATTAAAACTTAGTGATAGGGGTACATTATCAATCGGTATGCGTGCTGATACGCAGGCTTATCCTTGCGGGGATTATCGCGAAATACTTTATAACCAGGGGAAACTCAGATCGCAGATTTTATATTGATTTTTGTGATTTTGCTGATTATTTAAGGATTTCACCGATGGTTTTAAATGATTACACCGATGAAATATTATTAATGACTAATGACAATTCCTATACATTTGAAAGGTAGATTTGACAACTTTTAAAAAGTTGTCAAATCTTTAAGCATCACTGATAAAAATAGTATTATGAATTAATGACCAATGACTAAGCTAATAGAATGCGTCCCAAATTTCAGTGAAGGTGTAAACCTTGATATTATCAGACAGATCACCAATGAAATAGAAACGGTTGAAGGTGTAAGGTTGCTGAATGTTGATCCCGGCAAGGCGACTAACCGTACCGTGGTAACTTTTGTAGGGGCGCCGGGGAAAGTTATTGAAGCAGCTTTTTTGGCCATTAAAAAAGCTGGCGAACTGATTGATATGAGCAAACATAAAGGTGAACATCCCCGTATGGGCGCTACAGATGTTTGTCCGCTGATACCTATTGCCAATATCAGTATGGAGGAAACTGCTGAATATGCAAGGAAACTGGCAAAGCGGGTTGGTGAAGAGCTGCATATTCCGGTTTATTTGTATGAATATGCGCAGCCGGATAAAAGCCGTAACAACTTATCGGTGATCAGGGCAGGGGAGTATGAGGGCTTTTTTAAGAAGATAAAATTGCTGGAATGGAAACCTGATTTTGGTCCTGCTGAGTTTGATGTCAAACGGGGGGCAACAGTTATAGGTGCAAGGGATTTTTTAATAGCCTATAATGTGAACCTGAACACAACCTCTACCCGCAGGGCTAATTCTGTCGCTTTTGATGTGCGTGAAGCCGGACGTGTTTTGCGCGAAGGCGATCCGGTTAATGGTAAGATAATAACCGATGAAAATGGTAAGCCAAAATCAATCCCAGGTTCATTAAAGGCGGTAAAAGCTATAGGCTGGTATATTGAGGAGTATGGAATAGCTCAGATTTCCATGAATCTTACCAATATAGAAGTTACTCCCATGCATGTAGCTTTTGACGAAGTATGTACCAAAGCTACAGAACGGGGCATGCGGGTAACGGGCAGTGAACTGGTGGGATTAATCCCTTTAAAAGCCATGCTGGATGCTGGTAAGTATTTCCTGCTTAAACAGCAGCGTTCGGTAGGGGTAAGTGAAAAAGAGTTGATCCGGATTGCTATACTTTCAATGGGATTGTCTGAATTAGCGCCTTTTAAGCCGGAAGAACGGATTATAGAATATTTGCTTAAAGATAAAGCATCATCCAAACTGGCCTCCATGAGTTTGGCTGATTTTGCTGATGAAACTGCAAGTGAAAGCTCTGCACCTGGCGGCGGTTCTATTTCTGCTTATATCGGCGCATTAGGTGCTTCTTTGGCTGCTATGGTGGCTAACTTGTCATCCCACAAAAAAGGCTGGGATAACCGCTGGAAGGAATTTAGCGACTGGGCCGAAAGGGGCCAGCAGTATAAGGATGAGCTAATAAAACTGGTTGATGAAGATACTGCAGCATTTAATAAAGTAATGGAAGCGTTCGGCATGCCAAAATCTACACCTGACGAAAAAGCAGCAAGAGATCACGCTATACAGGACGCTACCAAATACGCTATTGAAATTCCTTTTAAAGTGATGCAGGCCGCTTATAGCAGCATGACCGTTATAAAAGCCATGGCCGAAATTGGTAACCCTAATTCAATATCTGATGCTGGTGTGGCAGCATTATGTGCCCGCAGCGCAGTTATAGGCGCTTTTATGAATGTGAAAATAAACGCTCAAGAGTATAAGGAGCAGGATTTTATAAAGGCTATTATTAATGACGGTACTGAGTTAGCGAGAAAAGCAATTGAATTAGAAATTGAAATTATTGGATTAATAAATAATAAAATTCATTTTTAAAACCGGCTGTCAGTTTCCCACAAGATATTTTAAATATTTTTTAATACTGTCGGAATACGTGGGGAAATCATTTTCAGGTAAGTAGTCATCCAATAATTTCACCAGCCGGAATCCTATTCCATTAGCATTTTTATCGGTAGTATTGTCTATTTTTTCAAAAATTTCAGTTCTTATAACATTAATTGGCATTAATTCATTCAGACTGTTTGGATTAACTTCTGTAAAAGTTGAAACTAATTTTTGTACTTCGGCAATATATTGATCATCTGATTCCGGCTTCTCGTTGGTTGCATTAATTTTATTTACAACAGGGTATAACAACAAATTGTCATTTAAACCTAATTGTTCATCTGATGTAATGCTTTTAGTAAAATAGACATCCCTTTTAAATTTATTTTCTTGCAGCAAACTCAGAAACAGCCTGTCACCTCTTTGGATAAAATGTTCCTTAAAAGTTGGTTTTAATATCCACGAAAAAACTGTAGTAGTTTGATCTACCGGGATGTTAATGGTAGAGTCTGCCCAGTGTTTGTAATTTAAAGTATCTAATGCTGGTTCATTTATGCCGAATTTTAAAGGGGTTGTGCGTTCTATAAACCTGGGATACCAATCTGTGTTTAGCATGCTAATGTTGACAATGGTAACGTCGGTACGTAACTTTTCTATTATTTGTAAATAATAAAGCGGAAAAATATAATCATCTCCCGACACCATAAGAATCGAATTGGTGCTACAATGGTTTAATACAGAACGGTTAATTGCTAAAATAAAATCATCGAATCCGCCCCTTGTTTTACCCGCCTTAAAAGCCCATTTAACTGAATCTTTTTTATTGTCTTTTTTAGTGGCTTTTGCCAGGTATGACAATGCTAATGCGCCCCATTCTGATGTTATTTTTGAGTATGGATCAAGTGTAACGATCTCGCCTGTGTATAAAGGAGTTAATGTATTTATCTGCTCAAATTCAGCACTGGCTTGTTCAACTAAAGGTAACCGCATTTTCGGAATGGCTGATGCATCATTTGAATTAACACGGCTATAAGCGTAACCTAAAAAATAATGCGCTTCGGCACTGCCGGGATTTAGAGTTACAGCCTTTTGCAGGTTATTTACAGCAGATTTGTAGTCGGGTTTTTCGAGGCCGCTTTTAAACTGGGCCTTTCCCCTGTTTAATAGGGTATCAAACGATTGGCTATGACAATCAATGCTTAATATTAATAATAATGGAAGCAGGCTTATATATTTCATTATATTTAAAAATATCTTAATTATACTACATTCGATAATTAAAATATTAGCTATATATACGATATTATTCATTAAAATGTTTAATTAAAATAATATAATATTAATTTTCATAGGGCGCTGCGGCTTTTTAGCGTTTTTACTTTAATATGCCGATATTTGAGTTAATGAATAAACTGTCCGGCTGCCTGGTTATATTTCTTTTTCTTCAGTTTGTCTCCTGTACTTCTGATCAATCGTCATCAAAAAAAACAATTTTTAATATTAACCTGGATGAAGGCCTTAGCTCCCTTGACCCCGCTTTTGCCCGTAACCATAACGCCCTTTGGATGGATAACCAGGTTTTTAATGGATTGGTACAAATTGATGATAGCCTTAAAACACGCCCCTGCATTGCCAAAAGCTGGGAGATATCACCTGATGGGGCAACATATACTTTCCATTTACGGAATGATGTTTATTTTCATGACCATCCTCTTTTTAAAAATGGCAAGGGCCGTAAGGCGGTAGCCGCTGATTTTGTTTACAGTTTTTCACGGCTTATTGACCCCAAAGTAGCATCATCCGGATCGTGGATATTTAGCGATAAGGTTGAAAGCAAAAATTCTTTTACAGCTTTGAATGATACTACCTTTCGTGTTAAACTTAAATATCCGTTTCCGCCATTTTTGAGCATGCTAACGGCGCAATATTGCTCAGTTGTGCCACATGAAGTGGTTGATTATTATGGCAAGGATTTTCGTCAACATCCAGTTGGTACCGGCCCCTTTAGGTTTAAATACTGGAAAGAAGGCGAGGTGATGGTTTTGCTGAAGAATGAAAAGTATTGGGAAAAGGATAAAGATAGTAGTCGTTTACCCCATCTGGATGCTATACGTGCGACATTTATCGGCGATAAGCAAACCGAGTTTATGGAATTTATCAGTAAAAAGCTTGATTTTTTAAATGATATTGATGGCAGTTACCGGGATGATATTCTTACAAAATCGGGTATGGTTACAAAGAAATATAAGGGGAAATTTATTTTAAGTACGGGTCCGTATCTTAATACAATTTACCTGGGTATGCTGGTAGATAGCAGCCTGGCCATAGTTAAAAGTTCACCACTGCGGCATCTGAAAATAAGACAGGCTATCAATTACGCTATCGACAGGCAAAAGATGATCAAGTACCTGCGTAATAATATGGGCACTGCCGGTACAGCAGGCTTTATACCTATGGGGATGCCGGGTTTTAACGCTAAAGAAGTGCATGGATATAGTTATAATCCCGACAAGGCCAGGCAATTGTTAAAGGAAGCAGGTTACCCTGATTGCAAAGGCCTGCCCGAAATTGTGTTGCATACAACGGTTGGTTACCGCAGTTTAATAGAATATGTACAAGGCCAACTGGACAGAATAGGCATAAAGACCAGCGTAGAGATTACCCAGGGCGCAAGTCTGCGCGAACTGGTATCAAAAAATGGCGTTAACTTTTTTTATGGTTCCTGGATAGCCGATTACCCGGATGCAGAAAACTACCTGTCTGTATTTTACTCGAAGAACAAAATACCATTTGGCCCCAACTATACCGGTTTCAATAATAAACAGTTCGACGCCTTGTTTGATCAAGCTTATCATGAAGCAAATGATGAAAAGCGTTATGCCCTGTATCGCCAAATGGATAAGCTGGTAATGCAGCAATCGCCGGTAGTGGTTTTGTATTATGATAAGCGTGTTAATCTTTATCAGAACAATATATCGGGATATAGTATTAATGCGCAGAATTTACTGACGTTGAAAAGAGTGGTGAAGAAGTGATTTACGATTTTTAAAAATTTGTCATTGCGAACGAGGAACGAGCGAAGCAATCGCAAACTTTGCACATCGGATATGCATAGTTCGCGATTGCCGCGCTGCGCTCGCAATGACAAGAGGCTGATTAATTGCTCCTGCTTGCTTTTTATTATTTGAACTAGGATTCGCAGGATTTTAAGATTATAAGATTAATTTGGTTAATAAGATACAAGTTTATTAATCCTGGCAATCCTTAAATCTTACAAATCTTAGTTCAGACAACAAAAAAAGTCTCCCCAAAATGAGAAGGCTTTTACGGATCAGCTTTCAGCTTTTACCTTTCGGCTTTCGCCTCACTATGCCATTTGTCTGCGGATAATATTCAACGCTCCTCCAGCTTTGAACCACTCAATTTGCTGTGCATTGTAAGTGTGATTTACCGGAAAGGATTCAACAGAGCCATCTTTATGATGCAATACAACGGTTAACTGCTTGCCTGGGGCAAACTCTTTTAATCCGGTGATATCAATGTTGTCGTCTTCCTGTATCTTATCATAATCATTGCTGTTGCCAAAGGTGATAGCCAGCATACCTTGTTTTTTAAGGTTGGTTTCGTGGATACGGGCAAATGATTTTACCAGTATGGCCCTTACGCCCAGGTGACGCGGTTCCATGGCTGCATGTTCACGTGATGAACCTTCGCCATAGTTTTCATCGCCAACTACAATTGAACCAACTCCATGCGCTTTGTAATCGCGCTGGGTAGCAGGCACCGGACCATATTCGCCGGTAAGCTGATCCTTTACAGTGTCGGCTGTGTTATTAAAATAGTTGATTGCTCCAATCAGCATATTGTTAGAAATATTGTCCAAATGGCCACGGAACTTTAACCATGGCCCGGCCATTGAAATATGGTCGGTAGTACATTTGCCTTTTGCTTTAATCAGTAGCTTCAAACCGGTAATATCTGTACCTTCCCATGCAGGGAACGGATCAAGTAATTGAAGACGTGAAGATTTTGGATCAACTTTAACTTCTACATGACTGCCGTCTTCAGCAGGGGCCTGGTAACCGGCATCTTCAACAGCAAAGCCTTTTAACGGCATTTCAATTCCTAACGGCTCATCCAATTTTACCTGTTCGCCGCGGTCATTGGTCAACGTATCAACAAGCGGGTTAAAAGTAAGATCGCCTGCTATAGCAAACGCTGTAACAATTTCTGGCGAAGCTACGAATGCATGTGTATTAGGATTGCCATCGTTACGCTTAGCAAAGTTGCGGTTAAACGAAGTGATGATGGAGTTTTTTCGTGTTGGATCAGCCGTATGCCTTGCCCATTGACCAATACATGGTCCGCATGCATTAGCAAGGACAACACCTCCCATTTCTTCAAAAGTATTAAGGTAGCCGTCGCGTTCAACTGTATAACGCACCAATTCTGATCCAGGGGTTATGGTAAATTCAGCTTTTGTTTTTAAGTGTTTGTCAATAGCTTGTTTGGCGATGGAGGCCGAACGGGTTATATCTTCATAAGATGAATTGGTACATGAACCTATCAAACCAACCTCTAACTCAGCAGGCCAATTGTTTTCTTTTACTGCTTTAGCAAATTTGGAGATGGGCCAGGCCAAATCGGGTGTGAATGGGCCGTTTACGTGCGGTTCCAATTCGGTAAGGTTAATTTCTATTACCTGGTCAAAATATTGTTCAGGGTTGGCATAAACCTCATCATCGCCTGTTAAATGTTCTTTTATAGCATCAGCCAACTTAGCAATATCAGCACGTTTTGTGCCGCTTAGATAGGCTGCAGCTTTTTCATCGTAACCAAAAATAGAGGTGGTTGCACCAATTTCGGCGCCCATATTACAGATAGTACCTTTTCCGGTTGCTGATAATGAACGCGCACCTTCGCCAAAATATTCAACAATAGCGCCCGTACCACCTTTCACAGTTAAAATACCGGCAACTTTAAGGATAACGTCTTTAGCAGATGTCCAGCCGGATAATTTCCCTGTTAATTTAACGCCGATTAGTTTTGGAAATTTAAGCTCCCATGGCAAACCCGCCATCACGTCGCAGGCATCAGCGCCACCAACACCAATAGCAATCATACCCAATCCTCCGGCATTTGGTGTATGTGAATCTGTACCGATCATCATACCGCCGGGGAAAGCATAGTTTTCTAAAACTACCTGGTGAATAATACCGGCGCCTGGTTTCCAGAAACCCAGGCCATATTTATCAGACACCGAAGCCAGGAAATCATAAACCTCTTTATTAACATCTTTAGCTGTGCTTAAATCTTCAATAGCGCCAATTTTTGCCTGTATCAAATGGTCGCAATGTACAGTTGACGGGACTGCTACCTGTGGCCTGCCTGCCTGCATAAACTGTAGCAGCGCCATTTGAGCCGTTGCATCCTGCATGGCAACACGGTCCGGTGCAAAGTCAACATAATCAACTCCGCGTCCGAATGCGTGTTTAGCATCACCTTCAGAAAGGTGGGCGTATAATATTTTTTCAGTTAAAGTTAAGTGTTTACCAGTCGCTTTGCGGGCAGCAGCCACACGGGTGCTGTAGCGGTCGTAAACTTTTTTGATCATATCTAAATCAAAAGCCATTGTATTGATTTTTAGGTGAGAAATGTAAATAATTCATCCGCCATTCGATGGACAATTAGCGGCGAATTTACAAAAATTACCACTAATTGATAACAGCGTTTTTGATAAATGTTATTTGGAGATGTTCTAAATAGGGGTTGGGGATTATTTAAGCTGTCCATTTCTCCACGCGTCATTGCGAGGTACGAAGCAATCTCTACAAAGGATATTACCGTGATGCATATCGTTTAGGCATAGTTCAGAGATTGCTTCGTACTCGCAATTGTAAGGGTTTAGTAAATCGGTAATGGAATAGGCAATTATTTTTTGTTGTTTAGGGAGGCCATATCGATAGGTTTTTTGCCATTAATGCCTTGATGAGGCCTTTCCCAATTATAATAGACCAGGTATTTAAGCAGCTCATCTTCGAGTTCTTTAAAGCTGTCAAAGTCGGTATCCTCAATCAAGTCGTCTTTAAGCGTTCGCCAGAAACGTTCAACCTTTCCATTGGTTTGCGGGCGGTATGGTTGGATATAACGGCGCTTGATACCTGTCTCAATTAGCATCCTTTCGAACGGATGGTTTTTTTTGTTCTGGCTGATTGCCGGGCCGAATTCCGGGCCGTTATCGGTGATTATCTCCTCGAACTGGATGCCAAACTCCCGTTTGAGCGCCTGCATGCAGCGCATAGCAGTAAACATGGTAGTTAAAGCGGTGATGTCTTCCATTACTTCTGCCCAGGCCAGCCGGGAGTAATCATCAATCACACAAAGCAGGTAAAGCTTCCTGTTTTGCCCCCTGATAACACTTTTACTCAAGTGATGACAGTCAATATGTCCTAACTGGCCCATACGCTCCTTGATGATTTTTCGCTTTACCTCTCTATCAGCTGCCGTTAAACGGTTTTGCTGATAACGCTTCAGGATATTATATACCCCGGATGCCGATGGCGTAAATTTATCTGATTTTTGTTTAAGCTGACTGGCTATTTCAAACTTATTACAGCCACGCTGGCGTAGTTCCAGCACCTGCTGCTCATCCTGTAAAGAAGGCTTGCGGGTACTATATCGCGGGCCACGCTTACCCGGCAACAGGTCCAGCTCATTGCCTGACTGCTTAAAACGGTTGTAGTATTTTAAAAAGCTTCTTGCATCAGTATCATGGGCACTATAAAAGTCCTTGACCAAACGAAAGGTCGGATGTTCGCCACTTTTTACCTGTTCATACTCTTTAATCAGGAAGCGGTATTTGTTCAGGTAATTCCGCTTTAGGGTTAAGTCATTTGTATTGATTCGCATAACTCTTAACTTTAATTATATAAAGCTAATTCTGTTACCGAATTATCTGACCTTTACAGCAATGACAAATAGGTATGGCGTTGAAACCCCGCTCTCCCAAGGGAGGGAATCGCACGGGTCTTGCTTTTTTATCATGAAAATCCTAAGACGGCAGAGCCCTCTTGAACGCCATTAAAAAACAAACAATAGGTGAAAAATCCTGTGAATCCTGATTCAGACAATGAGTGTTGATGCATGGCGTAGAAACACCCCCCTGCCCTCCTCGTGACCGTTGCGCAACCAACCCAGATGGAGCTAAAAAAGCGTAGTCTGGAGTTTTTAAGATCATAGTCGTGAGACTATAAAATGTTCTTTGAAATATTGATTAAAACCAAGACAGCGATTTTATTGCATATTGTTGTCCAAATCTGCTTAAAATGCTATCAAATGCGTTATTTATGCAATTTGCGATCTGTTTTTGAACCACTTGTATTGGCTTGAATTTATATTTAAGTAGTTTTTTTAGATTATAGGCGATAGCGGCCATGAGCATACATTTGTTTGCTTGTTTGATTCCTTTGGTATTGATTCTTTTTAAGCCTGTGTGGTTGATTAAAGAACCGAATACAGGCTCAACAGTACTGGATCGCAGGCGTTTCATCTGTTTTCCCTTTCGGCTTTCAATCCGTTGCTGCATGTATTGATATAGTTGTTTATCTATAGAATCGCTGATCTTTTTAAAGCCTTTGGCATTTGCACAGCTACCTTTAAGCGGGCAATGTTTACAATCACTAATATTAGATTCATATATCCTTTTTTGAATGGTTGGTTTTTCATAGGCAGATTCGATACGCCTGAAAGGTAGGTGTACTCCCTTTACACAGGTATACCTGTCCTGTTCGGCATCATAGTTAAACCCTTCCTGTTCCCGTGAGTGTTTGTAGTTTCCCGGGTTGGGGATATATCATCGGTTTACCCGGTTTCATCGTTAAGCGTGCATCTGGATCTGACGGGCTAAAATATGTCTGATTGGTTGGTGCGGGTTTGTCCTGATCGTCTTTTTTACTGTCTTTTGGTTTTTCCGGCGGTATGGGTTCGTCTTCCTCAATGTTGTCATTTAATTCCCGGGTAAAAACAGAAGCATCTTCCATTACCATCCTTTCAATCATACTATGCTTTGAGGCATTTGCCGGTATTAAAGCACTGTCGATAGCTTGCCGTTTACCGGAAATCAAGCCTTCGTCAATACATAACTTTAATACTTGTTTAAATAGGGCTACAAATTGCTCTTCACCATAAAGCTTACGGGTGCGGCTTAAAGTTGAATGCCATGGCAAACCTTCTCCAAGATCATACCCTAAAAAATAAAGAATATCCATTCGCATGCCTGATGTGCTGACGATACGACGGTCACTGGTAATGTTTTCAAGATAGCCTACCAGCATAAGTTTCATAAATACTACCGGATCAATACTCTTTTGACCTTCCTTGCCATAATACTCTGTGGTAGCCTGGTATAGAAACTTAAGTTTAAGTAGATCCTTTAAACGACGGTAAAAGTTATCCGCCGGAACGTGGTCCGAGAGCCGAAATTGTATAAACAATTTTTCCTGATATGATTTCTTTCCTTGCATAGGCTAATATACTAAAAATCAAAGTTTTAATCAATATTTCAAAGAACTTTAATTGTAAGTCTTCATCGACTTACTTTAGTTGTGCAACGGTCACTCCTCAAGGAGGGAACCCTTTGCGCACGTGCTTCGACAGGGCTACCCATGACATGTTTGTTGATCTGAAACCACAAAAAGGGTGTCATGCTGAGTAATCTATATTTTACCAAATAACCTCATTGAAAATGACAGAAAAAGTTGGGAGCTTTAGGAAAGAAAGCAACTTATGGCAGCGTAGCAGTCGTCCTCATGGTGTTTGGTATCCATGCCTGAGTTTTGCTTCAAGGAATAGCGTAATACATTTTGGTGATACTGTATCAGCAGCATTCCCGTATGGCAGCGTGCCCTTTATTCTTATCGCTTCCTTGAGCCATAAGTTGCTTTATTGTTTAACAATTAAAAGTAAAGTTATGGCAAAAGAAACAATTTTTGAAACAGTACATGAAAATGTTGCGGGCATTGATATTGGTGCCGAACAGATTTTTGTATCTCCTGATGGAAAAGAAGTAACCGTTTTTGAAACCTTTACTTCGGGTTATCATGCGTGTGCGCTTTATCTAAAGGAAAAGGGGATTAAAAAGGTAGCGATGGAAGCAACTGGCATATATTGGATAGCCTTATACTTTTTACTGGAAGAATTAGGGATGATGGTATGCCTGGTTAATCCAAAAGAAACCAAGCAGGTGAAAGGCAGGAAAACAGATGTAAAGGATTGCCAGTGGATACAAAGGCTGTTTACGGCAGGTATCTTACGGCATAGTTTTATTCCGGAAGGTAAGTATATGGAACTTCGTATGTTAGTTCGGGAGCATCTTGATATCATCGATATGGGCAGTACTTACGTTAGCAAAATGCAAAAATGCCTGGAACTAATGAATATTAAACTCAAAGAAGTTATCAGCCAGATACATGGTGCCAGTGGTATAAGAATGATCAAATCAATACTGGGCGGTAACCGTAGTAGTGCCAGTTTACTGAAGCTTTGCGATGAACGTATACAAAAATATAAGGGGGAAAAGGTATTGAAAGCATTGGAGGGCAGCTATAACGATACCTATCTGTTCATGTTGCAACAAAATATGGAATTATGGAAAATTCATCAGAACCGGATAGAAAAGATCGATACAAAGATCGCGCAATTACTGGACGAATTGAGCATGGACAAGGAGGAAGTGCCCACAGGGGAAACGAAACGGATACGTCATCATGCGCCGAACATAGATGGTCTCCATAGCACTATGGCTCGGTTATACGGCGTTGATCTCAGCAGCATTTCGGGAATGAACGATTATACGGTATTGCGGTTGATCGGAGAAACAGGAGTGGATATGAGCCATTTTCCAACCTCCAAAAACTTTATAGCCTGGTTAGGTCTTTCTCCTAAAATGCATAAAAGCAGAAAGATAAAAAAGAATGTAAGAGGTACCCCGTGTAATCCTGCCGGCCAGATATTCAAAGAATGTGCTCAAGGGCTTATGAACAGTAAGTTCATCGCTATCGGTGCTTTTATGCGAAAGCTCAGGGGGCGGAAAGATTCAGGCGTGGCCATAAAAGCTGGAGCAAGAAAACTGCATTAGCCTATTACAACGCATTAACTAAGGGAATAGCCTATGTAGAACAAGGCACAAAGCAATATGAAGAACAAATTAAAAGGAGAGAATTGGCATCATTAAAGAAATTAGCTAAAAAGTACAATATGCAACTGGTTGAAAATCAAATAGCTGTATAGTGTGTCATTGGCAGGTCCTCGAACCATGTGCGCAAAGGCACGACGTTAATGTATTAACGCTAAACAATGCGTTCAGGCCATCCCACATGGTTCGAGTACCTCACCATGACACTCCCTTTGTCATTTCTCCTCCAGAGTTTCCTAATTTTATCACTGAGCATGACAGCGCTTTTTTATACTACTTCACTCAAATCATACAAGGCTTCACTTTTAAAAAATCAGCTAAACCAGCGAAAATCAACTTAATCAGCGGTTCAGACAAAGGTGTGCCAAGTTGTGCCACCCTGCACCGGGTGCACCGGTTAGCAGCTATACAAACTGCACAATGCCCATTTTCAAATCTTCAAATCCTCAAATTAAATCAATCTTCCTTTTTCTTCTGCTCCAGTATAACGAAGGCGCTGTGTTTTGGGGCGGGCATGGCGGCGTTTTCGCCTTTTATAGATTTCCAGATCACTTCGTTTAAATCACGATCGGGCACGGCGTCTTCCTTTGCAAAGTTGAATTGTTGCGAACGTTTGCTGCTTTCGTTTACTGCAATGTTGCGCTGGTCGAGGTTTACCTGTGCAGGTTTGTTTACATAGGGGGTAAGGTCGGGTTTGCTGGTGAAGCACTCATAAAGGGGTACGGCAGCAGCGTCGTACTGACTCATCGGCGGCAAGCCTAATATCAGTTCGATAGTGCGCAACACACCCGAGGTTGAATACATGTTATGGATCACCGCATTGCGTTTAACATAAGGCCCGGCAACAAACACCGGCGACCGGTGGGCATCAATATGATCAGGACCATTTTGCGCATCATCCTCTAATATAAACACTACAGATTCTTTCCAGATAGGGCTTTTAGAAAGGTGTTCTAAAAAGCGGCCTATACCCTGGTCGTTATCAGCCACGGCTGAGGTTGGCGTAACGGCGCCCTTTTTTTGTCCGCTGGTATGGTCGTTGGATATCCTCACCGAATTAAACTGCGGCACAGCATTTATAGCAAGCAGGGAATCAAAATCATGCGCCCAAATTTCTTCACGCTTTATATCCGGTACAGAGAGGTCAAAGCTTGGGGCCTTCTCGCAATAATGCCCTTTTAGCGAGGGGATGTTTGGTTTATATTCGTCGGCAAATTCGCCATAGGTACGGTAGCTCACACCGGCACGTTTGCAATAGTCCCAAATATAGCCATCGCGCGGATCTCCAATTCTGCGGGTACCCTCCGAGTCATAATTCCCCCCACGACCGCCATAACCTGTAGGCCAGGTTTTTTCGATAAAATCGGTGGCATAGGCTGCGGTGCTCCAGTTATGACCGTCAGCGCTAACTTCGGCATCTACATAAAAGTTGTCCAGCAATGCAAACTCATTAGCTATAGCATGGTGGTTCGGGGTAACACGATTGCCAAAAATACACAGGGAAGTATCGCCATTTCCTTGCGGCATATCGCCAAGTATTTGGTCGTAAGTACGGTTCTCTTTGATGATATAAAACACATGTTTTATGGGCGATTTCTCGCTACGTTTGCGGGGAATGGGGTTACCCTCCTCACCTGCTGCCAGTGCAGTTACTTCAGGATTAAACGGCGTATTGGCATATACCTGCTTAGTGTAAATTTTAAGCTGGTTAACTGTAGGTTCGGTTATAAACGAAAGCGTACCCCAAAACAACCCGCCTATATATTGAACTTTTGTATTTGTAGCGCCTTTTTTATAGCCGCTGTTGTCGGTCTTTTTAACAGGCTGAGGACCGTCGGGATTAGCCATTGAAGTAAAGCCTTTACCATTGGCAACCAAAATTTTATCACTCAAAGTTTTCACGTTGGTAGGGTACCAGCCAACAGGGATAAAACCCTTACTATGGCTGCTGCCCGGCTGGCTCACATCAAATACCGACAAACAATTATTATCTGCATTAGCTATATACAGCGTTTTTTCATCGGCAGATAATGCCAGCCCGTTTGTAGTTGAGCCGGTAAGCTTGGTTGGATAAAGCGTGGTTGATATAACCTCAAGCGTTTTGTGGGATAGGGTGCTGATCACCGAAACGGTATTATCATTAGCGTTGGCAACAAACAAGATATTGCCCTTTTTATTTAGAAGGACTTCGTTGGGGTGACTGCCGGCTTTTATACTGGTGATAGCTCCGGTAGCGGTATTATAACAGGCAACATGTTCAGCTCCCCAAATAGATATATACAATATTTTTTCGTCTGGAGATAGGATACAGCTATAGGCTTCGGCGGCTAACTTAACCCGTTTTAAAATTTTACGGCTGTTGGGGTCAATTACGTATAGTGCGCTGTCTTCCTTGGTAACGGTGTATAAGCGGGTATTGCTCTTGTTAACCGTTATTCCGGTAGCGCAAATTTTATCTTTGGCCCATGGTGAGCCTAACTTTATGGTGTCGGCTTTGCCGATCTTATTATTTTGAATTTGAAATTCAAGTATCCAGTTATCATTACCGCCGGAGGCATACAGCTTTTTTTCATCGTGACTAAAAGCCAGTCCATACCATGATTTTCCTACAACTTTTGTATCCAGTTGTTTTTCGTTTTTAGGATCAATCAGTTGGATGGATTGTGTGCTTTGGCCGTTATTGGTTACTGCCAGCAGTTTGCCCGATGCGGAGATTTGCATATTTAAAGGCAAATCGCCCAATGGTAAAGACTTACTCCCAGCAGGACTAAGCTTCCACCCGTTTGGTAATAATACCTGCCCGGTTTTTTTTATTTTACCTGGTATTTGTGCTAACGATTGTAAAGCGATGCTAACAGCTACGATACAGAAAATCAATTTTAATTTCATAGAATATAATAATTGAACTCAAAAATACAGATTGCTTTGGCTGAAAGTGGCGGTTAACAAAAACTTAATGTAACGATTTGATAAAAGAAATATTAGAAGCACAAATACTATTAACTACTGCTAGTATCTGTGAAATTTCGTAACTCTGCTAAATGAATATACTGCTTGTTGAAGACGAACAAAAGATTGCAGCCTTTATTTGCAAAGGTCTTGAGGAGCATGGTTATAAACTTACAACTGCTAAAGATGGAGCAACCGCAAGGGAATTGCTGCAAACATCAGGTTTTGATTTATTCATATTCGATGTTATGCTGCCGGATATTAACGGAATTGAATTATGCCGCCAAATAAGGCTTACAGATAATAAAACACCAATACTAATATTAACTGCGCTTGATCAGATCCAAAACAAAGTATCAGGATTGAAGGCCGGGGCCGATGATTACCTTGTTAAACCTTTTCATTTTAGCGAACTGCTTGCCCGAATTGAGGCATTGCTGAGAAGGCAAAAAGTAATCGTTACTGAAGATCATACACTTGTATTTGAAGATCTGAGATTAGATACCTGGAGCAATTCTGCTGAGAGGGCTGGTCACCAAATTACATTAACAGCAAAAGAATTTACATTGCTGGAGCTCTTTATGCGACATCCTAATAAGATATTATCAAGAGAGTATATTGCTGAGCAGGTGTGGAACATTGATTTTGATACCGGGACAAATTTTATTGATGTATATGTTAATTATCTACGCAAAAAAATTGAAAAAGACTTTAAAAGCAAACTGATATATACGGTTATTGGAATGGGCTATATCCTAAAAAGCGAAAAAAAATAAATGAAAATAAAAAATAGGCTTTCGCTTTATTTCACTTCTGTAAGTGCGCTTGTTCTGTTAATTGTACAGGTTGTAATCTGCATTGCCTTTAATTCGCTCATAAAATCTGATTTTTATGATCATTTAATGGATAGGGCAAATGTAGCAGCACAACTATACCTGGAAGCTGATGAAATTTCGCCAGACTCTTTAAACCATGTCAGAGAGCACTACCTGCAGCGCCTGCCTGATGAGGTAGTGCGTTTGTATGATGATAGAGATGCTGCGTCATTTATAAAAGATAAGAACCAGTTTTGGCCGGGATCTGTAATTGACGCAGTACGAAAACGTAAACAGGTGGAATTTACGGAAGGAAACAGGCAAACTGTAGGTATTTACTATAATGACAACCAGGGGAATTTTGTAATATTAGTTTCTGCTGTTGATTTTCAAGGTAATAAAAGGCTCTGGGATCTTATTGAAGGCATGGGCATATTGCTTATTGGCGTTACTGCAGGGTTGTTTGTTATTAGCAGATGGTTTGCGCAAAAAACATTAAAACCGATTGATGATGTAATTACACAAATGCGCCAGGTAAGGGCAGGAAATCTTAGTTTAAGGGTTAATGAGGGAAATGGTAAAGACGAGATCAGTGCTTTAGCACATAATTTCAATCAATTGCTGCAACACCTCGAGAATGCTTTTGAACTGCAGCAAACCTTCGTTATCAATGCCTCTCATGAATTAAGGACTCCCATCACAACAATTATCGGGGAAATTGAAATTACGTTAAATAAACATCGTACCAATGCAGAATATGAACAGGTATTGCAATCCATATTAACGGATGCGGAACGGCTGAACGAAACTATTATCAGCCTGCTGGAACTCGCAAATGTTGATATGAATTATACTCAACCTGCCTATAATCCATTGGCCATTGACGAATTAATATGGGAGCTTAATGACTATTGGACAGAAAAAGCAGGTAAAGGCTTGTTTAGAGTAAATATACTCCACTTACCTGATGAACGTGAAAACTTACAGGTGTTTGCAAATAAATCATTATTAACTATTGCACTAAATAATATTATTGGCAATGCTTTAAAGTTCTCCGCAAATAAACCTGTCCAGTGTGATCTTTATGCAGATGAAAAAGCTATCATTATAAAAATTACCGATTCAGGAATTGGAATAATGCCCGATGAGGTTGCAAAAATTTTTGAATCTTTTTACCGCGGAACTAATGTAAAAGGTTATAATGGTAATGGAATAGGCCTTTATGTAACTAACAAGATCATTAACCTTTTTAATGGTACAATTAATGTAAATTCAATACCCGGGAAAGGTACAACGATAGCAATCCGGTTTGTAAGTAAATTCTAATCCCATTCTAATCTCTGTTTAATTTAGCTTTAATCTCTGAGGACTAACTTTGCGCGATCAAATAAAACTATGGTTCAAAAATTTATTCTTGTTTTTTTAGTTTTTAAAGTAATGTCTATTCCGGCAGGCTTTTCAGCTAATGCCCAGTCCCCTGTTAACGATACGCTTAAAATCACCATAAAACAAGCTGAAGACCGTTTTTTAAAGAATAATCTTCAGTTGCTCGCTCAACGTTATAATATTGATATTGCCGATGCACAGGTTATAACAGCGCGGCTATTCCCCAACCCCGATTTTAGCATCAACAATGGTTTAGCCGGCACCAATGAACCAAACCCATTTGCAGAGCAATCAACCAGCATTAGCCAGCTGATCACAACTGCCGGCAAACGCAATAAAAGTATCCGCCTCGCCAAAATTGGTGTCGAACAGACAAAGTATCAGTTCTTTGACCTTGTACGCACATTAAAATTTACCTTAAGAAGTGACTTTTATACCGTGTACTTCCAGCGGCAGTCGGCAAATGTATATAGCCAGGAGATCGGCTCGCTAGGCAAAACGCTAATAGCATACAAGGATCAATACGCCAAAGGCAACATAGCTGAAAAGGAACTGTTGCGTATTCAGGCCCAATTATACTCACTGCAGGTTGAATACAACGGCCTGCTAACAGGTATAGACACTACTGAAAGTCAGCTTAAATTAATGTTAAGGGTGCCTTCAAATACGGCAATTGATCCCCAGGTTACAGAGAATATTGCAGGAAAGGAGACTTTAACAGGCGTTCCATACCAGCGGTTGCTGGATTCGGCTTATGTTAATCGCTACGATTTGAAATACAGCAAAATTACAGTTGATTATAATAACATGAACCTGGCACTGCAAAAGGCTACCGCAATTCCGGATGTGTCTTTGTCGGTAAACTATGATAAGCTGGGTTCATATGGGAATAACTTTTTGAGTGCGGGCATAAGTATACCTCTTCCCTTGTTTAATCGTAACCAGGGGAATATTAAACAGGCTCACCTGGAGGTTGACCAGAGTAAGCTTCAACTACAAGGTCAGCAAGACATTGTGGAAAGTGATGTGGCTACCAACTACAAGATTGCCCTCAGGCTGGAAAAACTATACAACAGCTTTGATCCTAAGTTTAAGCAGGACTTTAACCACTTGATTGAGGAAGTATTTAAAAATTATGAAAAGCGAAATATCAGCATGCTCGAGTTTCTTGATTTTTACGACTCTTTTAAAACAAACACCCTGCAGCTCAATAGCTTGCTGTTAAGCCGTGTTACTTCGCTAGAACAACTTAATTATGTTACAGGAACACCCTTTTTTAATCAATAATAACAAGTATATCAATGTACGATAAATATAAAATACTAACTATTGCATCTGCTCTTTTTATTTCGGGTTTTGCTTTGCAAGGCTGTCACCATGCGGCGGAAAACCAGGAAAAAGACACACGGTTCCAGGTTACTGATAGCTTGCTAAACAGTGTGTTAATTGATACTGTGAAAGAAGCCAGTGCACTTACACAAATTACTCTTACAGGCAGTATAGCTCCTGATGAAAATAAAATGGTAAAGGTTTTCCCTATGGTTAGCGGTGTAGCGCAGGATGTTCATGTACAGCTTGGTGATGTAGTACAAAAGGGACAAACACTTGCTATTTTGAAAAGCGCTGAAATGGCTGCTTTTACCAAAGATTATATTTCATCAGAAGCTGATATCAGGAATACCCGGCGTATTCTTGAATCAACGCAGGATATGTATAAAAGCGGCCTGGCCTCGCAAAAAGACCTTGAACAGGCACAGTCTGACTATCAAAAAGCCGTTGCGGAAGGTAAGCGTGCCGGAGCTGTTATCCAGATTAATAAAAGTAATGGGAAAGGGTATGAAGTTAAAACGCCAATAACCGGCTTTGTTGTAGAGAGGAACCTAATTAACAATACCCAGGTAAGGGCCGATAATGGTCAAAACCTGTTCACCATTGCCGATTTGTCTACTGTATATGTATTAGTTAATGTTTATGAATCGGACATTTCCAAAATCCAAACCGGCGACCCGGTAAAAATCACCACTCTATCATATCCTGATAAAGTATTTGACGGGAAAATAGATAAAATTGATAACATGCTCGACCCTGATAATAAAGTGATGCATGCAAGGATTAAAATTAATAACCCCGGCAATTTACTTAAGCCTCAGATGTTTGCAAATATTTTAATAAAGGCAAAATCTGGCGAGGATCTTCCGTTTATAAATTCAAATGCATTGGTGTTTGATAATGATAAAAATTATGTGATTGTAGCTGATGGCAGTAAAGCTAAGGTGCACATCCAGCCGGTTGAAATTGCTAAAACTGTTGAAGACAGAGCTTATATAAGTAAAGGTTTAAAACCCGGAGACCGTATTATAGCTTCAAGACAAGTTTACCTGTATGAATCATTAAAAGACTAAAAGAGATTTCGGATTTCGGAATTTCGATTTCGGATTTCAGATATAGGTTTACACCAATTAGGAACGATAGTAAAAAAATAATTTCGAAATCGAACATTCGATATCCGACATAAATAAAGCATGAATCGATTTATAAAAAATATTCTTTCATTCGCACTCAGAAACAGGTTTTTCATTTTTTTTGTGACAGCCCTGCTTGCAGTTGCCGGTTATATAAGTTTTAAAACCATCAGTATTGATGCCTTTCCGGATGTTACCAATACATCCGTAACTATAATAACACAATGGCCCGGAAGAAGCGCAGAAGAAGTTGAAAAATTTGTTACCCGCCCCATTGAAATTGCCATGAATCCTGCTGAGAAAAAGACCAGCATCAGGTCGTCTTCTCTTTTTGGCCTTTCGGTAGTGAAAATAACATTTGATGATGAGGTTGACTACGCATTTGCGCGTTTGCAAATTAACAATCACATTGGTGATGCTAACTTACCCGATGGTGTAAATCCTTCCATTCAACCACCATATGGGCCAACAGGTGAAATATACCGCTTTACTTTAACCAGTAACCGTAAATCAGCCCGTGAATTAAAAACAATTGAAGATTGGGTGGTTGAACGCGAAATACGGGCTGTACCTGGCATAGCTGATGTAAACAGTTTTGGTGGTGAAGTGAAAACCTACCAAATAACAGTTGATCCTGAAAAGGCTGTACAATATAATGTAACGCCATTGCAGGTATACGAGGCAGTATCAAAAAGCAACGTTAATGTGGGTGGTGATGTAATTCAACAAAGCGGACAGGCTTATGTTGTACGAGGAATCGGCTTGCTGAATAATATTGATGAGATTAAGAATATTGTTATAAACAATATAAAAGGGACTCCGATATATGTAAAAACTATAGCTGAGGTTACGGAATCCGCGCTGCCCAGGCTTGGGCAAGTGGGCCGTGGTAAGGACCCGGATGTTATTGAAGGTATAGTGGTAATGCGCAAAGGTGAAAACCCAAGCGTAGTTATTAAAAATCTGAAAACAAAAATCCAGGAACTTAATAATAAGATTTTGCCTGATGATGTTAAGCTTAGTACCTTTTATGACCGTGAAACCCTGGTAAACTTTGCAACCAATACAGTGTTACATAACATGACCGAAGGTATAATCTTTGTTACGGTTATCGTCTTCTTATTTATGGCCGATTGGCGTACTACTCTCATCGTATCACTCATTATTCCGCTTGCCCTTTTATTTGCATTTATCTGTTTAAAGCTAAAAGGAATGTCGGCAAACCTGCTATCAATGGGCGCTATAGATTTCGGGATCATTATTGATGGTGCAGTGGTAATGGTAGAAGGGATTTTTGTAGTGCTGGACAGTAAAGCCAAAGAAGTTGGTATGGCACAATATAACCGTTTAAGTAAACTTGGCTTAATTAAAAGGGCTTGCCTGGTAAACGGCAAGGGTATATTTTTTGCTAAACTCATTATTATTACCGGCTTACTGCCGATTTTCAGCTTTGAGAAGGTTGAAGGTAAAATGTTTTCGCCTTTAGCATGGACGCTTGGTTTCGCTTTACTTGGTGCAGTTATTTTAACATTCACTTTCGTGCCTGCTTTAGCCAGCGTACTGCTTAATAAAGACGTTAAAGAAAAGCATAATGTATTTGTTGAGTTTATCACGAAGAACGCTATGAAGTTTTACTCATTTTGCTTCAAGGCCAGAAAAGTAGTTTTTCCGGTTGCCATAATTTCTCTGGTTATCAGTCTGTTCTGCTTTACATTTTTAGGAACTGAGTTTTTACCCGAACTAAATGAAGGGGCTATCTATGTACGTGCCACAGGTCCGTTAAGTATTTCATTAAAAGAATCGGTTAAGCTGGCAAACGAAATGCGCAATATATTTTTAAGCTTTGATGAAGTAAAACAAGTATTATCGCAAACTGGCAGGCCTAATGACGGTACTGATGCCACAGGATTTTATAATATAGAGTTCCATGTGGATATTTACCCGGAAGATCAGTGGAAAAGAAAGGAAACTAAAGAGGAACTTATTGAACGGATGCAGGAAAAGCTAAAATATATTCCTGGCATTGATATAAACTTTTCTCAACCAATATCTGATAACGTTGAAGAAGCGGTATCAGGAGTTAAGGGATCCATTGTTGTAAAGATGTTTGGGGATGATTATAAGTTTATCGAAAAAAACGAGCAAAGCATATATTCTATATTAAAAGGCGTAAAAGGCATTGAGGATTTAGGCATACTTCACGATGTAGGGCAGCCCGAGTTACAAATAGATCTTAACCAGCAAAAAATGGCTCAATATGGCGTAACTGCTGCAGATGCAAACGCCGTGATTGAGATGGCCATTGGCGGCAAAGCTGCAACCCAGATATACGAAGGTGAGCGTAAATTTGATCTCCGTATACGGTACCCTGAGGATTTCAGGAACAATGAAGAATCAATAGGCGACTTACGTGTACCAACACTTAACAACAATACTGTACCCCTGCGTGAAATTGCCAGTATTAAAAAAATTACTGGGATTAGTATGATCTACCGTGATGATCACAAGCGTTATGGCGCAATTAAATTTTCTATAAGGGGCAGAGATATGGGTAGCACTGTAAATGAAGCCCAGAATAAAGTAAATGCTCAAATAAAACTGCCAAAAGGGTATTCTTTGCAATGGGCAGGTGACTTCGAAAATCAGCAGCGGGCTACTAAAAGATTAAGCCAGGTAGTACCTATCAGCTTGCTCATTATTTTCTTTATTTTATTTATACTGTTTGGAAATTTCAGGGATTCCCTGCTTGTACTTAACAATGTGCCATTCGCTATTATGGGCGGTATACTGGCGTTGCTTATAACCGGAATTAACTTCAATATTTCGGCAGGTATTGGATTTATTGCTTTGTTCGGTATTTGTGTACAAAACGGGGTAATCTTAATCACGAAATTCAAAAGCAATATTTTTGAATTAAAACATCACACTACCTGGACATCATTTGCAGTTGCTATAAGGGCAGGTGTAGCTGACCGCTTACGGCCTGTAGTAATGACAGCATTGATGGCTGCAATAGGTTTATTACCGGCTGCAATGTCACACGGTATAGGGTCTGAAGCATCAAAACCATTGGCTATTGTAGTAATAGGCGGACTCATAACCAACACCATATTCAATTTATTCATTTTCCCTATTGTGTTTTTCTGGTCATACCGCAAAAGAGTTGAAAGCGGTCTCGTAAACCGGATTTGATTAAAATGACTGATACCCCTGTTTCATATATTTTTTGTTGAAGGCAGTGCAGCATAGCTGCACTTGCCGGATACAATAAGTCTTTACCAAATGGCTTTTGGTTATCTGTTTTCAAATCTTATTTTGAACTGAACTGACCAATCTTCTATGCCTGGTGTTGATTCATATAACTAAGCATCCACTGAATACCAAACTGATCGGTTACCATTCCAAAAAATGCTCCCCAAAATTGATGACCCAGCGGCATTGTGACTATGCCACCTTCAGACAGACGATTAAACACCCTGGTAGTTTCTTCCTCACTACTGGTATCCAATGTTACCATAAAATTATTCCCTGCATTAACAGTTCCTCTACCCTGCGGCATATCCATACCCATTAATACCGAGTTGCCTACAGGTAAAGCCGCATGCAGGACTTTTTCACCCTCTTCCGCAGACATTGGAGGAGCACCCGGCATTTCTTTCATGCGTTGAAAATTGATGAAGTCTCCGCCAAATATGGATTTGTAAAAATTCAAAGCAGCTTCTGTCTTTCCATTGAAGATTATTGTAATATTAATTGCTTTCATTTTTAATTGGTTTTATTTATCAAATATACTTCAGGCGCGATAGATTTGATGGGGGATTTCATGACCTTTTTAGGGGTATTTAATGACAAAATAAAAAAGCGGATTCTGGTTTCTTATTTTGTTGCTACTTACCATCAAATTGAATTGAAAAATAAAATGCAAAAAAGCCGTGCAATACCCAAAAAAAATGTTTTTTTGAAGAAAAAATAGGATTAAATGGCTCATTTATTTTTATCATCCGGAATTATATTGTTAACTGCAATACATGGCCTTTATGCCGATTTATTTTTATTGGCCGCAGGTTTATTGGCAGGAATATTCAATGCAGTTGCGGGCGGCGGTACATTTATAAGCATGCCGGTGCTTATTTATGCAGGTTTACCATCTGTTGCTGCAAATGCATCGAGTACGGTTGCTTTATTCCCCGGAAGCCTTGCCAGCATATATGCTTATCGCGAGGATTTTAAAAGTTTTGAAAATGTCTCCTTAAAAAACCTCATCCAGATTTCCCTTGTCGGTGGTTGTATTGGTGCAGTATTGTTGCTTTTTACTCCCTCACAAAATTTCGATAAAATAATTCCCTGGCTTGTATTAACAGGTGCCCTGATGTTTATTTTTGGGAGGCAGATTTCCAGGCTGCTGCAAAACAAGTTTAAGCTAAATAAATGGGTTCTATTTTCCCTGCAATTTATATTAGGAATATATGGTGGCTATTTTGGAGGCGGAGCAGGTATAATGATGATGGCGGTATGGAGTATGTTGGGACTCACCGATATTAAATTAATAAACGTAAATAAAACTTTATTAGTTGGAGCAGCCAATTCAGTTGCCGTAGTTATTTTTATTTTCTCGGGGAAAATATATTGGATGCAAACATGTATAATGCTTGTGGCGGCTATTATTGGCGGTTATATTGGCGCTTCTTACGCACGCAGGTTAAATCAAGACGTTTTAAGAGGAGTAATAAGTTTCCTGATTGTTTTGATCACTGTATTTTTCTTTTACCGGGCTTACAGGTAGGAAGAGAGCTTCCACCCGCTAACATTCTGTAAATCCTCAAATCCTGTAAATCCTGATTCAAACAATAAGAAGATACTTCACAAGCCTATCAGCCTCAAGGTAGAAACACCTTAGTTCCCAATTATAACCACAACGATAGTATCGCCGCCAAAAGTGCAGGAATCATAACCAGGAAACCAAGTTTCAGGAAGCTCCAGGCGCTAACGTATTGCCCTTCACGCCGTAAGGCCACCAACCATAGTATGGTAGCAAGGGAACCTGTTATGGAAAGGTTCGGCCCAAGATCAACTCCAATCAGGATAGCACTTTTTACAATTTCGGGTACGTGGCCGGCCTGCACGGTATTACCTGCAATAAGGCCAACCGGCAGGTTATTCATCAGGTTACTGGCAAATGCAATAACAAAGCCGCTTCCCCAGGTAGCGCCGGTAACTGAATGAGCCGCACTTTGATGCAGCATAGTTGTTAGGGTTTTTATTAATCCTGTTTTATTTAATGCCTCAACAATTATAAATAATCCGGCAACGAGCGGAATAACAGACCATGAAACGCCTTTTATAACAACCCATGGATTTTTCTTTGCCCGTATAATCACAATTGCTGATGTTAATATCCCGGTAATGGCTGTAGGCATGCCAAGCTGCACATTAAACGCTGAGGCAACAAGCAAAATAATCGCTGTCGCCACAATCCCTAATATGGCTGTCCGGCCACCTTCAGAAAGGGCCGGCACCGGAATATTACGCTCAATTTTCTGTTTTAACACATTTCGCTGAGTAAATCGAAGCATCAAATAGGTAACAGTAATCGCAAAAATCGATGGCAAAATATATTTGGGCAGCCATTGCAATAAAGGAGGCATATGGCTGCCATAAATTACCAGGTTAGCAGGGTTTGAAATTGGCAGAACAAAAGAAGCGGCGTTCGCAATAAATGCACAAATAAGCAAGTAGGGCAACGGTTTCTCTACCTTAGCCGCTTTAACCGATGCAGCCACAGCCGGTGTCAGCACAACAGCAGTGGCATCATTGGATAAAAATACGGTGACCACAATTCCAACCAGGTAAATTAAAAGAAATAAGCTATCCGGATTTCCTTTGGCCAGTTTGGTTGCATGTGCTGCCAGCCAATCGAAAAGCTTCTCTTCCCTTGCGGTTTCTGCCAGCAGCATCATGCCCGTCAAAAACAGGTAAACATCAGTACCTTTTATAATACCTGTTAAGCCCTCAGATGGTAAAATGAGACCTGAAACAATTAACAAAACTGCACCTGCTACAGCCCAAATTGCTTCTGATACCTTGAAAGGACGAATGATTACACCGGCTATAGCTAAAAATGAGATTATCCAAACGGCGATATGGTACATATTATAATTATAGCGCAGCGGCTAAGTGCAGATGAAAAATTGAAAAATTAGGCAAAACTACTTAAAAGCTTGAAAGTTTAGGTATGTCGATCTCTTGCATAATTCAGAAGGGCCAGAGTTTTTATCGTAATGATAGTTTCCCTGGCCCTTCACAAAAATTAAAGAAAATTTTAATAGAATAAGTGCGGCATGCTAATAAAGCGCCACAGACTATTTATGACCTTCAATCAGCGGGTTTATCCCTTAATTGAGATTTTTTGAGGAATACTCTGTGTCCTCTTTTATTTATATAATAATAACGGGAATCCTCATTTATATAAATGGTTTGTCCGTGAGGGCCTTGTTTGCCTTCATATCTTTTATCAACAACAGCTGCCGCACCTTTTGCGCCAAGCTCTGCTGTTTTATGACCAACTTTTTTTGCTGCATGGCCTATTTTATGGCCAAGGCCCGTGTCTTTTTCGGTAGTTTGAGCGTGGCTTTGAGAAAAGGAAAGCATCCCCGCAGCAACCAGCGCAACTTTAATTACATTTTTCATGGTTTTTAATTAGTTAATATTAAAATACTAACTCAATTGTTCGGCCAAATGTTTCATTTCCAGGACTGGAGGCCGTTTCTGATATAAAATGGCATATACGGCATCGCATATGGGTATATTAACTTTGTATTGTTTATTCACCTGGTGTAGGCAATTTACTGCATAATAACCTTCGGCTATCATATTCATCTCTAACTGAGCCGATTTTACAGTATATCCCTTACCAATCATATTGCCAAAAGTGCGGTTACGGCTAAATTGCGAATAAGCAGTAACCATCAAATCGCCCAGGTAGGCAGATTCCTTTATGTCGCGGTCTATTGGGTGTACGGCAGCAACAAAACGTTCCAGTTCGCGGATAGCATTGGATATTAAAACCGCCTGGAAATTATCGCCATATCCAACTCCGTGACAAATACCGCTGGCAATGGCATAAATGTTTTTTAAAACCGCACCGTATTCCGTACCATAAATATCATCCGAAATAATGGTTTTAATATACCTGGTACTGATCATCCCCGCAAATTCAGCAGCCAATTCAGTATCACGGGATGCAATGGTGAGATAGGACAGTTTTTCGAGCGCCACTTCTTCGGCATGGCAAGGTCCGCTGATCACCACAAAATTTTCAAACGGAACGCCGAAATGCTGGTTCAAAAATTCACCGATAATTTGGTTTTCATCAGGCACAATGCCTTTTATAGCTGATATAATTTTTTTTCCGGCCAGATCTTCAGCACTTATACCTATCAATGCTTCCTTTAAAAACGCGGCAGGTACATTTAATAAAACAAAATCGGCCTGTGCGATAAGTCCTTTTAAATCTGTCGAAATATTTTTTGCAGGTACATTAACCTCAACAGAACTGAGATAATTGGGATTATGCCTGAACTTATGGATATGCTCAACAGCACGTTCATTGCGCATCCACCAAAAAATTTCTTTTTCTGCAGCATTATCAGCAAGCATTTTAATATTTGCTGTAGCCCAGCTACCGCCGCCAACAACGGTGATCTTATTCTTTTGTTTAACCATTAACAATAAAAATGTCCTGCCAGGTTTAATTGACAGGAGGCAAATTTAATGAAATAGTTTGTTAGTTCAGTTTACGGTTGGCAGTTCACAGTTAGCAGCATAAAAAAAGTTACAGTTATCAGCTTGCAGCAGGCAAGTTTATAACACTTATGCAAACTGCCTACTAAAAACTGCCCACTGAAATCTACTTCCCGTCCCCAACAAATAATTTACCCTTATCCACCTTTTCAACCATCATATTATCCGTTAAAAGTTTTGTAATTGTGGCAAACGGAGCCGATACTACCTCATCTCCGCTTTTTAAGCCGTATAATACCTGTATATAACTATCATCCTGTATCCCTGTTGTTACCTGTACCTGTTTTACTTTACCGGCTTTGTAAACAAATACATACTCTTTTACCGGGGCAATTATTTTAGGTTTATTATCGTCATTACCTTGCTTTTGCGGACCAGGAGCAGCTTTTTTCTCCTCGCGTGTCGTAACTGATTGAATTGGTACTGATAAAGATTTTGCATGACTGGTATTTATATCAACAGTAGCTGTAAGTCCCGGCCTGAAAGGTGAAGGATTTGCAGCAGTTTTAGCAAGCAGGTTTTTATACGATTGCGGGCTTATCCTTACCTTAACTGTAAAATTGGTCACCTGGTCGGCATTGGTACCAACAACATTTGCCGAGCTGCCAATTTCTGTTACTACTCCTGTGAAATTTTTACCTGAAAAAGCGTCAACTTCAATTTTTGATGAATTGCCAAGTTGAATCCGGTTAATATCATTTTCATTAACGTCAACATTTACATCTAACTGACTTAAGTCTGATATGGTCATGATCTCTGTACCGGCAAATTGTTGTGTTCCAAGCACGCGCTCACCCTTTTGGATTGATAATTTAGAAACCACCCCGTCAACAGGTGCATAAATAGTCGTTTTAGCAAGGTTATCAGCGGCTTCTTTTACTGAGGCTGATGATTGTGCAAGGCCATAAGTTGAACCTATTACATTTTGCTTTGCAGCTTCAAATGCAGCTTGCGCCCCTTCAAAGCTTGCTTTAGCTGCCTCAAATTCTGCTGTAGTTATCACTTTGTTTTCATAAAGTGCTTTATCACGTTTATATATTGATGACTGGTTATCAAAAGTTGCCTGCGCTTGTTTCAGCATTTGGTTCGAGTTACCTATGCTTGCTTTTTGTGTATTATAGGAAGCCACAGCGCGGTCATATCCCGATTTCAATATATCCGGCCTTATTTTACAAAGCAGCTGCCCTTTTTTTACCACATCGCCTTCTTTTATAGGCAATTCAACAACCTCACCCGAAACTTCAGGGCTTATTTTAACTTCCACATGCGGTTTTATTTTTCCGCTGGCCGATACTGTCTCATTAATTTCTCTAACGGCAGCTTTTTCAGTAGCAACCTGGGTCTTTTTAGGTTTGCCTATGAGACCGGTCATATTAGCTACTACGATCAATACGATCAGTACGCCTAATGAAATAAGAATATATTTTGTAGTTTTTCCCATGATTCTTTTTTATTTCGGATTTCGAATGTTCGATTTCGGATTTATTTTAATTTCCGATTTATTTCTTAATTTTTGTCTTTTAATTTGTCATCTGCAAATTCGCACATCTGCACATCTATAATACTATCGGATTCCCTATATAGTAATCGATTACTTTACTTCTGAATATCATCTGGTACCTCGCTGCGATCATATCGTTTTGCGATTTGTTATAATTGGTAAGCGACGTGTTATAATCAAGTGTATTAACCAGGCCGGCATCGTACCGTTGTTTGGTAATATTTAATGCTTCTTTGTTCGATTCATAAGTTTGCAGGGATGATTGATAGCTTTTTTCCGCAGCCTGCAAGTCGAGCATAGCCTGAATAATGGTTTTGCTTAACGTATTTTTTGCAAGCTGGGTAGTAAGTTCGGCGTACTCATAATTTAATTTAGCCTTTCTAACCGATGTACGGGCCATGAAACGATTAAAAATTGGTATCTGCAAACTTACGCCTATTGATTCATTAAAATTATTTCCAAACTGGCTTAATGCCGAGTAAGGACCATAAACAGGTTGTGCACTTGTGATGGTAATTGGCTGGCCCTGAACCGTACCTATCTGTTGCGTAACTTGTGCGGTACCTATTACTTGTGTTGTAATTTGATTGGAATAATTAGAACCTACTCCACCAAACAGGGACACTGTTGGGTAATAATTACCTTTAGCTATTTTGATAGCCTGAGCGTATGTTTGCTGCTGCAACTCTGCAAGTTTAATATCAGGATTTATACTAAATGCAGTTTTAATTACATCAGTAGAATTGTACAATGTTCTTATATCAGTTAATTTACTAATATCAGGCCTTTCTACGGTTATATTTGTTGCCGGATCCATTTCCATATATTGTTTTAATATCAAAATGGCCAAATCAGTCTGATTTTGAGCATTCGTTAAATTTAGTTCAGCAGTTGAAACCTGGGCCTGGGCCTGGGCTAGGTCAGCCTTTGTTTGATTACCGGCATCAAAGTTTTTCTGTGTCCTATCTAAAGTAATTTTAGCAAGTTCAATTTGTTGGTTTGCAGCAATCACCAGATCCTGATCAGTAAGTATAGTCAAATATTCAACGACAACGTTTAAAAGCAGATCATTTTTAACTTTTGCAGTACTTGTTTTATCAACATCAAGCAACAATTTATTTTGCAATATCTGGTTGCGTAACTGGCCCCCCTGAAAAAGAGTAACAGATAGCGAAGCAGCTCCATTCACATATAGAAAAGCTTTACTGCTATAGGTATAAGTAGCTAAGTTAGGACTACGGCCAAAATTATAAGAAGCTTGAGGGTTAGCGGTTAAACTTGGCAATTGATTATTTTTCGCTTGTTTGTAATCTTCATTAGCTAACGATTCAGTAAGCTGGGCCTGTTTAATAGTCAAGTTATTTTGTATGGTAAGGTCAACCGCTTTTTGAAGGCTTATTACTTGCTGGGCCTTTGTTGTAAAACTTAATGCAATCAAAAATAAAATACTTAAGCTTATTTTTTTAAATGTTAATATAGTTTCTGTCATTAGATTATATTTGTGAATAGTTCATGGTTAACAGGATTGTTTTCTCTTAATCTAAATTATTAATAATTTTAAGCCCGCGTAATAACACAATAATATTAGTTTTAAGAATGGTAGTACTATGAACCATCATCTATACTAAAAAAAATGTACCTGGTTAAAACACCCTGGCTGCTTAAAAAGCTATATCCTAAACTAATATGGAATGTTAAACAGAGCTCCCGGTGCATTTATTTGACTTTTGACGATGGCCCTATACCCATTGTTACACCTTTTGTTTTAAATATTTTAAAACAGTATAATGCAAAGGCTACATTTTTTTGTATTGGCGATAATGTACGCAAGCATCCGGACATTTTTGAAGAGGTAAAAAAAGATGGTCATGCCATAGGTAATCACACCTATAATCACCTCAAAGGGTGGAAAACCGAAGACAATACATACCTGGAAAACTTTACAAAAACGGATAATTTACTTCATACCGACTTGTTCAGGCCGCCATATGGACGTATAAAAAGATCGCAGGTAAAATTGCTTAAAAAAGCCAAACCCGGTTTAGAAATCATCATGTGGACAGTATTATCAGGTGATTTTGACATTAATCTTAAACCTGAAAAGTGTTTGGGTAATGTATTGAAAAATACAAGCAGCGGAGATATTGTTTTGTTTCATGATAGTTTAAAAGCTTATGAAAGGATGGAATATGCATTACCGAGGGCGATGGAGTATTGGAGTAAAGAGGGATACGAGTTTAAGGGCCTCAATATTTAATATTGAAAAGTGATTGTCACAAAAGTATAGTAACAATTAAATTGCGCGTCATTGCGAGTCTCCACCAGAGTTTACCCTGGTGGAGACTCGCAATGACGCGCATTAATATTATAAAACATGTCATCAAATCCGCTTTTAATAAAAGAACACGACATAATAACAGGTTTTCCTTCTTCAATGCATCAAAATTGCGATGGGAATGTGATTTGTAGCCTCATTAAAAAGGAAACAAATGGATGCTTATTCCACCACCATAATCGACGCTGTTGAAAAAGTAAAAACAGCGGTCGTAAAAATTGAGCTTTATAAAAGTGATAAAAATAAAGAAGTCCTTGCCGGGACGGGGTCCGGATTTTTATTTTCTTCCGATGGCTTTTTGTTTACCAATAGCCACGTTGTTCATAACGCCGAAATTATTAAAATCAAACTTCACGACGGCAGTACTGCGATAGCAAGTCTTGTTGGTGAAGACCCTGATACCGATCTGGCTATACTCAAAATTTCCGGGTCAGAATTTACCCCGGTAAAATTAGGTGATGCTGAAATACTAAAAATAGGGCAGCTGGTTATTGCCATTGGCAATCCGTTGGGTTTTCAGCATACCGTAACTGCCGGAGTGGTAAGTGCTTTAGGCCGAACACTGGAAGGACAAACAGGCCGGATGATGGATAGCATGATACAAACCGATGCTGCCCTTAATCCTGGCAACTCCGGCGGCCCGCTTATCAATACCGATGGCGAGGTTGTTGGTGTTAATACAGCCACCATACGCGGCGCCCAGGGACTGTGTTTTGCAATCAGCATTACTACAGCAAAAGAGGTAGCCAATCAGCTAATCCGGTTTGGAAAGGTTAAGCGTGCCTATCTGGGTATAGTTTTGCAGCAAATAGATTTAGTGCCTAAATTAAGGACCATCCACCAATTGCAAAATAAGCAGGCTTTGTTTATTTCGGATGTAGCTGATGGCAGTCCGGCGCAAAAGGCCGGCATATTAAGCGGCGACATCATTTTATCGTTTAATAACCAAATGGTTGAAACATCAGATAAGTTATTTAAAATGCTAACCGAAGATAAAATAGGCCAGTTTCAGTACATAGGTGTACTCAGAAATAATTATAAAACAGAGTTCAGGATTACGCCGGTGCAGAAGAATTAAGGGGAACTAAACTTTTTGTATTGCATTAATCATTGCCATTAAGCATTTCATCAAAGTCCTTTTGTGTATACCCTTTTTCGGCCACGGCTTTTGTAACTTCTTCTTGCAATAAACCAGCATAATGATCAACCTCCTGGTTCTCCAAAACCGGCGAATCATTCTGCCAATATGTTAAACCCCATTGGGCCATTGATTCAAATAATGGCTTTAGTGCATTGCCCTTTTCTGATAAAGCATAGGTTACATGCGGAGGAACCACCGGCTTAACTTCGCGGGTAACCAGTTCGTCAGTCTCCAGTTCCCTCAGGTTTTGTATCAGCATTTTTTCTGTTATGTTGGGGAGTGCTTTTTTTAATACCCCGTATCTCATCGGTCCGCTGCTAAGCTGGAAAATGATCAGCGGCTTCCACCTGTTACCTATTTTGCTGAGCGTATAACTAACCGGACAACTTTCTGTCGCAACACTTTTATTTAATTGGTTTGTTGATGTTTCTTTAACTGTATACATATTTATACCTACTTTTTGGTTAGTACTTGTAGAAAAGTAAGTGCTAATATACCTTTGTTTCAAATAAAAAACAAAAAATATGAAATACGTTATTACAGGCTCAACAGGCCATATCAGCAAACCGCTTAGTGAGCAGCTTATTAAAGCAGGTCATCAAGTTACCATAATCAGCAGCAATCAGGATAAAGTAAAAGAAATTGAAGGTTTAGGCGCGAAAGCTTCGATAGGTTCGGTTGAAGATGTTGCCTTTTTGACCAAAACATTTACCGGAGCCGACGCTGTTTATACCATGGTGCCGCCAAAATGGGATGCAAAAAATTGGAAAGAAGAAATCCACAGCATTGGTAAAAACTATGCGACGGCGATAAAAGCAGCAGGCGTAAAAAAGGTGGTGAATTTAAGCAGTGTAGGCGCTCATATGCCAAAAGGCTGTGGACCTGTAAGCGGTATTCATTTTGTGGAAAAGGAATTAAATGCACTCGGTGGGGTTGATGTGCTGCATCTTCGGCCTGCTTATTTTTATTATAACCTGCTTGGAAATATAGGCATGATCAAACACATGGGTATTATCGGCGGCAACTATGGCGACGTAACTATACCAATGGTGCACCCAAGAGACATAGCCTCGGTTGCAGCCGAAGAATTATTAAAGTTTGATTTTAAAGGGAAAAGCATCCGCTATATAGTTAGCGACGAACCTAACACCAACGAAATAGCAAAAGTGCTTGGTGAGGCTATCGGAAAACCGGATCTGCAATGGGTTAAATTTAAAGATGAAGATACCCTTAACGGAATACTGCAGGCAGGCTTATCGCAGGAAGTTGCTGAAAACTATGTTGAAATGGGTACAGCTATAGCGAGCGGAGAAATGTCGGCAGATTATAACAAACACAAGCCGGCCTTAAGCCCAACTAAACTGAAAGACTTTGCTAAGGAATTTGCAGCCGCTTATGCGAACTCATAAGGGTTAATAGCACAGGTCTTGACACTATTGTCATTGCGATCCGCCGATAGGCGGAGAAGCAATCGCGAACTGTGCATAATCGTCATGCATAGTCCGCGATTGCTTCGGAGCAACGTGGCAATGTAGACCCGGTTCACCCGGTGCACCCGGAACAGGGTGGCACAGGGTGGAACACCCGGAACACCCCGCTATGCCATCAATCTGATTTGAAATTTTTTACGTCAGATTGGTAAATGGGGGGCCTTCCATCCGGGGAAAGAAGGTAAAACTTCACATTATTAAGATCTATATTTTTTACATGCCGCAGAAAAAGCCCGTAAGCTGGCAAACGATCGCCAAACATCGTATTTCCAGGATAACCGGCCGCATTTTCAGGTATATCCGAATCCGTCCCGTCCATATGTTTACCACCACCCTTACTGATCAGCATAATATCCCTTAACACAACATTTTCTATATCATGACCAGGTATGCCGGTGATTGAACTTGGCAGCAAGCTGTTTGATGTGGCTGTTATATTACTGATGATAATATGACCAACCGGAGCGGGCTGGTATTTGCGATTTCCGAGTTTGATGAATATGGGCGTTTGCACACCCGTCATGTTGATATTACTAATGACCACCTGATCAATGCTTCCACCATCAACTGCTTCCAGCGCTATTCCGGCCTCCCCCGAAATACTATCTGCAACACTATTCATTCGCCTGCGGATTTTCCCCATAACAGAAACAGTTGCCTTTTTCAAAACACAATTACTGACAGATACATTTTGAAAACCAGCATAGCTGGCGGTCCCCATTTTTATAAAATTGCAGTTGGAAGCAACAATGCAATTCGTAATGCTCACGTTCTCAACCAGCTCGTAGCCATCACTTTTCATGCAGATACCATCATCATCGCTATCAATATTACAATCGGAAACCGTCACATTACGGCTATCTATGTCGATTCCGTCATTATTCAAATTGCCGTGGTTATAAACGGTGATGCCACTTATTCTGACACCGTCGCATGCAAAATAATGCTGCATCCAAAATGCGGAATTCATCAAATGAATATCCCGGATGTTAACGTCTTTGCAAGCGACAAACATGATCACTTTGGGTCGGTTAGGATCATCATCCTGAGTTTGGAAATCCTTACTTCTTCCATTACCATTAATAACGCCTTCGCCAATAATACTGATATGGCTAGCCCCGTCGGCGTAAATGAGAGCCCGGCTTGGCATTGAAGGCCAATTCGGCCTATGAGGAGGCCTTGTTTTAACCGAAATGGAATTAACCGGATAATCCTTTAAATAAGGACTGCCTATCAGCTCAGCCCCTTTCATAACCGATAGAGTAACGTTGCTTTTTAAATAGATGGTACCGGTGTAATACATGCCCGGTGGCACTAATACTATTCCCCCTTTTTCGGCGCACTTATCTATTGTCTTTTGAATGGCAATGGCATTGTTAACGTTGCTTCCTTCTTTCGCCCCGAAGGCAACAATGTTTAAGAATTGTCCATAAGTGCAATTGTAAATTAATACCGTGATTATAGAAAATATAAGTTTCAATTTCATTGCGGTTATTCTTATTTGAGTTTATAATTTAGATAAATCGAATTTAGCTTAAAAAAGTCTTTCAGCATTACAATGCCTTTACAATTTTTGTCAACAAGATATCCCGTGTTGATTCGCCGACAATGGTAGGTGGCACAGTTATTTAAAATACAAACTAATTTCACACTTCTGGAATTCAGGCAGTCCTTTAACTAAAGCCCCCGATGTCCGACACTAATTTTTCAAGTCCAAGTGACACTTGGACAGGCGCTTGAAATAATTCTAATGTTATTTAAAAATCAGATTGGATATATCAATATATTGCAGCATTAAATAATCTTAAACCGTATCATTAAATATGAAATATTGCCTGGTTTTGCTGCTTACTATAAGCCTTAAATGTTTTGGGCAGGACTACAAAACCCAAATTGCCGAATACCAACAAAAATATAAGGGTGATTTCCTGACTGAACCAAATTCTCCATTAAAAAAGGATGATCTACAATTTCTTCGCTTTTACGATGCAGACAGTACTTACAGAGTTGTGGCTAATATGGAAATTTTATCGAATGAATCCACTTTTGTAATGCCCGTTTTTAATGGAACCGGACGACAATATATTCGTTATGCGCTGCTTAAATTTGTACTTAAAGGTAAACCTATGCAGCTTACCTTGTACAGAAACATTGCTTTGCTAAAGCTGCCTGAATATAAAGATTATTTATTTCTCCCCTTTACCGATGACACCAACGGCACGACTACCTATGCAGGAGGGCGGTATATTGATTTGAGTGTAAAAGATATTAATGGCAACAGTATAGTGATCGACTTTAACAGAGCATATAACCCGTATTGTGCTTTTAGCGGCGGTTACTCCTGCCCGAAACCGCCAGATGAGAACCACATGCAGATTGCTGTTGAAGCTGGTGAGAAATTGTTTGCAGGGGAGAAAAAGCATTGAGATTATAAATTCTGGCAAGTTTAAGTGTGACACTTAAACTTTTTTGCGTCCAAGTGCAGACACTTGGACGGGCGGGTTTTGTTGCCAAAGAATCTCTAATTACCTTATGAAGGAACGATAACGACAAAAATCAAAGGATTCAGTCATAAATACAGGGTCATCTTATCAAAGTTTAAGGCTGAACCAATAATTTACTCTATATCGTAATTCGAATTGTTAAGAATTATAAATTTCTGTTTCGTTAATGTTTTGTACCTTGAACTCACAGCGGTGCTAAACATCACATTTAATTTCCTATGCTCCTTTTAATTGACAATTGCACACTTCTCCAATTAGTATATTCGGAAGGTTATAGCCAACAATTGGTTGCATTGGAAAACTTCGTTAATGCTGGAAATGTATCCATCATCACACATGAGTTAGTTATTGAAGAATGGAAGAAACACAAGGAAGAAGACAAGTCAAGAAAATTAAAGAAACTCTTAAAACCAAAGGCAATTCCAGATTTAGAAACAATCAGCTTTTTACCAAGTCCCGTTGTAACAACCACAACTCATTTAGATAGCCAGTTTGAACAAGTGGATAAGCTACTTCGCGATGCCAAAATACTGACCACCCCACCAGCTATTACTAATGAATTTGCTGAGCGATATAAAAATGGCCTTGCTCCCTTTCATAATAAGAAAGATAGTCTAAATGACTGGGAAATAATTGGTTCAGCAGGCCATTATTGTGTAATCAACAATATACCACGATTATATTTTGCTTCGTCAAATCATACTGATTTTGCCAGCAAAATAGATATTGAAAAAACCATCCATCCCGATATTCAAAATAGGTTTCCAGAAGTGGTGATTAGTTATTTCCGTGACTTAGGCGTTTTTTTAAAGGATTTGAATACTGTTATTTTACCTCAAAAATATCTCGCCTACAACCTTGTAAGGAATGAAAAATATTCATACAAAGCGTCGGTAAAGAAAAATGACCTGGACAGTTTGTATTATTTATTTAAGGACACTTACGAGGAACTATCATTTATCCCTCCTTATATTTTAACAAGATACCATCCTTTTGCTGAACCTGTCAAATCTTACTGTCATTTCGGTTTGTTCACGATATCTTATGTAAGGGATAGTCTGGTTAGCTTGTTCGAGAATATCGAAATCAACGGGCCTGGAAAATTTGAGATCATCCATGAAACTGCATTCTTTGGAATAAAGGATTACCGGGAAAAATTAGAATATGTATTGCTAAGGTTAACGAACAATTTGATCTTTAATCTGGAGGCAAGTACGAGCAGAAACCGAGTTTCCGTCCACTACACGGATGGAACTTTTTGTGAGTGTGTAAAATGCAGTTATCAAAGACTTGAATTTCTTAAATGCTTACAAATACTACCGCAACCCCTAAGCAGCATCGAGGAAAAATTCAAGAATGCTTATTTTCATTATCAGTTTGGCAACTACAACGCTGCCGCCCGTTTATATATTGACCTTCAACAGGAAGCGTTAGACAATAATAAATTCATAATTTATTATTTATGTTTTTATAATCTCCGGCATCTTGCAAGGTTCTTGGATAATCCTTTCTTAACTGTCGAACTGACTCCGCAAGAGCTTTTAATGATAAAAGAGATTGATCCAATCGAAGAATGTACTAAGCTAAAGGCTCGAACCGATTATGATCTCCTGACTTTTATTGCAGATGGCGATTTTTTTAAAGGCGCTTTTGAAAGCATATCCGAAATTGTTATCCAGATCGATGATAGTTACTATTCGCATCTAAATGGTGGTCACAGTACTAATAGCCACATTTGGAATCTTATTCAAAAGTTTGCAGAACTGGATACATTCATCAACAATAATTTTGTGATTTATGATGCATATTCAAATTTTGAAAGGCTTTTTGAATTGGTTATAAAAGGGCTTTTTGCCTCTCATGCGATGAATGGCACACAAAACAGTGCTTTAGAAAAATTTGACGACTACCTTATCGGTAAAATCATTTTTTACGCAGATAAAAAAAATATATTCAAATATTTCAACCGCTATAAACTTAAATCATTAGCCTACGGTAGCAAGAGAAATTCTAAAGATTCATTTATTAATTTGGCGAAAAATCTTTTGTCGAATGAGAAAGAAATGAAGTCCACATTTGCTTTGAGCGCAGACAAAGGGAATAGCTATTTTTACACTAAATACAATAAGATATTCGACAATTTAATGGCTATGGCCGCAGTACTCAATCTAA
This sequence comes from Mucilaginibacter sp., assembly GCA_028288305.1. Classification (GTDB taxonomy): domain Bacteria; phylum Bacteroidota; class Bacteroidia; order Sphingobacteriales; family Sphingobacteriaceae; genus Mucilaginibacter. The sequence continues at coordinate 104,385 of JAQBOA010000056.1, forward strand.
CCGAATACGAGCTTAATAGATTTGGTAATTGCCTATACCAATTTATCAAAACTGAAAAATCATTAAATCATACTGGCTCTGAATCGATAACGAGTTTCATCAGTTCAAAAGGGAAATTTTTAAAAAGAAAATTGTTAGACAAGCTGACTGATTTCTTCCTTAAAAACATCGATACGTATGAAGGAAACGTTCTTGAAGCTTTTGTAAAATGCTATCCTGACAACACGGTTGAATTTTTTGCTTATGATTCAATTATAGACAGGTTAAGAAACGAAAGTATTCATTACAATAAAGAGGCCGATATCAGGTTGCTAGCCGTTATTCATCTCAAGGTTATTCCAGAAGATAAAGTAATAATAGCAAAAGCCATGATGGCACAACTTAAAGCAAAGCCCGATTTTCGGCTATTTTACCTTTGTGTTATACAGGATATCATAAAATTAAATCGAAAGATGTTATTGGCATATCTCGATGAAATCGAAATCAAGCCTACTGAGCCTACTTTAAGAACTGTCCTTACAGGTTGGTCGGACAAATACAATCGGCGCTTGGATGACCTTGTTAATATATGTTTTAAATTCAATATTAATACTAAATCGAAAACGTTCATAGGTCTTGCAGCGATTGATACTTATTACCGCTGGCTCTTTGACATGGAGGGATTTGACTATGCTTATTTCAACTTCAATTGGCCAAACCATTATAAGACCAAATTTTATTACGAACGAATGGCCAAATCAAAAAAGTTAAAGAAGGCGATTATTAATTATTTGCGTTCTAACTCTCACCCAGAATTGGAAAAGACATTGATAAGGATTAGCTTTTACGCTAATACCTAACCCGTAAATTTATTACTCCATAATTTTTCTTTGCCCAGGGTAATGGTATGCCTGTATCTTTCCACTTGTTTTTAAGTGTCCTGTTATGATAATTACCATTGTATTCAAGTATATATAATAAATTCGCCTTTGTTGGTGTTATCACCAACAAAGCAGGTTGATCTTTGGCTAGAGGATAAACTAGTAGCTACAACTTGGTTGCGCACGGAGCACTGAATGTAAAAACGGCACGATTCTAAAATATATAAACATACCGGTACTTGTTGGTGACAACACCAACAAGGGCAGAAAATAAAAAAACCGCCTCCAACTTGATTTATAGACAGTTTTGCTTGCTGCGTCGGGGTGGCAGGACGACAACTATTTTCTGTAAGTCTACTCTACCGGCATATAAACAAAAAAGGTAGAACCCCGGCCGGGGATACTCTCAAAGCTTATACGGCCGCCCTGCTGCTCGGTAAATTCCTTGCACAGCAGCAGTCCAAGGCCGACGCCCTTTTCGTTTTGGGTGCCAAAGGTTGATCCTGCCTTTAGCGAGAACAAATCTTTTTGCTGCTCAAAGGGTATTCCCCTGCCATTATCAATTATACTGATCTTGCATTCGTTCATTACTATTTCGGCGCGTATGTCAACCGACCCGCCAGCCGGCGTAAACTTAATAGCATTGCTAACCAGATTGCGTACCACCAGTTGCAGCATATCGCTGTCGGCCACTACCATAATAGATGGATCTAGCTGGCAGGAGGGTATAATTCCCTTTTTAAGTGCCAGTATGCGTTCCAGCTCGAGTGTCGGTCTAAGTGCCTCCATCAGGTTAACATCGCTCAGCTTTACCACTACCCCATCCATTTGCGATTTGGACCATATAAGTAGCTTGGATAGCATATTAAGTGTATTTTGGGTCACTTTCAGCAAGTCGCCCTCCACCACCTCACGCTCCTCTTTCTCCAAACCATACTCAATTACCAGTTCAAGGTAATTCTGTATATTGCTTAGGGGCCCGCGCAGGTCATGCGCTATGATAGACATCAGCTTATTCTTTTCGGAGTTCAGATGTTCCAGTTGTTCGTTCTGCGCCAGAATGTATTGGTGCTGGTCTTCAATCGCACTTTTTTTCTCTTCCACCTGCTGCCTTTCATAATCGTAGTTGCGACGAATGTATTTAATGATATAATACATCAGGATAGCAACCACTAAATAGGCTGATGTAAGATTTATAAAACGGGCCAACCTGTTTTGATATGTATAAGGTGCCAGCTGCGGATAAAAGTATTCAATAGCATGCATAGCCAGCAATAGAGCGATATTAAACGCCAACCAGCCCTTATGCTGTTTTGCGGGCGTCACGAATATGATTACAAATAATGAAAATATAAACCCAATATCATTTGGACCGCTGATACCCGAGTTGTAGAAATAACTTATCAGGAACAAAATATTACACACAGTGGAGACAATGAAAATGCTGCCGTTCATCTTTCCTTTATATCGCGAGCGATAATAGAATCCAAAAAAAGTACCGACTGCTATCAGGTCTAAAAATCCTCCAACCGGAAGGCCGATAATAAAATTAAAGGGCACATTATAGGCCAAGGAAATGATAATAACGAGGCAAATGGAATGAAATATCCGGTACTCGAGCCTGAAAACTAAAGGGTCGCCTATAAGCTTAACCCACAACGTATTTATTTTTTCGCGAAATCTTATTTGTACACTCACTTTAGACAACCCAAATTTAAAAAATATTTAAAAATAAAACAACTCGAGTTGCTTTTAAATTAAATAATACACTACAAGTCAACAGGATAAAAGATTGGTTAAAGTTCTGGCTTTGTTTACGTAAAAAATCACCCATAGGTTTGTTTAAAATATGATGTTCATTATTTGATAGCTTCTAAGAGCGATGTGGGGTCATAAAATTCTATTTGGGTAGCAATTTTTTGTCCTCGGGTCTCTCGCAGAGGACCCTGCGCTCAATCTCCAAATGAACCGTAATTCTGAAATGATTAGGGTGCGCAGGGTACTCTGCGAGAGACCCTGAGAGACCGAATGTCCAGCCTTTCATATGTAAAGAAATTTAAAAAACTTATTGAAACATAAAGTATTATGTAAAGAAAACAGCAAAATCTTTACATATAGAATTAGCTACCCCCCATTCAAGCGTGTACCTTCCATTAGCCTTCGGTAAAAAATAAAATTAATCCCCAAAACTTTGATGCAGCAATTATAAACCCTAATTTTAAAACGCAGGCATAGCGATCACCTGCCTTAAATCAAAATAAATGAAGCCAACTAAAATAATTAATCGCACCATAGCGCTCGGTGCGTTGTTTTACATGGTATGGGGTGTAAACACAGCCATGGCCCAGCCACCAATCCGCGATCCGCATACGCCTGGTTATGTACCGGCCACTGAATTACCAGATGGCGCCAATCCTTCGCCCAGCTCCAATGGGAATTTTATTATCGGTCCCACACATGATCCTGCACCGGAATCGATGGTACAGGCTAGCGTACCGCAGGGGACCATATACCGCTTTACGATGGATTCGAAGGACAGCAAAATTTATCCCGGCATTGCCCGGGAACCAAATACATTTGGCACGGCAGATCCGGCAAACCCTGCTAAGTTAATCGTCACTACAAGCCATCCGGCTTCCTACACCCGTCAGGTGGCAGTGTATGTTCCAAAACAGTATGTCGCTGGTACCGCAGCACCGTTCATAGTTGGCGCCGACGGGCCAGATAATTTGCTTTTCATGGTATTGGACAACCTGATTGCCGAAGACAAAGTGCCGGCGATGATCGCCATCTCTATCGGTAACGGCAGCGGCGATGCCCAGGGCAGCGAACGGGGCCTGGAATACGATACGATGAGCGGTGTATATGCAGAATTTGTTGAAAATGAAATACTGCCGCTGGTGGAAAGCAAGTGCCAGGTAAAACTAACCAAAGACCCTGGCGGTCGCGCTGCCACGGGTGGCAGTTCGGGCGGGTCATGTGCCCTGATTATGGCGTGGTACCACCCGGAATGGTATCACCGTGTGCTCACCTATTCAGGTACTTATATAAACCAGCAATGGCCCTGGAATCCTGAAACACCGCAAGGCGCATGGGGATTTCATGAAAACATCATCCCGGAAAGCCCCAAAAAACCATTGCGGATATGGATGGAAGTGGGCGACCAGGACCTTTTTAATCCAAACGTAATGCGCGACGACATGCATGATTGGGTGGTAGCAAATGAAAAAATGGCAAAAGTACTCGCCGCTAAAAACTATCAATACCAGTTTGTTTTTGCCCGCAACGCCCGGCACGTTGACAATAAAGTAAGAAAGCAAACATTGCCCGAAGCGCTGGAATGGCTTTGGAAAGATTACCGCCCGGCGAAGGTTACGCAATGATGAATGTTTGTTAAACCCATTTTCTGTTTCAGCAGGGTCTCTTTTATATATCTCAAAATCAACAACTTGTCATTGCGAGCGAGGAACGAGCGTGGCAATCGCGAACTGTGCATGACCGCCATACATTACCGCCGGCCAAAACCGCTATGTAAAGTTCGCGATTGCCGCGCTTCGCTCGCAATGACAAAGGTTTTTATGGGTAAACTTAAACGTGCCAGAGACCTTGCGACGACGCGAAGCATTGCAAGATCCCGAAATTAATTATCCGCAATTTTCATAATAAATTTAATAAACGTAAATTTAAACAGCCAATGTGATAAAATGACTACACCTGAATTTTTAGCCAGTTTGCCGACCGACAGGCAGGAATTGATGAACACGCTTCACGAAACGATTATTGCGAATGACCCGAATGTGACCTTCGCCATTAAGCCGATGATGGGCAAAGAAATGATTATGTATGAGGAAGGCCATTACATGAAATACGCACTGGCCAGCGCAAAAAGCCATATGTCGCTTCATTGCCTGCCCATGTATATGAACGCGCCCTTACATGCCAAATATACCGGCCTGTTGCCCGCCGCCAAATTTCAAAAGGGTTGTATTAATTTTACCGATGCCGCCGCTATGCCGGTTGCAATAGTGTCTGCCTTGATTGCTGATTGTTCGCCGATCAATATACCTGCAATGCTGGAAAACAGGAAAAAGAAATAAAAGATAATTTGGATAAAGTGTTTAGTGATTGAAAAATAGCGAAAGATGAAGGAAAAGCACGATTCTAAGCGTGGGCGGTGCGATTCCCTCCCGATAGCTATCGGGAAGAGGGGCGTAGGGGTGTGTTAACATGCATGGTGTAATACCCACCCCTGCCACTACACTTGTCATCGCGCCCCCTCCAAGGAGGGAAACCAACACAATACTCATATTATCAATTAGTTAATATGTTTATTTTAAGTATTTCAATCGCTAAACACGTTTGGATAATCTGCTGACGATTTTATAGGTGGTGAACCGGCAATTGATCCGTTTATATCGCAAAACTCAAAGCACTAAAGAATCTTAAACCAATAAAACCATGAAAAAAATAATATTGTTCCTTTTAACGCTTTCCTTCGCCTGCATGGCGCAGGAAAGGCCGCAGGCTACTACTGCCGTTGTAATGACGCCGGAACTCACACAGGTAGTGATCGATACTTTGTCCAAAGCATTGTTAACTAACTATGTTTTCACAGATAAAGCCCGGCTCATGAGCAAGTACCTTTACGGGCAATCGGCAAAGGGTGCATACAGGGCTATCAAAGACCCACAGCAGTTCGCTGAGCAAATCTCAACCGACCTGCAAACCGCCTGCCCTGACCTGCATATGGGTTTCCATTTCGATCCCCGGCTGGCGCAAATGGGTCCACCTCCAATGCATGCTCCTAACCCGCACCAGGATTCGTTGCGGAATGTGTTTATGGAGGCACATAATTTTATGTTCACGGCTTCAGAAATTTTACCCGGCAATGTCGGCTACGTAAAATTTAACGGGTTTGTGGATGTTACTCCCTCCGCCAAAGAAACCGTTACAGCGGCCTTTCGCTTTGTACGGCATACCAAAGCATTGATCATCGACCTGCGGGAAAACCATGGTGGCAGCCCGGAGATGGTGAAACAGGTGGCAAGTTATTTTTTTGCGGAAAAGACACGAGTAAATGATATCATTGTCCCCAACAAGCGTGACACCGCCAAAGGCTGGACGGACCCGACAGCCACCGACGGGCTTATCCTTCGGATGCCGGTGTATGTATTAACCAGCAGCAGCACGGTTTCGGCGGCTGAAGATTTCGCCTACGGGATGCAAATGGCGAAAAGGGCAACTATAGCAGGTGAAAAAACAGCCGGCGGCGCCCATCCGGTAGGACCGGTTTTTTTGGGTCATGGATTTGTAGCGGGCATTCCGTTTGCCCGTTCGTATAATATCCATACCGGGACAGATTGGGAAGGCACCGGGGTTATTCCGGACATTGCGCTTAAGGCGGATGCATCGCTGGACGAAGTCAATTCAACCTTATTCCCGAATTCCTGGTTTGCAAATCAGCATAAAGCCGTAGACCAGCCGGTAGAACACTCGGCTGTTCAGGCCTACCTTGGCACTTACGAGGGCGGGCTAAAGTTTTATACAAAAGAACATGCCCTGTATTGTGAAAACCCGGAACGGGGAAACCAGGTTTTTAAATTGCGTTATATCTCACCCGGGTTTTTCCAACTGGACGAAAACGTACAGGTTAAGTTCGGGCAGCAGCAAGGATCCGCTTCCGGCATGCAGTTTTACTGGAGCGATGGCAACATCTCGTTTAAACAAAAGACCCAATAAAAAGATTTGAAAATTTCTTCGTCGACGCAGGATTGCTCGCAGAGGACACTGCGTCCTCTCCGGGGTATATTTTAATTGGGATTTTTGCAGATTATTATTGGTTCAATTGATGATCCGACCGCTCATAGCCGCGGAGGCTTAGTTACTTTTTGTCTTGATACAAAAAGTAACCAAAAAACCGAAGCAAAGCGAGCTCATGAACACCTTTGAAATTAAACAAACTGTGAATAAATCAAGACAGAAAAAACCTTCGGCCCACAGGCAAAACGCCCGGCCCGGTTTTCTGTCGTGCCTTTGCCCGCTTTTGATTTCGTATTGTGTCCCCCGCTGCCCTTTAGATTAACAGAGGACAAAAACAAAGATTCCCGCCGGTTCAAGCGGCTAATGGAGCAATATTTGATGTAGTAATGAACCGGGCAATAGTATGATAAATCTCGTATTGGCAGACGCTTTGCAGACAACCACATTAAACGTTTAAGTCAAAAAAATAATGTCCAATGAAAACTTTAACCGAATTTAAAGAATCTTTAAGTTTAGAACAGCCCATTAACGACCTATCTGTTCAATTAAAAAGCCTTTGGTATGATGGGAAAGGCGATTGGCATCAGGCGCATGCCCAGGTTGGTAAGCTAACAGATAAAAAATCGGCATGGGTTCATGCCTATTTGCACCGTAAAGAAGGTGATATTGGGAATGCCGATTATTGGTATAGCAAAGCACAACAAATCCGCCCGAAGCTATCTTTGGAAGAGGAATGGGAAGCTTTAGTATTACAATTTCTTTGATGAATAAATCAGTAGCGCTCAGAGGAATCGAATCAGCGGGGGGAGTAACTATTTAACTTCCCGCAGGGTATGTCTGCGGGAAGTAGTGGCTATATTTAATTAACCTTGTCCCAAACATCTTGTCCAAAGGCCAAAACCTGGGTAATGTGGCCGGCATTGTCACTCGTAAATTGTAGCGTAAACCCAGGTTGCTTTTTTGAAAAAAATGATAGCGGGCTTGTGGCTGCAAAATCAATTTGTTGGTCATCCCATAATTGCTTTAAAACTAAGCCGCTGTCAGTAGCGCTAATTTGTATAAATTGCCCTTTTTCTTTTCTAAACTCATACTTGCCCTCCAGTTTTTTCAGGTCCTGTGCAGTTAATTTTATTTCGACAGGGGCTTTATAGCTATCATTTCTATCCCAAACATCTCTTCCAAAGGCCAAAACCTGGGTAATGCGACCGGCATTATCAGCGGTAAACTGGAGGGTAAACTCCGGGTTCTCTTTTGCCGAAAACGCTAAGGGGCTTGTGGCTGTAAAATCAACTTGCCTGTTATCCCATAATTGCTTTAAAACTAAGCCATTGCCCGTAGCGGTAATTTGTATAAATTGCCCTTTTCTGTCCTTAAACTCATAATAGCCCTCAAATTTTTTCAGGTCCTGTGCAGTTAATTTTACTTCGGCGGGGGGTTGATAGCTGTCAACTTTATTCCAGTCTTGTTTATCTGAGGCCCTGAATTTTGTAGCGATACCCTCGTCATTTTTTGTGAATTTAACGATTTTGAGGTAAGGGACGTGAACAAAAAACGAGACATCCGATTGGACCAACATAGTTATTTCTTTGCCATCCCAAAGTTGTTTAGTGATCAATGTGTTTTGTTTTGCAATAACCTGTACGTATGCCGCCTTATTCGCCTCACTTTGGTAAATTCCTTCCAGGGCCTTAAGCTGCTGCGTATTAAGTGCAGCTTCCTTTGAGTTACCGTTGTTTGCCTTAAGCCAAACATCCTGGCCAAACGCCAGTACCTGTGTCACATTTCCATCTTTGTCTTTTGTAAACTTAAATGGTGCGTCATTCGCTGTGGCAAATCCAAGTTCACTTTTTTGTTTTAGTGAAAATTCGCGGCCGTCCCATAATTGTTTGAGCACTAAAACATTGTTTACTTCGGTTAATTTGATATATGCACTTTTATCAGGCGTTTGATATAAACCTTCAAAAGCTTTTAAGGGGCCGACATCAAACTTCGCGCTTTTTCCGCTCACGTTTTTCTGCAGTGTGCTTGCGTTTGATGGGTTAATTAAGAAATAGCTGGCTGCAACCAGCAACAATACAAACGCATACTTGTACGCATTCGTGTTTGGCGATTTTTTTAAATTCATCATTTTAATACGAAGTTTAATTTTTGAAGAACTATATAAATTGGTTAATTGGTAGGCCTGGAAGAGTTTAAGCGAACTATGCAGAATACTAAGCTGATAGTCCTTTTTATTAACGCCGCTGTTTATAACTTCGCCATCCACAATGTATTCGTGGTTGAGCTTGATACATCGTTTTAAGTAAACCATTAGCGGGTTAACCCATAGTATAGCGTGCGCCAGTTCTGCAAAAAGTATGTCTATACTATGCCACTGCCGTATATGTACCTTTTCATGCGAAATAATTTGCTGCAATTCACGATCATTAAAAAGTTGTTTGTTGATGACCAGGTAGTTGAAAAAGGAAAACGGAGCAGTTCCGTCAAAAGCACAATAGTAAATACCGCCTGTAAATTGTTTATCGGTCTTTTTGATCAGGATGCTGATTTTAAGCAATTTTATAAACAATCTTATCAGTAAGACAAAGCTTACTAATAAGTAGGCACCAACTAAAGTTTGCATTAATGAAGGAGGTGTAAAGCCTGGTTTAACGGCAACATAAGCGGTGTTAACGTGCGTATTAACCATTTGCGAATTACCAATAGTTGTGTATAGGCTATTTAATGGGTTAGCGGTTGTTATTTGACGTTGAATTGTGTCTAAATGCGAAAAACTCAGCTCAGGCAAAAAAGGCAAAAACAGTGATAACAATAAACTGAATAGCAGGTAAAACCTATTTTGCCAAAATGATTTATCGTTTTTAAGCACCAATAAATAAAACAGGAACAATATGGATATGACCACATTGGCCTTTAACAGGTAGATAATTAATGGTTCCATGGTATTTAAATTTATTTGTCCTTATCCTCTATCATTTTAACGATTTCTTTTAGTTCATCTAACGATACTTCTTGCTCTTCCGCAAAAAACGATACCACATTTTTCATAGAATCACCAAATAGCCCCGCTAAAAGAGGCCTTACAAATTTCCTGGTATATTCCATTTTCGATACCGCCGCCGCATACCGGTAGGTGCTTCCAAAATCTTCAAATTTTAGAAAACCCTTGTCTGCCAATCGGCGCATCATGGTTGCCACGGTATTGATATGGGGTTTAGGGTCGGGCAACTCGTCACGCACCTCCTTAACAAAAGCTTTTTTTAATCTCCATACCACCTGCATTATAGTTTCTTCTTTTTCGCTTAGTCGTTTCATATACAATTATAAAACTAATATTGTAATTAAACAACTACAATTGTAGTTTTTATAAAATAATTTTGAATCTTCTATATAGTCTCGTTTTTTTGCACGTAGGTATGCGTCTGCTACTACATCAAACAAAAAAGTCACCCGCTGCCGCCCCGAATTATCGGGATGGCCCGCTGACAGTTAATAAACTATGCCGATATCAATTACCTGAAAACCCAGCTTCAGTAACGCACCTTGAATTTTCCAGAAATATGCGTAGGTTAATTATCGCATGTTTAGCCAGCATGGTTGCTACTTAGCGTGCGGGCCACAAGCCGGGAGGCTTGCGGCAGCGAAAGAAAATTGCTTGCGGGAGCCAGGGGGAATAAATTTACCTATTACTTGTATACGCAACAAAATCCCGGTTGTACCTGCTGCGATATTGAAGGGGCGACAAGCCGGTCAGCTTCTTAAAAACAGTGCGGAATGTTTTAGGGTCCGAGTATCCAACTTCGGCCATTGCTTCAAAAACCCCTCCCTGGGTTGATTCCAGGTTTTTTTTAACAGCTTCAATTTTCACCCTTTGCATATACTCCTTTACCGTGTTTGCAGTAGCATTCTTAAACCTGCGTTCCAGGTTGCGGCGGCCCAATGCAAGCATGGATGCCAACTCTCCTACAGTTATTTGAGTATGAATATTGGCCTCGATATATATATCACTTCGTGGTCGTCCCTGTAATCATAGGCCAGGGACCGCGCCTGGTGGAGAACGGCACCCTGGCAGAGAAACTCAATTTAGAGCTTGTTGCGACAAAGACTTTTAAATCGGGATCTATAGCGCTTCATTATAAAAAGCGGGCATAATAACCCGATCAGTTCAGGTAACAAAATGCGTCTTTGTAAACATGAGAAAAATCATCTACGCCATCAACATCAGTATAGACGGCTGTGTGGACCACACCAGCTTTAAAGCAGACGAAGAACTTTTCGACTATTTCACCAGTAATATGCGGGACATCGATCTCAGCGTATACGGGCGTAAAATGTACGGGTTGATGTTTCCCTATTGGGCCGACGTGGCCAAAAATCAATCCGGGACAAAATGGGAAAATGAATTTGCCCAAACGATCACCGACGTCGATAAAGTTGTTTTTTCGCGGTCATTGGACGGTATTGAAGGAAACTCGGTCATTGTCCGTACCGACCCGGTGGGCGAATTGTTGAAGCTTAAGCAGGCGCCGGGCAAAAACATTTCGGTTGATACGGTGCGCCTATTTGCGCAATTAGCGCAGGCTGGCCTGATCGATGAATATCACTTCGTCGTTCATCCGGTAATTGTCGGCCAGGGGACGCGCCTGGTGGAAGGCAGCCTGCCGGAACGGTTACAATTAAAATTGGTGGAGTCGAAGGTTTTTAAGTCGGGGGCTGTTGCGCTTCGGTACTTGAAACAATGAGCGAAAAATCTGAGGCAGGAGCTATATTTCTAAATCATCATAAAGAGATAAGCTTTCCCTTTTTTAACTATAGCATTCCCGGCGCAGGCGTCTTAAAGAAAAATATCCTGCACCCGGCGCAGGCGCCGAAAGAAAATTAAAACTAAAAATATCAAATGAGAAATGTAATCTACGCAATCAACACGACCTTAGATGGCTGCATCGACCATACCAAATTCTATCCCGATGAAGAAACGATGGAGTATTTTACGCACCTCACGCGAGATGCTGACACATTCGTCTACGGGCGTAAAACTTATCAATTGATGGTTCCTTATTGGCCCGATGTGGCGAAAAACCCTTCCGGGGATAGAAAAGCAGATATCGAATTTGCCCGGGCATTTGACGCCATCAACAAAATTATTGTTTTCTCACAATCATTAGACAGCCCTGAAGGAAAAAAAACGAGAATTGTTCGTACGAGCCTTCACGACGAAGTACTTAAATTGAAACAAGAACAAGGCAAAAATATTTTTACCGGTGGTGTAACCCTTGCTTCACAACTTGCAGCGCTTGGTCTGATTGATGAATATCATTTTGTGGTTCACCCGATAGTTATAGGAGAAGGGAGACGGTTATTTGACGGTATCAACCTGCAAGAGAAATTACAATTAAAACTTGTTGAGTCGACGGTTTTTAAGTCGGGTAGTGTTGCGCTTCGGTATTTGAAACAATGAGAGAAAAATCTGCGGCGACCTCCACATCCCAAATGTGGAGCTCTTAACTCCACGTTACAGCAGGGTCTCTCGCAGAGGACCCTGCGTTCTCCCTGGGCATATTGCAGCGCAGGGTCTCGTGCCGGAGACCCTGCGACGACAGAAAAGTCAAGCATGTTGACTTTCAGGTAAAAAGGCAAACACTCCCTGAAGCGCTGGAGTGGCTTTGGAAAGATTACGACCCGGCGAAGGTTAGGCAATAATGAATATTCTGTCCTCGCAGGGTCTCTCGCAGAGGACCCTGCGCTCAATCTCCAAATGAACCGTAATTCTGAAATGATTAGGGTGCGCAGGGTCCTCTGCGAGAGACACTGCGGAGACCGAAATGAGATACTGGATTGAAAGTGCCCTAATAGCTCTTTATTTTTAGGAATATATTCTCGACAATGGAGAACCCCGAAAGCAAAAGAAAAATTTGATTATCACCCTTAAAATACTTAGCTTTAATAATTCGTAAACCCACCAAAATCAACCAATTATGTCATTAATTATGAAATTCAAATCTGCTGGTTTTACTATGGAGAAGTACAACGAAGCAATTAAACAACTTAACGCCGCAGGGGCAGGAAGCCCTAAAGGAAGAAATTATCATGTGTGCTCCGGCAGTCCTGACGGCGTAGATATAACGGATGTATGGGATAGTATGGAGGATTTTGAGACCTTCGGTAAAACCCTGCTGCCCATTTTGCATTCCTTAGACGTGGATCCGGGACAACCGGAAGTACAGCAAGTTCATAACATAATTGTAGGATAGATATTTGTCTGATTAGTTGGCCAGAGATTATTATTAACCCAAACTAACGGGTTGAACGATAGAGGGGCTATGGTTAGCAAGTATCAGGTCTGACGCAACTTCGATATTTTCAATTAAATTTCAATGATTTTACGGGCTTGTCCTCGCAGGGTCTCTCGCAGAGGACCCTGCGCTCAATCTCCAAATGAACCGTAATTCTGAAATGATTAGGGTGCGCAGGGTCCTCTGCGAGAGACCCTGCGGAGACCGAATTCAATGATTTTGCTGGCTTTGACGCTATTAAAGCCAGTATAGATAATACTTTGGCTGCCTTTTTCCTTTCATAAGTGCAGCCACCTGGACGGGCGGAGGATACCTGCCTGAACCCCAGCCTATTACTTTACTGCACTACATTGTAGGTTAAAAAGTAAGATGTGCCCGCTATTAAAAGCTTTGCCCCACGGAAAAATAAAAGGAAAATGTCTTTATTTTGCTTGCATCAAAACCTGTGGTATTGTTCTGCATTATATTTGCGAAGCCTTGTTCTATATTTAAACCCACCAACCAACCCTTTGCGGCCTGGAAACCAATTATAGAAGTTACACCATAGTCAGTTGATTTAAAGTCGCCATTACTGCCAAATTTAATGTGCTGCGTTTGTGTCTGGTCGAAATTTGTCTGTGTATTTGTGCCGTTTAAGCCGTATGAAAAATAAGGTCCTGCACCTAAAAATATATTCGCTCCGCTCTCAAAGGGCAAATGTCCAATAAAATCAACCGGAACCTGCAGGTAATGCAGTTTGTAAATGTCGTCAATGCTAACCTCATTGTTGAGTGCCTGACCATAGGTTGCATTTAACTCGCCGCCTTTGCCGGCATAAGCAATTCCTGGCATAATAGAAAAATAGTCGTTAAATTTAAAATCGACGGTAAGGCCGATTGAAACAGGTTGTGCTTCTGTAGCATAAATATCCTGGCTATGTGGCGAGGTAACTTGCATATCGGCAAAGCTAGAGCCACCGGATAGTCCAAAAGTTATTTTTTTGTCATCATTGCTATAGTCTTGAGCAAATAAAGCAGTGGTTACAAGTGTGAAATGTAGCAGGAATAAGAGTTTTTTCATAAATTGATAAGGTTGTTTTGCAAAAATAACATTCGATTAAAACGTAAAGGTTATCGCTGCCTTTTACGCCATATCCACTTGCATTGTTTGGCAAAATATTTCTTTTTTCTGCTGCCTCCGCTAAGTATCTCTTAGGAAAAGTAAAAGACATCTTCAATTGAATTTTCACAAAACCGCTAAAAATTAAATGTTTTTTGTAGGTTTAGGGTCATTAAAAACCAATTATGAAAAAGCCAATTTTAAGTCATAAGGGCATAGCCCGTTTTGTCCTGTTACCAATTATTTTAACATTATTTGTCTTTTCAGTTGCCAATGCATCAGTTAAACTGTTGGATACGGTGCAGCAAGACCCTGTGGTTATTGGAAGATGGGACCTTACTGTCGACAAAGATGGTAAAAGTCTACCTTCGTGGTTAGAAGTACAGAAATCGGGTTCACATCATATACTTATTGGCCGTTTTGTATATGCTTTCGGGAGTGCACGCCCAATTTCAGAAATTAAACAAAACGATGGTAAATACAGCTTCTCCATCCCCCCGCAATGGGAGCCGGGAACCCGCAATATGGATTTTGAATTTGAAACCATCGGCGATAACATCAAAGGCACCATGGTTTACACCGATGGAAAAACCTATAGCTTCACCGGTGTTCGTGCGCCTTTAATAGAGCGGTCTAAAGCGCCGGTTTGGGGTGTACCTGTAAAACTGTTCAACGGAAAAGATATTACCGGCTGGCATACTGACGGCAAGAATCAATGGATAGTTGAATCGGGAATTTTAAGAAGTCCGCATTCCGGTGCCAACCTCATCACTGATAAAGCCTTTACTGATTTTAAGCTTCACATCGAATTTCGTTACAAGCAGGGCAGCAACAGCGGCGTTTATCTGCGGGGACGCTATGAGGTGCAGATCATCGATACCAAAAGCGGCGAACCGGAGCCTATAAATAACCAGTTCAGCGCCATCTATGGCTTCCTTCCTCCTAGTAAAATGATGGCCAAAGATCCCGGCCAATGGCAATCATACGATATTACGCTTGTTGGCAGATTGGTAACTATAGTTGCCAACGGCGAAACTGTTATATGCAAACAGGTGATACCGGGTATTACCGGCGGCGCGCTCAATAGCAAGGAAGGAGAACCCGGCCCTTTATTAATCCAGGGTGACCATGGGCCTATCGATTACAGGAATATTATTATTACTCCGATGAAATAGGAAAAAATTCTGAAAGCGAAATTACAAAAGAGGGGTGTCATTGGCAGGCCCTCGAACCATGCAGAGTGGCCTGAACGACATGCATTAACGCCAGTGCATTAGCGTAATGCCTTTGCGCACATGGTTCGAGTGCCTCACCATGACATCCTTTTTAAATCAACAAACAAGTTTTAGCCCCGCTGTCATTTATTTGTTACATATACAGATAATAACTATAACAGCGATATTCTTATTTTAGCGATTATTCCAATTCCTGTAATTATCCTAAATATGAGATCAAATCTGATAAACCGTAAAAAATCAAACTGTTTTTTTGGGTGCTTTGTATTAGCGCTAATGGTAAACTTCAGCAATGTTAAGGCACAAACAACCGTTGCCGACCCGCATATGGGAATAATTCCGGCACCGGCCTCGGTGGTCCAAAACCCGGGAACATTTGATTTTAACCGGAAAACAGTTATAAAGGCGGATAATCCAAAAGACAGGTCTGTTGCTTTACTTAAAAGCTTTTTAGCGGATAACCGACATTTTAATAACAAGATATTAAAGAACTACAGCCGGGTCAAAACCATTAAAGGTTCGGGGATATTTCTTACCTCGAAGGGGGCGGATAAATTGCCAACTGAAGGCTATAAATTAACCATCACACCGCATCGCATTACTATTATTGGCAAGGGTGCCGGTTTGTTTTACGGCATCCAAACATTGATACAACTGCTCCCGGTTGAAAATACTGCTGATGAAAAAATTCCCTGCGCTGTTATTACTGATGCACCAAGATTTGGTTACAGAGGGATGATGCTGGATGTATCGCGACATTTTTTTACCGTGCCGCAGGTTGAGAAAGTGATTGAAATGATGGCCGCTTATAAACTAAATAACTTTCACTGGCATTTGGTTGACGGGCAGGGATGGCGCATTGAGATTAAAAAATATCCGAAACTTACCCAGGTTGGCGGATACCGCATGCAAACCATGTTTGGCAGCAACCGCGACTGGCCCGACCAGCTTTCGTACGGAGGATATTATACGCAGGATGATATCCGCGCTGTTGTAAAATTCGCGGCCGACCGCTACATTAATGTTATCCCCGAGATTGAGATGCCTGCACATTCTGAAGCAGCGCTAAGGGCTTATCCTGAATTGAGGTGCGATACGCCCGCAGGTCAGCCGGCAGCAAGGGGTGTTAACAATATTTACAGCCCTACTGAAGAAACATTTACCTTTTTAGATGATGTACTGACCGAAGTAATGGACCTTTTCCCCAGCAAATATATCCATATTGGCGGGGACGAAGCGGGCAAAGAACCATGGCACCAATCGGCATTTTGTCAGAATTTAATGAAAGAAAAAGGCCTTACAGACGAAAAGCAGCTGCAAAGCTACTTTATACAACGGATAGAGAAATTTATCAATTCAAAAGGCCGCAGTATTATTGGCTGGGACGAGATACTGGAAGGTGGCCTGGCGCCAAACGCTACGGTTATGAGCTGGACAGGTGAAGCCGGCGGCATAGCGGCAGCCAAACAAAAGCATAATGTGATCATGACGCCGCAAACTACCGGTAATTATTTTGACCACTACCAGAGCAGCTCGCCGCAGGAACCTGTATCATTTGGCCGTTATGCCGCCTTACCCGAAACCTACAATTACGACCCGGTATCAAAGCAGCTTGCCCCGGACGAACAGCAATATGTTATCGGCACACAAGGAAACCTTTGGACAGAGTACGTGCCTACTGTTGCAAAATTGCAGTACCAGGTATTTCCGCGGCTGTTCGCGCTGTCGGAGGTGGCATGGAGCAAGGTTGAAAATAAAGATTATACCAATTTCTCGGAAATGCGGTTGGCCAAACATTTTGCAAGGCTTGATGCCATGGATTATAATTACAGGGTGCCTACAGCTTTGACGGTTCTCGATACGATAGTTTATGGACCGCAGTTTGTTTATACCCCAAAATCGGTGGTGCCAGACGCTAAGATATATTATACATTGAACGGTCGCGACCCACTGGATACTGATTTGGAATATGACGGCCCTATTACCTTTAATGTCCCAGCCAATGAAAAAAGGGAATTACGGACAAGGGTGATCACTCCTTCAGGCAGACGGAGCATTGCCACCCGTACCGTAATGATCAATAAGTCACCTAATGCTCCTTTAAATTATACTGCTAACACGCCGGGCTTAAAATATAAACTAATAAAAGGCAGTTTTACCTCGCCCGACCAACTGGAACATACAATGGCAACTGATTCGGCTACCATAGCAAAATTAGATGCTGAACAATTTAAAAAGGACAATCCAAATTTTGGGGCCACATATACCGGTTATATCAATGTCGCGGCAGACGGTCCGTATAATTTCATGCTTGGCTCTTATACCAATACACAACTGTTTATTGATGGTGAAAAGCTGACAGAAAGTGACTATATGATACCGCTTGCAAAAGGCTACCATAGCATCAGGGTCGATTATATTTATAATGCGCCTGTTCCTAAGCCCGGTACATACCGCTTAAGGCAAATACCGTTTAAGGTTTATGTAACAGCCCCTGGGACAGACAAGAAGGAACTGGATGCTGGTACGTTTTATAATTAGGATTGGTTATTGGGTTAATGCTGAGCAATGACTAAATAATCATTTTGCCAGGGCGTGACTATGGAGTCTTTTAGGATTATTATAAGATTCAATGGGACAAGACGTTTCGTCAGCATCTCCGATTTAAAATAACATATTGATAAATAAAATTTTTATTTTTGTATATGCAAACACTCGAAATAAAGGTACCGGAAGGCAAAACCCGATTGGTTAAAGGGCTTTTAAAAGAGTTGGGGGTAACCATTAAGGTAAAAAAAGAAAACAATACACCCAATTCCGAAACTTTAACGGCAATGAATGAATTAAAGGCGGGCAAGGGCAGGAAATTCAAAAGCGTTGAAGAACTTTTTAAAAGTATCTAAACCGCTTTATGTTTGAAATTGCCACTTCAACCAAATTTCTTAAAGATTTAAAATTGCTTAAAAAGCGTTCAATTGATGATTTTCAATTGTTGCAGCAGCTAATTACGGTCCTTGCTGAAAATGGCCATAAAGGATTAGGTCATAAGCACAAACCTCATAAGCTTAGCGGAATTATAAAGGATATTGGGAATGTCATATAAAACCTGATCTGCTACTTATTTGGGATGAAAATGAACAGATAAACCTGTTAGAGCTTGTGCGAACTGGTACACATTCCGACTTGTATAAGTAATTATACGCTGCCTGGAAAATTGCTCTACGAAACAACCGTTGGTTTGGATTTGCAATTACGAGTGTTCGACGGCGTAATAAAATGCAATGAAAAATAAAATATGACAAATCTTTTTGCGAACTTTGATTAGCATACAGCCAATTGTATAACCAAAATATCTTCCCGAATAAAACTATTGCTGTAGGTTGTAAACTTATTAAACTAAGAGCATGAAAAACTTAAGCGACCATGAAAATTCTCCGTTGGCCAGTTTGGAGCAATGGGAAGATGATGTTTTGCAACGCTACCCAGAACCGGCTAAACCGACTAAAAGCAAAGAGGAATTTCGCAATTATGATAAACCTGAAATTGACGGGGTGCGTGAGTTTTACCGGCTGAACCACAAATATCAAACCTATGATAATGTGCTGGCCAAGAAACAAAACTTTTTAAAGTTTGATAAAAAAGAAATGCCCTGGTGGCAGGCTATGGAGTACCTGAATACGTTAGTAGATGATTCGGACCCTGACACTTCACTTGATCAGCTGCAGCATTTACTGCAGACAGCTGAAGCTATCCGTGCCGACGGGCACCCTGATTGGTTTGTGCTCACTGGCTTTATCCACGATTTGGGTAAAGTACTGTGCCTGTTTGGCGAACCGCAATGGAACGTGGTGGGCGACTCCTTCCCGGTAGGCTGCAAATTCTCTGACAAGATCGTTTACCATGAATTTTTTGCAGATAACCCGGATACTTATGATGAGCGTTTTAATACCAAATATGGCGTTTACTCGCACCATTGCGGCTTAGATAATGTGCATATGTCATGGGGACATGACGAATACCTGTACCAGATCACAAAAGATCATTTGCCCGAAGAGGCCCTCTATATGATCCGGTACCATTCATTTTATTCGCAACACCGCGAACATGCGTACGATCATTTGCTAAATGACCACGACCAGCAAATGTTTAAATGGGTGGACAAATTTAACCCGTACGACCTGTACTCAAAAAGCCCTAAAGTCCCCGTTGTATCAGAACTAAAACCGTATTATGAGGATTTGATTGCCAAATATTTGCCTGCTACGGTGAGGTTATAGCCAGCAGCTTGCGCAGATCTGCAGATGGAAGCAAAATTGAAATCCGGTAAGGTCAAACAGGCAGGTATGTAAATAAATAGGTTGGTTGTGTTAAATTCAATTATTTTTTGTGATTTTTAACAACAGGTTTCAACCTTTACTAACCAACCAATTTAATGAACCACTTATCAGCCTGGGATTACTTTGTATTTCTGATTTATTTTGCCGCAGTATCAACATACGGTTATTGGGTTTATCATCATAAAAAGAAAGGAAAACCTGCTGATACAAAGACATATTTTTTGGCCCAAGGCTCCTTAACGTGGTGGGCTATAGGGGCATCCGTAATCGCTTCCAATATATCTGCCGAGCATTTTATCGGGATGTCAGGGTCGGGTTTTGCCATGGGCCTAGCGATAGCCAGTTATGAATGGATGGCGGCCGCAACGTTAATTATTGTGGCCGTTTTTTTTCTGCCGATTTATCTTAAAAATCATATTTACACTATGCCCCAGTTTCTCGCGGGCAGATATAACAATACCGTGAGCACGCTGATGACAGTTTTCTGGCTGCTGGTGTATGTATTTGTTAACCTGACATCTATTTTTTTCCTGGGGGCGGCAGCTGTCGAAACCATTACGGGAATTCCTTTTAATGTGGCTGTGGTAGGGCTGGCTGTATTTTCGGCCATTATTACCCTTGGCGGGATGAAAGTAATTGGCTATACCGACGTTTTGCAAGTGCTGGTACTGGTTTTGGGAGGGCTAATTACCTGCTATATGGCATTGCACCTCGTGTCCGACAAATTAAATGGAAAAGGTGTGCTGGATGCCTTCTCCCTGTTGCGCAGCCAGGCAGGCGATCACTTCCACATGATATTTCACAAAGGCGATAAGTTTTACGACCAGTTACCCGGCATTGCGGTACTCGTGGGCGGTTTATGGATAAACAACCTTAACTATTGGGGCTGCAATCAGTATATTGTACAAAGAGCCTTAGGTGCCGACCTGAAGACCGGGCGTGCCGGGCTAATTTTTGCCGCCTTTCTCAAACTGTTGATACCGGTCATTGTGGTTATTCCGGGTATTGCTGCGTATGTTTTGTACCAGCATGGTTATTTTCATTCAGAAATGGTGGATAGCGCCGGTATCCTAAAGCCCGATCATGCCTACCCCGTGCTGATGAATTTACTGCCTACAGGTATTAAAGGGCTCGCTTTTGCTGCGCTCACGGCTGCTATTGTGGCCTCGCTTGCGGGTAAATGCAATAGCATAGCAACCATATTTACGCTGGATATTTATAAAAAATATATCAACAAAAACGCCTCAGAACAAAAATTGGTGTCGCTCGGCAAGTGGTCGGTTATTGTGGCATCGGTTATAGCGGTAGTTGTGGCGCCCGCCCTGCGCAGTTTCGACCAGGTTTACCAGTTTATACAAGAGTACGTTGGTTTTATCTCGCCCGGCATTTTGGCTATATTCTTATTGGGTTTTTTCTGGAAAAGGACTACTTCGGCAGCAGCGCTCACGGCTGCATTACTTACCATTCCGTTGTCGGTATTATTTAAGTTTTTGCCGCAGCTAAGTCACGGTGTTATCGCGCCGATTCCTTTTTTAAACCGAATGTCGTGGGATTTCTGCATTGTTATTGGTTTAATGGTAGTGATCACCTTGCTGGATCCCGAAAGTAAAAATAATCCGAAAGGGTTGGAAATCGAACCGAAAATGTTTCGGATTACCCCTGCCTTTGCAGTGGCCTCGGTGGTCATTTGCGGGATACTCGCAGCGCTTTATACTGTTTTTTGGTAAAAGTTTAAATCCGTACTAACAAATTTCTTATTCTTTTACATTAAAAACGGTTTTCCTGTTTTTTACTGCAACGAAAAGTATTATTATCATCGGAATAACCTGACCGGCTATTCCTAATATAGTTCCTAATGAGGTATTCATGGCTTTGAATTTTTAAAAACGTGATTAAATATTGTTTTCATTTTTGACTTAATATATTGACAATGGTTTATTCGAACGCTGCAATTTTTCCTGTCTCCGCAGGGTCGTCTGCGACAAAATCTGCGAGGACGGAAAGGAATTAATATCGAACACTGAATGACGAATGCTGAATTATGAAGTCAAACTTTGGTGGTATATGTACAAGTCACCAGGTACTGTCATAAAAAGAAAAATAAAAGATAAGATCAAGAAAATCCTTCGTTTAAAAAGTTAAAAAAAAGCTTTTTGAAACCAATAATTGTGTTTAGGGACACGAATAAAAACAGGATCCTCTTTCATATATTTTAAGGATCCCATACCTGCCTGTTTAAGTTGTTGCATACCATCCCGGAGCATAAATGCCAAAGGAAAGCGCGACAAAACCCTACTTTAAAAAAGAATTTACATGTTGAACCTGGTACTGTATCCAGGTATTAAGATGTTTATTCAATTCCTTCACATATTTTGGGTTCTTGTCAGCAATGTTTACGGATTCGTATGGGTCGGTTTTGAGATCATATAAATAGGATATATTGGCAGAGGCTTTGTAAATTAATTTATAATTTCCTTCTCTGCAGCCAAATAGAAAATCGGAGAACGGGGAAAAGAAATACACTTTATTCCTTCTGTTCACGCTAAATAAATTCTCACCCTGCCATTCATCGGGTATGGGTTTATTTAAGATGGAAAAGATAGTTGGAGCAACATCGCTGATGCCAGCTACCTCAGTTATATGCTCGCCGCTAAAAAGCTGTGGATTGATAATGATCAAAGGAATATGGAGGTTCTCCTCATATATTCCTCCAGCATGGCTCGTTTGCCCATGCCGGCCAAAAGCTTCACCGTGATCGCCAAAAACCATGATGAGCGTTGAATTTAAAATGCCTCTTTTTTTTAATCCTTCTACCAGTTGCTTCAGCGTTTTATCTGCGTCGTGCAACGCATTCAGGTATCTTTCTAATGATTCATTATTTGAATGAAAATCTATCCTTTTACCGGTTGTATAATAAGGATAGTGCGTTTGATAAGTCCACATCATTGAAAAAAAAGGCGTGGACCGGTCATTTTTTATCCAATTAAAAAATTTCACCGGCAGACATGCATCATTGATACCATTCAGGTTTTCATTTGGATACCGGCTATCTGAAAAAACAGGCGCTTGACAGATATTTTCTTTAAAATCTTCTATTTCATCAAATCCTCTTTGTTGTAAAAAAAATTTTGCACCCTGGAAACCGTTATCCCCGGAATTAAAAAAAGACGTTCTATATCCATTTTTTTTAAGTTCGGAAGATATTGATGGCCAACTGATCTCCGGTTTTTCCGCGGTAATAGATTTATAGGAAAGATAAGGATAACTTCCACACAGAATAGAAACCATCGACTTGTTAGTGGCAGGTACATGAGCATAAGCCGCATCAAAAAATACCGCGGAAGACTTTATTGAATCAAGGAATGGCGTAGCTTGATAAATGGAATTATAGGGCGTAATATATTCTGCGGGTGTTGATTCCAATACAAAAACGATAACGTTTTTTATGTTGGCAGTCCTAAACTTTAAAGCATATTGGGGTTGTAAAACGTTTTTATTTTTCTTTATGAATTCGTTTATATCAACACCATTTTTTGAGGCTAATACGGACAGGTCATTTCGCTGCAACAAAGAAGATACAAAATAAATAACTGGATTCTCTTTTTTTCCATCATCAACAGACAAGTCATTCTTTGCAAAATAACCCATACTGAAACATATAACAAAAATTGCTGATGTTATACCAGTGCTTTTAACAAACAACTGATAGATAAGCCATACTAAGGGTACAACAGTCAGGATCATTATTAAATATGCCCATAGAGAATGTTTATCGATGTTATTAGCAATGGCCCTTGAAGCATCCGAACTCATTAAAAAATCAGAATAGTACAGCCATTGGTAATTGAATGGCCTCCCAAGCAATGTTGTTACTTTAATGTTGATTATGCAAATTGTTATCGATAAAATAGCGAAGCCCGCAAATACCAGGAGTATTAAAGTCCGGTTGTTCTTTTTCATAAAAAACAATAGCCCGAATATGGAGGTCAGTATGCCAGTATATAAAAAGTCCTGGAAAGAAGTTTTAAATAATAAAGGCAAGGCACGCAAGGGGGCAATTAAAAACTGTACCGATTCATTAGTAATAATTGCCCGGATTATTACCAGGATAATTAGGAGCGCGACAGAAATCGAAAAGAATAAAACAGTCAGATTTACAGGGGCTAAAGGCGTTTTAAAAATAAATTTTTTACCTGTATATAGTAATATTGCCAGCGCGGTAAATATAAAAAAGAATACAACAGCATATTCTAAAAGCGAGAAACTTTCGGGAGTCCCTAATTTATTAAGATCAGGATTTATCCTGATGACCGCATTGCCTTTTATCTTAAAGTGGTAAAATTTTTTATCAGGTTGTTGATTAACATCTAAATAGTCAAATCTTACCTTAAATGGCCCGGTTATTTTTCTAAAAAAAAACATGCAATCAATAGTACTGCTGTCTGGCGCTGCGATCTTTAATACATAATCTTCGCCCGCTCTTACCATTGGCGATTGCATTACATTACCCTTTATTATGGTCCCTGGCGGCCTGATTGTGGTAGTGCCCCAATCATTCACACCCCATATCATTGTTACCTGTTTGGCGCCCGGAACATGATATCTTATCTCAATAACACCCGCGTGCGCTAAAAGGCAGCTGCGTAATAATATAACACATGCTAAATATTTTAACCAATATTTCAACACTATGTAAATTTATTGTTACTTAAATGTTAAATATATAATAATATTTGACCAATTGCAAATCAAATCGTCGTACATATATTGGGTAATATTATTAAATCAGCGGATTATAGTTTTACATTGTCCGGCTGGCCGGCGGCGCAAATCATTTTATAAATTACAGACAAACAAAAAGACAGAATCAAGAATATCCTGATCCAAGCCCTAATTTTAATTATGAGATAACTGCAAAACCGACTTGCACTGGTTCGAGTCCTGTTCTGACCTCAAATATTTGATGAAAATCAATCTAATTTTTGTTTCTTTATCCAATCAATTAACCTTCATCCATCACAAAAAAAAAGTATGCACTTTAAAAATTTACTCAGAGTCAGTTGTTTTATCATACTATGCTTCTTCGTTATGCCTGTTATAGCCCAGAACGTATCTTCAGATACTTTACATACCGGGGCTACCAGTACAAGTTTTGGCTACGGTTCACAGCGTAAAAGGGACGTTACCGGTGCGGTAGCTACCTTAATGCCCGAAAACTTTAACCAGGGTGCCATTTTTAACCCTGTTGATCAATTGGCGGGTAAAATTGCGGGTTTAACAATAACCGAGCCGGGTGGCGACCCCAACCAAATAGCTTCCGTACATTTGCGGGGCCAATCATCTCTTATAGGTAGTTTATCCCCGTTGTTTGTGGTAGATGGCGTGATTTTAGATAATGCGGCTCAATTTCAAAACATTCCGCTGGATGATATCGCTTCTTACGTCGTTTTAAAGGATGCAGCAGCAGCAGCAATTTATGGCTCGCGCGGTGCTAACGGTGTAATTATTGTTACTACTAAAAAAGGCGCGCCAGGACACCCGGTCATATCGTACGATGGTTTGGCGGGTTCAAGTGTTCAGAGCAAGTATATTGACTTGCTTACGCCAAATGAATATCGTGCAGCCACAGCCTTAGGTACTTATGACAAAGGTGCAAATACCGATTGGCAAAAGGCCATAAGCCGTACAGCCTTTCAACAAAGGCATTACGTATCTGTTTCGGGGGGTACTCATACGCTTAATTACATCGCCTCAGCAAATTATCAAAATCAGCAAGGCATTATTCTAAATAATGGTAAAGAGCAATTAGGTTTGCGTTTTAGCGGAGAATTGAAAGCGATAGGCGATAAACTTGATATCAAAGCCGGCGTTCAAAATGTAAATAGTACACGCAAGTTTACAGATTATTCCATCTTTAGTTTTATGTATAACTCCCCGCCAACATACCCTGTTAAGAATCCTGATGGTTCATATTTTGCCTATACCGATTTTAACCTGGCTAACCCTGTCGAACACCTTAACCAGGAGGTTCTTGGCGCTAAGGACAACCTTACCCTGATCAATGGCTCGGCTGATTATTCAATCACGCACGATTTAAAGATAGGCGTACTTGGTTCAACGTCCCTTAATAAAGTTCAGTCCAATGGATATATTCCCTCTTTTCCACTTGAAGGAAACGTGGCCCAGTCAGGAACGGCAAATGAAAACAGACACGCGTACAATGGCAATATTCATATTAATTATGATAAAACTTTTGGTAAAAGCACCCTGAATTTGCTGGCTGGTTATGAATACAATGATCATTCTTATAATATGGATTTCTCCAATAGCCCCGCCAATGCTACCTCCACTGGATCCTCTAAAGTGGAATATAAGCTGATGTCCTTTATTGCCCGGGCAGCCTATAATTATGACGACCGTTTTTATGCCACAGCTACCTTGCGCGAAGACGGCTCGTCAACATTGGTACTTAACAATCCACATGAATCTTTCCCTTCAATTAGTTTAGCCTACAGGTTTAAGAAAGATATCTTGGCAAATGCCGACTGGATAACTGATATTAAACTGAGGGGAGGATATGGCGTCACCGGCAACTCTACTGATCAGAACGGCAATCCGTTGTTACAGTGGGAGAAAAGAGACGGACGTAATTTAGGTTTAGATTTTTCATTGTTTACCGGCCGCTTATCCGGTGATGTGAACTATTTTAATGATCTTTCAAAAAATTCACTGGTCTATTATTCAGTGTCGCCGTCATTTGTCACAAACCCTTTGCCGGCTATCGTAGGCCTGGTTAATAAAGGTTTTGAACTATCTTTAACAGGACGGATAATTCAAGGACATAAATTAAACTGGACAATTAATAGTCAAATCACATTTATCAAAACTACGATTACCAGTTTATCAGGTCAATACAGTTATAACGGACAAAGTTACACGTTAAGTACTTCGCAAATAGGGGTAGCTTACGCACAGGGCCGTGGAATAAGCGCTAATCCTATTACATTCTTAAAAACAGGTTATAGTCCTTATGTATTCTATTTGCCGCATTATACAGGCGTGGATGCACAGGGTAATCAAACTTTTGACGGGAAAACATTAGCACAAAATCCTACTCCGACAGGTTACTACATTGATCCAAGCCCTAAATTTAACTACGGCATAACCAATAGCTTTGATTACGGCAACTGGAACCTGAATTTCGCTTTAAGAGGTGTTTACGGTCAGAAAGTTTTCAATAATACTTTGCTTGACGTAGAGACCATTACCCGTTTACCTGGAAACAACGTGACTAAGGAAGCCCTTACAAATGGAATTAAAGATGCTCCTGTAGCATCTGACAAATGGCTGGAAGATGCTTCATTCCTGCGCCTGGACAACGCAACTTTAGGATATTCCTTTAAAAATGTAGGTTTTGCAAGTTCGTTACATGTGTTTGTTTCAGGAAATAACTTGTTTGTAATAACCAAGTATAAAGGACTTGACCCTGAAATTAAAACAGAGAGCGGTACAGGAGGAAATATTCTGTTCGGGCAAAATTTAAACGGTTCGGCAAATCAGGCATATATTGATGCCAATTATGGCGGACAGGCTTATTATCCCTCGGTTAGAACATTTTCTCTGGGTGTAAATGTTGCATTGAAATAATAAGCCAGGATGATATTCAATATGATGTGTACCCTGCTATTGTTTAAGTGTCGCACTTAAACAATAGCCTTGGAGGCGTAAGCTAGCTTTTCATTGAATTAATAAGCTAAAAAAGGCGTTCACGTTCATCTCACATATACACATTGACATGAACGCCAGTTAGTGCCTGGCAATCAAATACTTGCAGTTTTATAAATTTTGACATGTCACTATCTCGCTATTAATCAATTACTTGCAAATTCACACTATCGGATTTAATTAACCTTAACGATATATAATCAGTTATTTGTATTTTTTGCAGAAAATGCAGAAAAATGCAATTATTGCAGGAGCCGGATTCACTGGATTTGAAGGTTTTTATGACTTTAGCGTTCAAATGCGTTCACGATGAACGGTAGAAGCGCCCAATTTTGACCACAGTACTTGTGTGTGATTAGGAAATGGTTCGGCAAATCAGGCATACATAGATGCCAATTATGGTGGCCAGGCTTATTATCCCTGGGTTAGAACATTTACCATGGGTGTAAATATCGCATTGAAATAATAATTCTGGTTGATATTCAATATGATGTGTACCCTTCGCCTGTTTAAGTGTCTGCACTTAAACAATAGCAGTTGGAGGCGTCCACGCTTACGAAAAATTTAAGTGCAGGCACTTGGACCGGGCGGGAATTTTCTTTTTGACCCATCCCACCTTATCACTTTATGATCATTTTCTTTTTTTACCTTGTCATGCTGAACAGAGTGAAGCATCTTCTACGCCATGCCAGTGGGCGACTTTTCTATTCGAGAAGATCCTTCACTGCGATCAGGATGACAAATTCGTTATTGTCTAAAGAAAGAAAAAACTGAATGGTGATTAAATTTTTCGTATACTTGCCCCATGAACAGAACATCAACATTTTGCCAATTTCCGCAACTGATTTATCAGAGGTGATGGGTATATATTGATTAAAAAATATAAAAGTACTTGAATCCTCTTAGATAAATCTAAGGGGATTTTTTGTTTTATGGAGATTTTTTCAGGGTAGTATATCAATTGGTCAGATTACCACATTTGGGATGTGGAGGCTCCCGGTTCGAGTCCGGGTTATCCTACATTGGAAATATAGCTCAATGGTTAGAGCAGCACCCTTATACGGTGTCGGTTAAAGGTTCAAGTCCTTTATTTCCACCGATGGAGAATTAGCAAACATGGTGTATGCGCCGGACTGAAAATCCGGATATCCGGGATCGTTACCCGGGTTCTCCACAATATAATGGTCAATTGCCCGAGTGGTTTAAGGGAGTCCTCTGCAAAAGGAATGTTCACAAGTTCGAATCTTGTATTGACCTCTGAAAAAATGATGTATCCTTAAGAGAGACCCGAACTCTCTTCGGTAAACTGTTCTATCATTTTATTGATCCTGGGTTGTAAAATCCATACACCAATCGGAAAGAACCAGGCCAGGAAAAATTCTCCTGCAAAATCACTGAATGTTACTTCTCTTTGTAATTCAGCTGTTTTTAATGTTTTTGCCAGAAAATATAAACTGTAAAAAATGCAAAACATAGCGAACAAATGAATGGGGAAAATTAACATGAAAACGATTACGAACGCGGGACCTGGTGGGTTGTCCTTTAAAAAAGTAGCGCTAAAAACAACCGCCATCAATATAAAAATGAGGATCAAATAGATGGTTGGGATGAAAAAGAATATTTTAAACTTTTTTACTTTCATTTTAATACTGGCCGGAATCATTTTTTGAAACCCTGTAGCCACAGCCCACTGCCATCCGAACAATGTACCTGCGAACAGCAGCATGAGGAAGGGAAAAAATTTGAAATAATTTACAATAACCAAAGGGTTATGGTTATTTGCAAGATTTGAAAAAATGTTGGCCATCATTATTATTTCAAATAAAATCGGTAAGCCAAAAGTTACCAGGAATAATTGCCAGTGTTTGGCTCGTAAAAAGATGTCCATTGTTTTTTTAAGGTTAAGATTTGGCATGTTTGCGCAGATGCCGATACTAAATTAATTGTTTTAAAGAATTCTTATCGATTGATCGATGGGTATTAAAAAGCCTCAGGAATCACATGATTTATTGATTCAGGGCTTTCAAAATTTTCCCAGTCGTACTGTATCTGATTCATTTTATAGTAATATAGGAAAAGTACGATCAGCTCAAGTCTGAAACTAAAAGAATGCCGCGGAACAAAAAGTGTATAAGCCATTACTAAAAAGCAAATTACTATACTTATTATAGCATCAATTTTGGCGAAACCAACTGCCCATACTTTTTCAGTCCATAATGCAAATGCTGTTATTCCTTTAAATGAAAATAACAATATAAGAAACATGCCGATAAGAGAAATAGGTTGATTTGTTGATAATCCAAGTAAAGAAATTTCAAAGTTATAATTCAATAATCCCATAATAATACCCACTGGTATTAGTAAAAAACCCAGCAGGAATAACCATATAAAACCGATCACCCACCAAGGCAATAATTTTCTTCTTCGTTCCAGTCTTTTTATTGGGAAATCAATTTGTTGGTCCAAGTAGTTTATGTTATTCTCATCCATGTGACGGGTTTTAGTTGGTGGTATTAAAGTTAGAAATTAATTTTAAAATATAAGAATTATTTAAAACGTCTGGCCTGTTCAAGTATCCCAACCTGGCGCGAGGTACTATCATAAAAAACAAATAAAATTAAAAAACTATTCTTCTTAACTTTGCATCAGCCGAGAGGAAGCATGCTGCGATATTTCGATGGTATGTTTACCTTGTGTAGCCCAGCTTTT
>JAQBOA010000006.1 GCA_028288305.1 Mucilaginibacter sp.
ATAGCTGTCAGCAGCAATTCTATAAAAAATTTAAGGAACAATATCCTGAACATTTGGTAATAAATTATGTAAACTGAACAGACGAACTGAAAGAGATGAGCTATATAGTTTGTACATCCAGCAATGCGATAGGAATTGTGGAAAGCTTACCAAAAGACCAGAAAATAATATTCGGACCGGATAAAAACCTTGGGGCTTATGTAGCAAAAAAAACAGGAAGGGATTTAGTTTTATGGAATGGTGCCTGTATGGTGCATGAAATTTTTTCGAGAGAGAAAATAACCCGTTTAAAAGAAAGACATCCCGGTGCTAAATTACTTGCACACCCCGAATGTGAAGAGGTAATATTAAAAATGGCGGATTACATTGGTTCAACAACAGGAATATTAAAATATGCGACCAATCATCCTGATAAAGAATTTATAGTTGCTACTGAAGCTGGTATAATTCACCAGATGGAAAAAGAGAACCCTGGTAAAAAATTTTTCCCGGCTCCGCCGAATAATAATTGTGCTTGCAATGATTGTCCGCATATGAAGCGTAATACCTTGGAAAAACTTTATCTGTGTTTAAAAAATGAGATGCCGGAAATTACTGTTCCACAGCATATTATCGAAAGAGCGGTAAAACCGATAGAAAGAATGCTGGAGATTTCGGCAAGTTTAGGATTATAAGATTTCACCGATTTTAGAAAGTGATTTCACGGATCAAATCGGTGAAATCCTTAAGTAATCAGTGTAATCATAAAAATAATCAGTGTAATCATATTTAAATATGTTTGACAATAAAGAGAAAACCAATATAGAGCAATTAGGTGAATTTGGATTAATAGACCATCTCACTAAAAATATAAAAATTACCCAAAAAAGCACTTTAAAAGGAATTGGTGACGATGCTGCAGTGCTTGATTTTGAAGGTAAAAAAGTATTGGTTTCTACTGATATGCTATTGGAAGGCATTCACTTTGATTTAGCTTATACCCCATTAAAACATCTTGGTTATAAAGCTGTTCAGGTTAATTTAAGTGATATATATGCGATGAACGGAACGGCTTCGCAGGTAACCGTTTCTATTGGTTTATCAAGTAGATTCCCTTTAGAGGCTATTGAAGAATTGTATGAAGGTATTTACCTGGCCTGTGAAAAATATAATGTTGATTTAATAGGGGGTGATACTACGTCTTCTAAACAGGGGTTGACAATCAGTGTCACAGCTATAGGTTATGCTGATGAAAAGGATATTGTTTACCGTAATGGTGCACACGAAGGTGACTTGATTTGTGTATCGGGTGATTTAGGTGGAGCATATACCGGCTTACAATTACTGGAAAGGGAAAAATTAATTTTTCTTGAAAATCCTAATATTCAGCCGGACCTGGAAGGAAAAGATTATATCGTGGAACGCCAGTTAAAACCCGAGGCCCGAAGGGATATTGTAGAATTACTGAAAAGTATTGAAGTTAAACCAACGGCGATGATTGATATTTCGGATGGGCTAGCTTCAGAGATATTACATATATGCCGGCAAAGTGATAAAGGGTGTAATTTATATGAGGATAAGATACCGTTGGACCCAATGACCTATGAAACAGCTCGAGAATTTAACCTGGACCCTACCATTTGTGCTTTAAGCGGCGGTGAAGATTACGAATTGCTGTTTACCGTTAAACAAGCCGACTACGACAAGATAAAGTTTAAAATGGATATTACCATTATTGGGTATATAACGGAACCTGCCGCAGGCTGTAATCTTATAACAAAGGCAGGAAATGTACATCCATTAAAAGCACAGGGATGGAATGCTTTCCCCCCAGCCCCTTGAAGGGGGAGTTTGGATTAGAAATTATGATAATATGTGGAAGCCTATATCTATAAATGGAGTACTAACTCAAATTTCTAATACTGAAAATGATTTAGAAGCTGAGTTATATAAATTTTGGAAGCTTGTTAAAATATATCCGGAAAAGTGGCAGGAAGAAGAATATGGGAAAGATAGCAGAGGATTTTGGGCTGTAGGGATTTATGGGGAAAATGTAATTTGGTAAAATGACATTGAAGAAGGTTTTAATGTATCAACATAGGTATCATAAAAAATTATGCTTGTTTCCCCAATTATGTTTAAACGTTTGTGCATTTGCTGTTGTCAGCTCAACTCTTTCATCAGTTTATCAAAGGCTTCTTTCAATTCGGCCAGCTCAGTTTCAAGTTTAACTACCCTTGCCTCTAATCCGCCAGTACCTCTACCAGGCATATCATCAGCAAAATCATCATCGCTTATTTCCGGTATTCCGCTTAATAAGTGAGCGTACCGTACTTCTTTTTGTCCGGGCCGACGCGGAAGTTGCATTAAGAAGGGCATTTCCGGAGTACTTAACTTTTCCAATAGTTCCTGTACCTCTTCAATCGACTCAAATTCATATAACCTGCCCGAATTGGTATTTAATTCTCCCGGCGTTTGCGGCCCTCTTAACATTAACAAACATATGATAGCTACTTCAGAAGGCAGTACAGGGAATACAATAGCAAAATTATGTTTGTATTTAACACTTCTAATTGATCCGCCGGTAGCCGTGGAAATTAGTCCTCTTTTTCTGAGCGTATTTAATGCCTGAGCTACCGTATCCTCATCGTATTGAACCACCGGCTTGCGCGATGTTTTTTGATTACAGGCTGCTGTAAGGCTATTAATAGTCATTGGATAATAATCGGGCGTTGTTCTGCATTTTTCCATTAATGAACCAAGCACACGCAGTTCAACAGCATCAAGTACAGGTAATGTTATTGGTGAATCCATAGGGTAAATATAGAACGATTTCGGAGTTCGGATTTTTAATTTCGGATTTATTTTTTAAAGCATTGTGCAGAAGGAATGATTTTTTTCCATCTTGAGAAATAATTCATCAAAATCCGGTTTCTTTGTAAATCAAATGTCAGTATATATAGCATCATTAAATTCGGGAAGTAACGGCAACTGCTATTATATAGGTAATGAGCGGGAAGCAATATTGGTAGATGCCGGTATTTCTTGCCGGGAAACAGAAAAACGGATGCTAAGGCTGGGCTTATCGATGCGGATGGTAAAAGCAATTTTTGTATCACACGAACATTCTGATCATATCAGCGGCATACCTGTCCTTTCCAAAAAATACATGTTACCGGTTTATATTACACCTATAACACTTCAAATGGGCAGGCTCGCCCTGGATGAAAACCTGGTAACTTCATTTTCAGCTTTCCAGACCATTAGCATTGGTGATCTGCAAATTACGGCTTTCCCTAAAATACATGATGCTGGTAACCCGCATAGTTTTGTAATTACTTGTGGTGATATTAAAATTGGTGTATTTACAGATATCGGCGCAGCATGTGAGCAAGTAGTACATCATTTCAGCCAGTGCCATGCCGCGTTTCTGGAAGCAAATTACGATGAAGATATGCTGGAAAATGGCAATTATCCTATTCATTTAAAACGGCGGATCCGTGGAGGTCAGGGGCATCTTTCTAATAAACAGGCTTTAGAACTTTTTATTACACACAGACCGCCATTTATGAGTCATTTGCTATTATCGCACTTGTCAAAAAACAATAACGATCCGCAAATTGCACAGGAATTATTTGACGGTTGTGCTAACGGAATAAAAATTATAGTAGCTTCGCGATATGAAGAAACGGCGGTTTATCAAATAGGAGACGTTGATAAAAAAGAAAATCAAGAAAAAATAAAGTATTATCAAACTACCTTATTTTGATTTATTGTAAAAAATGCCCGGTAATTTTTGCGCTCCAGTACCAGGCCTGCTTAGGATCCTCCCGTAAAACACTTTCCAATAACTTATGATGATAATCCGGACCGTTTTTAAAAGAAGCAGTATCCGTATAAACATTGAGCATATCCACTTTTAATTGACTGGCAAATAGTTTATAGAGATCTGCTAAAATATCATTCTTTGACGCTTCTGCCAGTACTATATAAAAATTAATATGTGCGTCAATACACTCTTCCAGTTGGTTATCATTTGCCGCCTTTGTTTTTTTACCCAAAAAATATTCAAGTTTTGATATGTCGTTACCGGTACGGTTCTTTGCCGCTTTTTCCGCAATTTTCATTTCCAGTAATTCTCTTACTTCCTTAATGTTTTTTGGTTCGGCTCTCTTAAGTTTTTGAAATAGTGGTTCATTTATTCCGGTAATATCGTCAATAAACGTACCTATCCCTTGCTGAACCCGCAAAAAGCCCGAGTTAACCAATATTTTTACCGCTTCCCTGATTGTTGAACGACCAACGCCAAAACTCAACATTAATTCGGCTTCAACGGGTAGCTTTTGGTTTACTGTATAATTGCCTTTTATTATCTGGTCTTGTAATTTAAGAGCAACTATTTCAGCTAATGACTTTCTATCTATTGTATTTTTATCCATGTATAATGCCCATTGTAAATATAGGCTTCTTTAAATAACTAATTTAATGTGTTTATAAGTATTATATGTGTTTATAAATAGCTTGAATATAATTTGACATGCAGCAAAATCTTATTAATGAATGCATAATTAGTTAATGTTTACGTTTGATATTTACTTAGGTTTAGCTAATTGAAAACTTTATAATCAATGGTCTTATTTACAAATTATTATGAAAAGAAGAGCCCTTTTAAAAAACCTCGGAGGATTATTGCTGGTCCCGGCTTTGCCATTTAATAACACTTTCGAAGAAAAAACTCCGGTTATAAGAATGGCCCATCTTACCGATGTACATTTAAAAGATAAATGGGATGCTCCCGCTCGTTTTGCCAAATGCCTGCATCATGTACAGCAGCAAAAAGGGGTGAACTTTATAATGAACGGGGGTGATATTGTGTTTGATATGAACAAGGAAAATATAGATACTGTAAATGCACAATGGAAGTTATGGCATTCGGTAATGAGAGCTGAATGTAGTCTGCCGGTGCATTATACCCTTGGAAATCATGATATATGGTGGAACGAAAATGATAACGGACAGGCATTATATGGTAAACAATATTCACTTGAGCAGATGCAACTTGTCTCTCCCTATTACAGCTTTATAAAAAATGGCTGGAAATTTATTGTCCTTGACAGCGTACATCTGGATATTGACGGCACCTGGTATATAGGCAAGCTGGGCGATGAGCAATTCAGCTGGCTGGCAAACGAGTTAAAAACAAGCCCTACAAATATGCCAGTTTGTGTTATATCGCATATTCCTATACTTTCAGCAACTTTAATGGTTGACGACAACGACGGCGGTAATAAATGGGAAATACTTGGAGGCGATATGCATACGGATACAAGTAAAATTGTTTCGCTGTTTTATCAGCACCCAAACGTAAAATTATGCCTAAGCGGTCATATCCATTTGCGTGACAAAGTGGTGTATAACAATGTAACCTATATATGCAATGGCGCAGTTAGCGGATCATGGTGGGAGGGAAATAAACGCGAAACAGCTCCAGGTTATGGATTAATAGATCTTTATGCCGATGGAAGCTTCAATGAGCAATATGTAATTTATTAGCCAGGTATTGGTGTAACAATCATCCCATGCTGAATCTCTTATGATAAAAACAAATTTTATCAAACAAATCAAATATTGATTTGTAGAATAATCATAAAATCAATATCATTTCATTAAAAATTTAAATTATGGGCTTATTAAAATTTATTATAGTTGGAGCAGCTGTTGGATACGGCATTAATTATATAACTAAAAAGGGCGAAGATGGCCGTTCTATCTTAGACGATCTTACTGAAAAGGCTCCTGATTGGTTTGACCAGGCTAAAAAATTTGCCGGCGACACTGTTGATCAGGTTAAACAAACTGTACAAGCAAGGTAATTATTTAACCTGGTTTTATCTCTGTATTTATAAGTTTACTGTAACAACTCATTCCAATAGCAAAACTATTGGAATGAGTTATCAGTTAAAACCAGTTGAATAATTTAAGCAGGTATTGAAATAGTAAACTCGCTATATTCTCCTTCCTTGCTATCTACAGTGATTTTTCCACCATGCCCTTTAACTAAAATATCATAACTTAATGATAAGCCAAGTCCCGTGCCCTCACCTGTGGGTTTTGTAGTAAAAAACGGCTCTAATATTCTGTTTTTTATGTCTTTTGGTATGCCTATTCCATTATCCCATACTTTTACCTCAATAAATTTCCTGTTAAGTGCTGTACTTACTTTTATTTCAGGTTTAAATTGAGGCCCGTTTTCTTTTGATTTTATATTTACCGCATAAAAAGCATTATTAAATACATTTATTAATACGCGGCCCATATCTTGTTGATTAATATTTATCCTGGGTATATCCGAAGCAAAATCGGTAATCATAGCCGCATTGAAACTTTTATCTTTAGCTCTTAAACCATGATAACTTATCCGCAAATATTCATCTACTAATTTGTTTATATCTGTTTCTTGTCGTTCTCCGGAGTTATTTCGAGAATGTTGCAACATGTTTTTAACAATGCCGTCTGCGCGTTTCCCGTGGTGAAGTATTTTTTCAAGGTTTTGTTTGATATCTTTAGACAAACCTAAAATTTCTGTATTGTTTTCTTTCATCAATATTTCTTCCATTTCTTCAACTAACTCTAAATTTACTTCTGAAAAGTTATTGACAAAATTTAACGGATTTTGTATTTCATGAGCTATGCCTGCTGTAAGTTCTCCAAGCGATGCTAACTTTTCTGTCTGAATCAGTTGTTGCTGTGTGTTCTTTAACTCATTCAACGTTTCAGTTAATTGATCTCTTTGTGTTATTATTTCTTCTTGCTGTTCTAATAACTTATTGGAGCGCTGTTCAAGTTCTATTCTTGCAGTACTTAGATCTTTTACCATTTTATTAAAAGCCAAGCTAAGCTCGCCAATCTCATCTTTTGAATTGTTTTCAACCCGCTGAGTTAAATCACCTTCACTAACACGGTTTGCGGCGTCTCTAAGTCTTAAAACCGGACCCGAAATATTTCTAGCAAGTAAAAAGCCCATAAATATTCCTATTACAAAGACGATAGCGCTCACAAATAGGGACGTTATTAGTATTTGTCGCTTATTTTGAGCAATTTCTAATGTGTTAAAACTAAGCAGTATTTCGCCTGTCATAATTGGGGTAGTAAATGCTGATCTTTTTATTATCCTGTCTTGATTAGATAGCATATTTACATTCACTTTTACCTTTTCAGGATATGTTTTAAAAATCTTTTTTTCTATTTTATAATGACGATGATTATCATCCCACGTGGTATCAATCTGAATTAAACTTACAAACTCCAGGTGCGGATCTTTTTTTACAAAATCAATAGCGGTTTGCACACCTTCAAAATTTTGTTCTTTTAATGCGATTTTTACACCTAAAGAAACTGTATTGGCAAGATTCTGAATCTCAGTATTATAATTTTTAAGGATGTATGCTTCCTGTACTGATGGGAAATAAAAAAGTATAAAAAAAGCAAACAATAACACAACCGTTAAAACGGTTAGCCAAATTTTGGTCTTTAAAGTAAACCGGAAGCCTGATGACTGATATTTAAATGGTGATTTATTGTTTAAGACAGGCATATTTATTGAATAACACTAATGTCATATAGACTTTTTACCATCAATATAAATTACTCTTTCATTATTAGCTGTGTTCGATTCTATAATACCTATAGTTCCAGGGGTTTGATTTACAAACGTTTGCAGATCACTAATTGAATTGAAAAAAGTAGGAGCTTCTCCTTTACCCTGAAATACAAGCGCTAAAAAGAGTTTATTCAAGTCATTGGATGTCATATTATAAAGCTTTTTACAGGTATTCAGTCCTATTGGTGTACTTGTTTTCATTAAAGCGATCGTCACTTTGCTGCCATCATTCCACCGTAATTTTTCTCCTTTTAATATAGCTTTTAATTGAATTAATGTCAATTCGGATGGTGCTCCTTTACTATTCGCAATAACGGTTAAAGGCATATCCTGTGCTTTCACAGATAGGCAAACTGTAAAGACAATTACATGAATGAAGACTATTTTAAAAAGAAATGCTTTCACTAGTAAAATGCTTTTTTAATAAACTATTAAGATTAAAAACCTATAGCAAACTGTGCAGTGATTTTATTTATCTGCCCCTCAATTTCCTTTTTATCATATTCATATTCCAGCTTAATAACAGCCAGGTAGCTAATTTCATAGCGAATACCGGCTATAAAGGATGTTACATTGTCTTTATGATAATATATTTCTCCTTGCTGGTAATTTATTCTTTCTACTTTAGCATACGGAACTAATTTATCCGTTACCCTTATACCTCCATAAATATAAGAAGCACTTGTCCGCTTGGTTCCTAAAGAGTCAGTATGATTATAAGCAAACGTAGATTCAGCCAGTAATTCAAATTTTTTTCCAAAATATGCAATGGAACCTGTTACTAAATTTTGATTTACCTGGTATTTTACCGGCAGCGTAAATCCATGCGGAATTGCCCCCTTACTAATAACATCAGAATAAAAGTAAGTGCCTATTTGTAATCCATCCGCTGGTTTAATATGTATAGCAGCAGTAACCGACTTGTTTTTATCATTGTCCTGTACATCAGTTGAACCTAGTCCGTTGCCAACCATAAAATCATAACCAAATTTTATATCTCCTAAGTTGTCGCCTTGCAACCTTATCCCGGTAGTATGCAGAGGAATAATGTTGGCATCAAACAAAAGCGGACGATAGATAGTGGGATAAAAAACACGGCCATGATGATAAGTATCGTTCCAGTAATCTATAGGGGTGTGCTGCTTGCCAAACAAAAGGCTATGATTACCTGCATAATTGTATTTAAAAACAACACGCTCAATACTTACATCAAAATCCGTTGGAGAGCTTGGGGAAAATTTGAATACGGTTTCGCCAAGAAATGAAATGCGATCTGTTACCTGCGAAGTAATAAACAAATCCTGTTCTTCAAAACCGAAACTAACCTGGCCTTTTTGATACGTCGTAATTCCATCAATAAACCCTTTGATTTGCGTATCCTGAGCAAAAAGTTTACAGGTAAAACATGACAACGTTAAAAGAAAGATAAAAACAAGTAAAAATTTGAACATATACAAATATTGTTTCGGTTAGAAAAGAAATATTTTTAATTATATATACTGTTTTTCAACTATTTTTTTATTTGAATTATTATCTTATAATTTATCAATCGAATATACTATTTAATTAATACTTTAAGTTGTTTAAAATAATTTATTTCCCTTTTATTAAATATATTTCAATAATAAAAAAGATGTATTTACAATAACTTATATTGGTATCAATGAATAAATATTGTCAGAATTATTAATTTTTTACTTACTGCATTTGCTACTATTTTCTTGTTAGAATGTTCCAGGAAGAATAATCCGTCGCCAAAAGTCCAGTTAATGCTTTTGAATACAGTTAATTAAGAAGATTGCCATAAACAGAATGCGATTTAAATTGTATATTGGCATAGCAATTAAAAACCAACATTTTAAACAAACTTTATGAAAACACAAAAACTAATTTCCTATCGGGGATTTGCATTTGCTTTATCTATTGCCAGCGCCAGCGTACTGACTTTAAATTCCTGCTCAAAAAATAGCAATGCTATTGATTTTAAAACCACTGTACCAATGTCATCTAAACTTAGCTCCACTACACTTACTTATCAATTAGTTTGGTCTGATGAATTTAACGGAACTAGTGTTGATGCCACTAATTGGACGTTTGAAACAGGAGGCGGCGGATGGGGAAACAAGGAACTGGAATATTACCAGGCATCGAACGCTACTGTTGCAAACGGAAATCTTATCATAACTGCCAAAAAACAAAGAGTTGGGGCGAATGCTTATACTTCAGCCAGAATGAAGACACAAGGAAAAAAGCAATTTACTTACGGAAGAATCGAAGCCCGTATAAAAATGCCGGTAGTTAAAGGTTTGTGGCCTGCTTTCTGGATGCTGGGATCTAATATTACAACTGTTAACTGGCCATATTGTGGTGAAACTGATATAATGGAACATATCAACACCGACAGTTTAAATTATGGTACAATACATTGGTATAATAATGGAAATGCTTCATCCGGAGGAAGTGTAGCTACCTCGCCCAGCTCTTTTCATATTTACGACGTTGAATGGACTCCTTCAGCTATTACTTGGCATATTGATGGTGTACAATACTATACAGTAGATATTAGTAATGGAATTAATAATACCGGTGCATTCCAAAACCCGTTTTTTATAATTTTGAACCTGGCAGTAGGTGGCAACTGGCCAGGAAGCACTATTGATAATACAAAACTACCCGCAAGTATGTATGTTGATTACGTAAGGGTTTACCAATTAATGTAATAATAAAGAGGCTGTATCATAAATCATGATCAGCCTCTTTTAATTTTTAAGGTTTGGAGGGTAAAAAACTAAATAATTTTCGCTTATATTATTGGATTAATAGTCTGATTTTCATATATTTATAGTATAGATATAAATGTGACCGTTAATTAAACAATTTGTTACGCCATTTACCATTATATTTTCAGCCTGTTGCTAAGGCTATCTAATAACAAAGAGTATGTGGTTAATTTCGGGAAACTGGGTCATGGATCTTTATCAAATCACCCAAAGTTACATTATCTTTTTTTCATAAAAACCAGCTTCTATTTCGGCATATCGCTATTGGTTGCTTTGTCATCTGCCAGCAGAAATGCTCTGATGCGGTCAATATGTACCTGGGACAATTTTGCGCGCTCTGCAGCCGAGTGTGCAGGTGCGCCCTTTTGCTCCTTAGAAATCGTAGTAAGCAGGTTTCTCTTTTCTTCGAACATGCGAAGTGCAGTCCACATAGTTTCTTCAATTTTTCTGGTTTGTTCCGCCAGCAGTGCAGCGGCAGTATAAGCGTGACCTGTATGGCAACGGTATCGTAAGGAAGTGTCTTTGTCAATTTTCCATAAAACGCCCCCGCAACCCGGACAATTGAACGGCACCTGTTCGCCCAGGGAGTTTACAGAAGCCAGATCGCTTAATATCCGTTCGGAAATCATTGACTCACGCTGAATATCTTTGGGAATTGCTTTTTGCTTGCCAGGCTTCTTTGCCATCAATTTAGAAAGTATACTACCCATTTCTGCTATAGGGACGCAATAATCCACCTTTAGCTGATTTAAGGCGTTTTTCGGCATGTCGGGATAATCAGCATCACTTGGATCTTGCACTATACAGGTTCCTCCGCATCTTTTAATGGCTATTAATCCAGCCGTTCCATCATCAAGGTAACCAGTCAATATAATGCCGGTCACCCGATTTCCAAATGCAACCGCAGCGGAACGGAAAAGCGGGTCAATGCCCGGACGGGAACGGTTTTCCTGTGCACCTTTAGTAACATGAAGGTGGCCATCTTTTTCGACCAGGAGGTGATGATCAGACGGTGCCAGGTAAACATTGCCCGCCCTAATAAGTTCGCCATGTACCGCATGCAAACAATTCAATTTTCCGTGCTTATTTAAGGCATTTAAAAGTACATCTCCCGAAGCGTCAGCTGAAATATGCTGCACGATCAGCACTGGTGCAGGAAAGTCTTCAGGTAATTGTTGAATTAAAGCGATCAGTGCATTCAGTCCCCCGGCTGAAGCGCCTGCTACGACGATCCGGCCGGTTTTGTAATTGAAATTTGCTGGAGTAGCTGTCTTCATTTATCTACATGAACACAAATAACCTCGAAAGGTTCCTTATATTCAAATATTTAGTTGTAAATTTGATTTGTTTATTTCACCCACCTTCTCAGAATTTTCTAAATTCTAGCACCAATCTTTAAAATCATGTCATGTTTAAAGCCGATCCCCACCATATTATTGCCATTGGCGCCTCTGCAGGTGGCATGGAAGAAATAAATTCCTTTTTTGACCATACACCATTAGATGGCGTATCCTATATCATTATACAGCATTTATCACCTGATTTTAAAAGCAGGATGGTTGAATTACTGGCTAAACACAGTAAGCTTATAGTTGAGCAGGCTGAAAATGCAATGAAAGTGCAATGCAACCAGGTATACCTTATCCCCAGTGATAAGTTTATGACGATACGTAATGGGAAACTGTATTTAACTAATAAAGAAAACATTAAAGGCCCTCATCTAACTATCAATAAATTTTTTAATTCACTTGCAATAGATTGCGGCAAAAAGGCCATTGGCATAGTTTTGTCCGGTTTAGGGTCGGATGGAACCGAAGGTATTAGAGCTATTAAAAAAGCAGGTGGATTAGTAATCGCGCGAGATCCTGAGACTTCGGAGTTTGGTAGTATGCCTTCGCATGCTATTGCTACCGGCCTGGTTGATTTTGTTTTGGAACCCTCGCTGATGCCCGACGTAATCGAAGATTATGTAAAACATGAAGGAGAGTTAGTAGCTGATCATCAGGATGACGAAAAAAATCTTGCAGCAATTATTGACCTGATCAAAGAAAGATCTCCCCTTGATTTTACGGATTATAAACAGTCTACGATATTAAGAAGGACCAGGAGAAGGGCTTCGTATGGTAATTTTACAACCCTGGCAAGTTATCTTAACTTTCTGAAAGATTCACCGGAAGAAGTAAAAGCCCTTGCAAAAGAGTTCCTGATCAGTGTTACTTCATTTTTCAGGGATGCCGAAGCGTTTGATTTAATACAAACTGATATATTGCCCCATATCCTCGAACAGCTAACACCCGATGAAGAACTGAAAATGTGGATAGCGGGTTGCGCTACCGGCGAAGAGGTTTATTCGATGGCTATATTGATCGCTGAGCAGTTACGTGGCAAGTTTGAAGATACCATAGTTAAAATCTTTGCAACTGACATTGATAGCGCTGCTTTAATCCATGCAGGCAAGGGGATATATAATGCCGGTATTATAAAACACGTGTCGGTTGAAAGGCTTGAAAAATATTTTATAAAGGAAGGGGAGAATTACAGGGTGGCCCCGGTTATCCGCAAGATGGTCATTTTTGCTAAGCACGACATAGTGAAGAATCCGCCATATTGTAACATGAGCTTGATCAGTTGCCGGAACCTGCTGATCTATATGTCCCCGGTTTTACAAAAGAAAATATATACCATGCTGCTCTTCGGGCTCAAAAGGGATGGTTATTTATTTTTAGGTTCCAGTGAAAATCCGATGCCCATCATTAAAAACCTGGAAGTAGTTCATAAAAAATGGAAAATATATAAAAATCTTCAAACAAAACGAGGGATAAGTTTCGACGCATTTTCATTGCCGGAACTGCTTGATGTCAAGCACACACCGTCGCGGTTTGCATCCGATGATACTTTTAAAAATAGCAGCAATAAATTATCTGAAACAATTAATGCTAGCCTGGCTAATACGCTGGATTGCCTGATTATTTGTATTGATGAAAACAACCATGTTGTCAAGTCTTTTGGAGATACCACAAAATATTTACTTCAAAAGCATTTCACCTCAAATCTCGCAGAGCTTTTACCAAAACCGCTGGCTGTCGCCTTTAGCACATTGAGCCAGAAGGCTTTAAAAACCAAAGAAAGCCTTACGCTTGACGGAATAAAAATCAAACAGGGTGAGTTTATTATTAGTATAAGCCTGTCAGTAAGTCCCATGATTGTAAAAGGACAGGAAAAGTTTTTATTGATAACTTTTAGCGAAGATAAATCCGTCGGGCCAATAATTAAAGATACCGTATATAATGAAAAAATATATTTTGACCGGTACACGACGAACCTGGAAGAAGAATTGAAGGAAATAAAGGAAAAACTTCATTCTTCTTATGAAAAGCTGGATTCCTCCAATGAAAATTTGCAATCCTTTAATGAGGAGCTGATCTCGGCCAATGAGGAAATGCAAAGTACCAATGAAGAAATGCAATCGGTAAACGAGGAGCTGCATACCATTAATTCGGATTACCAGTTAAAAAATAAAGAGCTGCTGGAAATTAATGACGACCTGAATAATTATTTCAGGAGCAATATCAACGGGCAATTATTTATTGACAATGAGCTGAGGCTTATGAAATTTTCGCCGGGAACGGTAAAACAGATCAACCTGCAGGAATCTGATATAGGCAGGCCCCTTAGCCATATTTCAACTAATATCAAATTTGAAACTATTATAAATGATATCAAAAATGTATTGTCGGATGGAAGTGTTATTACCAAAGAAATTGAGACCAATGATGGCAAATGGTACCAGATTATGACCATGCCTTACATACGGCAGGCGGATAATAAAAGGAATGGCGCTATTATTACTTTTAATGACATTTCAGAATTAAAAAGGATACAACAGGAATTGGATGTCAGTAATAAAATGCTTGGAATGGCCATGGATTCTGCCGCAATGGGTATGTGGTCTATAAACGTGGAAACCCGTGAATTTATTCCATCCCCCCGTCTTAAAGAGATATTTGGCTTTTTCCCTGATGAGCAAATGACTTATGAGAATGTTATAGCGCAAATTGATAGTGAATACCAATCATTAGTAACAGATGCAATTGAGACTAACATTAATGGTGGAGAGCGGTTTGACGTGGAATATCTATTACGGGGATTACATGATGAAAAACTGCGCTGGGTAAAAGCGAATGGAAATATTACCCATGACCACGAAGGTAAACCAAATTATTTTACAAGCGTTTTGCATGATATTACCATACAAAAAGAGGACGATATTAGAAAAACAGATTTTATAG
Source organism: Mucilaginibacter sp. (assembly GCA_028288305.1). Classification (GTDB taxonomy): domain Bacteria; phylum Bacteroidota; class Bacteroidia; order Sphingobacteriales; family Sphingobacteriaceae; genus Mucilaginibacter. The sequence goes on from JAQBOA010000006.1 coordinate 14,709, forward strand.
CTATGGCGAGCCATGAGCTCAAAACGCCGCTTACCTCGCTCCAGGCTTATGTACAGATGTTGGCCGCCAGGGCCAGGAAAGCTGGAGATACTTTTGCACTTGCTGCGTTGGATAAGGCTAATGTCCAGGTGAAAAAAATGGGCACCTTAATTAACGGGTTCTTGAATGCATCGAGCTTTGAAGCCGGGAAGATTTACCTGAATGAACAGCCTTTTGAGATAGGAGCCCTAATGACTGAAATAGTAGGGGATTTGATACTGACAACCAAAAGCCACAACTTTCTATTAACGTCCTGCCCCACGATAGTTGTTAATGCAGATAGGGATAAAATTGGCCAGGTAATTAACAACTTTTTGAGCAATGCGGTAAAGTATTCGCCAAAAGGAACAAATATTGAGATATCCTGCACCGAAATTAAAGATATGCTACAGGTAAGCATAAAAGATGAAGGTCCGGGCATAAATGCGCAGGACCAGGAGAAGATATTTAATCGTTACTACCGGGTTGAAAATGTAGAAACCCGACAGGTTTCGGGCTTTGGCCTTGGCCTATATCTGTCTGCCGAAATCATCCATCAGCATAATGGTAAAGTATGGGTAAAAAGTGAAATAGGTAAGGGGTCAACGTTTTACTTTAGTTTGCCACTTTTTTAATTTATTGTTTAAAATAGTTGGGGTTATTTTTTCAACAGCTAAAAAAGCCGCCCGGTAAATTAATATCGGGCGGCTTTTCAAATAAATCTTATAATAAAACTCTTAGTTATCCCACCAAACGCGACCGCTTAAAAGGTCCCCACCGGGAACAGCATTATGGGCGGCTGTATAGTTTGTTGGATTATTTGCGGCCTCCTGGTATGGGTATGGGAAACGACGCGGAATAGTTCCGTTTGTAGCGTTACCTGGATATACAACCGGTGTTAATACAGGATATCCTGTTCTTCTCCAGTTTGACCATGATTCATAAAAATCCATCATTGTATTGGTAAGCTCCCAATATTGGGTGTTGATCATTTGCAAGCCTGTTACTCCTGCTACGTATGGGTTGGCAGCTAAATAAGTCGCAGCAGCACCGGCTGTAACAGCAGCAGCTGGATCATACTCTGCCAGATAAGTAATAGCAGCTGTTACACCGTTATTATAATGTGTTGCAGCGGGGCCGTTAATGCCAAACCGTTCAGCGGCATCTGCCCATAAAAGTTCTGATTCGCCATAAGTAAAGATGAATGTAGGTGTTCCTAATTTAACCATGTAAGTACTTGGGCTTGAGTAATCGGCAATCTTAGTATATCCCGGTGCCGACGATATGTCTAAACCAGGGGTGCCACTCAAGTCGTAGCCATTTGGCTGTCCTTTTTGGTCTGCAGGAGTATTATCTCCTCCAGGCACTCCGATTTTAGCATTGGTAACAGATATAACAGCCAAACGCGGATCATTAGTTGCTTTTAACATGTCAATAAATGTTTTCGACCATTTTACATAAGTATTTTCAGGGCCGCCCAACAATACCTGGCTAACACGGTTAACGGTAGGCCGGCCTCCGTTAGGGTCATGTAAAAGAAATGCATCGTCGGCGTTGCTTTGCATTGTTTTACCAACAAGCGTTTGTACCACCGCTTGAGCGGTAGCGGGATCTACCTTACTTAAACGCATAGCAACACGCAGCAACAACGAATTGCCGAAACGCTGCCATTGGGATATATTGCCATGATAAAACGCATCGCCGGTAGGGATATCACCAGTAGGATTTAATTTTGATGTTGCATCCTGCAGCTCAGAAATTAAATTGGTGTAAATGTCCTTTTGTTTGTCATATACAGGGAATAATATCTTCCCATAATAACCATTACCTGCCTGTGAATATGGCACATCACCATAAAGGTCGGTAATACGTTCAAATATCAGGGCCTTCATTATTCTCCCAATTTGGTGAAGGTTATTGTATTTAGCTACTCCTGTGGTAGTTGTAACCATATCAACAATAGGTTTTACCTGCTCAGAATAAGCGCCATCGCCGCCATTATCACTTTGCCAGTAGGCTGCGGTATAACCTGGGTTAAGCAAATATTTATCACCTCCCCAGTAGCCAATTGAAGTAGCAAAACCCTGTATCAGCGTTGATGAGTAAATTAAATCAGCACGCCAGGTATCAAAACTAAAGTCCTTACTGCCTGTATAATCAAGCTGGGCCGTAGTTAGCATAAAATTAGGGTCAAAGTTTGCTGAGTTAAATGCTGTTGGGTCAGTGTTTAGTTGTTGAAAATTCTTGGTGCAACCTGTTGACAGGAATAAACCTATAGTAAGCAGACTGCTATATATGTATGTCTTTTTCATTTGAATTAATTTTAATAGTTATTAAAATTTAACATTTAGGTTTAACCCGTACATGCGGGTTGGTAATACTCCGCCTAATTCTAAGCCTTGAGAGGAAGTTCCATAGCTGGCTTCAGGATCAATGTTTGTGGTTTTCTTCATCAGGTAAAACAAATTACGGCCAACAAGGCTTAACGTAGCGCCTTGTATAACGTTGTGGAACATTGTACCGGGGAAGTTATAACCTAATGTTACCTGACGGAATTTGATAAAGCTTGCGTCCTGAACAAACTGGCTCGAAACATTATTGCCTAATTGACCATAATAATTTTGAGCAGATGTAATCCCTCCTGGTCCAAATCCTGTTGTACGGCCAGGTAAAGTTGATTGGGTTAAACCATTCTCATAAGCGTAATATTCTGACCCTGCGAATATTTTACCACCAAACTTACCATCGATAAGGAATGATAGATTGATATGGCCAAAGGTAAATTCGTTATTAAACCCTCCACTCCATTTTCCATATGCAGGTCCGTAAGTTTTTAACGCTCCCTGCACAGGGATACCTGTTTTAGGGTCAACAACAATACTACCATCGGGATTGTACTTATAATCATAAGCCTGAACCTGATCTGCTGCTTTTCCAACCACATCAACTGTTGAAGCAAGGCCTGTACGTGAAGTTGCAACAAGTAACGATGATTGCCCTGCTGCCAATGCCACTACTGTATTTTCATTATAAGCGCCATTTAATGAAGTGGTCCAGGTGAAGTTCTTCATCTTAACAGGTACGGCCGAAATTAATACCTCTACACCTCTGTTTCTTATTTGACCTATATTCAAAACAGCGCCTGCATATCCCGAAGTTATAGATGCAGGAGCAGGTACTATCTCGTTATGGGAATTTTTATTGTACCAGGTTATATCAAAATTTAAACGATTGTTTAAAGTATGCAATTCGGTACCTATTTCAAGTTCGGTAGCATCTGATGGCCTAAGATTGCTATTTGGTGTTGAATTGTTTGTAATAGTACCTAATGGCATGCCATTTAATTGGTTTGGCAATAATCCGTAATTTAATAAGGTTTGATACGCACTGGTGGCACTACCCACAGTTGCATAACCCGCTCTTACTTTTCCAAAGTCAAGCCATGTAGGTTTCCATAGTTCGGTAAATACAAATGAACCGCTGATTGAAGGATATACTATGTTTAATTTATTGTTTGGAGAAGCAGAAGAAGCAATTGACGAAAACCAATCTGAACGGGCCGTTGCATCAAGGTATAAATACGATTTATAGTCCATTTCCAATGTTCCGTACAATGAATTGATATCACTTCTATAATCGCCGTAAGCAATGGATTTCGATGTGGTATTGAGTATGTTATATACATAAGGAATAACAAAGCCAACACCCGATTCTGTAGTTGACTCAACACGTGATTTTTCAAGGTTACCGCCTACGTTAGGAGTTATTGTTAAATCATGGCCTACCTTGAAAGGTTTACCGATCAAAAAGTCAGTGTTTAATTCTGACACTGTTGCATAAGTCTCCCCTAAATTTTGGAATGCCGATGCGTAATATCCGGCCCCGTTAGGTACCACACTGGTATAGCGGTCGTTATAATAATCCTGGCCAATACGCACCTGGGCAAATAAACCGTTGTCAAAAGTATAACGCGCGCTTGCCGACCCTATGATACGGTTCCGGCTGCTGTTGTTAATAAATTTATAAGCCGCAAACCATGGGTTGGTAGCATAATTATTTTGAACAAATTGTAATTCGTTACCTGCGGCGTTTGTACCTTGTGTTGCAGGGCTAAGTGTATTAATATTTAAACTGGTCGGTAAAAACATTACCTGGAAGTTTGAGTTGCCGGCACCATCACCTAAAACAGGCCTGTTGGTTGCAGCATCGTTTATATAATTTAGATGTGCATCAATTGTTAATCTTTTTATCGGACTAAAATTGCCTGAAAAAGTGAAAGTTTTCCTGTCATAACCTGAATTAGGGGTAATAGCAGTATTATTCAGGTCGCTGGCTGAAAAGCGAATAGCTGCCTGGTCGTAAGCTTTACTGAAGGAAACTGTGTTGGTAAAAGTATTAGCAGTACGGTAAAACTCGTTGAAATTATTTTTTTGTGCAGTATAAGGACGTGATACGCCATCAAACTGTATTACTGATGAACCATCAAGTTTAGCACCCCAGCTGGAGTTACCGCTTGTAAATGCAGCTAAGGCCGTAGTTGGTGCAAGGCCCTGAGCTCCCTGGCCATATACGTACTGGTAATTAGTAGGGTTAATAACTTTTTCACCCTCATAATTTGAGCTGAATTCTACAGTACCTTTACTGCTGCCACTTTTTGTAGTGATCAATATTACACCATTTTTAGCTTTTGAGCCATATAAAGCTGCTGCTGCCGCACCTTTAAGCACCGAGATCGATTCAATATCATCAGGGTTAATATTCCCGATACCATCACCCTGATCTGGAGCGTTGGAATATTGGCCGCCGCTATTCATAGATAAACCAGCTATCTGAGAGTTATCAATGTTGTTTATTTGAACACCGTTTACTACATATAAAGGCTGGGTACTGCCTGATAAACTTGACGCTCCGCGTATATTAATGTTTACCGATGAAGCTGGGCCGCCCGATACAGAGCTTACGTTTACTCCGGCAACCTTACCTGTTAACTCGTTGGCAAAGTTTGTTTCTTTGGCTGTTGTTAATTCACTTCCTTTTAATTCTGTAACAGAGTACCCCAAAGATTTACGCTCCTTTTTAATACCTAACGCAGTTACCACAACTTCGCCAAGTTGTTTTGAATCTTCGTCTAACTGTACGGTTATGCTTGCGCCTGTAACAGTTATTTCTTTTTTAAGGTATCCTAAATAAGTAAATACAAGTACATCGCCAATATTTGCATCGATAGTAAATTGGCCGTTAACATTGGTTTGAGTACCTTTTGTGGTTCCTTTTAATGCTACGTTTACCCCAATTATTGGCTGCCCTGTAGCATCACGAACAAAACCTTCTATTTTAATCGTATTATTATTTGTAACCTCGTCAGCAGAAAGCCGGGGTATATCCTGCAGGTTGGTAGCAACACCGATGTAATTGCCAACAATTTTATATTTAAGTTGAGTTGTATTTTGAAGTTCTTTTATTACGTCTGCCAATGACATATTTTTTATATGCAGGGTAATAGCAGGCAATTCTTTAATCACCTGGTCATCATATACGAAAGTTACATTTGCCTGCTGTTCAATGTCTTTAAAAACCTGCTTTACAGGAACTTTCACAACATTTAAGTTCATTTCCTGGGCACGGGTACCGGTAGCCATCAGCAGTGACGAGCAACTTATTTGAATGCCGATGATAATTGTAGAAATGCGCATGCATTTTTGGAGTATAGGCAATACTTTGCCGTAAAAATTTATCATATTTGTTAGGGTTTAATATTCAAGTTAAACTAATAGCCTGCTGTATATGGGTCTCAAGCATATATGCACAGGCGAATTTTATTGCCGGGGACATTTGCCGTGTTCCCGGTTTTTTCCTTTCTTAGCTACTAAGTAGGGACAACTATTTAATAACTACTGTACTGTCATTGGCTATTTGATAATTAAAATTTTTAGTAAAACTTAGTATTTCCATAATTGTATCCAGGCGCTGATTGCTCAGAGTTATGGATATGCGTTCATTAAGCAGCCTTTTATTATCTACTTCTATATGTGTATTGTATTTCTTTTCAATCGCTTTAAATACATTTTCTAAATTTTCCTGCTCAAATACCAGCGGACTTTTGCACCATAAATTTACAACGGGTTCGCGGGTTATCTCTTTCGTGAACTGACTGCTCACCTTGTTTAAAACAAGCTGTTGTTTTGGCAACAACATTATTGCAGGCTCATTAACATGGCCTGGCCGGCTTATTCCAACCTTACCTGTAATAACATTAACCTTGGTTGTACCTTCCCTTTGGTAGGTACGCACATCAAATGAAGTTCCCAATACGGTAATATTTAAACTTTTGGTTTTTACCAAAAAGGGATGAGCCGGCCGATGTTTTATGTCAAAAAATGCACGACCTTCTATCAGTTCTACCTCGCGGACCTTGCCAGTAAAATTATGCGGATACTTAAATATGGTATTTGCATTTAACCACACTACTGATCCATCGCCTAACGTTATTTTAGTTATTTTTTTTGTGGTGATGCTTACCACTTGTGTATCATAAGCCACTAATTTGCTACCGTTATAATACCACAATCCACCGGCAATTAAAATAACCGCTGCTGCCGAAGCGATGCGGAATATCAATCTTTTTGTAACCCCTGGTTTACCAGGTACTTTTTCTTCTTTCTTATCTTCAAGCTCAATTTTATCCCAGATCTTTGCTAATATTTTATGCTTTATTTCATCCTCAGTTTCCAACGTATACAAAGACACATTTTCTGTCTGCCCATCTTCAGCCATAGTATTATACCATCGGTTAAGCAAATCCTTTTCATCAGAAGTCGCCGAACCACTCAAGTATTTTTTTGCTAATTCTTGCAATTCATTCTTGCTCATAGGTTTATTTTTATAGCATTTTACATTATAGAGTCGTTTCAAAGGCGATAACCCTTGCTTTTTTTCAAACTTTTTAAAAAAAAATCAAAAGCAAGGCTATTTTAACTAAAAAGCCAAATTTTTTATGAGGATTTTAAATAAATGATTATTTAATTGAGGAATTATCGCTTTAAAATGGCGATTGATATCAAAAACATCAAAAATTCACTGACAGAGCTACCCAGGTTTGTACGGATTAACCGTAAAGCTTTAGTTAAATGTCCTTCTGCTGTTTTTTGCGAAATATTTAATTGTTCCGCTACATCAGCCAATGATTTGTCCTGTAACTTATTATATTGAAATACCAGGCGGCATTTTTCCGGTAATTTATTCGACAGTTTTAATATGATTTCTAATAGGATTTTATTATCAATATCTATTTCCGAAATTCCCGCGGCGTTTAATATACCCAGGGCGTTTTCCTGTTCTTGATTCTGTTTATCTTTTGCAAGATGATGATAAACAGCATACCTTGTCATGGCGGCAAGATATTGAGTTAATGAATTTATTGATAATGTTTCTCTCTTTTTCCAAAGAGCTAAAAACACCTCCTGCACTATTTCTTCAGCTATGTAAGTATCTTTTAGCAGTTTATAGGCAATAAAATATAACTTATTCCAATACCGGTTATAAATTTCAGTAAATGCAGAATCATCCCCTTGCTTCAATAACAGGGCCAGCTCATTATTACTAAGTAAATGAATAGGAAGCACAGTTCAACAGTTTAGAGCGAAATTAATATAAAATTTATATTAATTTTAGTTTAAATTAAAAATTATCACACATTTTCGTCATTTTTTTTATGATATTATTATAATTGGGCTTTTTTTCTGGCGTTTTGAAAAGAATCTTAAAAGGAATAATAAATCGGTCTAAATTTAACTTCTTTTACCTTAGAAAATTAAGGTAAAAAATAAAAACGGATATTCAATTGGTTGGAAAGTCTCTTAAATATGCACTTATCATTTCATTTTATCGGGGATAAGAGGTTTTAACTTCCAACCTATCTTATCAGAAAGCTGAAGCATTCAACAAAAAAGCCTTCAGACTTTCGACTAAAGGCATTAGACTTAAAAAGTCGGGATGAGAAGATTCGAACTTCCGACCTCCAGCACCCCATGCTGGCGCGATACCGGGCTACGCTACATCCCGAATGGGGTACAAATATAAATATCTTGCTTATTTTTTACGAAATCTATTGACAGATAACGTTAATAAAATCGGAAATAACTTTTGCCTTTTTGATAATGGCAAAATATTAAAGGGTAATTCCCTAATCATGCAGATTTTGATTTTTATTAATTAAGCTGTCGATCTGCTTAACCAATTCACCAATATTAAATGGCTTGTTTATAAAAGCATCAAAACCAAAACTGCCAAAAGAGGATGCAAGGGTAGGATAAGCAGAAATTAAAATAACCGGCAAATGACACGTTTCTTTGTTGCTTTTAATAAGTTGACAAATTTTTCCGCCATTTAAGCCCGATAACAAATAATCTGTAAGGATTAAATCGGGCTTATAGGTTTTTATAGTTTCGAATATATCGTTTGTTTGTTCAATTCCTTTTACCGAAAATTTCTTGTGAGTAAGCACAGTCTCCAGCACCTGCAAAATATCTTCGTCATCTTCAATTACCAAAATTCGCTTTGTCATAGTTTTTTTATTAAAACGTTGATTAAAAGTTATTTAATGTTCATCTTCTTGTTTCATTATAATAATTAAATACAATACTTTTAGTTAAACTCTTTAGTTAAACAAATGTTTGATGAATAGCTTGTTTGTAAATTAACAAGAATCAGAATCCCTTTAAACTTGTTTTAAAAGGAAATAGGGTAGCAATGTACTATTAAACGTAGGGGTGGACTATAAAGTTAATTGAGATAAAATAAACAAAGTTTATCCATCACATTGCGGGGAGTAAATGTTTTCCTAAAAACTTTTTTTCCTCATCCAAGATTGCAGCAATATCACCGCCGAAATAGTATCTACAAGCTCTTTATTTTGCCGTCCCTTTTTGTTCATACCGCTTTGGGCAATTGTGGCGGATGCCATTTTGGATGTGAAGCGCTCATCCAGCATTTCTATAGGAACATCCGGAAATGTCCTATTAAGCAGGTTCACAAAGCCCTTAACATGAATAGCCGATTGTGAAGGTGTGTTATCCATTTGCTTTGGTTCGCCAACAATAAAACGTTCTACCTGTTCGGTTTGCAGGTATTTTTTGAGGTATTCTACAATTAGGTTGGGATGTATAGTATCCAGCCCGGTAGCGATGATCTGCAAAGGATCAGTAACCGCAATGCCGATGCGCTTTGTTCCATAGTCGAAAGCCATGATTCTCATTGTTTAGGAGAGATTAGAGGTTTGAGATAAGAGATTAGAAGGAACATTTGGCAAAGGTACTGGTATTTGACAGTATTTTAATTTAGCTGTCTGCCAACGTGTACTTTTTCTTTCATACTTTATTGATTTTCTGACTAAAAAAACAACTAATCTCTTACCTCCAATCACTAATCTCTAAAAAATACTTATTTTGCACCAATGCAGTTTAAGCAAATAGTTGGACAGGAAGCTATAAAGCAACGCTTGATCAATTCGGTGAAGGAAAACCGGGTTAGTCATGCGCAATTGTTTTTAGGGCCCGGCGGCGCAGGCAGCCTTCCGCTGGCTGTGGCGTATGCACAATATTTGTCGTGCGAGGACAAAAGAGAGGATGATTCCTGCGGAGAATGCTCTTCCTGCCGCAAATATCAGAAACTGATGCACCCGGATTTGCATTTTTCTTACCCGTTTTTCGCTAAACATAAAGACGACACATCCATTTCCTTTATTGAACAATGGCGCGAAGCTTTTTTAGGCAACCCTTACTTAAGTCTTGATACCTGGCGCGGGTATCTTGATGCCGAAAACAAACAAGCAAATATTAATATTGCTGAATGCCATCAGATCATAAAAAAGCTAAGCTTTAAGCCTTTTGAATCGGTGTATAAAGTTTTGATCCTCTGGCTGCCTGAATATTTGGATAAGGAAGGCAACTCGCTGTTAAAAATTATTGAAGAGCCGCAGCCAAACACGCTGTTTTTGCTGGTTGCACAAAACCAGGACCAAATACTAAATACCATACTCTCGCGGACCCAACTAATAAAAATACCTGCTTTAAGCTATAATGATGTTAAGGACTACCTGGTAACGAAGTTTAACCAAACCGAAGAGGCTGCTGCACAAATTGCTTATTTATGCAACGGTAATTTAACTGAAGCACTAACCATGCTACAGGAAGAAAACAATGGCTATCATGGTTTGTTTGTTCAATGGCTGCGTCTGTGTTTTAGCAATAAAGGTATTGAGGTAATATCTTTTGTTGACCAGGCTTCAAAAATGGGGCGTGAAAACCAAAAGAACTTTTTACGCTATGGTATAAGTTTTATCCGGGAATGCTGTATGCTTTTATCCGGAGCCGGAAATCTTGTTCATTTACCCCCGCAGGAACTTGAAACGGCTCAAAAAATGACCAATGTAATGAACATTTCCATGGCAAATGCTATTATTACCGAATTGGAAAAGGCACATTATCATATTGAAAGAAATGCAAACCCTAAAATTTTGTTTTTAGATGTATCTTTGCTGATTATAAAAATACTTAGTTTTAAAACGATCCCCCAGGGGACACAATATATGCCGAATTAATTATGGGATGTGGAAGTTGCTCAACGGGAGGCGGATGCTCACCCGCTGGCTGCAAAAGTAATGGTTCATGCCTTACTAATGGCTGCAGCAAATTAGATGTTTACGATTGGTTGTCCCACATGGACATGCCAACAAATTATAAGCCATTTGGCATTGTTGAGATAAAATTTAAAGGTTCGCGTAAAGAATTTTATCTTAACCCGGACAATATTTATCTGGAAGCCGGCGAACTGGTAGTTGTTGAAGCAGCTACCGGTGGTTATGATGTTGGCCATGTATCTATAACCGGCGAATTGGTTAGGATGCAAATGGTAAAACGCAGGGTTAAAGAAGCCGATGTTGCGAAAAAGATTTATCGTAAGGCTACTGTTGCCGATGTAGAAAAATGGAAAGCGGCAAAAGACCTGGAATGGGAAACCATGCATAAATCAAGGACATTGGCCCTGGAGCTAAATTTATCAATGAAATTGAGCGATGTTGATTATCAGGGCGATAAAACCAAAGCCACATTTTATTATACTGCCGAAGGACGTGTTGATTTTAGGGAACTTATTAAAAAAATGGCGGAAACTTTCCGTATCAGGATAGAAATGCGCCAGATAGGTATGCGCCAGGAGGCCAGCCGGTTGGGTGGTATAGGTTCATGCGGCCGCGAATTGTGTTGCTCAACCTGGCTCACCGATTTTAAAACGGTATCTACGTCAGCTGCACGATATCAAAACCTGTCGTTAAATACCTTAAAACTTGCCGGCCAGTGTGGTAAATTAAAATGCTGCCTTAATTATGAGTTGGATACTTATATGGATGCCTTAAAGTATATCCCAGATAATGTAAACGTATTAAAAACGGAAAAAGGGGATGCCCGGCTACAAAAAACTGATATATTTAAAAAGTTAATGTGGTTTAGTTATCCTCGGGAAGAATCGTGGATACCTCTGCCTCTTGAACGGGTTAAAGAAATTCAACGGTTAAATAAAGAGGGCATTCTTCCCGAAAATTTAGGCGAGGTTGTGGAGATAGAAACAAAACCCGTAAAAGTACTGGATTATGAAAATGTGGTTGGCCAGGATAGCCTGACACGACTTGATGAACGTTCACGCAATAAAAAGAAAAATAAAAACCGTAATAAAAATAAGCAAAATGGTACGGCAGATAGTTTTTCGCAACGCCCAATCAATACGGATACACAAAATCAACAGGCTTCAATAAAACCAGAAGGGGCACCATCTGCGGATGGCCTGAAAAATAACAGGAATAAGAGGTTCCGTCCAAATAAAAACAACAAAAGGCGTCCTGATAATCCCAATAGGGACGGTCATCAAGATAAACAGGAATGAAAGGTTTTATAAAAAATATTTTTAAGGTAGCGTTTGCTGTTATCCTGCTTTCGTTTGGTAGCTGCACTGATAAAAAGCCAGTAATTGATCAAAATACTGCTGTTCCCAATCATAAT
>JAQBOA010000007.1 GCA_028288305.1 Mucilaginibacter sp.
AATGACTTAATAAGTAAAAGTAAATATAGAAGCAATCCTAACTTTGCAAAATCTACAAGTGGTCATATTATGTTTCAGCATCATGGACAAAAAGTGTGGCTTAAGAATATTAAAGTAAAGCGGTTATAGAAAAAGAGTCTTTCTTTGTCAGAAAGTAAAACATTAAATAAAATTTACCACTACTCTGCTAATTTTCATACCTTCGTTTTGCTAATATTTTTATCAAAATGAGTATTGTTGTTTTAGTTGTTTCCATTATAATCCTTTTAATTGCTGTAGTATTATTTTTAAAGAAGCCTGATCAGGTTGAAGGTATTTCTGCAGATGAACTGGTACGTTTAAAAAATGAGAATACTGCATTAAATATATCATTGGCTAAAGCTGAAGAAGGTGTTTCAAGGTTAAGCATTGAGCGGGATAAAGCAGATAAACAATTACAGGATGAACGAGTAAGATATGAAAACTTGGTTAGCACCATAAACCAGGAATTGCTTACTGAAAAAAACCGGATGGCCAAGGCTGAGGAACAATTTATAGCTCAACGCCAGCGTTTTGCCGACCAGGAAAAATCAATCCAGGAAATACAGCAAAAATTTCAGCTTGAGTTTCAAAATGTAGCGAATAAGCTGCTTGATGAAAAATCACAAAAATTTATCGAGACCAACAGAACCAATCTGGATGTTTTGTTAAATCCTTTAAAAGAAAATATCAAGGCTTTTGAAGAAAAAGTTGATAAAGTTTATAATATGGAGGCCGCAGAACGTAATACTCTTAAAGGAGTTATTACCCAACTAATGGAGCTCAATAAGCTGATCAGTAATGAAGCTCAAAACCTAACCAAAGCTTTAAAGGGTGATAATAAAAAACAGGGCAACTGGGGCGAAGTTATTCTGGAACGTGTATTGGAACGTTCCGGCCTGGTTAAAGACCGGGAATACCGCTTACAAGCGAGCTTAAACGCAATAGACGGGGGCCGTTTACAACCCGATGTAATCATAGACCTTCCTGATGAAAAACATTTAATAATTGATAGTAAAGTATCCCTTGTAGCTTACGAACGCATGGTTAACTGTGAAACTGAAGATGAAAGAAAACTATATTCAAAGGCGCATATAGAATCTATAAGGGGTCATGTTTCAAACCTCTCATCAAAAAACTATCATGACCTGCACCAGATTAATTCACCTGATTTTGTACTGCTTTTTATACCGATTGAATCCTCTTTCAGTTTTGCTGTTCAAATTGACTCAGAATTATTTAGCGATGCCTGGGATAAGCGGGTAGTAATTGTAAGCCCATCTACATTACTGGCTACATTACGCACCATTGCCAGCATCTGGAAACAAGAACGTCAAAATCGCAACGTATTAGAAATTGCCCGATTAAGCGGCGCCATGTACGATAAATTTGTCGGCTTTGTTGGCGATATGGAAGGGATCGGTAAAAATATTAAGCTAAGTCAAACCGCCTATGATAATGCCTTTAATAAATTAGTTGAGGGTAATGGTAACCTGACTAAAACTGCTGAAAAAATAAAAGGTTTAGGAGCAAAGGCTAATAAGCAGTTAGATCAGAAATATATAGGGGAGGAGTAGGTACCAACCCTTAAACCTGAAAACTAAGATATCACTAATATTGAACTATAAAGTTGATAAACAATATGATTTAATTCATTATTGCTCACACTTTAAAGTGTTTCCTTTTATATGGGCATACATTACACATTGTTAACGTATGTATTTAACACCCCCCAATATTACAAATTACTTAAGTTGTTGAACGATAATGTATCATCTTGTACCAATTTGTATAAGATATTGTATAACAATACATTTAATTTTGTTCAATGGTTTAAAAAAGTCAAAAATCATATAAGATATTTGGTGGGGACACAACTACTCCTTGTGTTATAAATGAAACTCACCAGGCAGGGTTTTCAGGTAGAGGGCCCTGTTTTTTTATGCTTGTTTTGCAGATATTAATCAATTTAATACCACGTCAAAAAATTTGAGTATTTAGTTCTTTATAGATCAGTTAATAGTAAAAAAAGCGATTATCAAATACTCATACCCGTTTTTTTATGCCAACCTTTTTTAGGACTACTCAGTACAAGAATCCTATTACCATAAATTTAAGAAATGTGACAATTAAAAATTGCTTTCTTTAATATTGCAAAGTAATTTCCATTTCAGCAAAACAATTAAATGAAAACCCTTCATGATCTCCTCTTATTAGGCGACCCACGCCTTTATGAAACCTGCGAACCGGTTTTAAAAACGGAACAGCATTTAGTGGAAGGCTGGGTTGATGATTTGGATAATGTGATGAATGAGATCCGCGCAAAGTATAATTTCGGCCGTGCAATTGCTGCACCGCAGCTGGGAATTATGAAAAGGCTTGTTTATATGAATATAGACAAACCGGTTGTTTTTATAAATCCGGAATTGACTGATTTAAGCAATGAAATGTTTGAGCTATGGGACGATTGTATGAGTTTCCCTAATTTATTGGTGAAAGTAAAAAGGCACCGGTCATTAACTATAAAATATCTCGACGAAAACTGGGAACCGCAGGTTTGGAAAATGGAAGATGCTCTTTCGGAACTTTTACAGCACGAGTTTGACCATTTGAATGGCGTGCTTTGTACCATGCGTGCTGTTGATGCAAAAGCTTTTAAATGGAGGGGTTGACCACGTCTTCGCTTAACAATCAATTTATTCTATATTTAAATTCTCAAATTAACCATTATTAACTTTCATTTTAAGCGTTATTATCCAATGAAATACCTTAAAATTTTATCACCCCTTGTTTTCATAATTATGCTTATATCGTTCAAGCCGGTTCAGAAAGCTGACCTTTTTGATGATTACCCAATTTATACAGGCCACGACCTTGGGGTTAATTATTCGCCGCAAAAAACAGTTTTTAAGGTATGGGCTCCAAAGGCTTCTGAAGTTAAACTGAGATTATATGATGCCGGTAATGGTGGTGAAGCCATCAATACCATCAACCTGGAAAAAGGTAGCCAGGGAACATGGCAGGTAACCATCAGCAAAGACCTGAAAAATAAATATTATACTTTTCAGGTGATGCAGGATGGCAAATGGCTTTTAGAATGCCCTGATATTTATGCCAAAGCAGTTGGCGTTAACGGGATGCGCGGCATGGTGGCCGATCTCAACTCAACAAACCCGGCAAATTGGGAAAACGATAAAAAGCCAACACAAAAAAGCTTTACTGATATAATACTTTACGAGTTGCATATTCGTGATATTTCCGTAAGCCCAAATTCGGGTATTCAACATAAAGGCAAATTTTTAGGGTTAACTGAAACTGGCACTAAAAGCCCTGATGGCGAGCCAACCGGGTTAGACCATATTAAACAACTGGGGGTTACCCATGTACACTTGTTGCCTTGTTTTGATTTTAATTCGATAGATGAAACCAAGCCTGAAGCCAATCAATATAATTGGGGATACGATCCTTTAAATTACAATGTGCCCGAAGGAAGTTACTCCACCAACCCATACGATGGCAATGTGCGAATAAAGGAATTTAAAACGGTAGTGCAGACCCTACATAAAAATGGATTGCGTGTAATTCTGGATGTTGTTTATAACCATACCAGCGATACCAAAGGCTCTAACTTTAACCAGTTTGCACCTGGTTATTTTTACAGGCATAATGCTGATGGTTCTTATTCAAATGGTACAGGCTGCGGAAACGAAGTTGCTTCGGAAAGAGCAATGGTACGAAAGTTTATGATTGAGTCGGTAGTTTATTGGGCGAAAGAATACCATTTGGATGGCTTCAGGTTTGACCTTATGGGAACTCATGATATAGAAACAATGAACCAGATTAGTGCTTCCCTTCACAAAATTGACCCAACTATATTTATTTATGGTGAAGGATGGACGGCAGGCAGAAGCGCTCTTCCTGATACATTACAGGCGGTAAAAAAGAATGTTTCAAAACTGCATGAAATTGCTGTTTTCAGCGATGATATACGCGATGGTATAAAAGGCGGCTGGAGCGATATTAAGGAAAAAGGTTTTGTAAGCGGCGCTGCTGATAAAGCGGAAAGTGTCAAATTCGGCATTGTGGCCTCAACTCCTAATCCGCAAATCAATTATAAATTGGTTAATTATTCAAAAGCACCCTGGGCGGCAGAACCGTTCCAAACCATAACTTATGTATCCTGCCATGATGATAATACACTGTTCGACCGGCTTAAAATATCAAATCCTACAGCCTCAGAAGAAGATTTAATTAAAATGGATAAATTAAGCAATGCAATAGTGCTTACATCACAGGGCGTTTCGTTTCTGCATGTAGGCGCGGAATTATTGCGCACTAAACAGGGCATAGCCAATTCTTTTAATTCGCCGGATTCAATTAACCAGATAGACTGGAGCAGAAAAACCAAATACAAAGCGGTATTTGATTATTATAAAGGCTTAGTCGATTTACGTAAAAATCACCCAGCCTTTAGAATGACGACGACAGAAATGATCGTTCAAAATTTAAAGTTTTTGGAAACTGGCGAACCGGCTTTGATCTGTTACCAAATCAGCAATAATGCAAACGGGGATAAATGGAAAAACATTTTGGTAATTTTAAACGGAAACACCTCTCAAAAAACTATTAAACTACCTGGCGGAAACTGGACTTTGGCCGCAGATGAAAATTCTATAAATGAAAAAGGAATAAAAGCGATAGGAAGCGAAAACATTACACTGCCGGGAACGGCAGCATACGTTTTATATAGTAATTAGAGTTAAGAAGGACGAGTCAAGAAGCAAGAGTCAGGAGCCAAGAAAAATATAATTCTATAAAAATGAATGGCGCATATAGCTATTAATATACTTTTTAAAGCTAAAATTTAATGAATCTAATTATTTAAAAGGCGAAGGGGCTAAAAATAAAAAGTATTAGAGCAGTAACTTTTTATCTTGATTCTTGGTTCTTGGTTCTAATTTAAGCTGCAAGCTGATATTCTACCTTTTCAATCAGGTTGTGAATATCAAAGGGTTTAACCAAAACATCGTCTGGCGCGCCCCTTTGTTTTAATGATTGCTCAATAGAATCTTCATCACCTGAACACATGATCACCGGAAGGTTTTGTGTTGTTTTGTTTAATTTGATTAACTGGCAAATTTCCGCTGCGTTTATCCCCAGTAACAGGTCATCTAAAATAATGAGATCCGGATGGTTGGCCTTAATGTTTTTAAATACATCATTACCATTTGTTAATGAAACAACATCATAGCCGTGGTTTATTAATATGTAAGTCATCACCTCTATCATTAGCTCATTCTCATCTACAATTAATATTTTTTTGGACATCACTTTTGTAATTTTAATTATACGTTAATATTAATACAAACCACATGCCATTTCTAATTAATTTGAAATATAACCTCCTATAATAAAAGCATTTAAACAATCTATCATGTTTTTTACAATATTTAGATTGATTTAAGCAGATAAATAACCTTTTGTTACATTTGGGTTATTAAATAATGATTTGCGCATAATGGATAATATCAATATTAAGAAACTGGCCAAAGAATTAAAAATATCAACTTCTACCATTTCGCGGGCATTCAATGGCAGCACGGATATTAATAGGGATACCAAGGAGAAAATTTTGGCATTTGCACGCGAGCATAATTTTTTGCCAAACCATTATGCCAGTAATTTACGCGATAAAAAAAGCCGCACCCTTGCTGTTATAGTTCCCGAAATTGCCAATGATTTTTTTTCGCAAGCCATAAACGGAATTGAAGAAATTGCCAGGAAAAAGGGATTTTATATTTTACTATATCGCACCGATGATGTATTTGAAAAAGAAGTATCATTTGTAAACTATTTAAATAATGGAAAGGTTGATGGTATAATCATGTCGGCATCTGGTGAAGCCAATGATCATAATTATATAAGAAAACTAGAGCAGAAAAATGTACCGGTTGTATTTTTTGACCGCGTTTATGAAGATATTGAAGCTGCCAAAGTTATTACAAACGACTATGACAGTAGTTTTGCCGCCACTGAACATTTATTAGAAACTGGCTGCCGGAAAATAGCCTACCTTGTTGTTAATAAAAGTATTTCAATTGGCAAGGTGCGTATGCAGGGTTATATTGATGCTTTGAAAAAACATAATATTGCTTTTGATGATGAGCTTATTATCGATTGCAGCAATGATGAGAAACACAATTACACTATATTAAAAAAAGCATTGGATGAGATTAAACCCGACGGAATATTCAGCTCGGTTGAGCGCCTTGCTTTTGCTACCTATTATGTATGTAACGACCTGGGCATAAATATCCCCGAGAATTTGAAAGTTATAAGTTTTTCCAGCCTTGGTATAGCTCCATTATTGTGCCCGGCGCTATCAACCATTACACAGCCCGCTTACGATATGGGAATAAAAGCCGCCAGCTTATTGTTTGAGGAACTGGAAAAAAAGGGTATATCTACTAACAAAGTGGAGCATGTTTTAAAGTCCAAAATATTTATAAGGAAATCTTCTGGGGGATAATTAAGCACTATTCACTCAATTAACTTAATCAACCATTCAACTTTGCTGGCTGCCATCTTTCAATGCTTTTTCCCGATCCTTTTCGTCTTTCCGCAGCCTGCGTTTTTCCTGGCGTATTTCTTTTTTAGTTTTTCCGGCAGTATCAATTGAAAGCTCTTTTGTTTTTTCGTCCTCTTTCAATTTTTCTATTTCTGCTTTTAACTTCTCTTTAGGATCTAATGCTTTCTTTTCATCCTTTTTATTAGTTGCGGTGGTATCATGCTTGCCAAATAAGCGCTGAAAAAATCCAGGTTTTTTTTGTGGTTCAACAAATACCGGGGCAGCATCTTCATCTTCCTGTTTCATCAGGATATTGGCTGTAGTGGTATCAATCGGCGCCATTTCTTTGCGGAGGCTTTCTTTTAATCTTACATTATAAAAACCATATCCACTGCTATCCGGCGTTGTGTGCCCTTTACCCGCCATTAACTTCCCGATAAGGTTAAAATAGCCCACAAGGGATGGGCGCAAAGTACCATCGGGTAAAAAAGAATACAATCCTGTTTTGGGATGCGGCACAATACTCGCCAAATAAATGCTTTCGCCCAAAGTAAGCTGTGCCGGGGTTTTGTCAAAGTAATACCTGGAAGCTTCGCCTATGCCATAAACATTATGCCCCCATTCAATAATATTGAAATATACCTCCAACATTCGGTCTTTAGTCATAATTTGGTTATTTTCTATCATCCAAACGATGAGAATTTCTTCAATTTTGCGTGCTAAAGTCTTTTCCCGGCTTAAGAACGCGTTTTTAACCAACTGCATGGAAATAGTACTGCCGCCACGCTTAAACTTTTTGTCCTTGTAATCAGTCGCCAGCGATTTACGGATAGACTCTTCCACAAAACCATGATTGGTATAAAATGAAGGGTCTTCGGCAGTCATTACCGCATAACGAAGCACCGGTGCAATATCCTGGAGGGGCGTAAAATCCGGGTTTTGCGGGCCGATAACCCGCGAAGGCATTGGCTTTTCTTTTTCATACGGTGTATAAACAAATGGGCTGTTTAGTTTAGCCAGATTTGTTTTTCCATAACTGATGATGCGGAAATCGTTTTTATCCAGGCGCGAATCAAACTGAACATCATCAGGATGTGCGGCATTTAAAAATATATTGAGCTTATAATTTAATTTACCGCCAACCTGCATTCCCTCCAGAGAATCGAACATGCCATTAGGGAATGAATCCAAAAGATCCTGCGCATTAATCCATCCCGTATTTAGTTTTAGTTCGTAAATTTTAACCGGGTTAAGCGTGTATTTTATATAAGGATGTGCTGATATACTTTTGAGGTGAATAACCGACGAGCTATCGAGAGATAAATAGTTTTCCCCAACGAATAAATTAGCGTCAATGCCGGCATTGGGCACAACAATATCATTTGATGATAATTTAGACTGGTGAATCAACAGATTTCGAATACCCCAGTAACCAAATATCCTGGTTTCGCCATTACTGCGTTCAACCTTACTTAAGCGGGTGCTTATCGTATCAAAATTTACTTTTAATTTATATCTTTTTTCAATAAATGGGAGCTCAACCTTTTTGCCTTCGGCATACAGCTTAACAGCTATGTCCTTATCGGATGGGTGCATCCTGCCTTCAAAATGCCAGGTTGCCTGCCCGTTGTTAACATTTATAGTTGAAGTTAATTGCCCGTTTTTTATAAGCGCAGTTTGGGTAAGCACACTGAAACTGGAGCTGTCATTTTTAAATGATACCAGGAAATTGTTAAGGGTAAGATTATCGGGTATTTTATACAGTAGCTGGTTGATGAGGTTGTTTGATAATGCAGCAAGATCAATTTTGGTTTTTTGGGTTGTGTCTTTTTTCTTTTTAAACAGGAAATCGAAATTTTTAATATGATTGATGTCAGTTAAATTCAGATGGCCGTTTTGCAGGTTTACATTAGCGAGTTTAATATCACCAAATAACAGTGGGAATACTTTTACGCTAACATCGAACCTTTTTATACTGAGTAAGCTATCGCGTTGTAACGGCACTATGGTTATGTCAGAAAAAGATACGGTGCTTAGTCCGGTAAAATGCGCTGAGCCGATTTCGAGGTCTAAATTATAATCGCGTTTTGCTTTTAATTTAGCTTTGGTTATTTCATGCTGCAGCAGCGATTCCCGTTTACTATAGGCAATATAACCAACTATGAGCAGGAGAACGATAAAGGAAGCAAGAACGATACCCGCGATACGGATATATTTTGGGTTAAGGCGCTGCATCTAAAAAATTTTATCCAAAACTAAACTAAATCTTATGCGATACAAACGTTGGAATTGGTAAAATGTTCTTTAGATAGGAGAATGATGTTTGGTAAAAATTTAGATATATGGCTTTATGATAAATAATGCGAATCAAGATATTAGAGCTGAGAGTCAAGAGTCAAGATAATCATGAAATTCGATACATACTGTAATGAACTGGTTTTTATCTTGGTTCTTGATTCTCATAAATAATATATCCAGCAGATCATTCAAAACCAAGTACCGGGTGAGGCTGATATAGCTCTTCCAGCTGTTTGATCTCCTCATCTGAAAGTTTTACAGATAATGCCGCCACAGCATCTTCCAGGTGACCCGGCTTGCTTGCGCCGATTATAGGGGACGTAATGCCCGGTTTGCTTAGCATCCAGGCTAAGGCCACCTGCGCATTCGGCAATCCTTTTTTGTCTGCTATTTCCGTAAGGCGGTTTACAATATCAAAGTCGGTATCCATGCTATACAGTTTTTTGCCAAAAGCATCTGTTTTTGAGCGGTCTGTTTCATTCCTTTCTTTTGATCTTTTCCCGGTTAAAAGTCCGCGGGCCAATGGCGACCATGGGATTACAGCTATCTTTTGATCCATGCAAAAAGGAATCATTTCCCGTTCTTCTTCGCGGTAAATAAGGTTATAATGCGGCTGCATGGAAACAAACCTGGTCCATCCGTGCAGATCAGCAATATACTGAGCCTGTGCAAATTGCCAGCTATACATGGATGAGGCCCCAATATAGCGTGTTTTTCCGGCTTTAACCAGATCATGCAGCGCTTCCATGGTTTCTTCAATGGGAGTATGATAATCCCAGCGATGTATCTGGTATAGATCCACATAATCAGTCCCTAATCGCTTCAGGCTTGCATCAATGGCGCTCATAATATGCTTACGCGATAGGCCTTTATCGTTCGGCCCTGGTCCCATTGGGTTAAATACTTTGGTGGCAAGCACAACTTCATCACGTTTGGAAAAATCATTTAAGGCTTTGCCTACTACTTTTTCACTTGCACCAGCGGTGTAAACATCTGCCGTATCAAAGAAATTTATTCCCAGTTCAAGCGCTTTTTTTATAAAAGGGCGGCTTTGTTCTTCATTTAATGCCCATGGCCAGCGATCAGTAGGTTCGCCATAAGTCATCGTTCCTAAGCATAACCTGGAAACGGTCATTCCTGTATTGCCAAATCTTGTGTAATTCATAATAGTATTTTTTTATACTACAACTGTGTATGATGTAGGTTTTAATAACGTGTCAATAATAGACAGTATTATAAGCTTTTTTACACTGTAACAAAAAATTTGTAATTGCAAAAATTCCTGCGTTTTTTATAAAAAACACAAATTTATGAAGTAGTTTAATGTGTTTTCGACATTATTTACATTATTGTGTCTTTGTAACGCATTTATTTTGCATTTTTCGGTTTAAAATACCCTATATTTGTAGCTTCATTATGGTAAGTTTCTATGCTTACTTATTGTGATAAGGTTTAGGTTAAAACCCCCAAGCAGCGAGTGCAAGGGGGTTTTTATTTACCCATATAAAACCCCGATGGGGTTAACCTTAATAACTTTGATTTTTGGAAGTGTTTCCGATATATTTAGAGGTCAAAAACGGGATAAGCAAATTATCCTGCCAGGCAGTGCTGCTCGTTTGCAGTAAGTTTATTTACCATAGCTTTTAAAATAGTACGTGCCCGGTGAAGTGTTGTGCGCGACAAAATTTCTGTCATACCTAATGTGGTACCTATTTCCTGGTGCGAATAACCTTCAATGGCGTACATATTAAATACAGAGCGATAAGTTTGCGGTAGTTTTTGAATAATATTCATCAGATCTTTCACTTCAAGTCCGTTGGCATTATAGCCAGTGCCAAAAGAAGTGTCGTCATCATTAAAATCTTCCACTAATACCATCGGCTTTAGCTTACGGTAACGGGATATGGCGCAATGCACCATAATGCGGCGGATCCATCCTTCCAGGTTACCCTCGCCCCTGTATTTATGTACATTGTTAAACATTTTTATAAAGCCTTCCTGTAAAATATCCTGGGCTTCATCTTTATCATGAGCGTAGCGCAGGCAAACGGCCAACATTCTTGGCGCTAAAGTTCTGTACAGGAGCTCCTGTTGTTTACGGTCGTTTTTTAGGCAGCCTTCCCACATTTCAACTAAACGGTTATCGGTAGTCATCATCGTATTATATTTTGTATGACTATGCCAATATTGATACCCTAATTGCAATCAATTTATTATCAACATATTATAAAAAACCTCTTCTACGAAACTGTTCGTTTTCGTACGGTTGATGTATGGTGGCGGACGGTTGGGGAAAGAGTGGCGAAGTTTTAAAGTTTTCCTTCCTTACCTTTTTTTTGCCTGCAAAAGAGAGGGTGGACCAGCGAAGCGTAGTCCGGGTGAGTTTTGTACGCTAATGCATTAACGCCAATGTCGCTCGTATAGTTTACTCACCCGGACTACGCTTCGCTGGTCCACCCTCTTTACGGCTTGCCGTAAAGAGGGTTTGGGAAGTTTTAAAAGGCTCTTTGTTTGTAAAATAAACGATGAATCTGTCCTAATCAACCATTCCCTTAAATTTTTCATTTTATATTTGGGGTTAAATAGTAGCTACACCCTCTAATACGAATGAAAAAAATACTGATCGCTTTTTTAAGCTGTTCCCCAATAATTGCAATTGCACAAACAAACACATCCGAAAAATTAGTACAATATGTAAAGCCGATAATTGGCACCCAACGTATGGGGCATACCTATCCCGGTGCTACAGTGCCTTTTGGTATGGTGCAGCTGAGCCCGGAAACAGATACTGCCGGTTACGAATTGAATGGTAAATACAATCCTGATGTGTATAAATATTGTGCGGGTTATCAGTACGACGATAAAACTATTGTAGGCTTTAGTCATACACATTTTAGCGGGACAGGCCACTCGGACCTGGGCGATTTTTTAATTATGCCAACTATAGGTCCTTTAAAATTAAACCCTGGTACTGCTGATAAACCGGGCAGCGGTTATCGTTCTGCGTTTTCACACCAAAACGAAGTAGGCGGAGCAAACTATTATAAAGTGAAACTGGACGAAAGTAATATTACCGCCGAACTTACTACAAGTGCAAGGGTGGGTTTTCATCAGTATACTTTTCCGAAATCAGACCAGGCGCATATTGTTCTCGACCTGATGTCGGGTATTTATAATTATCCTGACAAAAATGTGTGGACTTACTTAAGGGTTGTAAATGATAGCACTGTAGTTGGCTACCGCGAAACTAATGGCTGGGCCCGTACCCGTACGCTTTATTTTGCTATGGCTTTTTCCAAACCGTTTATTGGGCATGGTTATCGTAATTATTCGAAAAGAGAAGTTTACGGAGGATTTTGGGGTCAGTTTAACCGGACTAAAAATTTCCCGGAAATGGCCGGAAGACAGTTGCGGGCTTATTTCGACTTTAAAACCGGAGAAGGAGAAAAGATAAAAATAAAAATGGCACTGTCGCCGGTTAGTATGGAGGGTGCATTAAACAATATGCAGGCCGAAATACCTGGCTGGGACTTTGATAAAGTAAAAAATGATGGGCAGCAATTGTGGGAAAATGAACTTCATAAAATTGTGATTGAAGGCAGCAAAGACGATAAGGAGAATTTTTATACATCCATGTACCACGCCATGATAAACCCTACCCTTTACATGGATGTTGACGGACAGTATAAGGGGCTGGATCAAAACATACATAAAGCGGAAGGCTTTACCAATTATACTACTTTCAGCTTGTGGGATACCCACCGGGCGCTGCACCCGCTGTTTAATATAATTGAAACAAAAAGAAATGCAGATATGGTAAAGAGCATGCTGGCCCATTACGACCAGAGCCCAGAACATATGCTGCCCATTTGGAGCAACTCGGCAAATGAGAACTGGTGCATGAGTGGCTTCCACAGCGTTTCGGTTGTTGCTGATGCTGTTGTTAAGGGCAACGCCCCATTTGATGCTAATAAGGCGTTGGATGCAGCAGTTATGACCGCCAATCACCGGGATTATGAAGACATCGGTTATTTTAATGACCTCGGTTATATACCGGATGAAAAAGACGGCAATTCGGTATCATCAACTTTGGAATATGCTTACGATGACTGGTGCATAGCCCAGATGGCAAAAAAGCTTAACCGGATGGATGTTTACGATGTGTTTATTAAACGTTCGCAAAATTATAAAAACGTTTTCGACCCTAAGTCGGGTTTTATGCACCCTAAGGAGATGGATGGCAGTTTCCGCAAAACTAAATTTGATCCTTTTACCACCATCGGCATGGGTTTTATTGAAGGCAACGCCTGGAATTACACCCTGTATGTTCCGCATGACCCCGCCGGATTAATAAATCTGATGGGCGGAAACAAGCGATTTGTGACTTATATTGACAGCCTGTTCAGCTATGACCTGCCGGATAAATATTTTGCTGAAACCGAGGATATTACCAAAGACGGGATCATCGGCAATTATGTGCACGGCAACGAACCATCACACCAGGTTGCTTACCTGTATGATTGGACCGACAAACCCTATAAGACTCAGGATAAGATACGCATGATCCTGAAAAAGATGTACAAAAACACGCCGGATGGCTTAGGCGGCAATGATGATACCGGCCAAATGAGCGCCTGGTATATATTTAGCTCTTTAGGCTTTTACCCGGTTGCACCAGGGTCAGACCAGTATGCCATTGGCAGTCCGGCAGTTCATCATGCGGTAATCAACTTGGAGAATGGCAAAACTTTTACCATAAACGTTAAAAACCAGAGCGATAAAAATGTTTATGTGCAAAAGATATTGCTAAATGGCAAACCGCTTAACGGGTACTTTATCAGCCATACAGATATTATGAATGGCGGAGAGATTACGTTTGTTATGGGTGAGAAGCATCGGTAGGGAAAGATTGGAGGTTGGAGTTTAGAGATTGGGGAGGCAATTAGGGGTTAGAAATTACCGACTACTTAACTATATATACAAAACAGCCATTTTGTATACATGTCTATCTGCATATGTATACAAAAACGGCATTTTGTATATATGTGATATTTTGAATCGTAATATAAGGGACTGATCAAAGAACCTTCCCCCGTTCCCGCTGGGTCTCTCGAAGAGGACCCTGCGGTGGAATGCTGTGTGGTAACGTTGGTTTTCAGCGGTGATCCTGTTACGATGGCAAAATTCGCCTCATAATCAACATGGAACGCAGGGTCCCGTGCCGGAGACCCAACAGGAATGAAAGGTTTTATAAAAAATATTTTTAAGGTAGCGTTTGCTGTTATCCTGCTTTCGTTTGGTAGCTGCACTGATAAAAAGCCAGTAATTGATCAAAATACTGCTGTTCCCAATCATAAT
>JAQBOA010000008.1 GCA_028288305.1 Mucilaginibacter sp.
CAGACCTGCACCAAATTAAAAATGACTGGTTCCCAGGCATATTCCCTATGGTACCCGGCCACGAAATTGTAGGCCGCGTAATTAAAGTGGGAAGCCACGTAAAGAATTTTAAAGTGGGTGACCTGGCTGGTACTGGCTGTATGGTAGACTCCTGCCGTGTGTGTGAAAACTGCAAACAGGATTTGGAACAATATTGTCTTAACGGAGTTTCGTTTACCTACAATGGCCTTGAGCAGGACAAAAAAACACCTACCTATGGTGGCTATTCGAATACCATTGTTGTTAACGAAGACTTTGTGCTTCACCTTAAAGAAGGCGTGGATTTGGCAGCAGTAGCTCCTTTATTATGCGCTGGTATCACTACTTATTCGCCCTTAAGGCATTGGAAAGTAGGGAAAGGGCACAAATTAGCGGTACTTGGTTTAGGTGGACTTGGACACATGGCTGTTAAATTTGGTGTAGCTTTTGGTGCCGATGTTACAGTATTAAGCACATCGCCTAAAAAGGAGGCAGATGCCAAAAAACTTGGCGCACATCATTTTGTTGTGACTACTGACGAAGCGCAGGTAAACGCAGCAAAAGGCTCTTTTGATTTTATATTGGATACTGTATCTGCAGAACATGATTATAACCTGTACCTGTCTTTACTAAGAACCAACGGGGTTCAAATTTGCGTTGGTGCACCGCCAACACCAGCCCAAATATCAGCATTCAGTTTGCTTGGGGGCAGAAAAAGCCTGGCTGGTTCCAACATTGGCGGTATTAAGGAAACCCAGGAGATGCTGGATTTTTGCGCAGCAAACAATATAGTTTCAGATATTGAAATGATCGATATTAAAGATATCCAAACCGCTTATGACCGCATGCTTAAGGGCGATGTTCGTTACCGGTTTGTAATTGACATGGCTACTTTGTAGTTAATTTATAAAAAACAAAAAGAGCGTTATGCTGGTACATATCAGTATAACGCTCTTTTTGTTTTATTCTTTTCTGGCTGGCTGATCAAATCATTTTGAGGGCCTGATATTTCTTCTTTTTTGGCATCGGTTTCTGATTGATCATCGCCATTCTGTATGTCATGGAGGTCATCTTCATTTTTAATATCTTCTCCGTTTATATCTCCCAAATCATCATCCTGATTATTAGCTTTATCTTCTGGGGGTATAACTGCTTTAACGCTATCCGGATCAATCTGACCAAAGCTGGATATATTTCCAAGCAGTTCAGCGGTTTCATGAGTGGTTGTTTTCATAGCTTTTTTGTTTTTACATATGAAATAAAAGCCGGTTATTTTTAATTGTTAACTAAAAGCCTAATCAATAGGCGGACGGGAATGAACATAGGTATACCCGTTTATTATCCACCTGCTATCATAAGGACGATTTTCATTATACTTAGTTACATTCCTTTCCTTGTGTACCATACATGAACTCAGGCTTATCAGTGCAACTGAAATTATTAAATACTTAATTGTTTTCATGATGATGTTTTATTGAATAACAATATTTTGTATGGTCAATTGTTTTAATTAATGCAATTTTCAGTCCAGTAAAATATTTTGAACACATATCAATAGATAATAATTTATAGTAAAGAAAATATATTTGATTCCATCCCGCAGGTAAAACATATTTACTACTTTTAAATTAAATTAAACCTCAGTACCTCTTAACCTATATAGTTATTATTGTCATGTCTCTATTTAGCCTATGTTTTACAAAGGACTGTTAACCGGGTGCCCAAAACTTAAGTAATGAAATTTAATAAAAACGTTATAACAATAAATGCGATCGCCATTGTTTTACTGCTTTCATTTAGCTTTTTGATGTCTTGTAAAAGATCATCTCACCAGGAAATGATTAGCATACTTAAGGAGTTAAATAAAAAACACTACACCGCGTTAAATCCGTTTACTCCTGAAGCAACCATGGCTTATTATGATTCCTTGCTTAGTACGGGTAATTATAACCAGGATGTTAAGTTGTTTGCTTCAAAAGCGGCCCTTGCCTTAAAAGTGGGGCAGGAGGAGCAGTCTGTTCAAATTTATCAGGACTTAAGCAGGAGAATTGATTTCATGTCGAATTTTGAAATGCTGCCTGATATTGGCATTGCTTATATGCGCCTGGGTGAGCGCAATAATTGCATGCTCAGTCATAACGGTTCTTCATGCATATTCCCAATAAAAGGTGAAGGCGTCCACAAAATTAAAACCGGTTCACAAAAAGCTATTGAAACCTACGAAATGATTTTGAGAACCAAGCACGATGATCTCGAATCAAGGTGGTTGCTCAATATTGCATTTATGACACTTGGCGGTTATCCAAAAAGCGTACCCCCAGAGTTTTTGATACCTAATTTAGATGCAGATACGGCTTATAAAGTAAAACCATTTACAGATATGGCTGCCGATTTGGGCCTGAACATAAATGGCAGGGCAGGCGGCGTTATAGTTGATGATTTTAATAACGACGGTTACCTGGATATCGTTATGTCCGGATGGGACCTGAGTGATCCAATGCATTATTTTCAAAATAATAAAGATGGTACGTTCAGTGATCTGAGCGAACAAAGCGGACTAAAGGAAATAACAGGCGGATCAAATATTCAGCAAACTGATTATAATAACGATGGCAAAATGGACATTTTTGTTTTACGCGGCGGTTGGAATACCGGAGGATTTGGAAACCAGCCAAGTTCATTGCTGCGAAACAACGGAGATGGTACTTTTACTGATGTAACTATACCCGCCGGCTTACTTTTTTACCATCCTACTCAAACAGCTGTTTGGGCTGATTTTAATAATGATGGCTGGATTGATGTATTTATCGGAGACGAAAATTTAAATGATAAGGGCGGCAAACACACCTGTATGTTATATATCAACAATCATGATGGCACCTTTACCAATGTAGCAAAAAGCGCTCATTGCGACATTACGAACTATGTAAAAGCAGTAACATCAGCTGATTTTAACAACGATGGATGGCCCGATATATTTATATCCACAATGGATGGTAAAAAATACCTGCTAAAAAACAAAGGTAAAGGAGGAAAAGCTGTAGATTTTGAAGATGTTACCGAAAAATCGGGCATTGGCATTAATAAGGAAAGTACATTTACTACCTGGTTTTATGATTATAATAATGATGGTTGGCCTGATATAATGGTGGCTAATTATTATTTTGATAAAGGCTTAGGAACCTATGCCGCTGCTGAAGCATTAGGCAAACCCATACCTGATGCCGGTAATATTTTTCTGTACAGGAACAATCATGACGGTACTTTTACTAATGTTACTAAAGATGCAGGTCTGAACAAAGTGGTTTTCACAATGGGGGCCAATTTTGGCGATATTGATAATGACGGTTACCCGGATATGTATTTTGGAACAGGCAACCCTGATTTTAAATCGCTGGTGCCTAATAAATTATTTAAGAATATTGACGGGAAAAAATTTGCAGACGTTACTACCTCTTCGCGAACCGGTAATTTGCAAAAAGGGCATGGAGTAGCGTTTGCCGATTTCAGAAATACCGGCATACAGGATATTTTTATAGAAATGGGCGGCGCATATAAAGGCGACTCTTATACGAGTTCATTGTATGTTAATCCCGGCCAGGGGAATAATAACTGGATCAGCTTAAAACTGGAAGGCGTAAAAGCAAACAAAGCGGCCATAGGCAGCCGTATCAAGGTAACTTTTACAGACAATGGCATAAAACGAAGTGTTTACAAGGATGTTAATTCCGGAGGCAGCTTTGGATCTTCACCTTTACGACAGGAGATTGGTATAGGGCAGGCGAAATCAATTGACGAAATTGAAATAAAATGGGCGGGCAGTCAAACAATTCAATATTTTAAAAATATTGCGCCCAACCAATTTCTGCACATTACAGAAGGCAACATGCATCCTGAAGTTATTCATTTGAAAAAATTAAACTTTAAACACAAAGAAACTTCTATGCAAATGCCGATGTCTGCCAGCATGAAATAACCATGATTTACAATAAACCCGCTAAAGCGGCTTGATTGTTCCGGTCATATTAATAAACTCTCCATCAGGATGGGTCCAATTCATATAAACTTTCTTGTTTTTATGATCCTGTATTTGCGTTATGGTATTACCATTAGCTTCCTTCCAGGTCAGCAGGAACAATTTTGGTCTTAGTTTGGTGAGTTTGATAGTTACCGTTTCCGTTGTGTTCGTTTTAGGGCCTTTGGTGATAGTGAAGGCCAATGAAGTTGCGCTTTGGATGTCCAAAACGGCTTTAGCCATTCCAAAGTCCACTAAAAATTTATTGCCGATGATTTGCATAACTTCATTAATCAGGATTTAAAATTCTTGTCATCAGCTGAAGGCCCATAGATTGACGGTACAGCGATATCATTTAGCCGCATATAAACTGTTAGCTGTCCACGGTGATGCACCAGGTGGTTAATTGTCGATTCCACCTGTGTTTTTTTAGGAGAACTTAACAATTCCAGGCCGTTCATCTTGAGATAAAACGTTTCGGCCAATTCACCTTCTTTAATCGTTAAAAGGGTTTCTTTGGCTTCCACCATGTTCTTTTTAAAATGATCTACCAGGTCCTGCGTGGTTTTTGGCTTGATATGCTGGAAAGTAGCAAAATCGATTTCAGAATATTTAATAATATGGGTTATCCAAAGTGGAATTTCGGCTACAAGCAGGGCCAGGTAACCCATTTCCATAGACTTTTCATGAGGTTTCCAACCAAACAGTGGAGGAGGGATACGTTCCAGACATTTTATACTTGCGGGTGATTCAGCCTCCAGTTCTTTGGCAAATTCCCGGCCAAACATAACATCGTTCATAAGTCTGAATTTTAAGTGATTGCTAATAGCCTATAACAACTATTGGTTTAAATGGTTTAGACTGAAGTCTTTAATATCTATATTATATTATTTAGACTCATTTCTATATATTGGAATTAAATATTAGAAATCCAAACCAACGGAATTATAAATTAAAAGCCCCCAGAAACTACTCCGAAGGCCTTTCAAAATTGAAAATTTTAATAAACTCATTCACCTCTCTTCAACCCAAATTTCTCTATCTTGCTATATAAGTGGCTGCGTTGTATATCAATATCGTCGGCGGTTTTTGAAACGTTCCAATTATTTTTTTCCAGTTTGAATTTAATATACTCGCGTTCGGCGTAATCTTTATATTCCTGGAAGTTTGCAAACTGGTCGAAATCTGTTTGCGGCGCAGCATGTCCGTTGGTAACCAAAGTTGGCGACGATGGATTTGCAAAGGCTCTTACATCACCATCGGTAATGGTTTTATCGCTTAGTATGATCAGGCGCTCTACCATGTTTCTTAGTTCACGGATATTACCTGTCCACGGTAATGCTTTCAGGGCATCAAGGGCCGCGTCTGATATCTTTTTTACCGGCATGCCATAATCATTGCATATCTCATCCAAAAAGTTTTGGGTAAGCAATGCAATATCATCCTTACGGTCGGTTAGCGGTGGCACATGGATTAAAATAACACTCAGGCGGTGATATAAGTCCATACGGAAATTACCGGCTTCAATTTCTTTTAACAGGTCCTTATTGGTAGCCGCTACAACGCGTACATCCACTTCAATTTCCTTTTCGCCGCCAACACGGGTAATTTTATTTTCCTGCAGGGCACGCAGTACCTTTGCCTGTGTAGACTGACTCATGTCCCCAATCTCATCCAAAAAAAGCGTACCGCCATTTGCAGATTCAAACTTACCTATACGTTGTTTTATGGCAGAGGTGAAAGAACCCTTTTCATGGCCGAACAACTCACTTTCAATCAGTTCGGAAGGTATGGCTGCGCAGTTAACTTCAATAAGCGGAGCATTTGACCGGTGTGATTTTTCGTGCAGCCAGCGTGCTACCAGTTCCTTTCCGCTGCCGTTTGCACCGGTGATTAGTACACGTGCATCGGTAGGGGCTACACGGTCAATAGTTTCTTTTATTTTTAATATCGTCTGTGATTCACCCAAAATAGGGCGCACCTTTGCAACCCTGCGTTTTAATACCTTGGCTTCGGTAACCAAACTTCCCCTGTCCAACGCATTGCGAACGGTAATAAGCAGGCGGTTTAAGTCTGGCGGTTTTGAAATAAAGTCAAAAGCACCTTTTTTGCTGGCCTCAACCGCTGTTTCAACCGTCCCATGACCGGATATCATAATAAACGGCAGATCAGGTTTATAGGCCAATCCTTCGGTCAGCACTTCCATGCCGTCCATGCGGTTCATTTTTATATCACAAAGAACAAGGTCGTAGTCGTTCTTTTTGATCAGTTCCAGGCCATCAATTCCATTATCAATATCCTCAACTACATAATCCTCGTATTCTAATATCTCGCGTAAGGTACTACGTATTGAACGCTCATCGTCAATTATTAAAATTTTAGCCATCTTTTATTATATTCAGGAATAGTATATACAGGAATAGTATATAATAGGTGCGAATATATATAATTGTATAGAAAAACAAACACAATTTTAATTGATTTTGTGAATAGTTTATTGGTGGATGGTCTTAAATGATTAGTTATTATTTTATTGGTTGAACCACCCGGTACACCCGGAACAGGGTGGCACAGGGTGGTTCAACCGGCACAGCTGAGTATTGCGTCGATGATTTGCCGACGGTAATAATGTTAAGTTGCTCATTTTTACCAACTTGCAGCGAATATGGCTAATGGTGAATCAATGTCGTTTACTTAAGGGAAAAGAGCAAATAATTGTTCATAAAAAAATTGGTTGCCTCACCCTGCCCTCTCCAAAGGAGAAGGTTCTAAAAAAGAGCGAAGTTAAGTCCTCTCCTTTGGAGAGGATTTAGGTGAGGCCAAACTGCCAGGTTAACCCTTAAGTAAACGACATTGAATAATAAATCACTCAATAGTCACCTTTTTTATATAATAGGTATCTTCATCTATCACCGGCAAGGTTTTACTGCTTACTAATAAACCTTTGCTGTCAATTATCATACGCTTGGTTCCGCTATCTGTAGTCACATCGATAGGGAGGGGGATACTCATATTTTGAAGCTGAACCTGGTACTTATTACCGGGCAATTCCTTGATATGAACCTGCA
Source organism: Mucilaginibacter sp. (assembly GCA_028288305.1). Classification (GTDB taxonomy): domain Bacteria; phylum Bacteroidota; class Bacteroidia; order Sphingobacteriales; family Sphingobacteriaceae; genus Mucilaginibacter. The sequence continues at coordinate 7,102 of JAQBOA010000008.1, forward strand.
GCTTATCTATACTCCGTATATATAAATCAAACAGAGGTTTTAAATCCCGGCCTGATTCACGACTAAAAAACTGCTCCACATCATCGGTATTTACAAAATTGTCATAAGTGTATTGCGGAGAGGTAACAAACTTTTTAAGCGCCGGAAAAAATACACTATCGCCAATTACATACCGGATGGTATGCATAAAAAAAGCACCTTTGCCGTAAATATCACCATTATAAGCAGCTTCCTCATCAATGTCCTTACCCATTACTATCGGGATTTTATTGCCGAAATGAGAAGCTGCATTTTGGAAATATTTAATATAAGCTTTTTCACCATCAAATTCCCTTATGTATAATGCATCGCCATAGGTACATATGCCTTCATGTATCCAGTAATCGGCCCAATCTTTTGCAGTTACCTTGTTACCCCACCATTCATGCCCGAATTCGTGATGCATCAGCCAGTCGTAATCTTCACCGCCAACTTTTGTGTAACGGAATTTATTGCCATAAGCGTTCATGGTTTGGTGCTCCATACCCAGGTGCGGCGTTTCCACAATTCCGATTTTTTCCTTTACCCATGGATATTCGCCGAAATATTTTTCCTGTTCGTGGATGGTTTTTTCAAATACGTCAAGGTGGTGTTCGGCTTTATCAGCATGCACATTCAGTACATAAAATTGAATGGGCACTGTATTGCCGTCAATGGTTTTATATGGTCGGCTAACCACTTTATAATCGCCTGCATTAAAAATAATGCTGTAATTATTGATGGTATAATTTGTTTTCCAATGATAGGTAGCAGTAGCTTCATGTTTTGTTACTTTTTGCAATAAACCAGGCCCTGCAACAACCAGGTCTTTTGGTACGGTGATCATCATATCAACCCCTTCATTAGGTTCATCAGAAGGGTGGTCTTTACAAGGAAAATATAATTTACCGCCTGTACCTTCAGCAGTAATAGCCATCCACGGGTGACCTGTTGAATCTCTCGACCATATAAAACCATCGTCCCATGGCGGTCTGCGGGCCACATGCGGCTTGCCGCCATAAAATACTTTTATGCTTGCCTTACCTGCAGGCAGCTCATCATTGAGATTAATCCTGATGAGATTGTTTTTATAATCATAAGGTTCATTTTTATTATTTACAAGTACCTGTTTCACGTTAAGAGAATCAAGCAGGTCAAACAGCAGCACTTTTGTGGGCCTCGCCATAATCACGTCAATTACTGTATAGCCATCAATTGATTTTTGATTAAAGTCAACATTCAGGGCAATGGTATAATGCCTTACATCCATTATGGCCTGTTCGGGCTTTAGTTTACCGCCGGAGGTGAGGGTTTGGGCTTGTAATTGGTTACTGGCTAATAACAAAAAGAAAATGATAAACTTTCGCATGTTAGATTAATTGCTATAAAGTAATTGGGATTCCACTGTTTTTATGTCTATACGAAACGGTATATACCGGTATATGTAAGTTGTATAACGAAGAATTCAAATACATCACTCAAAGATACACCAATAATGATAAAACCGGGTTTACAGGCCAGGTAATCATGAACTTTACCATTTTGCAGTTCAGGAGGAGCAACGATTCAGCGTATCACAAGTATATTCCCCCGCCGGTTCAGGCGTCCCGCTTGAACCCAAACCGTTGTCAGCGTCCCGCTGACGTCACCAAATGATCTTCAGCGGACTTTCAGGGTTCGCACTGCTATACCAATACTCATGAGCCGAACCGACAAACCCGGCCCTTACTGGATTTTCATGGGTATAATCAATTTTTTGCTCGATTACGGCTGGTGTGTAAAGCAAAACCGGGTAATTTCCATTCTGCCAAAATTGATGATTTTCATTTAGTGGATTGTATTTTCCGGCCCGGTCAAAAGCTTTCAACATCCAATCCCGCCGGCTTTCCTGAACGTTGCCCGTAATCATCTTGTAAAGCTCTTTTGAAGTGAAGCTTTTAAAGCGTCCCAGTACATCGCCCAGTGAACCACCCGTAACATTAGCAACCATGTGGATATGATTAGTCATGATGACATAGACGTAAATATTAAGGTTTGCGTTTTGCTGGCACCAGGCCAGGTTTGCAATGATAAAATCGCAGTAATAGCGGCGGGTGAATACATCTATCCAGTCGACTACGGTTAAGGTGACGAAGTAAAGTTCGTCGGTTGAGGCATTGCGTTGCATGGTAATAAATGTGCGGAATATTTTCTGACATCGCAAGCGGGTTATTGTAAGCGAGACGCTTACATTTGTTTGGGTTCAAGCGGGACGCCTGAACCGGCGGAACAGCGGTAAGTATAAGTGAAGGTAGTAAATTTTTAGCGATCCATGTATTTCCTCATTCTTAATACAGCATTTTAATTATTATTCAATATTAAATATCTTGTAAATTTAAAAAAAGCGGGTACCTCGTTATTTTTGCACCTCGCGCTAGGGAAGGAAGGCAACTTCGGACGATTATGCCTGTAGACTAAGTGTAAACGGATTACATCCAATCACGCAAAAGTCTTAAATTCTCCAAAAGTTCGGGATTTGTCCTGCTCCGCCTGCAAAGAAAGTACGGTAATAGCGCCTTACCATAGCCCGGTTTATTCACAATTATATTTAACTGGCGCAAAAAACCCCCTATAATGGCATTTATGCCCCTCCTCGAATCAAATTATAGATCATAATTTCATTGTAGAATATTACATACAATAAAGTATGGCAATTAATCCCTAAATATGAATACTTCGATCATAGCGGCAAAAAAGTGCCGGAGCGCTTTATCAGTCCTTGGCATCGTATTTATCTCTATCCAAAGTTTTGCTCAACAGCAGGCGGATTGGAAACTTGAAAAAATGCCGGTTAGCCTGGAGACCGACTTCGCGCTGAGCGCCCTTCCACCACAACTGCGGCATAACGCTACCGTTTATTTGTTAGATCCTAAAAAGGGCTACTATATAGCTCACAAGGGATCCAATGGGTTCATCTGTTTCGTTACCCGGACAGAGTGGGAATGGGGTGAGTTTAGAAAAGACGATGCTGCTGCCCTCGGATACGATGCTGAAGGGGCAAGGACAATTTTTCCTGTTTCTATGGATGTTGCGGCAATGAGGGCTTCCGGAAAATACACACCCTTACAGATAAAAAACATAGTAATTGACAGGATCAGGAAAGGAATATACAAAGCCCCGGCGAGGACAGGCATTTCATACATGCTGGCCCCGGTAATGCGTACATACCCCGGAAAGCCTGACCATCATGACGTTATGACCATGAACATGCCACATTATATGTTTTATGCTCCATATTTAACCAATACGGATATAGGAAATATACCCGATGGCCAGGCTGATGGGCCGGTTGTAATTAATCCCGGAGCTACGTGGCTTGGGGAAAGAAAGAGCCCATACGGGTTTATAATTTTACCTGCAGGAGCGACCGAAAAGGCGAAAATAATGAGCGACAATAAGAGCCTGCTGAAACGGCTTGCCGACTATAAACCCTATTTTAAAGTTGAACCCGGCAGCATGTAACATTGCTGGATTATTGTTGCCGGTTTTCTTTTTAACCTATCTTTTTAGCAGCGCCGCAATTACAAAAGCAATACCGCTATAGGCAAGCGCTAAAAATGCGCTGGTAATTTCACCCGCTCGATCTAGCGCGGGTCTGTCGCACAGGCTTACAGCGCAAAGGCGACTCGTGCTCCGCTGATAGGTAATGAATTATTATACCAATACCGACAATAAAAACGGGAGTACCGGAAATCGCGGTTAGGCACAGGATAGGGCGCTAGTAGCCTTTGCGCTGTAAGCATTGCCCGACATACTAGAGCCTTTGGGAATATGAACGATTACCTCAAAATTTAATTACCGATAATTTTTCCTCAACTTAACGTAACGCCCAACTCCAGTGCCTTTTTATATTTTTTCTTGTTGAAGGTATAAAGAAAGGGCGCCCTGTGCGGCCCGATGTTTCGTTTCTCGTTAAGTTTGGTGATCAATCCAAGAAATGCCATTTTCTTTGGGAAATTTCTTATGTCCAGTTTTTTACCAAGAATGGTTTCATACAGGGCGTGTATTTCTGTAAGCGTAAACTTCTCAGGTAACAGATTTTGGGCGATCGGCTGATAATATAATTGCGAGCGCAAAGTTTGCAACGCATTTTTCACCATTTGGTTATGATCGAACAATAATGAAGGAATTTTATCGATATTGTACCAGTCACATGAACGGGCCATGAATCCGGGCTGCGGTTTCGACAGTGAAAAATCTGTTATAGCGTAATAACCGATGGAGATCGTCTGATCTATCAACCAGCTTGATTTTAGTTTTTTAAATACGGGAACCTTCGTCAACTTGTCCAAATCAATTTCATTGAATTTTACACGGTCGGGACCGCCGAATGTTTTGTATTGCTGCAGATATAAACCCTTTATAGACGTTCTTTCCTCAACAATCCTGCTGGCGGCTTCATCCATAGTGTCGGTTCGTTTAATATATCCTCCGGGCAGGCAAAGCCCGTTAAGGCCTTCTAACTCCGAGAGTAAAATTTTAAGCCGGTGGTCATGATAGCCGAATATGACACAGTCTATACATACATGCGGAATATATGTTTTATATCCGTTTTCAATAAAATCTTCAAACTCTTTCAATGCATTCATAAGGTTACAAAAATAACCTAAAAATTTCTATTTGGTAAATTTTGTCAAATAGAAATTTTTTATCTACATTCGCTAAATGGTAAAATTTACCAAATAGAAATTTCTTTTAAATATTATAAACACAAATCGTACTAGTATGAGCAAATCTATTCAATTCCCGATTTCTTTGCCGTTTTTTAAACCAGCCGGCATGATGTTTTTCTGCTTGTTTTTCTCTGCATCTGTATTCTCGCAAAGTAAACACGACACGACGAGCTATATACAGACGGTTGATATCAAAACAGGAAAAATTGATACAGTATTAGTTGCTAAGGGAGATTTCGAAGCCCCCAACTGGCATCCTGACAATTACCTTGTCGTCAACTTTAGAGGCAAAATCTACAAGCTAGATCTGGCTACCAAAGCGTTAACTGAAATTAACACCGGGTCAATTAATCAAATCATGGACGACCACGGACTTTCACCGGATGGCAAATGGATAGCAATAACCAGTTTTGATATGAACAACCCTTCACAAAAAGTTTATAAATTTTCTGTCTCTATTGTACCCGCCGCAGGCGGGCAACCGCGGAAAATAGTTACCTCCCAGGATCTTTCTTTTTGGCATGGATGGAGCCCTGATGGCAAAACAATAGCATATTGCGGAGGGACTTTAGCAACCTGGATGTTTACACAATACCGGTGGAAGGGGGCACGCCGAAAAGACTGACTGATGCCCCAGGGTTAGACGACGGGCCTGATTACTCTCCTGATGGCAAGTATATATATTTCCATTCATACCGTAGCGGCCGTATGCAAATTTGGCGAATGCACACCGACGGCTCGCAACAAGAGCAAATGACCTCTGATGAAAATGCCAATTGGTTTCCCCACCCGTCACCAAATAATAAATGGATTGCTTACATAGCTTATACTACCGATGAAAAACAAAATCACCCGTTTGGTAAAAATGTCAAACTCCGTTTGATGGATCCCAAAACAAAAGCTGTTAAAGATATAACGCCTGTGTTTTATGGCGGGGCCGGCACCATCAACACGCCGTCGTGGAGCCCTGACAGTAAAAAGATTGCTTTTGTAAGCTATTCGGTCAAATAGTCCGAATACTGCAGAAAGGTCCTTGTTTAAATTCAAATTAATTTAATCAGTATGATAACCAGACGAAAATTTATCGGAACTACAGCGCTCGCAGCAGGTGCTTTTGCTGTTTTGCCTTCGGGTCTTAAAAGCAAAGACTCAGGTTTTAACCGATTGGAAGGCGGTGCAAAAAAGAACCCCAATTCGAAATTCGGAGGAGTCCAGATAGGAACTATAACTTATAGCTGGCGCGATCTGCCCTGCAGCGCGGCAGACATAATAAAGTACTGCCAGGATTCCGGCGTGAGTTCTGTTGAGCTCATGGGTGATGTTATTGAAACTTATGCCGGGCTGCCGCCTGGCCTGGACGACTTGCCCAATCCATTATCGCCGGAAGCCCAGGCACGCCTGGATGGCCTAACAAAACAGTATAAAATGACAGCAGACCAGTTCAGGAAGATGCTGAAACCTACTCCTTCTACGTGGAAAATGTTTGTAGATGGTATCGTCGGGTCAACAGAGGAACAGAAAAAGTGGCGGCAAACTGTGCCGATGACCAAATTTGAAGAACTAAGAAAAATGTTCAATGATGAAGGTGTAGAAATACATATTGCCAAGCTTTCACCTGCTACCTGGTCTGATGGAGAAATCGATTATGCATTTAAAGTCGCTAAAGTATTGGGCGCAAAAGGGATTACCGACGAAGGTAGTATTGAAGCCGCGAAACGACTGGGCCCGTTTGCTGAAAAGCACGGGATGTTTGCGATTTTCCATAACCATAATCAATATGCTGATAAAAATTTCAGTGCAGATCCAATACTTGCCGCATCGCCTGCCAATATGTTAAACCTTGATTGTGGTCACTACTTTGGCTCGACAGGATTGAATCCTGTCGATTTTATAAAAAAATACCATAGTCGCATAGTCAGCCTTCACCTGAAGGATAAAACAGGCCCGAACACAAATCCGCCAAATACCAACCAGGTATGGGGGCAGGGGCAGGTACCTTTTGAGGAGATTCTGCTTCTTCTTAAAGAACATGCACATGACAAAGACTGGCCCAAATATGGCGACATAGAACTGGAGTACCCGGTTGCTGCATGGTCTAACCCGGTGAAAGAGGTAAAAACATGTGTTGCTTACGCAAGACAAATACTAATTTGAAGTAACCCCTCCCGGTCGAGCGCGTTGCTTGGCCGAAATAAAGAAACCCTGCGGAGATTCTGCGTTGATATACAACTAATCCTCATGATTTATTTTATCTTTGATTTTAAGCGGCTTTATGTTAGCCTGTTTAGGGCAGTCCTTGTGGCTGCTCTAACTTTTTATAACGCTTCTACCAATTCTGGTTTTGTCTCTTCAAAGCGGCGTTCATTTGTATGTACAAAATGAACGCAAATGAACACCGGAGCGCATGAGTCTCATACGGCTATAGGTTTACACTTTTGGAATAATTTTATTCCAGATGAAAGAAAAGATGTTGGAGCAATTTACCTTCTCCGAGGAATTCAAAGAAAAGCTTGTTTTATTGGTTATGTATCGTAATCAGTCTGCCAAAGAGGTAGCCAAAAGCTATCATTTGCCGAATGTTCATATTTTATTGAACTGGATTAACCTTTATAAGAAGAAATTAGAAAAAGGAGCTATAACTTTAGCTGTAATGGATCCCAGGAAGAAAAAAGATCCCGCAGCGCTTAAACAGCGGATCAAACAATTAGAAAAAGCATTGGAAAAAGCCAATGTACTGATCTATGGATTGAATTCTATGATTGATTATGCTGAGAAGGAGCTCAAAGTACCAGTGCGAAAAAAGCGTGGTACCAAACCGTGATGCTGATCAGAGAAAAGCATATTACAAGGATGGGTGTAGGGCCGCTTTGTAAGCTGTTTGGTAAATCCCGACAAGCATTTTATCAAAAAGAATGGCATCTGAGTGATGCAGAGCAAATGGAATTGATAGTACTGGAACTAGTCGCACAAGTTAGACGTGAGTTACCTGGCCTTGGCCTTCACAAGCTTTATAAATGTATTTATCAACCTCTCAGAACCAACCACATTAATATGGGAAGAGATAAGTTGAATACTTTATTAAGAAATCATGGGTTATTGATTTCCAGAAAGTTGCGCGGGACCTCGCACTACTCAATCCAATCATATGTTTTGGAAATACCCTGATCTGGCAAAAAGCCTGGAAATAAATCGATCAGAACAACTCTGGGTCTCAGATATAACTTATATCTGCATATCGTACGACTTTAACTATCTGAGTTTAATTACTGATGCCTATTCCAGGAAGATCATGGGTTATTGTTTACATCCATATCTGACCAATGAAGGCACTATCAGCGCTTTGAATATGGCTATAAAAAATCGTACAACTATATTGCCCTTAATGCATCACTCTGATCGAGGAGTACAGTATTGCAGTTATGATTATATTAAGTTACTCAACCGAGAAAAGATAGCTATAAGTATGACCCAACATGGTGAAGCATATGAAAATCCAGTTGCTGAAAGAGTAAACGGTATTCTAAAAACCGAGTTTAAACTTAGCCGCATATTCAAATCAAGATCAGAAGCTTTGTTAGCTGTTAAGATAGCTATAGAAGCTTATAATAATGTCAGACCACATATGAGCTGCAGCAATTTAACACCGGTTGTAGCTCATCAAACCAGCGAACCATTGATAAAATATTGGAAGAATAGAAGAAAAAAAAGAACAAATCCTATTCCAGTATTAAATCAACTGGAATAGGAGATTTGTTATCAATTAAATGAATACTTTAGTGTCTATAAATAATGTTTTTAACCTCACCAAAACTGTCAACTAAAATCCGGACAAGACCAACTGTCAACTAAAATCCGGACAAGACCATGTGTAAACCTATTTCAGGACTAAACGGACATACACCAAGCCGCAAATTCACATAAATTACTGTCGATTGTCAGCATTTTATTTGCAAAAAATTGCATTTTTTTGCAAATACTTGAACTATTTGATTTACAATAGTTTATGGGCAAGTAAATTTCAAATAGCTGATTATCAGCCATTAACTCGCGTTCATTTAAGTGTTAATTTCAAATGAACGTGAACACGCTCACATAGCTGCTAACCCCTGATGAAGCTCAACAAAACAGTTATACGGTACTAGGCCGAAATACGCCTTCCCCTGTAGTAAAATAGGAAAATAAACTGGTGTTGATCCAGTGGGTCCAGCCAGGTGCACAGTCTTTATAGCACTCAACGTTTGGTGTAAGGCCTTCATGCGTAAAATTCAGATCTGTTACGCCATTATTCTCAGTGACATCAAAAATTAATTTGGTATTAGCCCATTCCTTTTTATCCGAATACCAGGGCATGTTACAATCTGTAATTAACCAAACCACTCTTTTACCGGGAATTAATTCTTCTACAATAAAGTTAAAGAAAGAATCGCCTCCCATCTTTACTATAAATTGATCATTTTGTTTTTCGGCACTTCCGCTAAAAGTTATTCCCCACCACCCGGGTACATTGCTGATCTTTTTGACTGCTTCGCCCGCGCTAATTTTTGCAGAGATACTACTGGTAAAATCGTTCTTTTCCATTTTGATTTAATTTAATGATTAATGGTATTTAATTTAATAATTAATTGTGCATAGTTTAAATTTCCGGTCTGGGTTATCGATTTAATTGTCATGAAATGTATATTGACTTACCGTGAGTGATAAAGTTGAACAGCCAATCCTTAATAACAATGTCCCAACCCTCATGAGCGCATCTTTCATAACATTCTTTTTCAGGAACAAGACCTTCATGAGTAAAGCGAAGTAGGGTTTTATCTCCTTCAACGGCTATTTCAAAAATCATTTTTGTATTTGTCCATTCATGCTTGTCTTTTTCCAGCCAACTCAGTTCGCTTTCAGTAACAAGCCAAACAATTTTTTTATCTGGAATAACTTCAACTAATTTCTGTTTTGAGTAATGTGCGCCCGAATGGTGAATAACAAATTCATCATTCAATTTTGTGCTGCTTCCTTCAAGGTCTTTGCCACCCCACCATTTTGCCACATCGTCCGTGATGGTTTTGAAAACATCCTGACTGGATTTTTCAAGCTCAATGGTTGCTGTGAAATCTTTCTTTTCCATTTTTATTTTGCCTTAATATATATCGCCTTCCCTTCAAAGTTTACTTTGCTTTGCCATAAGTAATAAAGTTGTAAAATATCTCTTTAATGGTCATATCACATATCTGAACCAATCTGTCAGATTCATTCTCAAGAACAACACCATCATAAGTAAATTTGAGCAAGGTATTATCACCTTTGGGTGTTAATTCAAAAATAAACTTTGTGCCTGTCCAATCATAGTTGTCTGTTTTGCGTATGCTTTCGGTTGTAAGCCATACAACTTTTTTATTTGATACAAATTCAACCACTTTATTTTTTGAATAATGCGTATCTCCTGTTCTAAATACAAACTCCGTATTAAGTTTGATGCTTTCTCCTTCAAATTCTTCTGGCCACCATTTGGAAAGATTAATGACATGATTAAAAACATCATCCGGAGATTTTGCAACCTCAATTTCTACTGAATAATTTGCTGCTTTGTAATTGTTTTTCATTTTTCTTTTAGTTTAACTGCTTCTTTTACCTTTGCCACATTCGGGCCTGCTCCGATCCCCTCATAAAAGGACATGTCTTCGTCGATTCCTACAAGCCGCAAAACTTGTCCGCCCGGGGCCTGGAAGTAGAGGTGGGGGTCTGGTATTTCAAGCTTCCTGACACCGAAATCGAGTATTTTTCGCGTCATTTCTTCTACGTTATCCGACTTTATTTCCAGCCATATCGATCTTGCAGTTCGTAAGAACTCGCTCTCATCAGCAACATCCCCATAAAGAAACCCGATATAAAAGTTATCTCCCAAACGAAGGAAGTCCCGTTCAGGATCTGCTTTCGTGATTTGGCCACCGAGGACATCACAATAAAATTTACGAATACTGTCCCGATCTTTCCGAGGAACTATAACCGATGAATGGTTTCCAAAAATTACCTTTGTCATGATTTGCTGATTAGTATTTGTACAACTTTTAGACAAATATCGGGCGATAGTAGCTTCAAGTATTGTACAAATCGGAATTCAGCTCGTAAAATTCTTCGTGCTGAGTTCGTTCATGCTGTTTTGAAGGTCGGTTGGGGTCGAGCCGGTAAATCTTTTGAATGCTCTCAGAAAATGTGATTGGTCGTGGTAATGATGATAAATTTGTTCCTTTAGACTTTGAGAATTGGCGCCGGCTGAGAACGCCTGGTAAAATTGTTTGAACCGGATTATTTCGGAAAGGTTTTTGGGCCCTGTACCCAGGTGTTCCGAAAACTTGGTGTGAAGCCATCGCGAGCTATAGCCGGTTTCCTTTTCGAGCTGTGCCACGCTGACCAAACCATTGGAGTACGATATACGATTGATGCAATAATCGTATATGGGGTCCGGGGTGGCCTTTTCCAACTGTTTGATCAGAAAATTCTGCAAGAGCTGCAATTTCAGATTTAAAGCGCTTGCCTCAGCAAGTTGCGATTGAAGTTCTTCTGCACGGTTGCCGATCAGGTCTGGCAGCTCCACTATTTGATTTTTGACCTCAGTGTACGATAAATGAAATAAACGATAGGCTCCGAGCGGGTTGAATTCGATGATTATTGTGCCGGTCTGCGCATCTTCCTGCGGATCAATAAGAACAGGCGAATCGATCAGGCCCGTTAAACTTAGTTTATTTTCACTTTGAATGAATATCTTGTCACCAACGCGCGCTTCAATTCCGTTACGGTAGGTCAGTGTTAATTTGAAATTTGCATTTGGGACAATCAGTTTTCTTTCCATAGCAGGAAGACGGCCGCTGCTTTCGAACACCCACATTTTCGCAACGTATGGGCTTAGTAAAGGATGTGGTATGACTGGATTGAATCGGAACGCTGTCATTTGCTTCTCCACGCAAAGTATTAATGCTGCTTAAAGATAAGGCTAAGAAATGGTTTCCCAAATTTTTATTGCGGAACGTCAGGGCAAACGCATTAAAATAATTCCAATGTTTTTTCATAGCGATGGGTTTGAAACCCATCGCTATACGATAATAAAATAAAATTTTTATTGCGTTTGCCCTGTGCGGAAAGCAGGAACCTTCTTTCTATGAAAATATCCCATTTCAATTGCAACCATCAATTCTCCCTTACCAACAGCCCATCTGCAAAATCCCGCAAGTATTGTTTATGAGATTCGGGTAAGTTAATTGCTTCAAGCGCTTCAAATGCTTTATCAGCATAAGCCTGCATCGTATTTTCAGCATGCTGACGTACTTCCAGTGTGTTATAAATAGCCGTTACAGCTGTAACTTTTTCAGTATTATCAAATTGCTCAAGGGCTAACCAGTCCGATAATTTCTTTGTTAACTGACCATCAGATAATTCGAGTGCTTTTATCAGCAGATAAGTTTTTTTGTTCGAAATAATATCGCCGCCTACTTGTTTACCAAATTTATCCGGATCGCCATAAACATCCAGGATATCATCTTGCAATTGAAAAGCAACACCCAGGTGCTCGCCAAAGCTTCTTAAAAGTTCAGCATCTTTGTCATCGGCCCCGCCAATTAATGCACCAATTTTTAATGCTCCCCCCAAAACCACAGCTGTTTTAAGACGTATCATGTTCAAATATTCATCAATATTTACATCATTACGCTGCTCAAACTCCATATCCAGCTGCTGCCCCTCGCACACGCCAACAGCGGTTTCGTTAAATATGTTTAATACAGTTCGTAATAAACGCTCTTCCACCTGCATCATCAGCTTGTAACCCTCTACCAGCATCACGTCACCCGAAAGTATCCCCACATTACTGTTCCATCGCTTATGTACGGTTGCATTGCCGCGGCGCAAAGGTGCATTATCCATAATGTCATCGTGCATTAAGGTAAAATTATGAAACACCTCAATTGCTAAAGCGGGTGAAATGGCATCTTCCACATCACCCCCAAACAAGTCGCAAGCAAGCAACAGTAAAGCAGGCCGTATACGTTTACCCCCAAGTGAAAGGATATAGCTTATCGGTTCATATAATTCAGCAGGATACTCAGGGAAAGCGAGTTTATTAACTGCTTCACTGATCAATTGCTGTAAATCTTTAAGTTTCTTCATGTTTTGGTTGGAATAAGTTGAAAGTGTTATAAACGTTGTAAAAGTTATAATAACATCTATAACACTTACAACATTTAAAACTTCTTAAACAACAACTAATCCGTTACTAACGAAAAATCAATCTGCTTTTTGGTAAGATCAACGTTTTTAACTCTGATCATTACCTCATCGCCGAGTTGATAAACCTTCTTTTTTCGCTGGCCGATGATAGCGTAATTTTTTTCGTCTAAAGTATAAAAGTCATCCGATATATCACGAAGGCGGATCATTCCTTCACATTTATTTTCAATAATTTCCACATACATGCCCCATTCGGTAACACCTGAGATCACACCACTGTATACACTGCCTACCTGATCTTTTAAGTATTCGGCCTGTTTATATTTTACTGACGAACGTTCAGCATCAGCTGCTTTTTTTTCCATCTGCGAGCTGTGCTGGCATAATTTCTCATAATGCTCAGCATTAGCCGATTGCCCTCCATTTAGGTAATGAAACAGCAACCTGTGTACCATCACATCTGGATAACGGCGGATTGGGGAGGTAAAGTGTGTATAATAATCAAACGCCAACCCGTAGTGGCTTGAACTTTTAGTAGTATAAATAGCTTTAGCCATGGAGCGGATAGCCAACTGGGTAAGCACATTCTGCTCCTTTTTGCCTTCTACATCTTCCATTAAATAATTAAGGGATTTAGCAGTTTCCTTATCAGATTTGGTATTGATCTTATAGCCAAACCTGGCAGCAAACTGGGCAAAATTAGCTAAAGCCTCTGGCTTGGGCGTATCATGCACACGATAAACAAAAGTATATTTATGCTTGCCTTTACCCATATTACTAACATATTCGGCAACCTTGCGGTTGGCCAGCAGCATAAAATCTTCAATTAGTTTATGAGCATCTTTTCTCTCCTTTACATAAACCCCTGTTGGTTTTCCATCCTTGTCCAGTTTAAATTTTACTTCGGTAGTTTCAAAACTTATTGCGCCGTTTTTAAATTTCCGCTCCCTTAGCTTGTAAGCCAGATCGTTCAGCTTTAATATTTCTTGTTCAAATTCCCCAGCTTTGTTTTCAATAACTTCCTGCACTTCTTCATAACTAAACCGCCTGTTCGAGTGGATGACTGTTTTACCAAACCATTGGTTTTTAATTTGCGCATCTTCATCCATTTCAAAAATAGCCGAAAAACACAGTTTATCTTCCTTAGGCCTTAAAGAACATAGACCGTTTGATAAGCGTTCGGGCAGCATAGGAATCACCCGGTCTACAAGGTAGACGGAAGTGCCTCTTTCATCAGCCTCTTTATCTAAGGCAGAATCAGGTTTTATATAGTGAGATACATCAGCAATATGTACACCTATCTCGTAATTGCCATTTTCCAATTGTTTAAATGACAAAGCATCATCAAAATCCTTGGCATCAAAGGGATCGATAGTGAAAGTGGTAACATTTCTGAAATCACGTCTTTTGGAAATTTCTTCTGAAGTGATGATCTCGGGTATTTCTTCTGCTTCGTGCTCAACCTCAGCCGTAAATGATAAAGGAAAGCCATATTCAGCAAGAATGGCATTCATCTCGGTGTCATTCTCACCCTGCTTACCTAAAATGTGTTTAATACGGCCAATGGGATTTTTTGCATCAACAGGCCAGTCGGTAATTTCTGCAACTGCTTTTATCCCGTTTTTAGCGCCATGAAGCTCGCTGATCGGGATAAAAATATCATGCATCATTTTACGGTCGTCCGGGATAAAAAATGCAAAGCGTTCCGAAAGTTTTACAATGCCCGTAAACTCCATTTTGGCCCTTTGCAATATTTCAATTACTTCCCCTTCTTTGTTTTTCCCCCTACTTTTAGCATAAACATAAACTCTAACCCGGTCGCCGTTCAGCGCATTGCGTAATTTTCGGGGAGCTACAAAAATGTCGTTTTCAAATTCATCGGCAGTAACAATAAAAGCAGAACCATCATTGGTCAAATCAACAGTACCTTCAATAAATGTTTTTAGTTCAAGCAGTTGGAATTTACCTGGTGTAAGTTCTTTTAACACACCTTTATTAGCTTCATTCTTCAGGATATCAAAAATTACATCCCTCGCTTCAGGGTCGCGGACATTTAATTTAGCAGAAACTTGTTTATAGTTTAATGGCGTATTTCCGTTTTGTTCAAATATATCAAGTACCATTTGGGTAAGTACCTGGTCGATAGATGAGTTGCTTTTCTTTTTAGACATACGTATTATTTGCACAAAGATACATAAGTTTTTGAATGGGGGTTGAGGAACTCATATAGTGAAAGAGAACTGATTTTAACATTATAGGCAGGTTTTTTCGGATACAAATTGCCTAAACAGAGATTAGAATGACATTCTTCTATTTTAAATAGAAAATTGGATAAATATCCTACGTATTTTTACGTTTTTCTATAATTAAAATACGTAAAAATACGCTTTTCTTCAGTTATTTTATTTATAACTTTATATTAATTATTAAAACAATAGGAATTTAATTAAAACTACTATTGTTTTAATAATTACAATTTATATTATCCCCCCTTTAACACCTCCTTAGTTACAGTATGCTAATCAGATAAAATAATGGCTGGTTTTTCAATAGGTAAACAAAATATTGCTGTTTTAGGCACGGTGCTGGCAGTGATTTTTTTGGGTGCCTGTTATTTCTTTTTATATATACCCAACAATGAAAAAACTGTACAAGAGCGCCGGTTCCGTTGCCTTCAGAATATTGATGGTAATTTTCATTCAAAAATTGAGAGTAGTTTTTTTCAGGTAAACAGCCTGTTTAAAACCTATCCAAAATATTCTTTAACATTAAAAACATATATAGATAAATATCCGAAGACGAACTTTGCACTTATTCCCGTAAGGAAGTTATCAAAAAAAGAAAGCCAAATATTCAAAACAGGGATTGACAGTTTATCTTCCATTGCAGTGGATTTTAACTCCCGGCAAATAATCTTATCTGTAAACAAATACCTGAAAATTAAAAACCGAAAAACGGATTTGCCATATCGTATGGAAATAAGGTATGGCTTCGAGCAGTTTATTAAACCTCTTTTACTTGCTGGAGTTTTTGATAATTATATAGTTTTCTATAGCGATAAAACTGATAGCAAAATTGTATATCAAAGCTTCCCATCAGGTTTAAGTTTTCAAAAAAGAGATTCATTACTAGGGGTTAAAAATGGAGTAGTTGGCCCAGGGGTACGTAGTTTAAAGGTTGGCGGAACTGATTACAAAGTATTTTCCCAACCTGTTAATATCGATGATCACAGCGAATGGATAATTTCAGGATTTGTATTAAATAAAAATTATCAGAAAGAGAAAAACCAGCTGCCTCTATCGATCGTACTGTTTCTTTTAACCGCCGTCATTACCATGATCGTTTCTTTTCCATGGCTTAAACTATACCAAATGGGCAATAAAGATAAACTTACTATTACCGATGGCGTTTCAACTATCCTGGTATCTATGGCGTTAATGTCCCTCCTGTTTTTTGTCCTTTTTAAATATGCCCTTGATTCTAAACCCGACATATCCTATCAGTCAGGGAATTTCCTGGCAAAGTCAATTTCATCAGCCTTCACTAAAGAGTTGAATACCGCATACAGTAAACTCGATAGTTTTAATAATTTATATGCCGAAATCAAGACATATGATATAATCAATCTTGGTAAATCTAAGGCTAAAGTAATAAAGGGTGATTTTCACGACAGCACTGATATAGATGAAATAAACAAACTTACCGGCTTATCTGTAAATCGGGTTTTCTGGGCTGATGCAACCGGCATGGAGAAAAATGCCTGGACTACCGATAGTATAAATGCGCCGCATCTTAATTTAAAATCGCGACAATACTTCAATGCGATTATAAATAATAAAACTTACGGGTTTAAAAATAAAGAGTTTTACCTTGAGCAGCTTACATCGCGTATCACGGGGATATTTAGCTCTGTAATATCCATGCCCACAAAAGTAAACAATACCAGTGTTGCAGCGATGTCCTTTAATATGACAAGTGTTAAGAACGTGGTAATGCCTGATGGATATATGTTTGCAATTATAAACAGTAGTGGAAACGTGCTTTACCATTACCGGGCCGAACGGAATTTAAATGAGAACCTGAAAGACGAATTTGCAGACAGTACAGAGCTGGTAAGTGCCCTGCAAGCTAAATCAGACACTTTTTTCAAGGCTGAATATTTTGGTAAACCATACATTATCAAAATTAGGCCTATGGATATCGTGCCGTATTTTATTGTAGTTTTTGAAGACAACAGCTATTCCGAAACCAGGGATACCGAAGTTTATATATTCACATTTGCCATGCTTTTCTTCTTGCTTGTTTTGTTGGTGCTGCAGTTCATTACTATATTTTTAGCATCATCGAAACGGTCGTTTTTTAAAAATCAGCTTTTTGAAACTTCTTGGATAGGTCCTAAAGTTGACTTGCACAGGCAATATAACCAGGCAATTATAAGTAATGCTGCAATCATTTTCTTACTGATTGTTTTTTTCAAATGCAGTTCCTTTTTGGAATACTTATATATCCTGCTTTTTTCAATCACCTTTATCTCCATAATTTTAAACAGCATTTTTGCAATCCATTACAAAAAGCATAATCATTACAATTACCGATTTAAAATAATAGCATTACGCTGGCTTATCTTGTTTGTTGGTGTAATAGATTATGTTGCATGGAGAACACTTGACCATGGCTCCTCAAAAACATCTGAACACGGCATCTTTAAAATATTTGATCATAACCACTTCTTTGTCTTGTTGTTATTCGAATTGCTCTCATTAGCGCTGTGTATACTTATATGCAAATTCAGTTCTTATTTGCTGGAAAAAGCACGGAATTTAAAATATAAATATTCCATTAATTGGACGTTTTCACAAAGTTTTGCTTTAATGGCAACCACAGGTTTAGTTATTACCAGTGGATTGCCTGTGATGCTATTTTATACCTACTCTTATGATTACGAACAAAACGTAAACACACGCTATAAACAAATGGTTTTTGGAGCTGCCTTAGCTCAAAAAATACCCAAAAAAAGTATTACGGCGAAAACGCTTGATGGCATTAAAAAGGGATTGTTATATACAGAAGGGATTTATTATGATGGGACGTTTATTGATAGTGTAAATATCAATACAGATACCATCAAAAATAGATCTTCAAATTATTCAAAAGAGGACATGTTAACTATAAGCCTATTAAGTGCATTCAGGTTTTATAAGAGTGGAAATGCAGTGAAAAGCAATAATTTAAATCTTAACCAGGCGGGACAAGGAATTTCTTTTAATCATTTACTACAGGATAAATGCGACAAAAGCAAGGGCGCAATAACATACAAGCAAATTTATAGAAATGACGATGTGACAAATATGATGATTACGTCATCACCTAACCTCAACTACAAGTTAAAGTCTTCTCAATTTTTACTTTTTTTAATTATAGCGATTTTTATTTTTTATTACGCACTTAATAAGATTATTAGAAAACTATTTGCGCTTAACCTGCCGTCAACAGATGATTGGAAAAAAATAGATGAACAATTACTATTAGATACAAACTTAAACAAGCTGGTGTTTATTGTTGGTGCACCGGGATCGGGTAAATTATCTAAATTAAAGGAGAAGATAAATCAAAAAAAATTGTTAGATGATAATGGCGGGCCGCTGATCCTTAATGAAGAAGATCCATCGAAATATAATGTTTTTATTGCCGATATGATACTGATATCACCGGAGGCAGGAGAAGCAGATCCTACCTGGAAAGAATGCCGTGAAAAGGCACTCGAAAGTGAAACCATGGTTATTATAAATCATTTTGAGTACAATATCAGAAACGTTAATACAAATATTATCAAACTTAATTTCCTGGAAGCTTTGTTACAAAAAGGAAAATGCAAGGTTTTTATTATTTCAACTGTCCACCCTGTTACTTTTCTTAACTCATTTAGTAGCGGGGTTGACAGTTCTAATGAACTGGCAAATAAAACACTTCAGGAGAATGATCTGGAAAGGTGGCATGTATTGTTGGGGCACTTCCGCATATTGATTCAGTCGCTCGAAGGTTCCCGAATTCCTCCCCATGTAAGCATAATGGAGCGCATTATTATGGAAGAAACACAATACACTCATTTTTTGCATAAAATGCAAGGACTATCATTAAAAATACAACCTTCTTTAGACAATTCGGATTTTGACGCTATCGGCACCACTACCGATTCGTTGATATTCAAATTGCAGCTAACTTCTCAATATTTTTATACCTATATATGGCAATCACTCACCCAGGAAGAGAAGTTTTTGCTTTATGACCTGGCCGAAGACGGGCTTGTGAATTCGTACGATAATTATAACCTGAGCATGCTTATTTCCAAGGGACTAATCATCAGGTTCAACGGAACGCTAATGCTGTTTAACAGGGGATTTAGAAATTTTATCCTTACATCTATCGGCAATGCTGAAGTTAACCGTATAAAAAACCTGGTTAAGGATACAGGTAACTGGGGGAATTTAAAAACTCCGTTAATCCTGGCCATTCTTGCTATCCTGGTTTTCCTGATAGCTTCTCAGCAGGAAGCTTACTCAAGCATAATTACTTATATCACTGCGCTCGGCGCCGGGATATCCGGCATCCTTAAAATATTTTCAATGGTTGGAAATAATAACAATTCGCAAAAAGCCTAATTAATATTACGGGGTGATAATTTGCAAAATGAGAAACCAATCTTCTTCATTTATATTCAATACCCCGGTATTGAAGCAATCAATTTCTTTGTATATTCTTCCTTCGGATGATAATAAATCTCATCCGGATCACCCATTTCAACTATTTTACCTTTATTCATTACCATCATTCGGTCGGAAATGTGTTTGATTACCGCAAGATCATGGGAGATAAAAATATAGGTAAGGTTAAATTCCTGTTGCAGTTCCCGGATCAGGTTAAGCACCTGGGCTTGTACAGAAACGTCCAGCGCAGATACCGATTCATCACAAATGATGAACTTAGGCTGCAATGCCAGCGCGCGCGCAATTACGATACGTTGCCTTTGACCGCCTGAAAACTCGTGTGGATAGCGGTTAAAATGTTCAGGCAACAGGTTTACACGTTCAAGCAATTCCAAGACCCTTTTTTTACGTTTGGTATTATTGGTATAAAATTGATGTACTTGCAAAGGCTCCATTAGTGAATCGCCAACGGTTAGCCGGGGATTTAGCGATGAGTAGGGATCCTGGAAAATAATTTGAATATTTCGTCTTATTTCTCTTAAATCCTTTTTCTTAAGACTACATAAATCAATGTTTTCAAAATTTATACTGCCGGATGTTGGTTCTATCAATCGTAAAATACTCCTGCCTAAAGTTGTTTTTCCACAGCCGGATTCGCCAACCAACCCCAATGTTTCTCCCGGATAAACATCAAAGCTAACCTCGTTAACTGCCTTAATAACTTCTTTTGGTTTTCCAAAAAAATTTCTGCCAACAGGAAACCATGTATTAAGCGCTTTTATTTTTAATATAGACTGCTGGCTGTAGAGCTTCTTTTTTCGTTCTTCTATTTCTTTTTCAGGATAAATGTATTGCTCTCTGATCTTTTCAATACTTATCGTTTGCTTTGTATCCGCATTAAAAAAATCGGAAACTACAGGCAGCTTTTTTAAATGATAATCAGGAGAAGGGCGGCAGGCCAGCAAGCCTTTGGTATAAGGATGTTTAGGTTTAGCGAACAATGTTTTGACGGGGGCTTCCTCGACAACTTCACCTTTGTACATTACCAAAACGCGGTCAGTAATTTCGCTGATTACCCCAAGATCGTGAGATATAAATATCAAACTCATATTGCGTTGAGCCTTTAGTTTTTGTAAAAGTTCAATAATGGTTTTTTGTACGGTCACATCCAGAGCGGTGGTGGGCTCGTCAGCTATCAAAATCTCCGGATTACAACTAAGAGCCATTGCAATCATTACCCGTTGCTTTTGCCCCCCTGAAATTTGATGAGGATAACTATCAAAAATATTTCTTGGACGGGGCAGCTGTACTTCTTTAAACAATTCAATCGTCTTTTCTTTTGCTTGTGTTTTATTTATACCGAGATGCAATTGTATAGCTTCAGTGATCTGGAAACCGCAGGTTAAAACCGGGTTAAGGGAGGTCATAGGCTCCTGGAATATCATGGCCATTTTATATCCCCGAATCTTGCGCATTTCGGGTTCGGGCAATTCAAACAAACCGGTTCCATTCAATAAAACCTTGCCCGTTATAAGCGTTTGGTGTTCATTCAGCAAGCGCATCAAAGCCAGTGCAGTAACTGATTTACCTGAACCAGATTCACCGACAATGCCGATGGTTTCTCCTTTGTTTAAATTAAAAGATATGCCTTTAATTGCCTCAAACAGGCCGTTTTGGGTTTTGAACTTTATATTCAGATCATTTACCTGCAGCATTTATCGGCCAACTAAGGTTATGCATTCGTCAGTAATCAATTCTTCGCCGCGGTAACATCTTAGTAATTGTGCTGTCGCAACTACATCTTTCTCACAATAAGTACTTATCCGCTCCAGTTGGTTTTCAACCCAGTATACATGACCAACCATACTGCCATCAATATCGTCTTTTGGGGTTGGAATATTAAAAATGGCAGAAAGTAAACTTAATGAAGTATAGTTTTTATGATCGCCAAACTTCCAGAGTTCCATAGTATCCAGGTGGTTTATTTCCCAGGGCTTTTTACCGGATATTTCAAGTTGTGGTGGGATTCTAATGCCGTTTACCAGCATCCTGCGACAGATATATGGAAAATCAAACTCTTTTCCATTATGAGCACATAAAATCAAACTTGCCGGTTGACTAATTAATAAAGTTGAAAAACTTTCCAATAGTTCTTTTTCATCGTGCGATGCGAATGATTTTACACGTAATCCAACATTTTTTCCGCTCGAAAATATGCCTACAGAAATACAAATGATCTTGCCAAACTCGGCCCAAATACCGGCGCGTTCATAAAATTCATCTGGTGTTTCCTCTTTGCGCTGGTATTGTGTTTTAATATCCCACAGCTTTTGAAAATGCTCCGGAACCTGGTCAAAACTGCTGTATTGCGGAACAGTTTCAATATCAATTACCATCAGGTTATGAAGATCGTATTGTTCAAGCATTTAATAAATTTATAAACAGCCAATATAAACATTGCAGGCGAATTTTAAAGTAAGACGTAAGTCACATTGTAATCTATATAAGGCATAAAAAAACCGGGATTATTTCTATTTTTGGTTTTTTACCTGATCTTACCTTGTTGTTATTTAAATATAGATGAAAATACAAAAGTTATCAATAATAATTCCAGCTTATAACGAAGGTAATACGATACATCTGATTTTGAATGAAATTAAAGCCGTTACTCTTATTGATAATATTCAAAAAGAAATTATTATTGTTAACGATTGTTCTACAGACAATACTGAACAAGCCATCATAAATTATCAGAAAGACAATTCATATCTCAATATTAATTATTTTAAACACGAAGTTAATAAAGGGAAAGGTGCTGCACTACATACCGGGATTGCAAAAGCTACCGGCGATTATCTTATCATCCAGGATGCCGATTTGGAATACGACCCGAATGAATATAATGATCTATTAAAACCGGTTTGCGGCGGCTTTGCCGATGTGGTTTACGGATCGCGCTTTATGGGCAGCAACCCCCACCGTATCCTGTTTTTCTGGCATACCATAGGCAACAGGTGGTTAACATTTGCGTCGAATATGTTTTCCAATCTTAATCTTACAGATATGGAAACCTGTTATAAGCTATTTGATACCAAACTTATCCAATCTATTAAATTAACCGAACAGCGTTTTGGCTTTGAGCCCGAAGTAACACAAAAGATAGCCCGTGTACCCAATATCAGGATATATGAAGTTGGCATATCCTATTATGGCCGAACTTACTACGACGGTAAAAAAATAGGCTGGAAGGATGGGGTAAGGGCTATTTATTGCATTTTAAAGTATGGGATGTTGAGAATGAAATAGGAGTGGTCGTTTCTTCAACAATAACTTTCTTCTAAACTAACTTTTAACTTAATCTATGCAACTCGCTAATTCACTACTGCAAGTAGCACTTATTAGGAAAATTCGTAAATCGTAATTCGCAAATCTAAAATCAAAGAATCATCACCCCAACCTTATTAATTACCGGCAGTTTAATAAAGTTCACATCTACTATGCTTTCAGGTAGGAAGATGAATTTTTTATCATAAATTTCTTTACCGATATAATAGCTTAACCAATATTCATTATTTAACCCGAATGTTTGCTCGTCAATAGGTTCAATAAGTTTATATGAGTGATTTTCAACGATAGGAAACATATGTCGCAGGGTAGAAGTTTTTACCTGGCTCCCATCTTTTTCACCATATCCTTTTGAGGTAATCAATACATTTTCAATAGGTACATTTTTTAGATTTATTATATAAACGTACCATATTTTGGTTTCAACGCTTTCCTTCTCCAGCGCTACCGCTATTGCAACATCTTTAACTATATTTTTGGGCAGGTCTTTTATCATTTCATTATAGAGATTAAAGGTTAGAGATTGGAGGTTAGTTGTAATGATATTATAGATTAGTATAACGACCTTACTTTTTAACTAATCTCTAATCTCCGATCTCTAACCTCTCAATCTTATTTCTTCTTCACAAACTTTTTACCAGATTTCTTTTTGGGTTCTTTTTCAGCTATTGCGGCTAATTCTTTGCATTCTTCAAAGGTTAAGGTTTGCGGGTCTTTTCCTTTAGGTATTTTAACGTTTAGCTTGCCAAATTCAATATACGGGCCAAAACGACCATTTAAAACTTTCACAGCCGGGTCTTCATCAAAAGCTTTTATAAGTTTTTCAGCATCTTTTTTGCGCTTTTCAATAATTAAGTCAATTGCTTGATTTTCAGTTACAATATGGGGATCAATATCTTTTGGCAAGGAATAAAAAGCGCTATTATGCTTTATATATGGTCCGAACCTGCCAATAGCAACTGTCATGTCCTTATCCTCAAATACACCTACCTTTTTAGGAAGCTTAAATAGCTCAAGCCCTTCCTCCAGTGTAATGGTTTCAATACTTTGGCCGTTACGAAGGCTGGCATAAAGCGGTTTATTATCCTTGTCATCATCGGTTGGTGTATCGCCCACCTGTACAAATGGCCCGTAACGGCCAATGCGAACAGATACTTTTTTACCGTTTTCAGGATGTATGCCTAATTCCCGTTCGCCGGTTGCTTTATCTGCAGTTTGAATAGTACTTTCTACCTCTTTATGAAAAGGTGTATAAAAGCTCCGGATCATATCCGTCCATTCCGTCATTCCCTGGGCTATCTCATCAAACTGCTTTTCAACACTGGCAGTAAAATTAAAATCCACTATATTCTGAAAATATTGTACCAAAAAATCATTAACAACTGCACCTATATCAGTAGGGAAAAGCTTGCCCCGTTCTGCACCTGTGTTTTCAGTTTTTTCTTCTTTAGTAATGTTACTGCCTTTAAGTGTTAAAACCCTAAAAGCCCTTTGTTTTCCGTCACGCTCTTCTTTTACAACATAACCTCTGTTTTGAATAGTGGAGATGGTAGGGGCATAGGTTGATGGCCGGCCAATACCAAGTTCTTCCAGCTTTTTAACCAAACTTGCTTCAGTATATCTCGCAGGTGGACGTGAAAAACGTTCCGTAGCTGTCATTTCCTGTAAATCCAAACGTTGTCCTGTGGCCAAAGGCGGCAACATCGCATTTTCTCCATCCTGCAGGTTATCATCTTCCTCATCACTTGATTCAAGGTACACCTTCAGGAAGCCATCAAATTTCATTACTTCACCATTCGCAACTAATTCTTCTTTACGTGTTGATACACTAATCTTTGCGGTGGTTTTCTCAAACTGAGCTTCACTCATCTGCGAGGCGATGGCCCGTTTCCAAATCAGTTCATACAAACGCATCTCACCATTATCTCCCTGGATGGTATGCTGGTTAAAATAAGTTGGCCTTATTGCTTCATGGGCTTCCTGGGCACTGGCGTTTTTAGTTTTATATAGCCGTTGCTGATGGTATTTATTGCCATAAGCAGATACAATTTCCTGCGCTGCAGCATTTAAAGCCGTTTCAGATAGATTAACAGAATCAGTACGCATATAGGTTATATAACCTGATTCATAAAGTTTTTGTGCTACCTGCATCGTACGCGAAACGGAGTAACCTAATTTTCTGCTGGCTTCCTGCTGTAATGTTGATGTGGTAAAAGGGGCAGCAGGTGAACGTTTAGCCGGACGCGTCTCTAATGACTTTACATCAAATTCAGCTTTGATACAATCCTGCAAAAACTTTTCAGCATCTTCCTGCTTGCTGTAGCGTTCTGGTAGTTCAGCTTTAAAGGCCTCTTTCCCTTTACCAAAAATAGCTACGATTTTAAACGCTGCTTCTGATTTAAATTTATTTATCTCCCTTTCCCGATCAACTATAAGTCTTACTGCAACTGACTGCACACGGCCGGCCGAAAGCGACGGTTTTACTTTTTTCCACAAAACGGGAGAAAGTTCAAAACCCACCAATCTGTCTAAAACTCTTCGTGCCTGCTGAGCATTAACAAGGTTATAATCAATTTTACGGGGGGTTTCTATTGCTCTGAGAATAGCAGGTTTTGTGATCTCATGAAAAACTATCCGCTTGGTTGTAGCATCTTTTAATTCTAAAGTATCAAACAAATGCCAGGAAATCGCCTCACCCTCACGGTCCTCGTCCGACGCCAGCCAAACCATGTCAGCAGCTTTAGCTAACTTCTTTAACTCGCTGACTATTTGTTTTTTATCAGCAGGTACTTCATATTTTTGTTCAAAGTTTTTAGCGATATTAATAGCATCATCAGATTTAACCAGATCACGGATATGCCCGTAACTGGACTTTACCGTAAAGTCTTTCCCAAGGTATCCTTCAATGGTTTTGGCTTTCGCCGGAGATTCCACTATAAGTAGATTTTTAGCCATTTAAGCAGTTATTTTTTTGCAAAGAAAACATAAAGAAAGCGAAACGCCAATATGTTTTTTGCAGGAAGTGTTGGAAAGGGGGTGAAATATTGCGTTCCGACGTTCACGTTCATTTCGCATGAACACTCTTTCATAAATTAGTAAGATGCTGATGATCAGTTATTTATATGTTTTTAATGATTTTTATAATTCGATAAGTTGTTGATAATCATGTATATACTTATTGGTTTTATTCCAATTAAGAAAAAGTCTATTTGATTTACATCAGGATTAGCTCATTTTATAGAATGGGTTCAGATAAAGTTGTTGAATTTAATACCCTAAAATCACAAGCCTGGTATCTCTAATTAATCCAGTAACCTGGGAAACAGTTTTAATGCATTATCCCTCATAAAAGCTTTTAGTTGTTTCTTGTCCAAATTTGAATTTTCAAGTTTCGTCATAAGAGAACGAACCAAAGCCTCTGTGCTGAATGGGTAATCGCTTCCATACAAAATATGGTCCGTGTTAGCCATGGTCAGTAATACAGGCAATAAGCGGGGCAAGGGCGTACCGGCTAAATCAAAATAAAGCTTTTTGAATTCTTGAAACAACTCAGCTTCGGAGAACGAAGTACTGAGACCTAAAATTGGCGTCAGGCCAGCTATGCGATCGATCAACACAGGCAAAGCTGCGCCGGCATGCGGGACGATGATCCTTACATTTGAATAGCTTTGAGTGACCCCGCTTAATATCAAATTAGTGACTGAACGGGTAGTTTCAAACATAAACTCCAGCATTGGCCTTGGATAACCCAGGGCGAGGCTTTGACAACAAGTGCATGATGGAGAAGTTGGATGAATAAAAACAATAGCACTGCGTTTATTTAATTCGCAAAATAATTCTTCCAGGCGGTTATCTCCCAGGTAAACACCGTGAAAGTTGGTTTCCAGGACGATGCCATCTACCTTTAATTCATCCATTACATATTCCAGTTCTTTCAGGGAATTTTGCATATCAGGCAATGGGAGCGAAGCGAACAGACCGAATCTGCCGGGATGATCGCTAACAATTTTGGCCCCTTCTTCATTTATCGCCCGCGCCAGGGCCTTTGCGGCATTATCATCCCCAAAGTGAATTCCCGGAGAAGAAATAGATAACATGGCCGTCTGTATCCCTATACTATCCATTACAGCCAATGTGTTATCAACATCCCACTCCGGTATAGCAGGCATTCCATCGGGTTTACTGTGTCCGGCAGCGATGGCTGCTTCACGATAGTGGTCTGTGATGTAATGTGCGTGTACATCAATAGATTGACCGGGTTGATAATTTTTCATTTGATTAGTATTTAATAATCTGAGTTCGATTAATAAAATGTGACAAAAATTTGTCAATTATGAAAAATGTAAGTGTATTCAGTATCGGACATTCAAATATTTATATTTGATTGACTTCAATAAAATTAGGGATGTTTTCTGTCTTGTTGATGAATTCTGTAAAGATTTCGATAATACCAGTGAACCTTTTACTCTTGGCAGGCCTTCCAAACGCCGCCATATCAAAAAGTGAGATCATTTCCATTGGCATGTTTTTTTTATTGAAATGAATGTTATAACACCTCATTGTCCGGATAATGGAGAGGGCAATGAGAAAGAATAGACAAAACTCATCCGCTTTTATGTCAGGATGTGGTTTTTAAATGTCTTGAAAAATGAATAGTATATCTAATGGAGAACGCTATTGAAGAAGTTTCCTAAATATTTTCCTATTCCTAAAGAGGAAATCCTAGTTTACACATGGGGAAATTCGAGGCCGGGACATTGGATTTGACATTAATTCAAAAACAACATTACAACCTTCTAACCTTCCAACAAAATCACATCAAAAAGCCGCCGCCCAGCAGATCATTCCCCTCATAAAACACAGCCGATTGTCCTGGTGCAATGCCTGATACGTTGTGATTAAAATCAACTTTCATGTGCTGCCCCATTTGTACTATGGTGCTTTGCGTTCCGGCATCTTTGTACCTGATTTTAGTTACAGCTTCCAATGGTTCATTTATACTTTTATACTTAACCAGGTTCAGATTTTTAACCCAGGCTTGTTTGCGTTCTAATTCATCAACTGTTCCTAGCACAACAGTATTTGTTTCCGGTTGAATATTGGTTACAAACATGGGATGCCCTAAAGCAATTCCTAAACCTTTGCGCTGCCCTATGGTGTAAAAAGGATAGCCCTGATGTTTGCCTACTATGGTGCCGTCTGTAAGCACAAAATTGCCGCCTGCTACACGTTC
Organism: Mucilaginibacter sp.; assembly: GCA_028288305.1. Taxonomy (GTDB): domain Bacteria; phylum Bacteroidota; class Bacteroidia; order Sphingobacteriales; family Sphingobacteriaceae; genus Mucilaginibacter. The sequence continues at coordinate 35,325 of JAQBOA010000008.1, forward strand.
CTCCAAGTCTTCAACTTTATGCCTTAGAAACGTTCTGTAGTCGTTATCAGGCACAAAGCATATTTCATAGCTTTCGCTTTTTCCTGCCAATTCAACCTGGCCCATATCCATTGCCATTTGCCTGATCTCCGGTTTAGAAAAGCTTCCTAAAGGAAATTTTGTACGGGCAAGGTTTTTTTGAGATACTCCCCACAGTACATATGACTGATCTTTATTCTCGTCCTTACCTTTTGAAATCACATACCTGCCATTATCCTGTAAACGGATATTAGCATAGTGGCCCGTTGCAATAAATTCGCAATCCAATTTATCTGCCCGCTTTAGCAGCGCTTCCCACTTAATATGTGTATTGCATAAAACACATGGATTAGGGGTCCGGCCGGCAAGATATTCATCAACAAAGTTGTCGATCACAAAATCGCCGAACTCATTTCTGATATCAAGTATGTAGTGTGGAAAACCGTATCCAACAGCCAGCGCGCGGGCGTCGTTAATACTATCCAGGCTGCAGCAGCCTGTTTCCTTCGAGCTTCCACCTGATGAAGCATAGTCCCAGGTTTTCATAGTAAGCCCGATAACTTCATAGCCCTGCTCATGCAACATAACTGCTGCTACCGAACTATCAACGCCACCGCTCATTGCTACTAATATCCTACCGTGTTTACTCATTTGCTGCAAAGATACCTTTTTTGATTTTTATGCCTATGTATAATTAGTCAGGTAAGGGTAAAATGTATTGTATATAGCAGATCTTTGATATTTCTTTATGGTTAATTTAGTCTAATAATCAGTATATTATAAATATTATATAATTTGTTACTTTAGGTAATTAACTTTTTATATGCTATTTGCTTACGGATTTCGTACCTGGCCGTTTCCTTTTATAATCCATTTATAACTACATAACTCTTCTAATCCCATTGGACCGCGGGCGTGTAGTTTTTGTGTACTGATCCCTATTTCAGCGCCTAATCCAAACTCGGCGCCATCAGTAAAAGCAGTAGAAGCATTCACGTAAACAGCCGCTGCATCAACCTGGTTTAAAAAGGTTGCTATATTTTCCTCGTCTTCAGATATAATGGCTTCACTGTGTTTTGAGCTGTAAACAGCAATATGATCAAGTGCGTCTTCAAAGCCGTCAACAATTTTAACGGCCATTTTCATTGATAAAAATTCTGTTCCAAAATGCTCTGGTTTAGCAAGGTGTAAAAGTTTAGCAGGGTAGCGAATGGCAAGTATCGCATATGCCGTTTCGTCCGCGTAAAGCTCTACCTGTTTTTCACCTAATGGTTTAACAAGCTTTGGTAAATCCTTTATCCTACTGTAATGAACAATTAAACAATCCAGCGCATTGCATACACTAACACGTCGCGTTTTGGCATTTAACACTATTTTAGTGCCTTTTTCCAAATCGCCAAATTCATCAAAATAGGTATGAACTATGCCGGCGCCGGTTTCAATTACGGGTACCTTGCTGTTATCTCTTACATGATCTATTAATTGCTGGCTTCCCCGCGGTATAAGGACATCAACGTAGCCTACAGCATTTAACAGGGCATCAGCAGCTTCACGTTCAGCAGGCAGAAGCGTAACAACATTTAAATCAATATCATGATTGGTTAAAACCTCCTGAATAATGTAAATGATAGCCTGGTTTGAAAAATCAGCATCACTGCCGCCCTTTAAAATGCAAACATTGCCAGTTTTAAAACAAAGGGAAAATACATCAAAAGTTACATTTGGCCTGGCTTCGTAAATTATTCCCACAACCCCAAGCGGCACCCTTATTTTTGAAATATGCAAACCATTTGGCATTGTGTTTTCTAAAAGTATCTCTCCAAGAGGGCTATTTAAATGAGCGACATAATTAATTTCTTCAGCAATATTTTTAATACGTTCTGGAGTAAGTTTCAGGCGGTCATATTTTGGATCGGTTGGATCCATTCGGTCGAGGTCTTTTTTATTTTCCCGCAATAAATAATTCGTTTGTTCAACAACTTCTATTGCTAACTGCAGTAAAACCAAGCTTACAATATTAGGATCAATATGTTTCCTGCTTGCTGCTCGGGCATCTTCAAAATAATTAATATATTCCATGGCTTATTGATTAATAAGAATTAATTCGGCTATCTGAGGAGTTAAACGTTAAAATTGTAAATAAAGATAATCATAATGTACCAGAGGCTTTTGATTTTTTTGGCCGATATTTTCCCTTGCCTTATCAGCGCCATATTCCGCAATCCCTAAACCTATCAGTTTATTATGCTCATCTAATAATTTTATAATCTCACCTTTTTTAAAATCCGAAAGAATATTAATAACCCCCACAGGAAGCAGGCTTGAAGCTTTATTGGAAGTTAAGGCCGTTTTTGCTCCTTCATTAATTATCACCATGCCGGTAGCATAATTTTCAGAATGTGCTAACCATTTCTTTTTTTCTGAAGCAGTTTTATTAGGAATAAAGCGTGTATGTATTGATTTATTTTCCAATACATCAATCAATATATTGTTTTTAGTTCCGTTAGCGATGTGTACAGCGATTCCCAATTTTGCCACCTTTTGCGCCATAGTTGATTTGGTGATCATACCACCACGCCCGAATTGAGAACGACCAGAGCTTACGAAGGAGGAAAAATCAATAGCAGAACCGCTAACTTCTTCAATTACATTTGAGTCTTCATCCTTCGGATCGCCATCATAAATTCCGTCTACATTTGTTAATACAATCAGGGCCTGTGCATTTAACATGGAAGCGATAAGCCCGGCCAGTTCATCGTTATCGGTAAACATCAGCTCAGTTACAGACACCACATCATTTTCATTTACAACCGGGATTACCTGGTGCTGTAATAAAATTTCAAGGCAGTTTTTCATGTTAAGATAATGCAGCCTATCTCTGAAATCTTCTTTAGTGACCAATACCTGTGAACAAAGGATATTAAATTGATCAAATAGTTGTGCGTAAGTATTAATAAGCTTAACCTGACCTATGGAAGCTAATAATTGCCTGGCCGCAATAGCATCATATTTTTCAGAAACGTTAATCAAACTCCTTCCGGATGCTACCGCGCCTGATGAAACTAAAATTACTTCCTTACCCTGCTTTTTTATTTCAGCAATCTGTTCAACCAAATGACTGATCCGGTTTAAATCAGGCAAACCGTCTTTTTGTGTAAAAACATTTGAGCCGATTTTGATAATTATTCGATGGTAGTTATACGCCATTATTCAATAAATGGTGCAAGTTAAGAGGAAATTATGATGAAAATTGAGATTTAGGTATATTTATACATATAAAATGGCATTTTAATGCCATTAACAATTTAAAATTAACCAATTTGCTAAAATATCATATTAAAAAGAAGAAAAGCGATTTTATTGTTTACAAAACAATATCAAAATGGATTTTTTTAACTAATATATCCCTTTACATATTCCTTTGTCAATTCTTCTTTCGGATTAAGTAAAAGTTCCTCAGTAGGGCCGAATTCTATGATCTTACCCATATAAACAAAGATGATGTAATCTGAAACCCTGCGGGCCTGACGTAGAATATGCGTTACCAAAACAATTGTATATTTTTCTTTTAAGCTGATAAATAAATCTTCAATAATAGAGGTAGAAACCGGATCAAGCGCTGATGTGGATTCATCACCTAAAATAATTTCAGGTCCGACAGCGAGACCCCGTGCAAGACACAGACGTTGTTGCTGTCCGATCGATAAACGTGTTGCTGATGCATTTAAACGGTCTTTAACCTCGTTCCATAAGCCTGTTGCTTTTAATTGCTCTTCTACCAGCTGATCCAGTTCGCTTTTTTTACGGATACCGTGAATACGCGGCCCATAGGCCACATTATCATAAATAGACATCGGCAGGGGAAAAGGGCGCTGGGAAAGTAAGCCCATTTTTTTACGGATGTGGGTTACTTCAGCATTGGCGTCATAAATATCTTCATTGTCAACTAATACCTTACCAGTAATTTTTACTTCCGGGGTGTTGTCAAGCAAACGGTTAAACGACTTTAATAACGTAGTTTTTCCGCATCCAGAAGGTCCGATAATAGAGATTACCTTTTTATCCGGAATGTTTATAGTAATATCTTTTAAAATATGCTGGTTACCGATATGTACATTTAAATGCTGTACACTGATATGTGGTGTTTGGGTCATTAAATTTTATGTTTTGAAAATTTCTTTATCAATATTTCAGATAACACAGTTATAACTAATACAATGATAGTAAGAATAAGCGCAGATGCATAGCCGCGTCCTTGTACTTCCTCTACCGGGCTGCCTAATTGAAAAAAGATAGCTAGTGGAAGTGTGGCAGCAGGCTCGTGCAGTGAAGTTGGAACGTTATCACTAAAACCAGCGGTAAACAATACAGAGGCGACATCACCTATGGCCCTGCCAAATGATAACAGTACAGCCGTAAATATCCCAGGCCTTATCTGCCGTAAAACAACTTTAGCCATTTCCCAGCGTGTTGCTCCTAAAGAAAGGGATGCATCGCGTAATTCATTTGGAACAGTACGGATCACTTCATCAAGGGTACGGACTAATATTGGTATTACTAACAATGTTACTGCAATAACACCCCCCAATAATGAAGCCCTTATACCAAAATAGATCATGATCAAAAAGCCAAAAGCGCCATAAACTATAGAGGGTATTCCGAAAAGCACATCAAAAACCATTCTTAATGTATTTGATAAAAACTTTTTACCATCTATATATATATTAATAAATATGGCCACAGGTGTGCTTATTAAAAGCCCTAATATAGTTGCACCTCCTGCTACATAAAACGATCCTATAATGGCATTCAGCACCCCGCCTTCTTTACCTATATAAAAACCGCCACCGGGTGTTTTTGTGATCATATCCAGGTTCATAAAGGGGAGGCCTTTATAAAATATTGTCCCTACAATAAGAAAAAAGCTCCCTGTGACAATTATGGTAGCCAATATCATCAGCATTCTAAAAAATAACTCCTCAAATTTTCTCTTTCTCATGAAGCCAGTTTCCTTTCTAAACGGGTGAGGATAACCCGGGAAATAATATTAAACAACAGAATGATGATAAAAAGCAGTAAGGCTGCAAACATCAACGCGGAATCATAAAGTGGAATTGAGAGCATCTCGCCGTAGTTATTGGCAATGAGTGCAGGTAAGGGGTAACCCGGATCGAAAACAGAATGCGGTACCGCGGCATTATTACCGCAAACCATTAACACTGCAATGGTTTCGCCAAACGCACGTGATACGGCTAATACTGTTGCCGCTACTATTCCGGGCAAGGCTTTGCGAAGCACCACTTTCTTAATAGTTTCCCATTGAGTGGCTCCCAAGGATAGAGAAGCATCTTTTAATTCCTGCGGTATGGTTCTGAGCACTTCGCTGATGATGCTTACAATTAATGGAAATATCATTACCGCCAAAACAATGCCTCCTGCCAGCACACTATACCCTGTTGAAAACTCTACAAAATGTGGTGCGATATGATTTTGAATTAACGGAATAATAAAAAGCACCCCCCAAACACCAAATATAACCGGCGGAATCCCTGACAGAAGGTTAACAAAAGGTGCAAGTAGCCTTTTAATGTTAACCGATGCATATTCAGTAATATATAAAGCTGTAAGCAATGACAGGGGCAAGGCAATAATAATGGCAATACCTGTTACCCATAAGGTTCCCATTATAAAGGGATAAAAACCAAACAATCCCTTGAGTGGTTTCCAAACGCTTGAGGTTATTAACTCTCCCCACGATAACCTGTGTAATATTGGGACGGATTTATAATATAATCCAATACCAATAACCAGTATAACAGAAACTGATGCCAGTGTAAGTACCAGCATCAGTTTAGCGAGAATTTTATCTTTTAATAAACGTAGTTGCATATTTGTTGATTGAGTTGATTAGGTTGAATGGCTTGATTAAGTTAAGAAAGAGAACTAACTATTCACTTAATCAACCAAATCAACTCAATCAACTTTTTTCAGCTCCTCCTGTATTTTAGTTTTTGAAAGCGCGATATAACCGTTTTCGTCAACAAACTTTTGACCTGTGGTTAATACATATTTTACAAATTCAATTAGCTCTTTTTTCTTTGGTTTACCCTTGAATAAAAAACCAAGGTTACGGGCTGGGGGAGAAGGGTATCTACCTTCGGCAATGGCATTGGTTAATTCGTCAATAGTGCCGTAAAAATTTTCGTCAGCATCAATTTTGCCGTTACCGTTTACGTCAATCGGTAAGGCGTGTACACCGGCAACCTGTTTACGTGTTTTTAAATCGTATAGATAGGCAAGATTATTGTAACCTATAGCGGTTGGATCTTTTTTAACAGCTTGTGCTAATCCGGGATCTCCAAATACGCCAATACCAAGCAAATCTTCCTGTTTTTTGCCAAAATATTTTGCCCATGTTTCACCTGCACCAGCGGCATCTGAACGTGTGTAGATATGAATAGGCACTGAAACTTTGCCGGCCACCTGGTTCCAGTTTTTAATACCGCCGTTAACGAATATATCCAGGAACTGAATTCTTTTAACTCCTTTGGCAAGTAATGCGACTGCATTAGGATTACCGGTATTAAATGTAGGAACTACCGCATCCTTGGTAACATAAACTGTATAAGCCCCCTTTTTTACTTCCGAAGGATCAATATCGCGTGAAGCAAGGCCAATATCAACCAAACCTGATAAAGCATCTGTTATCCCTTTACCCGCACCACCTGCTGAAATGTTAAATTTTACGTTTGGATGAAGCTTTTTAAATTCATCAGCCCATTTAACGGTAATAGGATATAAGGCAAATGCGCCTGAAATACTTATTGTACCTTCAAGGTCATCTACAGGGAGTTTTGCATCACTACGTTTAATAAACGAAGAGGCTACAATTAAAACACTTATGGCAGCAATCGCTGTGATAAGTGTTTGTTGTTTGAAAAGTATTTTTTTCATATTGATAGTATTTAAAATGTCAGTTGTAATTGTGCCTCTAAAATGTTGTTTTTGATTTGGGTAGCAGTTTCTTCGTGGCGGTCAAGGTAATCAACTGTAAATTTTGCCCAACTGTTAAAGAAGTAATTTATCCCTCCAGTATAAATCTGCGTACGATCAGTTTTTATCACCTTGTTTGGATCATAGGTATCATATTTTGCTGCAAGCTGCAGTTTTTTTGGAATTACAAAGTAAGCAGCTTGCCCATACCAGCCATCTCTCTTTATAATACCATCAGTACCTTTATCATATTCAGCCTGTAACGATAACCCACCTATCACGTACCTGGCATCAAAACCGCCGCGGTTACGGAGATAGTTTTTTGCCGGAGTTCCGTAATTGCCTTGTCCATCATAAAAGTTGGCTGATACAGAAAGATTTTTTACCGGATGTACGGTAAACCTTCCGACTATATCTTTATGACTATTGTTATCGGTTGTTACATCGAAACCAGCGCCGTTAAAAACTCCCAAAGTATAATCAAAAAGGTAATGATCATCAACCTTGGCGAAACTACCGTTTACCTGAATTCCTAAGTCACGACCCTGTTGATTACCAATAACATCTGTTTGCCTGCCGGCAAGCGCATTATCTACCTGTGAGCGGTCAATGAATTCCAGCTGACTATCTGAAATAAGGCTTTCAATTGAAAAAGGAACTTTAAACTGCCCTGCTGTAAATTTTAAGTAATCGGCAATTTTGTAAGTGGTGTAAGCATCTAATAGCTTTGTAGTTCCTGCAAATTCAGTATAAACCTCATAGTTCCAGTTATCATCAATATCGCCTTTTACATCTAAACGTGCACGGTGCAGACTAAACGCGTTATTTACACCTGTTTGTTGAAATCCCTGGTATTCTGTTTGTATTAAACCGCTTATCTGAAGAGCTCTGCTGCCTATGGTTATACCATGTTGGTTTTGTTTGTCTTTTTTTAGCTGTTCTTTTAAAGCCTGATCTGCACGCAGGGAATCTGCTTCCTGCTGGGTTATAATATTTTTTTTGATTAGTACATTAAGCAAATCATCATTTTGCTGTGCTTTTAATGTAATAGCTGTGAAAAGTATACTCAATAGGAGTACCGTTCTAATTACGTAAGGTAATTTCATGTATTAAGTGTAGTCGTGAAAAAAGTTTGATTAAATAATTTATCTGTTAAATTGAAAGGCATCAACAACAACAATAACGGATTGTAATTTGTGAATAACCGAATGGTTTTAAAATGAATTGCTTATGATAATGTCTTGAAGGTTTCATTTTTGTTTTAAAATATCTATATTGTCTACCTATTTAGTAGTGTAAAAGTATATTTAATATTTTAATTCACAAATATTTATTTTAAAAAAAACGAAGTATTTTATAACATATTGATTATTAGTAATATATAAGATAAAAAAACCGATAGTTTTATAAACTATCGGTCATAAAACAATAAAAACACAGATCTTATTTTATATCATCTCCTTGTTTTATCTCATCTGAAGCATGGAGCACTACTTTGTTATTTGCTTTAAGGTTACCGAATACTTCCGTAGAATCACTATTAACCAATCCTTCTTTAATATTCACAAGGTCGGCTTTACCACTGCTATCTTTAATTACATACTCATGTTCAGTTGAACGGATAATTGCACTATTAGGAACCAGTAATGATTTTGCTCCTGATAGCATAGGTATCCTTACTTCAGCATACATACCGGGTTTAAGTTGTCCGTTTTTGTTGAGTACGTCAATTTCAATGGCTTCCTGCTGCATACTGCCTAAAGAATTGGCCGAACGGCTTATTTTTGCGGTATGCTCTTGTCCGGGCATAGCATTAAAGGTGAAAGTGACAGGCTGGTTCAAATCAACTTTATCTACATAATCTTCGGGAATGCTCACGGTAAGGCGCATTTTATGAATATCCTGCAGAATAAGCATTGGTTGGTCGCTTGTTTTTCCGGGGGCAACAAGTGCGCCCGGTGAAACATTTCTTTGAATAATCATGCCATCAAATGGGGCGTAAATCCTAAGATAGCCCAGCATTGTTTTTACCGATCCGACGTTAGAGCGTTCTGCTTGTGCTTTAGCTTCATTTGCTTTCATTTGTGAACTTGCATTATCAAGATCCAATGGCGATACTGAGCCCGGTTCTTTAGCGGCTTCTTTTAGCCGTTCATATTTTTCTTTGCTGGCCCGGGCATCCGCCTGCGCTTGAAGATACTGAGAGTTAGCTGCCTCCAATTGTGATTCCATTTCAGGCGCTTCGAGAATAACCAGCAACTGCCCTTTTTTTACAATGGAACCACGGTCAACAAATAGCTGTTTTACAAATCCATTTACTTTTGGAAAAATATTAACTTCATTAAACGGGATTAATTGTCCCGGAAGCCTCGCCGATGATGACAGCGCTTTTTCAGCCACTGTTCCAAATTGATATTTATTCGTATTTGTCGTGGTTTGTTTAGTTAAGTCAACCGGTTTTTGATCACCGGAGCAAGCGGCAAAAAAACCAATTACAGCTAATAACAAATAAGCTTTATATTTCATGTTTATTGATATTTAAATGGGTGGTTTCGGTTAATTCTTCTGGCATTAATGATGGCTCGTCATAAGTGGTTTTATTCTGTACCCATGCAAAAACCATAGGCAATATAAATAAGGCTGCAAGGGTTGAGGCAAATAGGCCGCCGATTACAGCACGGCCCAGCGGCGCTGACTGTTCGCCTGCTTCACCCATACCCGAAGCCATCGGTATCATACCAGCTATCATGGCGAAACTGGTCATTAGGATTGGGCGTAAACGGATAGAAGCGGCGGTTATGGCAGCACGACTTGCATCCCTGAATTCAAGCCTAAGCTTTTCAGCATTGGTAACGATCAGGATTGCATTTGCAACGGACACTCCGGTTGACATGATCATTCCCATATACGATTGCAAATTGAGGGTTGAACCTGTGATCAGCAATGCGGTTATTGAACCCAATATTACTGCCGGAATTGTTGATAAGACCGATAAGGATACCTTGAAAGACTGATAATTTGCTGCCAGCAATAAAAAAATAACAAGCACGGCAAACATTAAACCATTTTGCAGACTGGTAAGTGTCTCTGTTAACAAACTTGACATACCTTGTATTGATGCGATTAAACCTTTTGGAGGTGCCCCAACTGATTTAACAGCTTTTTGTACCGCTGTGGTGGCTGTACCCAGATCCTTTTTATAAATATTTGCGCTTACAGTAATAAAACGCCGCGGGCCGGTGCGGTCGTATTCACCGGCGGCTGTGGTGTCCTTAAAGGTAGCAACATCTGCCAGGGTTGGACTGCTCTGGCCCTTCACAAGCGGTATTTCCTTTAACTCATCCATTGAGTTCATTACATATTCAGGTATTTGCGCTTGTACCTGGTAGGTATAAGAGTTTTTTTCATCAAGCCATAAATTTTTCAGCGTATAACGGCTTGACGAAGTACTTGCAGTTACAGAGCGTGCAATATCACTTACATTCAATCCTAATTGAGAAACCTTTAATCGGTCAAGTCTTATTGCAATTATTGGATATCTTAATGGCTGATTTATCTGGACGTCCCTCAGGTATGGTATGTGTTTTAGTTTGGCTAAAACTTTGTTTGCGTAAGTTTCTATCTGCTGTATATCCTTTCCCGCAACCTGTACCTCAATAGGAGTATTTGCACCCTGACTCATAATCTTTTCAGTCATGTCAATAGGTTCGAAAGTAATGGTCATTTCTGGTATAACATGCGCTATATTTTTACGTAATGCATCTTTTAACTCGTCAAGATTCACTTTATAATTTTCATCCAGGTTTACCTGCAAAACCGCCTCATGCGTTCCTGTATTAAAAACATAGAGGTTACTGCTGCCAAAACTGCTTGGCACCAAACCAATATATCCTGAAGTGATCTTCACATGATTGTTAACCGTTTCGTCTATAATATGCAATACTTGTTTAAACTTTTCTTCTGTACGTTCCAGCCTGGTACCTTGTGGTTCCTTTAAACGGATCTGAAACTGACCGTTATTGAGTTTAGGCATCATATCCTTACCAATAATAATGAAGCCAACGCCGGCAAGCGCTATTACAACCACCAAATAAATTGGAACATAAAGTTTTTTACGAGGCATTAAACGAGTAATTATTTTGATGAATCTACCTTTTACTTTTTCAAAAAAATCATTTTGTTCCGGATGCGTTTCTTCTTCTTCCTGGTGCTCATTTACTTGTATCTCTTCGTTTCTGTCTAATGATTCTCCTGCATGGGCATGTATTTTACCATGGTGGTAGGTTTGATAACGTTCAGCTTTGATCATCAAGTTACTTAAAATTGGCACTAATGTTTGCGCTAAAACATAGGATACTATCATTGTTAATCCAATAGCCATCGATAGCGGTAAAAACATGGCTTTAGGTACACCATTCATCAAGAAGGAAGGGGCGAATACAGCAAGGATACAGAGTAGGATCAGCAATAATGGGAATGATATTTCCTCGCAGGCATCATAAATAGCCAACCGTTTTGATTTGCCCATTTCCAGGTGTTGGTGTATGTTTTCTATCGTTACCGTAGCCTGGTCCACCAGTATACCAATTGCAAGCGCCAACCCGCTTAAGGTCATGATGTTGATCGTTTGCCCGAACAAGCTCAATAACAATACACCAATTAATATTGAAACCGGTATAGTGATCACTACAATTAAACTGCTCCGCAAATCGCGCAGAAAAAGCAGTACCATTAAACCTGTTAATAATGCTCCAAGCCCGCCTTCGGTCATCAAGCTTTTTACAGCATTTACTACGAACACAGACTGGTCAAACTCATAAGAGATTTTAACATCATTTGGCAGTAAGTTCTGCATTTCAGGCAGCCGGCTTTTTAAATCCTGTACTACTGTCCAGGTGGAAGCAGAAGCTGTTTTAACAATAGGAATGTAAACAGAACGCTTTCCATTTACAAGGGCATAATCTACCGTAATATCGGCGGCATCGGTAACCCTTGCTATATCCTTCACATAAACGGGTACACCGTTTTTAGTTACCACGGGTATATCACCAAAATTCTCTGAGTTTTTAACCAGCGAATTCATCGTAGTTAAATACATAGTATTATCTATCCTCAAGTTACCCGATGGCGACATTACGTTATATTTTGCTAAAGCGTCCACAACCTCATCAGGAGTCAGGTTAAAACTCCGCAATTTGTTAGGATCAATGCTGAAAACGATTGTCCTGGCATTTGAACCAAAAGGTGGCGGCGCTGAAAGCCCGGGTATGGTTGCAAACATTGGACGGATGCGTGTTGCAGCCAAATCATAAATATCTTTTAAACTTTCGTTTTTACTATCCAATACCAGCTCTCCAACAGGTAATGATGAAGCATCATACCTTACTACTTGCGGAGGTAAAGCGCCGGGAGGAAAAAAACTTTGCGCCCTGTTTACCTGCAAAGCCACCTGGGCAGAGGCTTCGGCCATATTAGTAGTCTCGTAAAAAGAAATTTTTATTATGGTTAAGCCCTGGATGCTTTTACTGCTTATGTTTTTTATCCCATCAACATACAAGAACTGGTCTTGCAAACGTGTGGCAAAAAAACCTTCCATCTGTTGCGGCGACATGCCCCCATAGGATTCGATAACATAAATGGTAGGAAGATTGAGCTTTGGAAAAATATCTATTGGTATATTTATTGCACTGAGCACTGCAAATATTAAAAGGCTCATGGTGATCACTATTACTGTAATCGGCCTTTTCAGTGCGGATGTGACCATTGACATAGTTGATTATTTAATTAAGTTTAAAATTGAAATACCTGTTTGGCCTCACCTAAATCCTCTCCAAAGGAGAGGACTTCTAAGCTCCTCTCCCTTGGAGAGGGGTTGGGGTGAGGCGACAACCGCTTTGCTGAACTCATGTTATTTAATTAAGTTTAAAATGGCATTTACCTGGTTTTCAGTAATCGCTTTCTGGAACAGCGCATTAGTATAATCGTATTTGGCCTGCATATAATCCGTTTCTGCACGATAAAGGATATTGAGGGCTGCATCAAGATCAACGATGTTCGACAACCCATTTCTATACAATGATAATTGCTGCCTATAGCTGGCATTTGCTGCCTTTAACTGATTGGGAATTTCTTGCAGGCGGTTTAATGCTGTTTGCATTTCTACATCGGCCTGGCTGGCGCTAATTGCAAGCAGTTGTTGCTGTTCCTGTAGTTTTTTTACATCATAGTCTGTATTTGCTTTCTGGGTACGTAATTTTAGTTGCCTTCTTCGCAAATCAAACAAGTTGTAGGATATTCCCAGGCCAACCAGGTAATCATTTCGTTGAAAACCGTACCCTGTTGAAAGGCTGTTATATTGATCACTGGGGCTGATACTTGATCCGCGCCCCCAGGCAGCAGCTTCGAGGGATATTTTAGGATTATACTGCTTTTTTACCAAATCCTCTCTTTGCAGGCTGTTTTTATAAACAGATTTGTAAAGGTTGATTAGTGGATGATTGGCTGTATCAGGAGGAAACAAATAAGCGGCCGGTTGATTGATCAGCGTCATTTCTACCGTAGTATCCGGTACTATCGATTGATAAGGCACACCGCTAACAGACGAAAGTTGTAATTGTACCTGTTTTAGCTGGTTGTTCAGCTCAATATAATTTAAACGGGCTTTCGATAATTCCGCTTCGGCTACACTGGTATCAACACCGGCTTTGACCCCGCTTTTAGCAAGGGAGCGTATTGAGCGCATTATTTCCTGGTTACGCTGGATGTTCCTGTACTGTATCCCAAGAAAATCCTGTAAGCGCAATAATTGTAAATAGTAGCTAATAGTAAAAGCCTGCAACTGATATTTTGATGTTGCATATTGGTTTTGCTCAACAGTTATATCAGAGTTAGCCACTTTATTTGCGGCTCCATAAGCGCCGAAATTGTAAATTTCCCAGTCGAGGGCTGCAATGCCCAAATTTGTTGAAGCCGCAGTAGTAACATTAGTATTATGAACCCCGCTGGTACTGGAGGGGATAATGCCAAAACCAAAATATGGGCCTATAACATTATTGCTGGTGCCAATGTCGGTCTGATAATTTAATTTAAGGTTTGGTAGCCAGTTGCTGCGTGTTTCGGCCGCTTGTGCCTGACGTATAAGAATTGCTGCAGAATCGGTAAGCAACGTTGGGGCTTTTTGATTGACCCTTGTTAATAACTCTTTCAAAGTTACAGCAGGGGGTGTTTGTTGTGCATCTGCAGCTATTACTGTTATCAACAATATTAAAATGCAGATGCATTTTTTTAATCTCAACATTTATTTTTGTATTAATTATTAAAATGACAAGAAAACCGCCAACAAATTAAATTTTTGTCAGTTTTCAATTACAAATTACCGCACATGGCGATTAACACAATAATATTAAATGATGAGTTTACCGTTAAGTAACCAGGTGTTTTCGCGGGGAAGTAAGCTTAAGTGTATCCGCCGTAAAAAATTAGTTGTTATATCTGCCACGGTCTCAATGGCAGCTGGGAAAAGAATATCTAAAAGAATTAAAAAATGTAGTATTACTTGCTTCACTGGATCGGCTAACTTTTTTTGAATAGCGATAATATTATTGTCGCTATCTTCAGCATACTCCTGTTTACGTTTGTTAAATACTTTTATAAAAATATTTGCACCGGCAGGAGGGTGGATACGGCTGAACATTGCAAAGCCTAAAAATGGTTTTGCAACCAATAGAAATACCGCAAAGCAGAAATATATTTTAGCTGATTTGAGGAAATGCATTATTGAAGCGTCTTTTTAATTAGTTTACAAATGACATCCAAATTTCAGTAGAAATTATTTATGAATTGGATAGTAACGTTATTGTTGCAAAAAAATAATATTTAGCTAACGATATTACCTACAAATAATTTATAGCCTGTGGCCCCTGGTTAAACAGCAGGTCAACAATACTCAAATTTTTTATGAATCCTTTGCGTTCTTCAAAAACCTGGAAGTAAGGTCTTTGTTCAAATTGGGATTCTTTTTTTGGGTTGAAAGTATTTCTGAAATCAGTGAGGAGTGAATATTCATCTTCATAACTTTCGGTGAAAGTTAAAGCTAACGGCATTTTTAATGATTTAAGGATAAACTCCAACAGTTGTTCATTATAATCAAACAGGAAAGGATATTTTTTTTTATAAAATACTGCAAATTCATCTTCATAATATTCAAAATAGGCCGAACGGCGATAACAGGCCTGCAGGCTTAACCAGTGTAAACGCTGCCAGTCAAAATCATAGCTTATTTTTACATCTTTTACTTTAGTGTGGTTTTTTGAGCCTTTACTAACAGGAACCACCAACGCCAGCACACCATCGGGCGTATAAATGTTAACACGGTTGCGGTAGGTTTGTTTTGGGAAGTGTTCCTCTCTTTCTATCAGTATATCAGGCTTATAAGCCTTTAACTTTACAAAATATTCAATAGGCGGAAGATAAAACATGGGGAATACAGCGCCTTTTTCAATCATATATTTTATGTTTGCAACAAAAATTGGTCTAAAATAATGATAAAAAAAGGGCTGTCAAGGTTGGGTATCTACTTTTTGTACCTGGTGTCGCTATTGCCTTTCTGGTTTTTATACCTAATATCGGATATTTTATTTGTCATACTTTATTATATAACACGCTACCGCCGGAAAGTTGTGCAGGAGAACCTTTGGAATTCCTTTCCTGACAAATCTGAGGAAGCACGCAAACTCATCGAAAGAAGATATTACAAATATATGGCCGACCTGATGATGGAAACAATAAAGTCAGTGAGAATGTCGGCAAAACAAGTACGCCGCCGGATTATATGTACAAACACGGAATTAATGGAACATTATTTTAGTCGGGAGAAAAGTATAATAGCTGCTGCAGGGCATTATGGTAACTGGGAAATGGCTTGTTTAAGTTTTGGTTTTTTGACAGATAAGAGAAGAATGATTGTCTATAAACCGCAATCAAATGAAGTTTTCACAGATTTTTTCAACAAGACACGTTCCCGCTTTGGCGCCACTATGATCTCTATGAGGCAAACGCTTCGCAAAATGATTGAGTATAAGAATGAGTTAACCTTTACTGTGCTTGCTTCAGACCAAACACCGACAAGGGAAGATTCCAAATATTTTACTACTTTTCTCAACCAGCCGACTGCTGTATTTTTGGGTATTGAAAAATTGACGAAAGTAGTTGACTGCGTTGTAATATTTTACAAAATTGATTTGATAAAAAGAGGCTATTATACTTATACATTTGTGCCTTTAGTTGAAGATCCAAAACAAACCAAGCCTTATGAAATTACCGAAATTCATGTGAAATATCTCGAATCATTAATAATAGAAAAGCCCGAATATTGGCTATGGTCGCACCGGAGATGGAAAATTAAACCGGAGGACGTTGGTCATTCTGTCATTAGTCATTAGTCATTGGATGGTTGCAGAAAACTTAACCTATATCATTATAAATAAAAATTTCTGCTATTTTAGCCGGGAATCAGAAAAGCTTGGTAAGTAAATATAATATCCCGGAAGGTCAATGATCTTAACATTTCAAAAACTTAAATTCAATTAATTTGAAGCTTAACATTTATATAAAAAATATTGGCAATAAGATTTACAAATCTGCCATCCTATCTAATGGGCCAATGACTAATGACTAATGACCCAATGACCTATCTCCCTAAAGTTGCTGTTGTAATTTTAAATTGGAACGGCATAAAGCACCTGCGCCAGTTTCTCCCGTCGGTGTTATCATCAATATGCCCTAACCTGGAAATCATTATAGGAGATAATGCGTCTACTGATGGATCTGTTGAGTTTATTGAACAAGAATACCCATCAATCCGAATAATTAAAAACGATCAGAATTATGGTTTTACAGGTGGTTATAACCGCGTATTAAGCCAGGTGGAAGCCGACTATTATATACTTCTTAATTCTGATGTTGAAGTTTATCCCGGTTGGATAGCTCCTGTTATCGGTTTAATGGAAAGCGATCCTTTAATAGCGGTAGCTGCACCAAAAATAAAATCATACTTACAAAAAGATCATTTTGAACATGCCGGTGCAGCCGGGGGATTTATTGACAAATTCGGATATATATTTTGCCGTGGCCGGATGTTTTACGAAATAGAACAGGATAGAGAGCAGTATCAGCAATCGGGTGAAGTGTTTTGGGCGTCAGGTGCTTCTATGTTTATTAAAAAACATTGCTGGGATGAGGCAAATGGATTCGATGACAGCTTTTTTGCCCACATGGAAGAGATTGATCTTTGCTGGCGTTTAAAAAATAAAGGGTATAAAGTAATGTATTGTGCCGAATCGGAAATATTTCACTTGGGAGGAGGTACACTCAATGTTGAAAACCCATTCAAAACCTATTTAAATTTCAGGAATAACCTTTCATTGCTCAAAAAAAACCTTCCATTTTGGCGTGCGGTATATATCATTCCTATCCGGATATGCTTAGACTTGATGGCAATATTCCGCTTTTTAAATGAAGGTAAACGCAAAGATGCCTGGGCGGTTAGCCGGGCACATCAGTATTTTGTTCTTAATTTATTTAAAGTCCGTAAACAAAATGCATGGTCTGGAATGACCCCAAAATATCCTTTAAAAGGTATTTATAAAGGCAGCATTGTATGGGAGTTTTTCGTAAAAAAGAAAAAGCACTTTACTGATTTGAATCGGGCGGATTTTTATTAGTGTTTTTATTTGAATCCTTTTTCTCAGCGTCCTTCGTTTCTTTAGCTATACTTAATACAAGTTCACCCTCAGGGAAATGCAGGTAATAGTCTTTTTGTCCGGAAGGCATTTCGATGTTTTCCTTTTTAAGTTCCTTATAAATATCAGCTAAAACCACACTCTTTAGTTCAGCTACATTATTAATATCTGCCGCCCAGAAAAAAACTTTAAATTCAATTGAACTTATACTAACATTATTTACAAAAACGGAAGGACCGGGAGAGGCCATAATATCGTTACGGTTTGTTAATACACTTTTTAACAAATCTTTCACTTTGTCGATATCAACGCCATAGGCAGTGTTGATAACTAATGAAACCTGGCGGTTAGTATTACTTAATGTCCAGTTTATCACGTGATGCGATATTAAGTCGCCGTTAGGGATAATAACTTCAGAACCGTCGCCGGTTGCTATTTTACTTGACCGTATGCCTATTTCTTTCATAGTCCCCGAAACACCGTCAACTTCTACAATATCCCCGATGTTTATTGGTTTTTCAAATGCGAGTATCAGGCCCGATACAAGGTTGTTTACAATATTTTGCAGACCAAAGCCTATACCGACGCCAAAGGCGCTGATTATTATTGTTAATTTTTCTAACGGAAAGTTCGAGGCAGCAACAGCCAAAAGAAAACCTAATGAAAAAACACCCATCCTGATTAAAAGTGTGGAAGTGCGGTTTTTCTTTTTTAATATGGAAAGATCCGAGACACGCTGAGCCGAAATATCGTAAAAGTAACTTATGATTTTTGATATGATGGAAGATAACCATATCACAAAAATAAAAATAACGAATCCACCGAAAGTGAATGAGGCTCCGCCAATGGATTGCGATTGATTTAGAATATCACTGACTGTATCAACCGCCCAATCATCAATATTTAAGTTTTGCAAAAGAAAAAACAACCATAGCAATGAAGCTATCCAAACAAGCGTGTTTTTAAATTTGTTTTGAACAATATCATAATCAAGCCAGTTAATAAAACTATTGCCGCCTTTTTTAATTTGAAAATGCAGATACAAACCCTCAATTATTATCTTAACTACAAAAAACAGAATTATTAATAACCATAAATTAAAAACAGCGGTTACCCCAATAATCTTAGCCAGACTAAACCTGCCTGTTACATTAAGTAACGCGGATGAAATTTGTAACAGAATAAATAGTTGTAACGCAAGGCCAGCATATGGAAGATGATCATCCGGTGATTTTTTTACCTTTTTATAGAAAACAATACCTGTAATTATCGATATGATACTTACAAGAAAAATGACATACCTGTCGATATCGGAAAGTTGTATAAATAAATTACTTATGCCGTAAACTACAGTAAGCGGAAAAAGCAGGATAAGAAAATTAAATGTTCCGTCGTGAAAATTTTTTTTAACGAGAATGAGTGTTAAAATAATGGAAACTAAAAAGAACGTTTCTATAAAAACAGCGGGCGGGTGCGAATAAAGATAAGGTGTTATTGCCGTAACAACCAATAAGGCCGAAATAACCGGGTTTTTATGAATATAATTAGCCTCACTAAATATCGTGTCAGGATTGTCATTAATTCGTATTGCATTAAAACGGTTATATAATATCCAGCTAAAAATCAGGATAAAGAATAATATCACAATTAAATGCGTTACTGTCCCGCTTTTTATAAAATAGTTAAACAATATTTTGTTAAGTCTAATTGTATCATCTAAAGCTGATTTAAAAGAATTGTACTGTTTGTCTATGTTCCATATGTAATCAGATTCGCCGGATAAAGCCTTAATCGCGAAACCTTTTATTTTAGCATCAATATGATCAGTTTCATCTAATATCTTAGTATAAGAGACTGATGTTTTATCCTGCAGAAGATTAACTTTAATAAGAGCGCTCCTATTAGCAGAATCTACTTTATGCCACAATGCCTTAAGTGCCTTTAAGTGGGTAAAGAAAGTTATTCTTACAAGGCTGTCTGAAGGAATAGTTTTTAATAGTGAATCCTTTTTAAACTTGAGAAGGTCATTTTGGTTTTGGACTAACTTAGTGTTTATGTCGTTCAAGTCTGATTGCCATCCGTCCAACTGCTCCTGCAATCGGTCTAAATTGTCCCTTAATACAAATAAGTAACGTAATGTACTCGATTTGTGAGTATTACTTAATGCAATAATTCTATCTATCCGCTTCATAGCGGGTGGTAGCTGCTGGCTTATATCGGCTGTATCCAACCCTTCGGATAAACTATTACTAATTTGGTTATAAGTAGTAGTATATTGTGCAGCTCTTTGAAGTAAACTACTTATAGAAGTATCAGATTTAGTGATGGACTTCAATAAAGAGTCGCGCACATGCATGGCATGTCTTTGCTGATCTCGTTTTTTTAGAGTTTGTTTTTTTTCAGCATTAACCTGGGCAAAACCGTCTTTTAACGAGAAAACTACAATTAAAAATACAATCAGTGGAAAGGACTTAATGAAGTTGCGCATATAATTGCAAAAATAAAGGAGCTAATACGTAAATGCTCTGTAAGTGTATGTAATTTTAATCAATTAAAAAGCTTTCAATAGCTAAACGGTACGAGTCCATACCAAATCCAGCAATTACTCCCTTGCAATTAGCAGCGAGCATGGAACTATGCCTGAACTCTTCCCGTTTATATACATTCGAAATATGCACTTCAACTACGGGTGTATTGATAGCAGCAATAGCATCGGCAATAGCAATTGAGGTATGAGTATAAGCACCGGCATTTAACACAACACCATCATGACTGAAACCTATTTCATGTAATTTATTTATAATTTCGCCTTCTACATTGCTTTGGTAGTAGTAAATATCAATGTTTGGATAAAGTTCACGGAGATTTTCAAGATAAGTGTCAAAACCGGTATCACCGTAAATGGATTTCTCACGAACGCCAAGCAGGTTTAAATTGGGGCCGTTAATTATTTGTATCTTCATCACTTCAAACTTAAATAAAAACTTTATAAAAAAATCAATTGGATTGGAGTTCGGCGATAAAAGGTTTCCAGGCATATTTAAAATTAGAAAGATCTCTTTCTGAAAATTCTATAGAAGCCTATAGTAGAGATATAGAAAAGTTATTTCAGTATGCTGATATTCAAGTTAATAAACCAACTCCGGAAAATATTACTCTTTCTGATTTACGCCTGTTTATTGTATGGGCGAGTGAATTAGGCATGATCCCATCATCACAAGCAAGGATATTATCAGGCATAAAATCTTTTTATAAATACCTGCTCATGGAGGATTTAATAAAAAGTGACCCTTCTGAATTACTTGAATCACCAAAAATTCAAAGAAAGCTGCCAGATACTTTAAGCATTAATGATATAAACAAACTGATAGATGCAATCGATGTATCCAAACCTGAAGGTGCCAGGAACAAAGCAATACTTGAAGTTTTATATGGCTGCGGTCTGCGTGTATCTGAATTAACTGAACTTAAATTATCAAACCTTTATTTGGATATTGAATTTATTAAAGTAGTTGGTAAAGGCAGCAAAGAGCGTTTGGTTCCAATCGGTGGTTCTGCTGTAAATGCTTTAAAAATATGGATTGAAAATATAAGGGTTCATATTCCAATAAAAAAAGGAGAGGAAGACCTGGTTTTTTTAAACCGCAGGGGAACAAGATTAAGCAGGGTTTATATATTTATGGTAATTAAGCAACTGGCAGAAATTACCGGGATAAATAAGACCATCAGTCCGCATACTTTCAGGCATTCATTTGCAACACATTTGGTAGAAGGAGGCGCTGATCTGCGAGCCGTACAGGAAATGCTGGGTCATGAAAGTATTACCACTACCGAGATATATACCCATTTGGACAGGGAATATTTAAAGGGAACGATTATTCAGTATCATCCAAGAAGTTAGGGTTTGATTTTTTCTGAATCAGGATTTACAGGATTAAAGGATTTTAGGATGCTTGCGTTTTAATCTTGATCATCCTAAAATCCTAAAAATCTTGATTCAGACAAAAGAATTAAACAACTAAACTAAAAGGAAGCCTTAATCATCCTATCCCTTCCACTCATATCTTTTCTCAACTCAACATTCTTTAATCCTTTTTCAGTTAATATTTGAATAATTTCTTTCCCATAACTTTCATTTATCTCAAAAAACAATAACCCGTTTTGAACAAGGTGAGCAGCGGCAAAGTCAGCAATTGCTTTATAAAATATCAAGGGATCATCTTCTGGAACAAAAAGAGCATTATGTGGTTCAAAGTCTGTTACGTTTGTATGCATTTGAGTTTTATCGTGCAGAGTAACATATGGTGGGTTGCTTACTATGATTTCGAATTTCGAATGTTCGTCCCGATAGCTATCGGGATCGGATTTAAGATTTAAAATATCGGTCTCAATAAAATCAATATTAACTTCATTAAGTGCGGCATTACTTTTTGCGGTATCGAGGGCATCCTCTGAAATATCAATTGCCGAAACATTAAATTTTTGAAGATTCTTTTTTAAACTTATAGCAATACAGCCACTACCTGTCCCAATGTCCAAAATACTGCCAACTGCCAACTGAAAACTGCTAACTGAAGAAAGAACCCATTCCACCAGCTCTTCTGTTTCGGGTCGTGGAATTAGTACTGATGGATTTACATTAAAAGTTAAACCATAGAATTCTGTCTTGCCCAAAATATACTGGATTGGTTTTCCTGTTTTCAGCTGATTTAAAATGTCTTTAAGTTGTTCGCTTTGTTGTGAAGATAGTTCATGTTCAGGGAAAGCTTTGATTTTTGCTTTGGATAAGTTTGCTGTTTCACTGATCGCCAAAAGGGTGATAGCCTCCAATTCTTTTAAATCATATAATGTTATAAGGCTTTGCCTGAAGGCAGCAAAAACATCCTTTATAGTTTTCATTCAACAAAGTAACATAAAAGCTACTTTTGCAGCATGGTGGAACATGAAAAATATATGCAACGCTGCATTGAACTTGCGGAACTAGGTTTAGGCAACGTAAGTCCTAACCCAATGGTTGGCGCTGTTGTTGTATTAGACGATAAGATAATAGGCGAGGGGTACCATCAAAAATATGGTGAAGCTCATGCAGAAGTAAATGCCATTAACCAGGTGGTCAGTAAGTTTACTGATTATTCAGAATTATTAAAAAAATCTACTATTTATGTTTCATTAGAGCCATGTGCTCATTATGGCAAGACCCCGCCTTGTACTGATCTGATCATCAGATGCCAAATTCCAAAAGTTGTGGTTGGTTGCCGTGACCCATTTGAACAAGTAAATGGAAAAGGTATTGATAAGCTCAAAGACGCAGGAATAGAAGTTATAACAGGTATGCTGGAAAAGGAGTGTCAGTGGTTAAACCGTCGTTTTTTTACGCGGGTAGAAAAACAGCGTCCTTATATTATATTAAAATGGGCGCAAACTGAAGATGGTTTTTTTGCGCCAGATGATAATAGTCAGCATTGGATAACCGGCATGGAATCGCGTAAGTTGGTACACCAATGGCGTAGTGAAGAGGATGCAGTATTGGTTGGGAAAAATACAGTAGCTATTGATAATCCTCAATTAAATGTACGTTTTGGGCCCGGAAAATCGCCAAAACGGGTTATTATTGACAGGAAACTTGAATTAGATCCCAATTTAAATATATTTGACCAATCGGTTGAAACACTGATTTTTAACGAAATAAAAACCGATATAGCAGGAAAGAATAAATATATTGGACTTGAAGATTTCGAGCGGTATGTGCCGCAATATATTTTGTTCCAATTATACCTTCAGGATATACAATCGGTTATTATTGAGGGTGGCGCTTATACGTTGAATACATTTATTGAAGCCGGTCTATGGGATGAGGCCCGTATTTTTACAGGAAAAACTCATTTAAAAAAAGGCATAAAAGCACCCATCCTAACAGGTAAAACAGCCGGGGAATTTACATCAGGTACCGATAAATTGGTAATATTGGTAAATGGTTGAGTGAGTTGTTGTAAAGTTGGAATGTTCTTTTAGTCCCAAATTCCAAAAATTGGTAAAGCCGCAAACTCCAGTTAATGAACTAATAAACTATTTAATCAAACATTACAACCTTTCAACATTACAACCTTTCAACAACAAATTCCTATTTTAGCCAGCAAACTATTTAATAAATTGATGCAGCAGCCAGTCATCATCACAACAATTGATATTTATCGTTTTAGTATACCCATGGAACCATTTACCATAGCTACCGGAACAATGGACCATGCGCAAAATGTTTTTATCCGGATAAATACTAACGCAGGTTTTTACGGTGTCGGCGAATGCTCAGCGTTTCCGATGATAGTTGGCGAAACACAGGATACTTGTTTAATAATGGCCCGTGAGTTTGCAAAATTATGGAAGGGAAAAGATGCCTTGAATATTCCGGATCGCTTACAGCAGCTTCATAATTTTACTGCAGGTAATACTACTATTAAAAGCGCCTTCGATATAGCATTGTATGATATCGCCGCCAAAAATGCAGGGTTACCTTTATATCAGTATTTAGGGGGTGAAAAGCGTAAAGTTGAAACCGACATTACCATTGGAATTGCAAGCCCAGCGATAATGGCTGAAAAAGCTTTATCGTTTAAACGCTTAAGCGCTCATATACTAAAGGTAAAATTAGGGAAAAATGCTGTTGAAGATGTTGAGCGTATTAAACAGATCCGTGAAGCTGTGGACAGTGAGTTGAAAATACGTATAGATGCCAACCAGGGATGGAGCTTTGAAGACGCCGTTTTTGTTTTGCAGTCTTTAGATAAATATGATATTGAATTTTGCGAACAACCTATGCGTACCTGGTATGATGATCGTTTACCCGAACTGATGCAACTTTCGCCAGTAAAAATTATGGCGGATGAAAGTGTTTATAACCGTCATGATGCCCGTAAGCAGATTAACAGCGGCTCATGCGATTATATTAATATTAAGATGGCAAAATCGGGTGGTATACATGAAGCGAAACAAATTCATGATCTTGCGGCGGAGAAAGGTATTGCCTGTATGATGGGCGGTATGCTGGAAAGCCGTATAGCTTTAAGCGCCAAACTGCATTTTGTTTATGCCAGTCCCAACATAAAATTTTATGATATGGACACCTGTATGCTTGGCCATTTAGAAGATCCCTGCACAGGAGGCGTTACTTATAACGGATATAATTTGAATATTGATGATACGCCGGGAATGGGTGCTGATGCAGATGACGGTTTTTTGGAGAAGTGCGAGAGGTTTAGTGTTTAAGCCCCCTTTAAATCTCCCCCGGTAGGGGAGACTTTTTGAAATCAGACAAAAAATAAATTCGAAATTGAATGTCCAAAATCCGAAATCAATCAACGTTTCATCACCCTATCCATCTCTATCTTAGTATCCCTTTCCTTCATGGTTTCGCGTTTATCGAAGGTCTTTTTACCTTGAGCAAGTCCGATTTCCAGCTTGGCAAAGCCGCGTTCGCTGATGAACAAAGCAAGCGGGACAATGGTTAGTCCTTTTTCTTCTCCCCGGGTTTGCAGCTTTTTAAGTTCTTTTTTGTTGAGAAGTAAGATACGGTCGCGTTTGGCTTCGTGGTTGTAAAATGATCCAAAGCTGTATTCTGCGATATGCAGGTTGCGTACATAAAGCTGGTCATTTATAAAGGTGCAAAACGCATCATTAATATTGGCTTTGCCATCGCGAATGGATTTTATTTCGGTACCCAGCAATTTTATCCCCGCGATGTATTTATCCAGTATGTGGTATTCGAAATAAGCTTTCTTGTTCTTTATATAAATGTTCTGTTCCATCACCGCATCTTTAAACCGCAAATATGCGAATTTAAAAGGCACGAATTACACGAATTTATTTGCACGAATTATGCGAATTTTAACACTATATATATTTTGTTATTGCGGTTTTACAACCAGTACAGGCACGTTCACCTTATGACGAACCTTATTAACGGTAGTGCCAAAAATAAGATCCTTTAATACTTTATGCCCGTGCGAACCCATTACAATGAAATCAATTTTCTCATCATTTATAATTTTTGCAATGGAGTTTGCCGCATTGCCAAATCCTATATGAGCCTTGGCATCATAGCCGAGTTTGTTTAATGCCTCCACATATTTATCCAGGTTATTCACATCACTTTGTGTCTCGTGGTCCATTATTTCAGTGCCGTAATAGCGTGCCCCAGCTGTTTCTACAACATGGATTAATGTATAAACTGCATTTTTTCCACCCTGCATAATGGCATGCCGGATACTATCACGGTCGTTTTTTGAAAAATCAATGGATATTCCTATATGCTTATAAATTACAGGTTTTATGTCGTGAATGGTTGAAGCCAACCCATGCGGCACCCTTGCAGGGGTATCGTGATGTTTAAATAACAGAGGTCTCAAAAACACATAAAGTAATAACATGGCGATGCAGATAACAAGCGGAATCACCAAACCATACATCCACATATGCGAGGCGGGATATTGTTTTATCCAGTCACTTAGCTGCCCTATCACTAATTTGGCATTTAATCCTATTATTAACGCTGCACTTGCCCATGCCAGTATTTTTACTCTTAAGCTGATCGCAAATTTTCCCATGCGTTTGCGGTCTGAGGTGAAATGAATAAGTGGTATAACAGCAAAACCAAGTTGAAGGCTTAAAACTACCTGGCTTAATATGATGAGGCTGCCCAGGCCGGATTCTCCAAAATAAATAATAGTAAAAACAGATGGGATGATGGCCATTAATCTTGTCAATAACCTGCGCAGCCATGGCTCAATACGCAAATTAATATGCCCTTCCATAATAATTTGCCCGGCAAGCGTACCAGTGATGGTTGAACTTTGACCCGAAGCTATTAACGCTATGGCAAATAAAGTAGGGGCAAGGGTGCCAAAAATATGTTGAAGCAATTTATAGGCATCCTGAATTTCGGCAACCTGGAAGTACCCATTTTTAAAAAAAGCGCTTGCCGCTAATATTAATATGGCAGCGTTTACCACAAATGCCAGGTTAAGTGCTATAGCCGTGTCAAACAGGTTGAACTTAATAGCAGATTTTAGCCCTTCATTTGTTCTGGTGATCTGTCGTGTTTGAACCAGGGACGAATGCAAATAGAGGTTGTGCGGCATTACAGTTGCCCCTATTATACCAATGGATATATATAGCATCCGCTGGCTTATTAAATCACTTTTAAATATGTTATTAGGAATAAAGCCTTTGGCTATCTCCAAAGCATTAGGGCCGACTATAAACATTTCAATCAAAAAAGAGGCGCCCATTATAAATATCATCGACATGATAAATATTTCCAATTTGCGCATGCCTTTGTTCATCAAAAAAAGCATTAAAACGGTATCAGTCATCGTAAGTGATACACCCCAGATCAAAGGCAGGTGGAACAATAACTGAAGCCCGATAGCCATACCGATAACCTCGGCCAGGTCACAGGCTATAATTGCTATTTGAGCCAGTATATACAGGCAAAAATTTATAAACTTTGGATAGGAATTTTTTGAGGCCTGGGCCAGGTCGAGGCCCCGTACAATGCCCAGCCTGGCGCTTAATGATTGCAGTAATAAAGCTATAAGGTTTGATGCGAATAATATCCATATTAACCGGTAACCAAATGCACTCCCGCCCGCAATATCAGTTGCCCAGTTTCCGGGGTCCATATAACCAACACTAATTAGGTAGGCAGGTCCAATAAAAGCTAAAATTTTGCGCCAACCGGTTTTGTTTTCCGTTTTTACAGAACTGTGTACATTACTTAATGATTGTTGTGAATTATTACTCATATAGCAACCAATAAATTATTAGCAACCTCGCGGCTTATTTGTATTTTTTTATCTTCCATTTGCAACACCACAGAATGATCAAATTCGATGATCTCTGCAATGCTGATTTTTTTTCCAATTATAAGTTCCTGTTTTTCGAGGTACTTTAAAAATTCCGGGGAATGATTACGTACAGCCCAAATTGTCCCGCTTTCGTTAAGGCCGATTGCTGATACAAGTTTAAGATCATGTATTTTAAATAATCCGTTACAGTCAGGAATTGGTTCCCCATGCGGATCATATTCGGGAAAACCCATAAATTTATCCAGCCTGTCAATCAATTCATTCGAAGAAATATGTTCCATCTCTTCGGCCATTTCATGCACCTCATCCCACTTAAAGTCTAATTTTTCAACCAAAAAATATTCCCATAAGCGGTGTTTGCGAATAATACTTATGGCAATTTTTTCACCTGCAGAGGTGAGATTAACCCCCTGGTAAGGTGTATAATTTATTAATTCCTTATCAGATAGCTTTTTAAGCATATCTGTAACTGACGATGCTTTAGTATTTAATAAGGCAGCAAGCTGGTTAGTGCTAACATTCTCAGCATTAAGTGACAGGTGATATATCGATTTTAAATAGTTTTCTTCGGCTAATGTATTCATTTATACAAATCTAATAATATATTTAGACAAGCCTAAATATATTATAAATAAAAAATTTATTTCTGTTAAAATAGTTTTTTAAAAAATTTTATTTTGCTGATTAAGGAAAACTATATATTTGTTGGATTATGGCTGCTGAATTAGATAAAATAGACCTCCAAATACTTAAGATATTACAAGAGAACGGGCGGATAACAAACCTCCAGTTATCGAACGAGATAGGGCTTTCACCAGCTCCAACTTTGGAGCGCGTACGCAAGCTGGAGAACGCTGAATATATTAAGAGTTATCATGCATTGGTTGATGAAGAAAAGTTGGGCCTGGGTATAAAAACATTTATCCAGATATCGCTCGATTTTCATCAAAAAGATACGATCCAAAAATTTTTAGAAGAGATTCAAAATATTAAAGAGGTTACAGAATGTCATCATGTAACCGGTCAATGTGACTTTTTGCTCAAAGTATATGTGCGCGATATAAAATCGTATGAACAACTGATCATGGAAAAGATAAGCCGGATTACTGTGGTTAAAACTTTTCAAACCATGATGATTATGTCGACTAGTAAGAAAGAGCCTATTGTGCCGTTGGAATATTAAGCCCCCAACCCCTAAAGGGGAGCATTTGATTATTTGTATTGGCTAATCAAAAATTCCCCCTTTAGGGGGTTAATGAATCTGCCAATCAATCGGTTTCTTTCCTTCTTTTTTTAAAATTTCATTAGTTTTTGAAAAAGGTTTGGAACCAAAAAAACCACGATCTGCTGAAAATGGCGATGGGTGAGGGGATTTGATGATGTGATGTTTTGTTTTATCTATCAGCTCGGCTTTAGCCTGTGCAAAGCTTCCCCAAAGTATAAAAACGATGCCTTCTTTTTTTTCTGATATTTTTCTGATCACAGTATCAGTAAAGGTTTCCCAGCCCTTTTTTTGATGCGAACCCGGCATTCCAGCCTGTACTGTAAGACTGGCGTTTAACAATAATACGCCTTGTTCGGCCCATTCTGTAAGGTCACCGTGTTTTGGTATCACGAAACCTAGGATATCTGTTTCCAATTCTTTATAAATGTTCCTGAGTGACGGCGGTATGGTAATACCTTTTTGAACAGAAAACGATAAGCCATGTGCCTGATGTTCTCCGTGATACGGGTCCTGACCAAGAATTACAACTTCAACCTTATCAAATGGTGTTTTGTTAAAAGCGTTAAAAATATCGCCGCCTTTTGGATATATTTTATTACCTGCCTGCTTCTCGTTTTTTAAAAACTGACGCAACTGTACCATGTAATCTTTATCAAATTCTTCACCCAAAACTTCCAGCCATGAAGGCTCTATTTCTACTGCCATAAATATTTTTAAAGATGTTGATTTAGCGTACAAATAAACGGATATTTGTAGTTCAAAAATAGTAATACAAAATGTCAAATATAGTCAGGTTAATTATAGCTTGTTTGGTTTTAGGCTCAGCTGTTGCACTTTGTGCTTTTGGTTTTTGGGCTTGGGGAATATTGGTATTGTTTTTAGGTGGAATTGTGCTGCTTAGTTACTTCTTTAACGAAAATATGATCATAGCTCAATGGTTTTTGCGTAAAGAAAAATCTGAAAAGGCTGAAGAATGGTTATTGAAGATAACAGATTACGAAAAGCAATTAAATAAGAACCAGCACGGTTATTATAATTTGCTTATTGGGCTTATTGAATCACGTAAGGCTCCGCTGAAATCAGAAAAATATTTTAAGAAGGCACTTTCATTAGGTATGAAAATGTCGCACAACGTAGCCCTTGCAAAATTAAGTCTTGCCGGTATTGCTATGGCCAAGCGCAATAAGCGCGAAGCGCAAATGTACTTACAGGAAGCTACTAAAGATGATAAGAATAAATTGCTTACCGACCAAATAAAGATGATGAAAGGGCAAATGGCCCAAATGGATAAGCAGGTAGTAAGGGGTGGATACAGACAGTTTTAAAAAATAGGTTTTAGAAAGAGATTTTTAAAGCCTATTTTTCTTCAAGTGAACTGTAATAATCGGGTTCAGATGAATGGTTTTGGTTAGCGGCTAAATGCCTGTCCGGTATATGCAAATCATCCTCCATAGGATTTGCTACCTCAACCATTTTCAGTAAGCTCCTGATAAACGACAGATTGAAAGTACTCCTGTTTAGCTTTATCAGGTATTCGTTTTCAGTGATCTCCAAAATTGAGTTAGTCATGACTTTACAAATAAGTGTATATTACAATAATAAACAACATAATCAATACCAAAGTTTTATTGATTTTATTATTTCGTTAACAAATTGTTATTAAATAGCAGGTTTAAAGCTAAATATTTTTGTAATACGATAACTCAACGAAATTTGTTTTCAAATAATCAACTATTTTTTAATTATTTCAAGATTATTTTACTCAAACCATCTCATCACATCTTCCTTAACCGGCATAGTAATATCCAGCTTTAATTTTTTACGCATCCCGCCAAGGTCATTAAACACTTTATTAGGATTAGCAGCCTTAAGTTCGTGAACTGAATTAAAGCCCATTTTGTTAAGCACTGGCACCCATTCAGCAGGTATACCAATGTTTATAAAATCATCCACGGTAACCATCTTTGCCTTTTTCTCCGGGCGCATCTGCGGGAAAAATAATACCTCCTGGATGGTACTCTGATTGGTCATCAGCATAACCAGGCGGTCTATACCAATACCAATACCCGATGTTGGCGGCATACCATATTCCAGCGCACGCAAAAAGTCATCATCCATTGCCATTGCTTCATCATCGCCACGCCCTGCCAGTATAAGTTGTTCCTCTAAGCGTCCGCGCTGATCTATCGGATCATTTAACTCTGAGTAAGCATTTGCAATTTCTTTTCCGTTTACAAACAACTCGAAACGTTCAACTAATCCTTCTTTTGAACGGTGCTTTTTGGCTAGCGGAGTCATCTCAATAGGATAGTCAGTAATAAAAGTTGGTTGGATAAGGTTAGCCTCAACCTTAGCGCTGAATATCTCGTCAATAAGTTTTCCTTTGCCCATTGTTTCATTTATTTCAATACCCAGCTCATTACATGTTTTACGTAAAGCAGCTTCGTCCATTGCAGAAACGTCAATATTGGTATATTTCAAAATAGAATCATACATGGAAAGCTTTTCATATGGCCCGGCAAAATTAATTTCATTAGCGCCTGCATGTACTACAGGAATGCCATGTACAGCTCTGGCTACAGTTTCTATACAATCTTCAACCATGCCCATCATCCAAATATAATCCTTATAGGCCACATAAAGTTCTAAAGAGGTAAATTCGGGGTTATGGGTACGGTCCATGCCCTCATTACGAAACATTTTACCAAATTCATATACGCCATCAAAACCGGCTACAATAAGGCGTTTTAAATAAAGCTCATTGGCAATGCGCAAAAACAGCTGCATATCAAGCGTATTATGGTGCGTTACAAAAGGACGTGCTGCCGCACCGCCATGAACAGGTTGCAGTATTGGAGTTTCCACTTCCATCCAGCCTTGCAGATTAAAGTAATCGCGCATGCTGTTGATTATCTTAGAGCGATTTATGAAAATTTGTTTATATGCCGGGTTAACCGTTAGATCAACATAACGCTGACGATAACGCATTTCAGGATCGGTAAAAGCATCATGTATATTGCCTTCTTCGTCCCTTTTAACAACAGGCAGCGGTTTTAATGATTTTGAAAGAACAGTCAGCTCTTGTACATGCACAGAGATCTCGCCTGTTTGGGTTAAAAAAACATGACCCTTAACACCTATGTAGTCGCCAATATCCAATAACTTTTTAAATACGGTATTATAAAAGGTTTTATCCTCTCCAGGGCAAATATCATCACGTTTCAGATAAATTTGTATCCTTCCGGTCGAGTCCTGTAATTCGACAAATGAGGCATTACCCATAATACGGCGGGTCATAATGCGGCCAGCAAGGGTTACATCTTTATAGGTATCAGGAAACCGTTCAAAATTTTCAGTAATATCGTGTGCCCAGGCAGTAACTATAAATTCCCCCGCGGGATATGGATCAATACCTAAAGCGCGCAGTTGCTGTAAGGATTCGCGGCGTAAAATCTCCTGTTCGGATAGTGCAATACTCATATAATGTAGCCTGTTTTTATAAAGGTGCAAAAATAGCGTTTTTTTGGAGAGGAGAGGCGAGAATTTTGAGCTTTGGTCCAAAAGTCAGTAAAGTTGCAAGTCCGAAAGACTGAAAAGAAAGCGGGCAATTAAAAAAGGGTATGATTTATTTCCAAAGATTTTCTAGCGCGATATTTATTCCTTTTCCTTTTTTCATGTCTTTCCTGCCTTGATTTATTTTTTTAGTAAGATAATTGTTGGCCTTAATTCGTTCGGTTTCATCTTTAGATGGTTCGTTGTAATTTTTCATCGAATTAAGGTTTATGTTGGTTTAATATTTCAAATTTAATTGAAATTCGCATGTAAAGTGGTACGTGAATCCATTATTTACTAATGTACAGTTAGATTTGACAACTTTCAAAAAGTTGTCAAATCTATTTAGAATAATAACTTTACCCAATGAACTTAAAAGTAATTGCCTTTGATGCTGACGATACCCTATGGGTAAATGAACCTTATTTCAGGCAAACGGAAGAACGGTTTTATAGTTTGCTTAACGGGTACTCATCGCAACATACCCTGGAACGCGAACTGCTGAAAACTGAAATTAAAAACCTTGCTTTATATGGTTATGGTATAAAAGGTTTTATGTTATCCATGATAGAGACTGCTTTAAGTATTACTAACAATACAATTAGTGTAAATGTAGTTGAAAAGATATTGGAGTTAGGCAAACAAATGCTTGATCAGCCTATTGAGCTGCTGGATGGGGTAGAGGAAGTACTGTTGGCCTTAAAAGATAAATACCGGTTGGTTGTTGCTACAAAAGGCGACCTGCTTGACCAGGAAAGGAAGTTGAAGAAATCTGGAATAAGTCATTTTTTTCATCACATCGAGATCATGTCTGAAAAAGACGATGCTAATTATCTTAAGCTGATAAGGCATCTGGATATTCAACGCCATGAATTGCTGATGGTTGGTAACTCCCTTAAAAGCGACATATTACCTGTTTTAAATATTGGCGGGTATGGTGTGCATGTGCCTTATCATATTACGTGGGCCCATGAACATATTGAGCACAGTATTGATGATGAGAAGTTTAAAAGTGTTGAGAACATTAAGGATATATTAGATTTTTTGTAGTTTAAGAGACCTACCTATCAGGAAGTTTTTTAGTAAAGAGAGTGAGGAAGAGCATTACCCGTGGTAAAACTAGTTGCTGTTAGATTTGACAACTTTTAAAAAGTTGTCAAATCTTTAGCTCAAATTAATCCGCCTCCGCCTCCATCATATACATCTCATCAATGGTATTGGCGTATTTCTTTTCAATAACCTTGCGTTTGGGTTTCATGGTAGGAGTGATCTCACCCTCGTCCATGCTAAATGGTTTACGTTTTACTTTGAAGTTTTTTATCCGCTCAAACTTGGCCAGTTCATTGGATAACCTTTTAATATCCTGACCAATCCAATCTACAATTTCTTTATCATCAATAAATTGTTCAGGTTTTTCAAAAAATTCATCACTTAAATTAAAGGTGTCCTGTAAGCTATCTTTTGATGGTACCACAATAGCCGTAATATATTCGCGTTTATCACCAACCAAAAAAACCTGTTCAATTTTAGGACTTTTTAAATAAGTGTTTTCAACCGGGGTAGGGTAAATGTTCTTGCCATAAGCATTTACCAGCATGTTCTTCAACCGGTCGGTAATTTGCAGGTTGCCCCTAAAAAAACGACCAATATCGCCGGTATGAAACCAGCCATCAGGATCAATAACTGAGGCCGTTTCCTCTGGTTTGTTCCAATAACCTTTCATTACGCAATGACCGCGAACTATAATTTCTCCTTCTTCCGACTGAAAATCCTCTTTAAAGGTATCATGTGTTTGTATGGTGTAAATATGTTTGGTATCTACATTTTGTATAGCCACTTCAATTCCTGGTATAATGCGGCCAACTGTGCCGTAAATAATCCGATGATCTTCAGTAACAGACATTACCGGCGATGTTTCAGTCAAGCCGAAGCCTTCTAATATTTTTATACCGAGATCGCCAAAAAACTCACCAATGTTTTTCGGCAATGCCCCTCCGCCTGAAAGCATGATCTTTAAGCGGCCGCCTGTTCTTTCTTTTATTTTACTGAAGACCAGTTTTTCAGCTATTTTCTGTTGTCTAACCAACAAAAAGGACGGTTTTTTACCTTCTTCCATAGCCAGCCTATATTTTCTGCCAATTTGTAAAGACCACAAAAATATTTTTGCTTTAAGTCCACCAGCGGCTGTTCCGTTTTTCATTGCACGGTCATGAATACGTTCTAAAAGGCGTGGCACGCAGTTCATTACAGTTGGCCTAACCTCTGCCATATTTTTAGCCAAAAGATCCAAACTTTGGGCGAAAGCTATCCTGGAGCCAGCAAAAAGACAAACGTGATAAGTAGCTGTTCTTTCAAATACATGGGATAAAGGTAAAAAAGATAAAAATATATCCGTTTTCTCAATAATAGGTATTTGGATCAGGCTTACCCTTGTGTTTTCTACAAGGTTATAATGGGTAAGCATAACTCCTTTAGGTGTACCGGTTGTGCCGGATGTGTATATAAGACATGAGAGATCCGAAGGCAAAATAGCTTCGCGGGCAATATTAATAGTCTTTCCATATTGAGGGATCAAATTTGAGCCTTCCTCTATCACTTTCTTTAAACTTATTACACCGGCATTAAGATTTAGCTTATCAGTAAGCTTTTCGAAATCATTAAAAGTAGGAATAATCCTTATCAAAGCAGGACAATTATTGGCCACTTTTATAACCTTACGCAATAAAAACGGATTGCCAACTAAAATGGTTCTGGTACCTGAATCATTTAAAATATATTCTATTTCTACTTCAGTAAGGGTAGGGTAGATAGAAGTGTTTATTGCACCGATTTGTTGTAAAGCCTGATCGTAATAAATATAATCGGGTCCGTTCTCTAAAATTAGCGCCAGGCGGTCACCTTTTAATATGCCAATTTCAAGAAACCACGCCGAGATCGCATCTATTTTCTCTAAAGCCTGCTTGTAGCTAATTTCCACCCATGTATCATTCACCTTGTGGGTCATAAAAGTATGGGTATCCGGATGGATGTTTTTTACGATATTCCGGATAAGGCTCGGTATGGTTGATTTCTCAGCTACAGTGTCCATTAAGTTTAAACTGGTTTATAAGTAACAAAGCTAATTTATTTGGAAATAAAAGCAAATAAGTTAATAGGAGAGTTGCTTAATGGCGTCTCTTTCAAGAACATATTTAGTAATTGAACTAAAGCTTTAATAAATTGATTGTTGTAGGTTAGGTGTGAATCATTAAGTAAAAATAGTATTCCCCGTAAAATTATAAATACATCTCCAATTCTCCTTTACCTTCACGTATAATATCAAATTCACCGCCGGTACAATCAACAACTGTAGAGGGTATGTTATCGCCATAACCGCCGTCAATCACAAGGTCGACAAGGTGTTGATATTTTTCATGGATTAATTCCGGATCAGTTGAATATTCAATAATTTCATCATCATCTTTTATGGATGTTGAAAGAATAGGATTACCAAGAACTTTTACAATTTCGCGTGCAATGTTATTATCCGGCACCCTGATACCAACCGTTTTTTTATTTGAACTTAATAACTTAGGTACGTTATGATTAGCATTAAAAATAAAGGTAAAAGGGCCAGGCAAAGCCTTTTTTAACACTCTGAAAGTGGTATTGTCAATCGGTTTTATATAATCAGATATATGACTTAAATCATAGCAAATGAAGGAAAAGTTTGCTTTTTCAGGTTTAATATTTCTGATCTTGCAAATCGCTTCAATCGCTTTGTGATTAGTAATATCACACCCAAGTCCGTAAACCGTATCAGTTGGATAAATGATAATTCCGCCTTTGCGCAATACCTCCGCAACCTGTTCAATGGCTTTAGGGTTTGGGTTTTCCGGATATATTTTTATAAGCATAAATTCAATTTCGGAATTCGGATTTTAAGGAAGTTTAATAATCCAAATGTCTAATCTTATTTTAATTATTACCCAGTATTTAAAAATAAAAAATTCGATCCCTTTTATAGGATCGAATTCTTATATCTAATAATTTTGAATTAATCTGCCAGTAGGCGGATGAATTTTAAATAAAAAATTAAGCTTGTTTTGCAAACTGAACATTCATTAACAGTTTTATATCTTCGCCTGCAACAACAGAACCTGCTTCAGTTACACCATTCCACGTTAAGCCAAATTCTTTACGGTTAATTTTTCCGGTAACTTCAAAACCTGCTTTGGTATTCCCATAAAAATCCTTTGTAGAACCACCATATTCGGCGTTAAGTTTAACTGATTTGGTTATACCTTTAATAGTAAGGTCGCCAATTAAGTCATACTCATCATCACCTGTTTTTTTGAATGAGGTTGATTTAAATGTCATTTTTGGATAATGCGCCGCATCAAAAAACTCAGCTGATTTTAAATGCTCATCTCTTTGGCTTTGATTGGTATCAACGCTATTGATATCAATAGAAAAGAAAATTTCAGCATCTTCAAAATCATCATTTACAGTTTCTAATGTTCCTTCAAAACTTTTAAAAAAACCTGTTACAGTTGATATTACCAGGTGTTTTACCTTAAACTGAATTTCAGAGTGCATTGGGTCAACTACCCATTTTGTTGCTGTTGCTTCCATAATGTTTTAATTTATTTTGTGTATCACAAATGTAAACAAAATAGATGTTTAAACATGTAAATGCATTGTTAAATTTACATTTTTCAAACATTTATGATACAACCATTATTTTCATTTTTTGTTAGGCGAGTTTCCAAATTTGAGATAGTTTATCACAATTATTATTGGCTAGATATTTATCTTGCATACTTAGCTAATGACTGGTACCGCCCTGAGAATTAATAAAATATTATAAAATATTTCTTATATCAGCTAATTTAATTTTAGATTAGTACACCAATTAAGCCTAATTTATTTCTTCTTCATTTTATGAAAACCCCCTATAAAGCATATTATTTAATGGTATTTGCTTTATTCTGCTGCAGAAAGCCATATAATCCGCCTGCAATAGCTTCGCCAGGCAGTTACCTTGTGGTTGAAGGAGTGATAGACTCGGGGAATGACTCCACTTTCATAAAATTAAGCAAAACTGTTAATCTTAATGGTAAAAGCACCGTAAACCCTGTATTAGGAGCATCTGTTGCAGTGGAAAGTGACCAAAATAATAATTATCCCCTGCTTGATCCAGGCGGAAATGGCAATTATAGCTCAGCCCCATTAAATTTGCCTGCCACACAAAAATACCGCCTAAGGATTAATACCAGCGATGGAAAACAATATTTATCAGATTTTATAGAGGTAAAACCAACACCGCCTATTGATAGTATTGGTTATGTTATGCAAAATGGTGCCGCACAATTATATTTGAATACACATGACCCAGCTAACAACACCCACTATTACCGTTGGGAATATACTGAAACATGGATATTTCATTCAAAATATCAATCCTATTGGGTACTTGATCATAATACCAATACTATAATTCATCGTACAGATAAACAGGCAATATACAATTGCTTTGGAAACGACACTTCATCATTCATTCTTTTAGGTTCAACAACCAAATTAAAGCAGGATGTTGTATATCAAACCCCACTAATAAAAATTCCGGTAACATCAGAAAAATTTGAAGTAAAGTATTCAATATTAGTGAAACAATATGCTTTGACACCCGGAGCATATGAATTTTATCAGAACTTGCAAAAAAACACCCAACAGCTGGGCAGTATTTTCGATGCTCAGCCTACACAGCTCAATGGAAACATACATAATGTGAAAGATGCCAATGAACCTGTAATTGGCTTTTTGACAGTCACAAATGTTCAATCAAAAAGAATATTTCTTTTAAATAATATCATACCACCTTTTACACAGCCCATTTATCCTTTTGATTGTGAAGAGAGTACAGCATTTTACTCTAATAAACAAGGTTATAATGATGTTCAGAATATTTTAATCAATCCTCCGCTTACAGATCTTCCAATCTTTGCGATTTACGCCACCAGCCTTACCGGAATAATTGGCTTTACTTACAGTACACCTCATTGTGTTGATTGTACATTAAGGGGTACAACAAAGACGCCTTCTTTCTGGAAATAAGCTTTTGAATAGCAATTAGGTTACTCTTCTGTATCAATTATGTTATAAAGGAGATTAAAACTTATACTATTTCACTTTAATAATTAATTTGCTTTTATTAGCAAAGCCAATTAAACCTTGAAGTGGGTTTACTTATTTATGATAAAACCTTACAAAGTATGTTATTTAATAGTGCTTGCTTTATTGTGCTGCAAAAAGCCGTATAATCCGCCGGTAATATCTTCGCCCAACAGCTACCTGGTAGTTGAAGGAGTGATAAACTCAGGTAATGATTCCACGATAATAAAAATAAGTAAAACCGTAAATCTTAGTTGGCAAACCACATTGAACCCGGTGTTGGGAGCTACAGTTTTTGTTATAAGCGACCAGGGTAATCAATTTATTTTAACTGATGAAGGCAATGGAAATTACGGTTCAGCTCCTCTTAACCTTCCTGCCTCACAAAAATATCAACTAGCTATTAATATTGACCCTACCCATCAGTATCAGTCAGATTTTGTAGCTGTAAAACCAACACCTCCCATTGACAGTATTGGTTATATAGTACAAGGTAATGGCCTTCAGCTGTATGTTAACGCACATGATCCGGCTAACAGCAGCCGCTATTACCGCTGGGATTATGCAGAAACATGGATATTCCATTCAAAATATGCGTCCTCATGGATTGTTGACCCGAATACTAACACTATTGTATCGCGTAACGCCAACCAAGGTATTTATTATTGTTTTGGAAATGGTATCTCTTCAAATATTCTTTTAGCATCAACAACCAAACTAAAACAGGATGTTGTATATCAAACACCTTTAACTCAAATCCCTTTTACATCTGAAAAGCTTGAAGTAAAATATTCCATATTAGTGAGGCAATACGCTCTGACCGATAAAGCTTATGCATTTTATCAAAACATGCAAAAAAATACCGAACAGCTGGGTAGCATTTTTGACGCCCAGCCAACACAGCTTAACGGGAATATACATAATATGCAAAGTCCAAATGAACCCGTTATTGGTTATGTATCAGTTACAAATGTTCAATCAAAAAGAATATTTATTTTAAATACTGTTGTACCAGATAATGTAAAGCCTATTTATCCCTATAATTGCGAACAGGATACAGCTTTACTTTTTGATAAGCAGCAGTATAATCAGGTTCAAAATATTTTAATAAATCCTCCTTATACCGACATACCAACTCAAGCCCTTTTTACACCATTCGGAAGCATATATGGTTATTTATATAGTAACATCGATTGCGTTGATTGTACGCTTCGTGGTACTACAAAAACCCCATCGTTCTGGAAATGAAAGTTAGCTGATAAATATTCGGGTATTTATCTAATATAAATAAAAACCTTAATTACTTTATGTCTGTTAAAACTTAAGCAATTTATTTTTAACTGATATGAAAAATAAGACTATTTTAATAATTCTGGCATATAGCTTTTCGTTTTTAACTGCCTGCTCAGGCGACCGTACACCCCAAAACGGAAAGGATAGCGTGGATAACCGGTATGGTGTTTCTAAAGATACTTCAAAAGTTGATACCAGTAAAATTATTAGCTCTGATAATAGCGGTTCAGGAGGCACTAAAATAGCGAAGGATACTTCAAAGCAGGTTACCCCAAAAAAGTAACCAATCTTATCCTTGCAATAACGTTATTTGCAATAATATTAATAAGTAACAGAAACGGTTTAATAATTTAGTTATCACTAATTATTGCTGCTTTTTTGCGTTGAATATTAACACTGTGCTTTTTTAAGAAATTATAAGTGACATTAAATCCCATGTATTGTGCACTCCTGCTGCTGTTGGTTCCATCAAAAAAATAATAACCTTGCACTACCGCAAATGCCCATATTTCAGAAATATTAAAGTTAATACTATTGCAAATTTCTGTCATCAAACCTTGTTTAGCCTTAAATACATAGCCTCCGCCTAAACATAAACCCTCTGCAAATCTTCCTTTCGAGAAAATATTTATGGTAGGCCTGAATTCCAGGAATCTTGTAGTATCACTTCCTGCACTAAAAGAATTTAACTTTCCCGTTGCCAGGCCAATATCAAATATGCCAAAGGTTTTTCCATATTCAACCGAAGGAGCAAATCTTTTTGCAAAACCGCCTTTTGTATTCACAAATACATTAGTATTACCTGATATATAAAAATAACGGGGTTCTTTATTTTCTTTGGATGTGTCCTTTTCAATGACTGTATCTTTACCTGTTTTTTTATTTTGACCGTGGGAAAGGACCCCTTTTAAAACATTTTGCTGTATTGGAATTTTCTGTGCAAATAAATTATTTATACCTAATATGATGGCTATAGTAAATGTTATTTTCATTAATTTTAGATTAATATAATTGATATATAATTTAAATATTTACTATTATACGGTAATTTCTTGAATAGCTGGTAAATTCATACTTTTTATCTGAGTGTTATATAAATAATCTTAGATGTGTTACGCGGCCTAAACAAGTAAATGTGATTGTTATATTTTAATATAGTTTTTCAAATAAATAGTTATGTAAAAAATTTAATTCGAAGACAATCGTTATTAATTTTTGATTGACTAAAAAGTTATGAAAACAAAAACAGCAATTATTGTACTAACTGCATATTTAATTATATATATAGGTTTATTTGCAACAGACCTGGCAATATCAGGACTTTCTTATCTACTCTTAATAGCACCTGTTCTTTTAGTATTTGTAGTTTATTTAATACTAACGGATGAGGCATATAGATATCCTGACTTAAGGAAAAAGGGGTGGGCTTACAGGGATAGAGCAAATGATGAGCTTGGTTTATTTTAAACATTAAACTTGTTAGACTTCGGAAAGTTCTTCTAAAGGCCAATGAAAGCATAAACAATATCCATCCGGATCAGTAAGAGTGA
The DNA here is from genome assembly GCA_028288305.1 of Mucilaginibacter sp. GTDB lineage: Bacteria > Bacteroidota > Bacteroidia > Sphingobacteriales > Sphingobacteriaceae > Mucilaginibacter. The sequence goes on from JAQBOA010000008.1 coordinate 76,711, forward strand.
GAGCCTTCCAGCCGTACTGAGTAATTTGCGGTTTGTCAATACTAAAATTTTTATTTTGAAGATGTTCATACAAAGCATCCGTATCGGGGCAACCAAAATATAAAGCAGTGTCTGCGTGGGCAGCTATACGGTCGGGATCCGGATTTAATGGCCGGCTTAATTTTTCATAAGCAGTGTTAAGCATCAGTTCGGTATTATTCAGTTTTAATAGCACCCAAACTACATCGTCGCCTTCGCCTGAAGATGAGATGATTTTAAAGCCAAGTAAATCGCGATAAAATTTAAGAGAAACAGGCATGTCAAATACCTGTATTAACGGTGTTAATCCCATTATTTTATATGAAGCTGTTTTACTTTGATTGTCCATCATTTAGTGTTTTAATTCCAACGTTTTAAAAATTTGCAAGTTTTTAAATTCCGATTATCTGGTAAGATTAACAATGAAAAATTTGTATGTAAAACCTATATATTAATTGATCTGTTTCGCCAGCCATCAATTGAAATTCCATTGTAATTAGTAAAATAAAAAAGCACAGCTAAATAGGCTCCGTAGATCATCTGAATAAATATGTTATTCCATTGCTCTATAATACTGCTTCCAGCGATTAGAGACAATATTAAAACAACTCCTAAAACGATGGAAAAACGGGTAAATAACCCAAGTAGCAATAAAAGCCCGGTAATGAATTCGAGAAACGGAAGACTATAACTGAATGCCGAAACAAATTGCTCTGGCAGAAACGACTTGCTGAATTGCCCAACCATTCCATGGCTGAATGTTGTAAGCTTTGTGAGTCTTATAAACCCGTGACCCAAAAAGCTCATCCCCATAGGCAAACGGGCCAGCAGGTAGGTGTATTGTTCTTTTTTCATAAACTTTTGAATGCATGCATAACCACTTGTACTTACTAAGTTAATTTACTGCAAGTGGTTTATTCCTATTAACACCAAACTTAAAGAGATATTATTGTTAGTTCTTTTTCTTGCTTTTAGTAATTGCTTTATATTGGACAAAAAGAATAATAGCAAGGCATTGGTGCCGCATAAAATTAATAAATTACCCGCTTACTTCTTAATCAGGTACTTTACATAACTTGCAATAACCAATTATCAAATGACCCATTCTTTCCCTTACATATTAACATTTTTAATAGCAGGTATAGCCCTTATTGTGTTACTGACTACTAAATACAAAGTTCCTGCATTCTTCGCTTTATTATGTGCTTGTTTATTGGTGGGTTTAGGCATACAATTGCCCTTAAGGGATGTTATTTCCACAATAAAGGATGGGTTTGGAAACATATTAAAATCATTGGGCCTAATTATTGTGTTAGGTACCGCTTTAGGCTTACTGCTCGAATATACCGGCAGTACAGCAGTAATGGCTGCTTCTATGTTAAAAACATTGGGTGACCGCCGAGCGCCAATTGCTATGAGCCTTACCGGGTTTATAGTAGGCTTACCTATATTTTGCGATTCGGGTTATATCGTATTAAGCGGGTTAAACAAGTCAATAGCCAAACGAACCGGTATTCCAAATACCATTATGTCTGTTTCGCTTGCGACGGGGTTGTATGCCATTCATTGTCTTGTGCCTCCTCATCCTGGTAGTGCGGCAGCAGCAGGTATTATTGGTGTTGACTTTGGTAAGTTGATATTAACCGGGATAGTAGTTGCAATACCGGCAATGATCGTTGGTAATTTATGGGCAAAATATGCAGGCAATAAAACAAATGATAAAACAGCTGAGGAAGTAATTGAAGTAAATCATACCAGTAGTTACCCATCTTTAACCAGGGCCTGCCTCCCAGTGATAGTCCCTATAATTTTAATAGCTCTTAAATCTTTTTTAACAACAGGTACAACCGTTTTTTCTGGATGGTTATCCTTATTACTTTCTTTCGGCGATCCTGTTATGGCTTTACTGATTGGGGTTTTGCTGGCATTTAATTGCAAACGGTCATGGAAAAAAGTTGAGACCGCAAAAATATTGCAGGAAGCCACAGAAAAAGCCGGTGGCATGCTGGTTATCATTGGTATGGGCGGAGCATTCGGCGCTATTTTAACTGCCGTAAAAATTGGGGAGCATTTTAGCCAGTCGCTGGCATTGGGCAGCATGGGTATCTTTTTTCCTTTTTTGCTCACGTCGGTATTAAAAACAGCGCAAGGCTCATCTACTGTAGCCATTATAACAGCAGCATCAATTGTGCAGCCATTATTGCCTGCCCTTGGTTTAAATACTGATACAGGCAAATTACTTTGTGTGCTGGCTATGGGCGGAGGCTCTATGATGATCTCACATGCCAATGATGCTTATTTTTGGGTAATTGCAAAGTTTTCAGGCTTGGAAATGAAAACTATGTTAAAAGTATATTCAATAGCAACGCTGTTAATGGGATTAACCACTATCACCATGGTTTATATTTTATCAAAGCTGTTATAGTTGTTAAATAAACCAAGTTAATAACTGAAATTAAAACAAACAATGGATATTTCGACTTTCGTACTTAAAACATCCGAAATCGAACATCTGAATCAGAAATTAGAAATGCATATTCTCATAGCCCCAAACGCATTTAAAAATAGTCTTGACGCTACAGACGTTGCAGCAGCAATTCAACAGGGATTAAAGTTAAGTAAGCTTAATTGTACCACCGAATGTTTTCCGATTGCTGATGGTGGCGATGGGACAGCCAGCCTGATCATTGAAAAGTGTAACGGTCAGATAATTCATAAAGAAGTTCGTGATCCTTTAGGAAGAAAGATAAATTCATCATTTGGGTTGATTGATAAGGGACAAACTGCAGTAATTGAAATGGCCGATGCATCAGGCTTGAGGTTATTAAAGAAAGATGAGCTCGATCCTTTGCAGGCATCTTCGTATGGAACAGGAGAACTGATCAAATTTGCGTTGGATGAAGGTGTTAGTAAGATCATCATTGCTATGGGCGGCTCTGCTACTGTTGATGGCGGCTGTGGTATTCTAAATGCGCTTGGATCTGTTTTTTTGAATACTAAAGGAATTCCTTTGCGTGTGGTGCCAGGCGATTTGATTAATATGGCCAAGGTTGATAATTCGGTGCTGGATAAAAGAATTTTTGATTGTGAAATAATTATACTTTGCGATGTAGAAAATAAGCTGCTTGGACCGTATGGGTCAGCTTACGTTTTTGGACCGCAAAAAGGCGCCTCCCCTGCGGAGGTTAATTTATTGGAGAGTTTTTTAAAGAACTTTTCAAAAGTATCAGCGGCAAAATTGGGAACTGATATGGCCGGCATTAAACATGGAGGTGCCGCCGGTGGTGCCGCTGCAGGATTACACACATGGCTAAATGCAAAGCTGGTTAATGGTATTGATTATTTTTTATCGCTTACAAATTTTGATAAAGCATTAAATGGAACCAGCCTGGTAATAACAGGAGAGGGGAGTATCGACCTTCAAACGCTCCATGGCAAAGGGCCTTATGGTGTTGCCCAAAAGGCAAAAAATATGAATATACCAGTGATAGGAATAGCCGGTAAAATTCCATTGGAACAAGATGATAGCCTGAAGCAATATTTTGATATTTTAATATCTATTAACAATGAACCTGCTGATATTGCAACGGCAATGGGCAATACCGAGAAAAATTTGGTGCGTACAGCAACTGAAATAGGGGATTTTTACTATTCAGCTTTTAATACTTTTAGGGAGGGTACAATTGGTGATCCTGGCAACTGATCATCTTAATAAACCAAAGATATTTTGATTTAATAATCCATTTTACCGCTTTTTAAGGTTGCAATCAAAGTATCGTTACCTTTATAAGCAGTTACCTGGGTGCTTACATCAAATGAACCGGGTGTAGTTCCATCAGCTGTAAAAACTATTGAAACATCCTTACTAAAAGTGTGATTAGGGAGTAAATCAACATTAATGTCGCTATTCACGCCATCGCCAAAAGTCTTTATAGTTATTTTGCTACCATTAGTGTTGCCTGTTATTTTAAGATTTAAGGTTACAAAATTCCCATCTTTTATAATATACCACTGTGTGGTAGTGAAATTAATAAAAGTACCATGTGCATCATGGTAGTTTGTACTTTGTGGACTGTTATCATTTTTCTTTGAACATGCAGCAAGCAAGAAAAACAAACAGAATATGGCTAAGTAATTTTTCATCGAATCGATAAAGTTTAATATTATAATAACCTTACGTGGTTTAAAATAAAATGCTACAAATTGTTAAAGATAATTAATCTCTATCTGTTGTGGATTCAGGTTAATGGTATAAACTTTGTGCTGAAATTGTATAAGGAGATATCATGAAAATATACCAGCAGGCGCTGCAATTAAGTGAAAGAAAAAGAGGTTTTCATTTGATAACTACAGAAATTTTAAAAGCTCTTCCTCAAATTGGTGAAATAGAAACAGGTATTTGCCAGATATTTATTCAACATACTTCGGCATCGGTACTGGTAAATGAAAATGCCGACCCAACAGTTAGAAAAGATTTTGAAATATTTTTTAATAAGGCTGTACCGGAGAATGATCTTGGTTACCAGCATGATGACGAAGGCCCCGATGATATGCCGGCGCACCTGAAGGCGGCGCTGTTGGGCTGTTCTGTAATAATCCCTATCCGCAACGGCCGATTAGCCCTGGGTACCTGGCAGGGCATTTACCTTTGCGAACACCGTAACCACGGCGGGGAAAGAAACTTAATACTTACTGCTTGGGGTGAATAACTAAGTTGGTCATTGGTCATTGGTTTTTTAGTATGAAAATTGTTATGCCGAATTAAAACTTTTTAAATAAAATTAAAAAGTTTTAAATAATAACAGATTTGATACAAAAACTTTTATTCCACAGGTTTTTTATCAATTATATTTGGATTCTATTCAAAAAGCAGAGAAATCCTTATGAGATCGTTATTCCTTACTATTGTAATCAGCTTTTATTTTATACTGGTTAAAGGCCAGGTAAGTCCTATCGGACAAACAGTTATCACCGAATGGCAATACGACAAAACCGGTGCGGTTTCAATTACTTATGATGACGGGTCCATTAACCAGTTTAAGTATGCCTTACCTGTAATGGAACGGCTTAAGGTACCAGCTACATTCTTTGTTATTACGGGTGGGATGCCAGGTTCAAAATATCATGGCAAATTTATTGGTCGCCCCGTAAAAGAAATTATAGCCGAATCGGCGACTATTACTACAAATGAGCAAAATTTCTTTGAGCGTTGCTCTGCTGCAGGCTATTTAGGCTATATAGGGACTATCACTTACCATACCAAGTCAGCAGGTCTTTATTCCTCTGGAAAAAAAGAACAAGCCTATAAATTAATAGATGAGCTTTATCAGAAGGTAAGAAACGGAGATTTTAAACCAGGTTATCAGCCATGTGATGAGGTATTGCAGGAAAAAGGATCTACCTGGGATGATTTCAGGCGTTATGCAGCAGAAGGTTATGAAATTGCCAGCCATTCTATTACTCATGCAGGCATGCCCGGCCTTGATTCTGTAAATATTGTTTATGAACTGGGAAAAAGCAAAGAGGAGATAAAAAATCAGATGGGTGCCAGTTATACATTTTCAGCAGAAGTGCCATATGGGTATGAAGATGAGCGGGTTATGCAGATCGCCTATAAAATTTACCCTGCACTGCGTAACCGGATGCCAGAACCCTGGCTGAAAGAGATTGATCGTCCAAGCAAAAAAACGCCTGGCAATCCCGACAAGGATTACATTCAATGGCAACGTGAAATAAATACGCGTGCCCCTTTACCGGTTATGAAATCGTGGGTTGACACCACAGTGGCAAGACACGATACCTGGCTGGTACTTGTTATCCATGGTGTGGATGGTTTAGGATATGAGGCCAGGCCAAGCACCATGCTCGATGAGTATTTTCAGTACATCAAAAACCGTGATAATAAACTTTGGATTGCCACTTTCCGTGATGTAACCAAATACATGAGGGAACGGGAAAGTGCTAAAGTACAAGACAGCCAAAGGGGCAAAAAAATCTTTGTGACCATAACACAACCGCTCGACAAAACGATGTATAATATTCCTTTAACAATTAAAACTTATGTATCGTCTGAATGGAAAAAAGTAAGTGTTCAGCAAGGAAAACATAAAGAGCTGGTTAAAACAGCATATGACGAAAAAGGTACATATGTCCTTTACCAGGCCCATCCCGATGGAACTGATTTGATTTTGTCCGGGGTATAAAAATATTTAATTAAAAGTTGTCGTTTCGAACGATAGTGAGAAAACTTATAAAACATGCAATACGGACTATGCAAACCGTCTAAGTTTTCTCACTATCGTTCGAAATGACTTTAGTTTTTAACTTCGAAACGACACAGATTTTAATTTTTAAATCTTCGATAAAAACTCCATTGTGTCGATACCATCAGCATAGTCCCATAAAGCCGGCTGCTGGCTCATCCCGAAGTCAACTACCTGGTTGCTCACCTGTAACGGCACTCCACTGACTATACATTGTATGTTATCGCTTTGTTCTTCCAGTTTTCTTTGAGCAGATTCGAGATTATCATAATTTTCATAAAACAAAACAGCGAGGGGCGAGGCTAGCCTATTGTCTTCCTTCAGCAATAAAAAACCATTGTCAAAATGTTTATCACTATTTACCAGGTAAATGGATTTATTATAATCATAGTTATTGTTATACTTATGATGATTGATAATGGGTTGATAAGCTTCTATCGACTCAAAAAAGAAATTAAAATTATATCCCTTGGGCACCATCAGTTTTGATACATTACGACAACCCAAACCATAATAATCAAAAATATCATGCCCAAGTTCAAATAGTTGTCTTTTGGTTTCATCACCTGTTAATAAGGATATGCTGTTACGATTTTTACGGATAATGTGCGGTACTTTGCCAAAGTAATATTCAAAATAACGCGATGTATTGTTACTTCCCGTGGCAATTATAGCTTCAAAGTTTTCCAACCGTTCTACAAAGCAATACTGATCCTTAAAGCTACTTTCAATATCAGTAAGCATTTGTAAAATATATTTTATAAGCCGTGCATCCTGCGATGATGCTTTGATTAAAGCAACATTGCCGGTTATCAACACACATAATACATCATGAAAGCCAACCAGGGGTATGTTGCCGGCTAATATTAGACCGACTTTTTTACTGTTTTTATTTTGGTCAATGTTATAATTAGCTAACCAAGTGGTCAAGCTTTGTGGATTTAGCATTTCACCAATAGACTTAACGGCCTTAAATACACTTTCAGGTGTAAACCAGGCGTTGTATTGTCGTTCATCATTAATTATTTCTGATAGCTGTTGATTGGGATTGCTTAATTGTATTCCGAGTTCTGAAAAACCATTTATTAAAGTAGTTTTATTAAATTTTGACATATGTATGGTAAGGATTTTAAACCCTTAAAGTCTTTTTTTGTTATATTTGTACGCTTGTAATTTACGGCAAAGTTAATTTAGTAAATAAGATATCAAGAAATATGGCGATTAAAATCACCGATGAATGCATAAACTGCGGAGCTTGCGAACCCGAGTGCCCTAATAATGCAATTTATGATGCTGGAGCTGCGTGGCGTTTTTCGGACGGAACAGGGTTAAAGGGGCTTATTGATTTTGGAGATGGCAATACATTAAATGCTGAAGAAACACAGGCTGCATTGAGTGATGATGTATACTATATTGTTCCAGATAAATGTACTGAATGTGTTGGATTCCATGATGAACCGCAATGTGCGGCTGTTTGTCCGGTGGATTGTTGTGTGGATGATGAAGACGTACGGGAAACTAAAGAAGAGCTGCTAGCCAAAAAAGAATGGCTGCACATGAATGAGTAATTATTTTTTAATATAATCAATAAAAAGGGATGGTCTCGAAAGGAAAAGCCTCTTTTTTATTTAGAGAAGGTTTTATTTTAGTTTGATTTGGCCTTGATACTTAATTAAGATGCACAAGGTCAAAAACAGGCCTTTTAGCCAGATTGTGAGCCAAAGCGATCAATCCGATCTCAATTTCTACTTTATCGATACTACGGAGCACGAACCGTTTGAGGTTTTTATTTTGTTTGATATTTCCAAAAACAGGTTCCACATCAGCCGGACGTTGTTTCCGGTGTTTGATTCCTTGTTCTGACAGTAGCAGTTCTCTTGCCTTTGGCTTTTTTAAAACAATACGCTTCTTACTGCTTTTTATAACTCAATTTACTCATAAGCAACCACTTATACAAATAAATTGTAAAATAAACGAGGCTGCCCTTTTGAGACAGCCTCATTTTGTAAAAGCAATATCAAATTTGAAGAAATTCCTAATATTGCCGAATTGCTTTATTCATGATCAATCTCTGAGCCTTGTTGTTTTTTAACTACTCCTTTGAATTGTTTTTTAATAAAGTCAGGGTTACTATTATTGAAAGTAGGATTGCTTGAGAAAAAGCCAAAAGGCATTAACGAAAAACCCATATGGTGAACAGGCATAACCGGCCATTCTTCGGGCCTTACTATGTGCGTTATGCCAGCAACATACCATAATACTACATCATTATTATCAATTGCCCGGTTTTTAGCCGCCCACTCTTGTAAGCCATCGTATACTTTGTTGCTGGCAGGGTATTTTCCTGCGGGATAAATTTCATCTTCGTGATATTGTGTAACCCAAACCTGGTGATTTAAAAAACCAGCCTTCTTTCGCAACAATGAACCTTCAGGCACAAAGGCTTTTCCCTGCATGCCCGGCATCAGCATGTAACCTACATGTTGTCCATACTCATTCATGTTATTATTATTCATAATGTGCCAGTTACGCGCAGTTTCATAGTTTATAGACCGTTGTGCTTCGCTTTCGGTTTTAAACTTTGTATGCTCTACATAAAATGCATTACCGTATGGGTTTTGATCGCCAACAGGTACCAGTTTACTGTTCATCTCCATTACGCTGTTGTTATTGGCACCATCTATATCCATATCCAGCCTGAAAACGAAAAAATGCTGATGATTGATAGCCTCCACATGAGGATGAACAAGTGTACCAAACGAGTTTCCCTGGTACGAATAATCCTGTTTATCCGGCTGATCCATTTCATTTGTCCTGTGAACGCCCTTAACTTCAACAATCCCGGTCAGTTCAACATCTACATCAATAGTTCCATCTTCTTTAAATCTCCAGGTAAATCCATAATCATAGTTTTCAATCATGGTATAGTACTTAATGGCCAGGTTAGTTGCTCTGCGCGATATCGTATCATGACGCCATAATGTACCTCCGTTTTCTTCAAATATGGCCACCGCTCTGTCCATCTGGAAGGGCACGCCATTTTCGGTATGTAAAATTGCAGGCATATATTCTGCATTTTCCGGAGCATCTGCCCCCGGACTCATGGAATGCGCTATTCCTTGTCCCAGCCGGTATTCGCCTGCATCAAAAAAGTTATAAGCTGCCTGTAAAAGATCGGGCGCTCCATAAGGAACAACCATTTCGGGCATGGAACCTCTGTACATAACTGAACGCTCTTTTCCATTATCTACATAACGCACGTCGTAAATAACAAGCCCTTCGCGGTTATCAACTCCATAGCGTAATTTCCAGTTCTGCCAGGTTATTTCATGCCCTTTTATCTGGAACGTATGCCCCTCGGGCTGGGTAACAATTAAAGGTTTAGGTCCTTTATTAGTTTCTTTAACAGAATCCGGATTAAAATAATTCAAATTCACTTTACCGTAAAAACCATTGCTTTCATCAACAATTTTTAAAATTTTTCCTGTGGTGAAATCCGTATAAGCAATCAAGCCTTCTATTACAATTCTGCTTTTTTTATACCTGGCAAGTACCAATTGCTCCCTGTGGCCTATAGGGGCAATGCCCATATCACCAGTAAAAATACTTTTGTGTGCTACTGAATCAATCGAAATTCCTCTTTTTTTCAAAGCATCTACCCAATTTTTATCTTTCCTCACAATAGCATCAGCAACTGAATCAGCGTCAAGGCCCATTCCTATCACGTTCGGGATGTTTTTAACAGATAATACTTTGCTTGCGTTTAAATCAACCACCGCTTCTGTAACCCCGTTTTTACCGTAATCATAAAAACTGGTGAATGCCTCGCGCCTGAAAGGATCGCCCGGCTTATAAGCCAGCACTTCTTTTTTAGGCGGCTCCCTTAAGTTAATGATGTTAAAAATATCTTTGCCACTGATGGTTTTGCTATCCTTCAATATCTGGACAACTTTTTTCATCTCATCTGCAGTAAGGGGATCTAAAGGATAATTGACAGTATTTGTTTGAGCATGTGCCTGGCTAATACATAAAATGAGAGCTAAAATAGGGGTGAGGAAAAGGGATCTGGTCATTGTTCTGATTTTATAAGAAAAGATTAAAAATTATCTGATTTAATACGGCTATTCTCCAAGCCATAGAATGGCATCTTCAAACATTTTATTCTGTATAGTTGAGTTAAAAATTTGATCGCCATGACCCATGTTCATGTAAATCATTTTGTATTTAGTGTTCGTCCACACCACAGGTATATCACCGCTGCTAATAATGTCTTTTTTTCCTAATGGATAATTTGATGGGGAAAGCGTAACCAATACTTTCACATCCTTATTATCACGCGGATCAGGTTTCCATCCGTACCATTCATTTATTGGGGCTATATAGCCTTTGGGCAGGCGTTTAGTAGCAGGATGTGTATTGTCATCGACTATTAACTTCGCAGGGAGCGGCGGCCAGTTGTTATTGTAAAATATGGCTCCACCCAAAAAATTAACGTACCAGGGCCAATTTGTTGTGTGGTCGTTATACCCAGCCACATGGAATCCCAGCCAACCGCCACCGTTTTCCATAAATTTTTCGAAAACTTCTCTTTGTGCCTCGGTGTGCGGAAAATCATTAAGCCATATAACAACTTTATAATTTTTTAAATTTTCTGTGTTCAGCTTATCCCAATTTTGAGTGGTATCAAAAGCGAAACCTTTTTCAACCGCCATTTTGGAATAAAATTTAATAGCATCTTTAGCAAAATCAACGTGATCAGATTCCACTATGGTTGAGTAAAAAGCCAGCACCTTGAATTTTGGTGTCTGAGCAAAAGCCACTTCTTTAAGCATCAAAAGCGACAACAGGCAAAACGCGGTTTTTAGAAGATTTCTTATCATTGATAATGATTAATATTTAAGCCTTATTTGTTATTTCATTTGATTTTCAAGAGAAGCCATCAACGCTGTCTCATCTGATGCTATTCCTTTAAAAAGTGTTACGTCTTCTACCGACCATGGTTTACCCTGCCTGTAATCCCACCAACGATATTCTATTTTTGAATATTCGTTAGATATGCCGCTTTCAATTGGCTTTTCATAAAAGCCATTGGCAGTAAAAGTGTATCCTCCATTATATACCTTTATGTTCATCACAAATCTCATAAGGTAATAATTGCCGGTGCTGCTGGTTACAATTTTAAATATGCAGCTGCCTGTTATTTCACCTGTTTTTTTATTGGCTGATGTTTTTATCTTTTCGGTATTTTGGAAATCCTGTTTAAACCACTTTAATGCACGGTTAAATAACTCATCTTGATTAAAATTTGAGTTCAGCTCATAGCTCTTTTCATAATAAACCTTCCCATTCTTCATTGGGATATCTATATCGCTTTTCTGGGTAAAGCCTTTCAATGAAAAAAGGATCAGTAAGATGGAAAACTGTATGTTAAGCATGGTATTTACTGATTATTTGTAATATAGTGTTTTTAAAAATAAGCATTCTCAAATATCATAAACCATACGTTCAAACTTAAATTACTTAGCCCTACATTAGCACTACACCCTGTTATTTCTAATTCCTGGAAAATTTTTATACTTTCTATCTGGTATTTTCGTTTCTTAATCCTAAATAAATGAAACAACTGCTTGCATTCCTGAACCTTTTATTATTATTAGTTGCTCTTGGTTACAGAGCAGAATCACAAACTATTAACAAACCAAGGTTCAAAGCTGTAGCCATTGCTGAAATTGGCGGCGGACACGCCCGTTTTGATACGGCTGCAAAAATCTGGCTTAATAAGTTAGCCCTCGACAGTAATTTTACTATCGATTATATTACGGATACAAAACCTATCAATAAAGCTTTTTTACGCAAATACCGGTTGTTTATCCAACTGGATTATCCGCCTTATCCATGGAGCCCTGTTGCTCAAAAGGCATTTGAAAAATACATTGAAAAAGGTAAGGGAGGCTGGATAGGTTTCCATCACCCAACGTTATTGGGTGTGTTTGACGGTTACCCGATGTGGCAGTGGTATTCCCAATTTATGGGAGGCATTGAATTTAAAAAACACATACCTGGTGGTAGCTCTGCCTTGCTTACTATAGAGGATAGGAACCACCCTGCTATGAAAGGCTTATCGGCATCATTTGTAACCAAAGATGAGTGGTACATTTATAATAAAAGCCCGCGCCCGAATGTGCATGTGCTGGCGAGCATTGATGAAGCCACCTATGATCCGCAAAAAGATGTTAAGATGGGCGACCATCCTGTTATTTGGACCAACGATCATGTAAAAGCAAGGAATATTTATATTGCGATGGGACATTTTCCGAGCCTTTTTCAAGATGAGACTTACACCACCCTGGTGCGAAATGCCATTTTCTGGGCTGTAAAAAAGTGATTTACAGCAAATAGCTATTTATTTTTTTCAATGTTGTTTAGTTGCTTGGGGTCTCACAATTACCTGGCGTACAACTACTCATCCGATCTGCGCTTCGCTGGATCACCCTCTCTTTTGCAAGCAAAAAAGAGGGTAAAAACTACAATTTTTTCACCCTCTTTACCACTTGTGGTAGAGAGGGTGATCCAGCGAAGCGTAGATCGGGTGAGTAAAATAGCCGACATGCTTAACTAAACGATATTTATTTATATTTTATTTACCGGCAGCCCAAAAAATAGCGTTTGTAAATAATGTTCTGTAATCCTTGCTCTGAAATAATATAGGGGAGTGACCCATAAATATGTAAATGTTGCGGGCTTTATAATTAGGATTAGTCCACACTACCGGGTGATCCCCGCCCATTTTAACATCAGAGTTGGGCACGTAAGTTGATTCGTTCACCGTCGCCAGTACATGTACATTTGGCCGGGGATCTTTATCATAGGTATACCATTCTTCTTTTTCAACTGTGAATTTCGGTGAAACACCTTTCATAACAGGATGCTGTTTATCTTCAATATCAACTGTTGCCTTTGCAAAGGTTGCGATATAGTTCTTATACCTGATATCGCCCATAAAATGATGAAACCAATCCCACATCTGGGTTCCGTCAAACTCACCTAATAATGTGGCATGATGGAAGCCTATCCACCCACCCTTGCCTTCGGTAATATAGTTTTGGAAAGCTGTTACTGCTTTATCCTTCCAGCCGTATGGGGCATAATCCAACTGAATAAATAATTGATATTTAGCTAAATATTTATCGTCTATGCTATCAGTATTCAGGATATAGTCAATCGTAAAATTGCTATCAGCGGCCAGTTTATCAAGCCATACTCTTGCAACTTTGGAATATTCAATATGGTGTCCTCCATTTTCATAAAGTGCCAAAACTTTAAACCGCGGTGATTTTGTTTGTGCCATTAAAACACAAACACTAAATAAGCTAAGGAATAATAATACGGTCTTTTTCATAGATTAACGTTTAAAGTAAGTACTTAAATTTATTTTGATGCGGCCCAGACAATAGCGTCACGCAGTAGTGTAACATAGTTTTGGTTGGTAAAATCTTCCGGGGAATGCCCGATGCTAATATAGATCATCCGCCTGAAGCTTTCATTAGTCCATATCACAGGATGATCGCCCATTGGCTTATTTTGTTTATAGGTCGACTCATTAACCGAAGCCAACACACGCACATTGCTGCGCGGGCTTTTATCCCATTCATACCATTCGTCGGATATTTCGAAAGTTGCAGGCAGATGCATTGTAGCCGGATGTTTATGATCCTCAACCACAACTTTCGCTTTTTGAAATGCCGGATGCGGCGAATAGAGTACCCCACCCATAAAACCCTCAAACCATTGCCAATAGATTGTACTTTTTGCTAAAAATTCTTTACCCGTTAGCCCAGCGGCATGTATCCCTACCCAGCCTTTACCTTGTTCTGCAAATTTTTGCAAAGCCGCCTGTTGGCTGTACGACATATCAAAGGGCGCCAATTGCAACATTACAAAAACCTGGTAGTTTGCCAGGTTGGCATCATTAATTTTACTGGTATCATCAGTAAAATCAACGTCAAAACTATTCTTTTGACCTAAGTCTTCAAAAAAAGGCTTAGCAGCTGCTATCATTTTTAAATGATCACTGGCACGCGATGCTACAATAAGTGCTTTAAATGGATGTTGCTGCGCATTAACTTTAAATCCAATTGCCAAAAGGCAAATAAAAGTTAGTCGTGTCCCTTTTTTTAGCAGCTCATTGATTTTTAGCATAATAATTTTACAGATGTGTATATGAGTGTTTTAACTAATCAAATGTGCGCATCCAATTAATGAAAGCCAATTTGTTTGCCACTACATTAGTACTACTAAATACATTTTGGCCTATTAAGCAGCTTGCAAATATCAAAAAACACTATATTAACCTTGATTTAATACCACGATAAGGTTTCTAATGAACAAAGTCATTTTTTTAATTGTCTTTTACTTGTTTTCCGTAAGCGCAGCAATTGCACAAACTACTATAGGATTGCCGGCAATAAGGAACTATAAAAGTACTGATTATAATGCCGCCACTCAGATATATGATTCAAAACAGGATAAAGAGGGAATATTATATTTTGCAAATGATGATGGGCTGTTGACATTTGACGGTAATTATTGGAAGGTTTATCCAATGCCTAATCATACTTCCATAAAGTCCCTGGCAATTGATCAAAGCGGTAAGATTTATGTGGGTGGGCAGGATGAAGTGGGTTATTTCTATCCAAACCAATACGGCGTTTTAAAATTTCATTCTATTAAACAATTACTCCCTGAAAAAGCAAGACAGTTTGCCGATATATGGGATATTGTTATTGATGGCGACCAGGTTTTCTTTCGCACTATTGAAGCAATCTTTCAATATAAAAATGATCATATTACAGTATTTGATGCATCAGGGGGCTGGCGTTTTTTAACTAAGGCAGACCAAACTGTATTCGCCTATGATACAGATAAAGGCTTAGTGATATTCATAAACGGACATTGGCAATCCTGTTGCGGGAAAACGTCTGTTACAGGAATGGGAATAACCGGCATTACAAGTTTTAGTAAAGATACCCTATTAATAACTACTCAAAAACATGGTCTTTATTTATTACATGGTCAAACCCTTACAAAAAAGAATACCCCGGTTGATCCAGTTTTTTTCAATGATCTGATCAACTGCTCTCAAAAAATAGATTCAAATAGATATGCTATCGGAACGGCGGCCAACGGTGTATTAATTATAGATGCGAAAGGGCAGCTGATCCAAAAATTTTCGAACGGGGAGGGGCTTCAAAATTCAAACGTATACCATATACTCCTTGATCGGGATAAAAATTTATGGGTTGGGCTTGAAAACGGCGTATCGTTTATTAATTATAATACATCCATTAAAAATATATATCCTGTTAAAGGGAACAAAACGGTAAGTACAGCTATCAAAATTTTCGGTCAAAAACTATATATCGGCACTTCAAACGGATTATACACTATTCCGTTAGATATTTCTAAAACCGATATAAGCCATTGTAAAGGTGCTTTTACTGAAGTTGGCAATACAAAAGGGCAGGTATGGAGCCTGAACGAAATAAACAACCAGCTTTTTTTAGGTCACCAGGATGGAGCCTTTTTAATAGAAAATAATAAGGCTATACCCTTAATGACCAGGCAGGGTGTATGGTCCTTTCAATCGTTCCTTTCCACCCCGGATATTATCGCAGGTACTTATACAGGCCTTGAGCTCATAAAAAGATCAAATGGCGACGGTTTTATTGATGGGGGAAAGTTGGCAGGTGTTTATGAGTCTTTAAATAATATTATCATTGACAATTATGGTAATGTATGGGCATCACATCCTTACAGGGGGATTTTTAAGATGCAGCTTTCCGTCGATAGGAAAGCTATAATTCATTATGTAAAATACACGCAAAACAATGGTTTGCCATCAACTCAAAACAATCATGTTTATTTTATTAATAATAAGGTATTGGTTGCAACAGAAAAAGGGATTTATGAATATGATTCTACAGCAGATAAGTTTATAGTTTCCGCGTTTTTCGCACCTATCTTTAAAAATACAGCGGTTGAATATTTTACTAAAGGGAGTAATGGCAACTTGTGGTTTGTAAATAACAGGCGTGTAGGTGTAATTGATTTTAGTAAAAAAAAGTCTCAAAAACCGTATGAAGTTATTTATTTTCCGGAATTAACAGATCAAACTGTAAAAGGATCTGAATTTATATACCCCTATAATAATGAGAACATTTTTATTGGGTCAAACGATGGTGTTTTTCATCTAAATTATAGCCGCTACACACAATCAGCTGCACCATTAAAAGTCGTACTAAGTACAGTAAAAACTATTGCCGAAAAGGATAGTCTAATATTCGGTGGCTATTTTTTCAATATAAATAACCCTGGTCCTGATCAAAGCCTTAAGCAGGTTATAAGTTTGCCTAACCGATGGAACTCTTTTCATTTCGAATACTCATCTGGCTTGTATGCACAAAAAGGTAACATCGAGTTTAGCTACAAATTAAAAGGATTCGATAAGGACTGGTCTGTATGGTCAGCTAAGACAGAGAAAGACTATACCAATTTATCTTATGGCATATACACATTTGTGGTAATCGCACGGAATAATTTGGGTAACGAATCAAAACCAGTTAGTTATACTTTTATTGTAACTCCGGCATGGTATCAAACTGCCTGGATTTATTTAGTTTATATTTTAATTCTTGTACTCCTGGCAAGAGTTATGGTTTTATGGCAGCAAAAAAGATTTGCCCTGCATCAAAAGAAATACGACGAAGAACAGGCCAGGCTAAGTTATTTGCACAGTTTGGAATTGGATAGGAATGAAAAAGAGATTATTTCGCTGCAAAACAAGAACCTTGAAGCCGAACTGCAGTTTAAAAACAAAGAACTGGCCACTATCACTATGCACCTTGTTGAGCGTGGCGGTATTCTTTTAAATATTAAGCAGGCATTACTGGCTGTTATCAAAAAATCAAAAATCCCCGATGCCGAACATGAGTTCAGGAGCGTTTTTAGAACACTTAATGAGATTGAAAAAAATGCAGACGACTGGAATCAATTTGCAATTTATTTTGATGAGGTACATAACGATTTTTTATCCATTCTTAAATCCAAATTCCCTGAGCTTAGTTCAACCGATTTGAAGTTATGCACTTATTTAAGACTTAACCTGAGCTCAAAAGAAATAGCGCAGCTGATGAATATTTCACTTAAAGGTGTGGAGATCAGCCGGTACCGTATCCGTAAAAAACTTAACCTTGCTACCGAAGTTAATTTATATGATTTTTTAATTGAGGCAGTAAAAAAACCGCTATAAGCGTAGTCAGTAAATTAAAGATTTCTTACCCTCTTTGTCGATTTCGACAGAGAGGGTGGACGAGCGGAGCAAAGTCCGGGTGAGTCAGCTAATAAAGTGGCATTAGCGCTAATGCACCGGCGTCGACTCACCCCAGCATCGCTTCGCTTGCTGACCCTCTCTTTTGCAAGCAAAAAAGAGGGTAAAACAAACTGCATGTAGGGTTAATACTTGAACTGAACTTTACTTATATATTCTTCCCATTAAAGGATCATCAAAAATTATCTTCCTTAATTCGTCAAAATCAATTGCACCCTGGTGAGCATACACAATTTTACCGGCAGGATCGACCAACATCGTATACGGCAATGCGCCATCCCATTTAGGGTCAACAGCTTCAATCATTTTATACTTATCATCACCTGTATATATATAATTAGGACCGGACGACTGTTTGCTAACCAAAAATTTCAAAGCTTTATCCGTTCTTATTGGGTCATCTGCACTGATGCTTACAAACTCCAACCCTCTGTCGCGATACATATGGTTAAGGATAACAAGGTCTGCGAACTCTGCAACACATGGCCCGCACCAGGTAGCCCATACGTTAATCAATCGTAATTTATCAGTCTGATTTTTTACAAGCACAGTTATACCCGCCGCGTTTATGGTGTCTAGCTTTACAGGTTCTTTGGCCCATTGTATGGCTGATTTTTCAATCCAGTCATTTTTTTCTTTCCATTTTATGGAACATCCAAAGGTTTTAGTAACAGCAACCGGCACTTCCTTTCCGGTTAGCAAGGCATCTATTGCATTTCGCGCATCTAATGAACGTGGTGTTTTAGCTGGGTTTTCCATATCATCTATACGTCCCTCATAGCGTAACTTTCGTTCCTTGTCAAAAATAAAAACATGCGGTGTTGATACTGGGCCATATTTGTCTGAAGTTATCTCCGTATCGCCATCATATAAATAAGGGAAGTTGTATTTAGCATCTTTTGCACGTACCTTCATTTCAGCAAAAGAGTCGCCTAAATCACTATAACCTAATTCATCCAAACGAAGCGAACCGGGATTATTGGGATTAATTGCAACAACAGCGACTCCCTTATTGGCATAATCATTTGTTAGTTTAATAATCCTGTCTTCATAAGCCTGTGATGTTGGGCAATGATTACATATAAAAACGATCATCAGTACTTTAGCGTTTTTAAAAGAGCCAAGCGTATAAGTTTTTTCATCAATACCGGGCAAACCAAAATCGGGGGCGCTGGCACCAATGGCTAATGTTTTATGATCATACTGATGAGCCGCATCCTGGGCAAATGTGAAACTTGCCAGCGCCAACAATAACGCTATAATGAAGCTCTGGTTGATATATTTTTTCATAATTTTAAAATCGGTTTATATATTAATTAATGTGAGCTAGATGTATTTGCCTCACCTCTACAAGGGAGAGGGAGCTTAAAACACCACCTTGCAATTCAAAAGTCCTCTCTTTTGGAGAGGGTTAGGTGAGGCGAACTCACGTTACTGTACTGAAACAGCTAACAAATACCATGCAGCATGCGGAAGCCACTGCTCGGCCCAGCGCCAATCATAATCCTTGCCGGTCACGGTATAAGGCACGTTAAAATCAATATCATTTTCATCATTTAGGCCTGATGTTATTCCGTTAACAATACCACCGGGCGCATTATTATATTCAAAAGTGCCAAAAAAGCCATACGCGGGGTTATTATGTCCAGTACCTTGTAGCATACAGGAATCAAAAGGATTGAGGCCCAATATCCAGTTAAGCTGATCAAGCGCGAAGCTCTCCAATTGATCATGGTATGGTTTATCATCTTTAAACAAACCTGCAGCCATTCTCGCGGCAGTAGCCATAGAAGAAAGCCTGGCATTTTCGCCTTGCCACCAGGGCGATGCATCGCTGCCATGCGGAAAAAAGAATGAACTGCGCCTGTTGCCTAAAGTATCCTGCACCAGCTGGCGGCTGTAGCCAAAAGGATTATTTACTTCGTGCGTTATGGCTAATTCAAAATCCATTGATTGCTTTACCGCTTTTTTGATTTGTTCCTGCATTTCAGGTACCGCATACGGATAATAACCGATTAAACTAACCAATGGCAAGCCAGCATCAGCCGGGTGAAAGAATGGCCTGTCATTATTATCGGCACGCCAGTAGTTTTTATAATTGTGCCCTATTACTAACCGGTTCATCAGGCTGGCTGCACGTTTTTTAGCTGCATTTTGATAAATATCCTTGTGTGTTACCTTATAAAGTTCTGTTGCGGCGCTTAACGCACAATAATCATCAACAATATTTTCTTTTCCATCGTAATCCATCAGCAGGTTTTCTTTCTCTAAAAAGTCGAATGCGCTTTCAGCTGCCTTTAAATAATCGGCATTACTAAAATCCCCTGATGTTGGATAAGCAGATGCCATAGCCAAAGCAGCGATAGCTATTCCACCTCCTGAGCGGTAACTCGACTGGTAACTGCGCCAGTTTTTATTTGTAAGATTTTTACTGAAAGCAGCTTCTTTTGTTTGCTTAATCCGGTAGCTACCCTCATCTGCCTGTATTACCCTGTCCTTTGGTAATTTCCCCGGGCCTGGCGACGAAACGGAACGATAGAAGGAACCATCCTTTGCCTGTATCCGTACTAAATAATCAGCACCATACATAGCCTCATCCAATATACGCCTGTCTATCTGACGAAAGTCAGTTCCTGGCCGGGTTGACAATAACGCATAAGTTTTAAATAGGCTCCAGGCAGTTAACGATACTTGCTGAGGATTAAAATAATTGGAAAACGACAAATGTGAAAGATGCTTGCCGTAATCGCCGGTGGCATCGTACCAGCCACCATGTGCATCAATAGTATCGGCAGTTTTACCGGCCAATAACAAATGATGATCAGCTTTATCCAACAAACCAGAACTCCTTTGCCCCTTAAAGTAATAGGCTACATTTGACAAAGTGGACTGCTCCAACACATTTTTTCCGATTAAAAAAGGATAAGATGAAACTGAGCCTTCAGGTAAATCAATTTGTAATTTATAAGTACCATCAGTTGTAAATTGACTAAAATCTATAGTCCAAAACTGCCAGTTTTTCCATTTATCAACAGGTCCGCTAAATACCGGTTTGTCAGCATAAGCGGTCTTTCCCGTTTTAACATCTACCAGGCTAAAAGTTGTTATGTTTAGTTTATGATCGGTTACAATAATAGCATGCTTAGCTTTTTCGTTCTCATATCCCACATGATTAGTTACTACTTTTACAGATTGCGCATGAACAAAAAGCGAAACATTCAGTAATAAATACAATAACCAGTTTTTTTTCTTTAATAAATCCATAATTTAATATAAACGATGATCTGTAATCGGGAGCCTTTTCTGTACTAAATAATACTCTTCACAAATCTAAAATATTGAATTAATTGAATAGATTTTTAAACCCCTACATTAGCACTACCGGTTAAAAATACCATAATGACAAAGTATATTGCTACGTTACTAAAAAATAAAATATTTTATCTGGTAAGGTTTCATATTAATTTATCAAGGAAACTAAATTTAAGCTCAAGCGTGAAATTACCGGCAAATACCCGGTAAAAGCCACAGTAGTGGAATTGTAGGGGCTTAAAAATAGTTTATCACCAAACTTTGCCGGACTATTGTAAAACATAAAATTTACTACCTTGCTAAGGAATTTAAACTTATTTAAAAGTTGAATTTATATATAAATCATTATAAACACCTTATGGGACAAGATAATAAAACAAGGAAATTTTTGATTGCCACCCATGGCACCTTTTCCGCAGGTGTAAGATCATCATTGGATATGATCATAGGCACCCAGGAGAACCTATTTATAATACAGGCTTACATTGATCAAAATATTGCAATTGAAGACCAAATAAAACAGTTATTAGAACAAATTAGTGAGAATGACGAATTGATTATTTTTTCGGATATATTAGGCGGAAGCGTAACAAATCAATTATTACAGCAAGCCTTAAAACCAAACATTCATATTATATCAGGTTTTAATTTACCATTGCTTATTGATGTTATGCTTGGCGACGCTGAAACACCTGTTGATGAAGTTATTGATAACGCTATTATCAACGCTAAAGAACAGATGGTGTATGTAAGCAAAGTTATAAATTTTGAAAAACAAATAGGATTAGAATGATCAAATTAACAAGGATAGATGACAGGTTGTTGCACGGACAGGTTGCATTTACATGGATACCGGCTTTAGCGGCAAGTTGTCTGATTATAGCGAATGATAAAGTAGCAAAGGATGAATTTATGAAATTAACGCTTGGACTGGCTAAACCAGTTGGAACAAGGCTGTTAATTATGTCGTTGAAAGATGCTGCCACTTTTTTAAATGATGAAAAAAAAAATAATCAGAGTATATTACTGATCATCAATAGTGTAAAGGATGCTTACACACTAGCGGTTGATGTACCGCAAATCAGATCGGTAAACTTTGGCGGACTTCGTTCAAAAGAAGGCTCAAAACTCATTTCAAAGGCTATCGCAATTACTGAGGAGGATTTACTGTATATAAAGAAGCTGACAAGTAAAGGAATTGAACTTGAAATAAGGCAGGTACCAACCGATAGTAAACAACTGGTCGAAAGTCTAATAGAATCCAAATCAAACACATAACTAATGCAATTAATTTCAACCTTTAAATACCTTATATAAGTGTCAGTATCATTCATCCTCATTGCGCTGATTGCAATGTTTGGTCATTCAGAAGACTTTCTCGGAACAACCCTGTTAAGTCGTCCGCTGGTGCTTGGGCCATTAGTTGGATTAGTGCTAGGAGATTTGAACCAGGGCATAATAATCGGCGCAACACTCGAGCTGATTTTTATGGGTAATATTAAAGTTGGCGCCGCTATACCTCCCGATGTAATAACAGGCGGCGTGCTGGGCACTGCCTTTGCTATTCTTTCGGGCAAAGGACCAGCTATAGCACTGGCCATTGCAATACCCGTATCCATATTGGCAGAAATGATGATAAGTGCACTTTTTGTATTAAGGGCTATGCTGAACAAAAAGTTTAATCAGTATGCAGAGGAAGGCGATTACAAAAAGATACAATGGTTACATATCGCGTCGGGTTTAGTTAGACCCTTGTTAATGGGCTTCATTGTTCTGCTTGCCTTACAATTAGGCGCCAATGTAATGAAGGAGTTTTTGGATATGATACCCGCGTGGGTACAATCAGGCTTACAGGTTGCAGGCAATATGTTACCCGCCCTTGGGTTTGCACTTTTAATGAACCTTATGCTCAATAAAAAAGTGGCGCCTTATTTTTTTCTGGGTTTTATGCTGGCCGCCTACTTAAAATTACCCATCATTGCCATTGGTGGCCTTGGTGTTATTATCGCGCTTATTATCACACAGACAACACCCAAAAATACCGATATTGACGAAGAAACAGAAGAACCTACGCTTGAAACGGTACCTGTTCAAAAACTCACAAAAGGTGATATCCGGAATATATTTTTCCGGTCGTTGACGCTTGAGGCTAACTTTAATTTTGAGACCTGGCAAAATACAGGTTTTGCGTTTTCCATCATTCCGGCGTTAAAAAGGCTCTATACTAATAAAGAGGACATGGCAAAGGCGCTGAAACGTCATTTGCAACTGTTCAATACCAGTCCTTATGGTTCCACCCTGGTATTTGGCATTACGGCTGCAATGGAGGAACAAAACAGTGGGGATCCCGATTTTGATGATGAGTCTATCAGCTCTGTTAAACTAGGTTTAATGGGACCATTGGCCGGTGTATTTGATTCCTTATTTTGGGGAACATTTAAGGTAATTGCAGCAGGTGTAGGTACCTCGCTTGCTATAAAGGGTAACATATTGGGCCCTGTAATTTTTATACTGATATTTAATATACCTCATTTACTGCTCAGGTATAACCTTACTTTTTGGGGCTATAATGCAGGTACTAAGTTTTTGAGAAACCTGGCTAAAAGCAACGTGATGGATAAGTTAACTACCGGTGCTTCTATATTAGGGCTTATGGTAGTTGGCGCTATGCCCGCTACTTTGATGGCTATCACAACGCCGATTACTATAGGTTCATCAAAATCTGCAATAACAGTACAAGGGATTCTGGATCAGATTGTACCAGCTATTATACCGTTAGGGCTTACCTTCCTGGTATATTATTTTGTTAGGAAGAATGTTAAAACTACCTACTTGTTACTTGGTTTGCTTGTATTGGGTTTTGTCGGCAGTATGATACACTTATTTGCTTAATAAACTTATAAGATGAATGGAATTGGCGTTTCACCGGGTATCTCAATAGGGAAAGCCCGCGTTATAAAAAAAGTCCAGATTGCTTTAACAGGTATCTTATTAAAAGATGAGGTAAGTATTGCCGCCGAAGTTGAACGTTTTGACCATGCAGTTAATAAGGCCATTAATGAGATAGAATTTATAAAGCAAAATACAAGTCTGAATCTCCATGAGGAAGATATCCAAATTTTAGAAACTCAAATTGAATTTTTAGCTGACCCTCAGATTAGGGAGGATGTTGTCGAAAAAATATCTTTTGGAAAAAGAAACGTAAACGATGCTGTGATAGAAGTCATCGGCAATATGGTAAATGTTTTCGAAAATATGGATGACGAGTATATGCGTGCAAGGGCTGCCGATATCCAGGACATTGGCAACCGTATTTTAAAGCACGCGAATTTGTCTGATCACACTCATGCACAGCAGTTTGACCCTGATACCATTATTATTGCTGAGGATATTTCACCGTCTGACACCATAACAATGGGCAAGCATGTTATAGGTTTTGCTACACAGGCAGGCAGCAAAACATCACATGCGGCTATCATTGCCAAAGCAAAAGGTATACCTGCCGTAGTAGGTTGCGGAGATGGTTTAGGGGCTATAAATAACGGGGATATAGTTGTTTTAGATGGTGCGATCGGTTTGGTGTTTATCAATCCGGATCAGCAACTGATTGCTGATTATACAAAAAAAAAGGCTGTATATATCGAGAGCGTGAACTGGCTAAGACAGTTAAAGGAAGTTAAGCCTATTACTACCGACGGAACAAAAATAACGCTGATGGCCAACATTTCGGGGGCTGATGACATGGAAGACGTTTTTGACAACGGGGGCGAGGGTATCGGCTTATTGCGAACTGAGCTGCTCTTTATGAACCGTGATTCGTTCCCTACCGAAAATGAACAATTTGAATTTTATAAAAAGGTAGCGTTACAATCAAAAAGCAAAGCTGTAATTGTTAGGACAATTGATATTGGGGGCGATAAACAGCTCTCTTATTTTAATTTGCCAGCAGAACAAAATCCATTCTTAGGGTACCGGGCAATAAGAATCTGTCTTGATAGAACAGATCTTTTTATTACCCAGTTGAAGGCCATTTTAAGAGCGGCCATATTCGGTGATTTAAAAATCATGCTTCCCATGATATCTAACGTGCAGGAGGTTAGGGAAGCGAAAAACATCCTTGCCCTGGCAAAAAATGAATTATTAAAGGAAAATACTGCGTTTAAAGCAGATGTTGAGCTTGGGATAATGATAGAGATTCCTTCCGCAGCCATAACTGCCGATATACTTGCTAAGGAAGTAGATTTTTTCAGCATTGGAACCAACGACTTATGTCAATATACACTTGCAGTTGATAGGATGAATGAAAAAATAACCCATCTATATGATCCGTTTAATCCGGGTGTGTTACGTTTAATAAGTAATGTTATTGACCAGGCGAATAAACAAAAAATACATGTTGGTATGTGTGGCGAAATGGCCGCAGATCCCTTAGCCACCTTGCTATTGCTTGGCATGGGGTTAACTAATTTCTCCATGGGTGCAGCTGCAATCCCCGTAATAAAAAACATTATTATAAATAACGATCTATCCACAGCCAAACGTATTTGTGAGGAAGTAATGCACATGGATAATTCGCAAAATATTATTAAATATTTAAAAGAGTTCACAGCCTGATGATTTCCAAAGACTATATAATTACATCGCCGCAAGGTATACACGCCAGGCCGGCAACCACATTGATTAAGTTAACTAAAAACTTTAAATCGACCGTCAGTTTAAAAAAGAATGATAAATTGGTACGTCTCAACAGCATGCTGAACATTCTTTCAATGGTTATCAAAGGCGGTGAAACAATTTCAATCATCATTGAGGGTGATGATGAAATTATCGCTGCTGAAGCCATCGACCTGTTTTTCACCCAACAATTAAAAGAGTTATAAGCTTATAGATATGAAAATAACGATCACAAAAAACGAACAAGAGTTCAATATAACCGCAGCCTGGAGGATTATTGCCCAAATGCTCGAGAAACCCAATGCCGTAATTGGTCTTTCAACAGGGCAAACAACGATTGATATGCATGCAATTGTATCTGATATATATGCAAAATATCCTTTTGATGTTTCCGGTATAACGTTGTTTAACGTTGATGAGTTAACAAACTTGTCACGCGAGTATGCTGGCAGCTGTTATACCATGATACTGAACCAGATTGCAGGTCCATTAGGCATACCTGAAGAAAACTTTATTATGCCGCCCACCTTATCTGATGATTTTGTGGCCGAATCATTATTGTTTGAAAAACGTTTGGCCGAAAGGGGAGGTGTCGATCTGCAAATGCTGGGTATAGGCAGTAATGGCCATATTGGCATTAACCAGCCTGGCACTCCGTTTGAAAGTGAAACATGGGTATCACCAATGGACCCGGATTTTGAAGCGCGTGTAAGAAGGGAAACCCAGGTACCACCCGAAACAGAATTAGGAGGCTTAACAAGAGGTACTAAAAACATAATGCATACCCGTAAGCTGATCTTAATTGCCAAAGGAGCGCATAAAGCTGACATTATTGAAAAAGCAATACTTGGGCCTGTAACAACCGATATCCCGGCGTCTGTAGTGCAGCTTCATCCTAATTGCGAGATTTTACTTGATGCTGATGCTGGCTCAAGGATAGCTGCTTATGCTAAAAAAAGAGGATTCAATTTTTAGTTTCTGTATCTCACTGCAACATTTAATAACAAAATGAATAAAGCCTGCACATGAAATTATTGCAGGCTTTTGTTTTTATCTGCTACTTGTTTATTTGTGCTGTATACTTTGGTTTTACTTCAAAAGTAAAAGTCTGACTGCCAGCTTCACCATTTTGGGTAATGCCTTGTAATACACCAATATACATTCCAGCCTGGTCAGAAGTATAGAACGATACCTGTTTTTTACCTTTTACATTTGTATTTATTGAAGGCGACCAGAATAATAAATTCCTAAAATCGGGCATTGGGCTGCCTGCCTGCTGTTCAGTATCATAAGCAGGTGAATAAAATTGTCGCTGTACCTGCAATCCTTCATAGTCAACAATTACTGCGTGCGGATCTATTTCAGTTCCTCCAAAGTCTCCCTTGTAGCTGTTGAAGCTAAAAACACCCTCTTCCAAAGAAGGCCCCAGGTAATAAGTGTAAGGTACAACTTCCAGTTTGCGCAGTTTAAGGGGATCAATGGCAAAAATTTTGTTCATATTAAAAAATGGAATGCCATCTATTAATACCATTGGATCACGGTCACTTAGAAAACCAATTCCGTTAACCACTTTTATATGGAACTGATTATGAACATGAGTTATGTTCACCTCACTTATGTATTCGCGCATCACTTCTTCAACTGTGGTAAAACGGGTATAATTATCTAAAAGGTAGGTTTTGTAAGGTGATCCGTAAAAAGCGCTGCTATCTGCGTGAGGATCATAAAACTGGCGTAGTTTGGGGCCATTATAAATATTCTGAACCTGCATTGCTAAGCTTTGATCTTCGAAAGTTGTTTGCAAATCAGGCGTAACAGATAAACCGGCTAATGGTATTTTAGCAAATTGTTCTGAAAAGGGGCTTAAAATATCTATATGATAAGCAGTATCGATTTCTGTATTAGTTTCAGCAACAATTTCGGCAGGGCCGTAAAATGCCCGCATGTTAAAGTTCAGACGGCCGGTGGAATCGCTTTTGGAGGTATACAATTGCACACTTTTCCCGGTTATGCCTAAATACGCTATGATATTTTTTGCTGGCTTTTTGGTTAACTGGTCGCTTATTCTTGCAGTTATAATAGGCCCGTTAAACTCTGGGAAAAAATTAAATACAGGCGCTTTGCCTTTTATTACATCGCTCCAGGCAAAACTTCTCCACCCTTGGGTTAGCATTAGGTTATCTGCAGCTTCATTTGTTTCGGTATTACTGTTATCAAAATAATAATCCGGCGATTCAATATATCCTTTCAGGTCGGAACTTAGCCATAAATAATTAAAAATATTTACTTTATCATCACGCTGTAACGAATCCAGCCGGTAAACAGATAAAGATAAATCGGCCGCAGCAGCCTTTTCATTTTGATCTTTAGCCGCTATGGAAATACTTACTTTTTTTCGTGTAATATATTGCTGTGCATCACATATAGCGCTTATTGTTAAATTTTTACCTGGTCGTTTAAAATACAGCCTTTCACAAACCGGGTGCCTTTCGGCATCAAAAACGGTGATTTGGGAAATACCATCGCCAAGTTTATTTTTATCCAGGTTGAAATTAGCTGTTCCATTATTGCAAACAGCCATTTTAATCAATTTTATCACATTCCTTGTTTGTGCAAACAGGTAAATATTTGATGTGGTTAAGTTGGTATTTACAGTTACTGATAGTTGCCCTGCTCCGCTATCCTTTAAACTCATCACATAACC
The DNA here is from genome assembly GCA_028288305.1 of Mucilaginibacter sp. GTDB lineage: Bacteria > Bacteroidota > Bacteroidia > Sphingobacteriales > Sphingobacteriaceae > Mucilaginibacter. The sequence continues at coordinate 105,068 of JAQBOA010000008.1, forward strand.
ATTTCTATTTGCCGCCAGTAAATCTTTTCGTATTATTTTGTTGTCAATTTTTATAATAGCATGGTAAGCCATGTTATTTTCGGGCTTAAATATAAAGCGCCCGATGCCAAATTTTAAGGGTTTAAATTTTGTTATCGTATCATTTTTTTCGTTTAATACTGCTCCCTCAAAATTCACTCCTTTGCCCCATTGATCTGCTGCTTTAAAAGCTACTACGCTGGTTATACTATTAACCAGGCTGCCACCTTCGGGAAAAAACTGAATGTCATAAGTGGCAGCTGTTGTCTTAATATTTGGATCAGGACTTTTTAAAGGATTTATGACGGTGAGTTTTTTTGAGAAATAATAATCCGGACTAAAATTCTTCATCCAGCTGGTATAAGCCCTAAGTATATAATTTCCTGTTGAAACGGTAAGCGGGATATATATAGAACCACTGCCGGCGCCATCCTTCATGGCAATTTTAGTTTGCAAAATGGGATTCTGATTATTATCCAATACTTCTACATAAACTACTTTGCTAATATTAAGCGGTTTAAGAAAAATGCCATCTACATTATATATTTTAAACCATAATAACTCACCAGCAGTATAGGCGTTTTTATCGGTATGAACAAACACTTTCTCTTGCAATGAATTTGTGGTATACAGATTAAAATTTTTCTGTACCTGGGTCATACCTGTTGGTACTTGCTCTTGTGCAAAGGCATTGACCGTTAAAATCATTAGCGAGAAAAAAATATTTGTAACATTCTTCATAATCATAAATTTAATTATTGGTTTTCTCCTATTTATTTCCAAAATGCCGGTTGTTTATTAGTGCCTCTTAATGTACAGTCAACACAATAAGGGTCTGCAGCTATTAAGCCTAAGGGTACCTTAATTGTATCAATTGGTGTTTCAAAACCCGAATAAATAAATTCCTGCACCTGTCTTTCATCGTATGGAGGATTTCCGCCAGGAATCGGGTTATCATAACGTTGAATGTAGATATGGCAGCCATTATAATAGGAGAGATCCGGAGACCAACTGGCCGGTAAATTCTTATTATCCACAAAAATGCGTGCTTGGGTAGTGGCGCCCGCAGTAATATAACCTATAACAATTTCTGATGGATTTGATAATGAGTGAATATTCCCCGTTAATTCTGACGGCTGGGGGTCAAAAATACTTCCTAGCTGTTCTGTGTTCTTTTTTAAAAGTGTAAAATAATTGTTAGCATCTGTTGTTAATGCATATTGCTTAACCAAAATACTATACCTGATACGCAGCTTTTCGGAATTGGGTAATATCAAAGTCACTTGCTGGTCTTTAATAATATCGCCTGATAGTTTTACAGATGAGCCTAAAATAATGGAACTTGAGTAGCTTGTTGCCCAGCAATTAAAAACCTGCTCAGCAGGGGTTCTTAACGCGGTTGTATCGGCATTTACAACTATATATTTGGAATCATATTCCGACCGGATAATATACGTTTCTTCATAATCCCACCTGTAATAATGGGTATTATTAGCCGGATCGTGCGTGTTTACATTGATCTGCAAACCATTACTTTGTACAACATAATTAACGGTATCAATAGGAGGTGAGTTTTTTACCGGAACAAAATCTGAAGCGTACTGCTTACCATCGCCAGTATTTATTTTAATGCGATAATTTTGAGCAGATGATAAATTAAGCGGGGCAGATACATAAGTGCCATTGTTTTTTGATGTTAAGGGATAACTTCCGCTTTGCGACCCTTCAATACTTACTGTGGCGTTTAACTCCTGCTTTGAATTTGCTTTACCAGATATATTTACTGTACGGCTCAAAGAAATTGTTGTAGTATCGTTAGGAGTAATATTCCCATTAACAACCAGGTAGTTATTGGGTGCAATAATAGCCGGGGAATTAATTTGCTTTTTACAACTCATTACTATTACAATTAATAAAAGAATTTTATATCGTTCCTTTAACATATTTATAAGCCCTATTTCCAAAATGCCGGTTGTTTATTAGTGCCTCTTAATGTACAATCAACACATTGGGGAAACGCAGCAATAAAACCGCCGGTTGGGTATTCTCCTACCTTAGTTATCGGAATTTGAACGCCGGTATAAATCAGGTCCTTGACTTCTACCTGTACAGATGCCGCACCGTTTCCTAATTCTATTACACGGACATATAGTAATGTATCGGTAAAACAGTTGGAAGATGGAGCTGATACCGGCCAGCCCGAAACATCTTTGTTATCAATAAATATCCTTTGAGTCGAGATACTCCCGGCAGTAATGTAACCTATTACAGGCTCAGCCGGATTTGAAACACAATGAATATTACCGGTTAGCTCAGATGGTTGCGCGTCAAAAATACCGCCTATTCGTTCTGTGTTCTTTTTTAAAAGTACGAAATAATTATAAGCATCTGTTGTTAATGCGTATTGCTTTACCTGTATACTGTACCGCGTATAGATTTTTTCGGAATTATTAGGGATCAATATAACCGACTGCGAGCTGATTATATCTTTAGACAATTTTGCAGATGAGCCCAAAACTATAGTGCTCGAGGTATCGCTTACCCAGCATTGATAAACTTGCTGGTCTGCTGGTCTGATGACTGTAGTATCATGATTTACAACCATGTAATTGGAAACATATTCAGAATGAATAATATAAGTTTC
>JAQBOA010000021.1 GCA_028288305.1 Mucilaginibacter sp.
AATTTGCAAATAACTGATTATCAATTATTAGTTGATTTCATTTCAGTGTTCATTTGAAATGAACGTGAACGACATCAGTTCTCTTTCCAAAACAAAGTTCCGGGATGAAAATGCTTCCATGAGTGCCGGTTCCGGTCTTGTTTGCCTTCCATTCAGTTGTTAAAATTCCAGTTTAATTTATTTAAGTTCCAGTGCATATAAACAACCATCAGCCGACCCAAAATAGATGGTGCCTTTACTGATAACTGGCGAAGAAACTATTGGTCCAAGCGTGTAAAGTTTATCCATTACGTTAACCGAGCTAATATAGAGTGCGTTATCCATTCCTTTAGAAAGATAACTATAATCAAGTGTATCCTTATTCAATAGTTTATTTGCATATAAATCCCTTCCTTCAGTAGTATACTTACCTGATAATTTTCCTGTCAGGAGATTAACAGCAAAAAGTTTACCTGTGAAATCACCAAAAAAAGCTGTGTTTCCTGCTATAGCCGGTGACGAATAAACATACCCATTAGCTTTATATCTGAATTTTTCCTTCCCGTTTTTTGCATCAAACGCCAAAAAAAGATAGGTATCTGAAGTACCAGTATAAACAATTCCATCTTTTATCGCCGCGGTAGTTAATATCCACGAACCATTAGCGCTATATTTCCATACGAGTTTACCATTGCTGGCGTTAAGCGCGTAAAAATAGCTGTCGCGGGCGCCAAAATAAACTAAACCATTTCCACATGTTACCGAGGATTGAATACCCTCCAATAAATGAATAACAGGCTGCACCCCGGTTTTAAATTTCCATACTAACTTACCTGTACCTGCATCAACTGCGTACAGGTAGGTATCCCAACTCCCAAAATACAGCTTGCCATTATATAAAGCCGGACTGGTATGAATTAGTCCATTGGTTTTAAAAGTGAATTTAAGTTTACCGTTTATCGCGTTTAAGGCGTAAAGATTTCCATCACTACTGCCAAAATATATGATTAGATCATTGCCGTCTTTATTAAATATAGGTGATGAAAGGAAAAAATCATATAGATCATTCATATACTGATCCTGGGGTTTCATTGTCCATAAACCTTTGGCACCTACCTTTTTTTCGCCACCAGTTTTAAATTTCCAAATCAATGATCCCGTTTTAGCGTTGAGCATATAATAGTTGCCGTCGAAACTGCCAAAACACACCATGTTGTTATATACAGCAGGCGAAGAATGAACAGCACCACCGGTTGTATATTTCCAAAGTTGTTCACCTGTTTTTTGATCAATCGCATAAAGGTTATGATCTTCACTGCCAATATAGACCATTCCGTTATTTACAGCCGGTGACGAAAATATTTTTCCGTGTGATTTAAACTTCCATTTTAAGCTTCCGAACGAGGTGTAATTTTCACTGCCATAGATGCCTGTATGTTTTTCATTAGCGTGAAATTCAGAAAGTTGGGATTTGAGACCAGTTTGACCAAAAGCATTATTCAGCGGCCCAGAAACTATCAGTAAAACTCCTATCCAAAAGAGTGACGATTTTGTTTGTCTTTTCATTTGGTTTCCACGCAACAATATTTTGGTAAGTTGTCTGATGGGTAAAGCAGTATCCTGGTGGTAATTAAGCAAACCGGTAATACCGGGTAGGTTTTCGTCTAGCGGAATATGGGGCATATTAGTTTTTGTATGGTTGTGATAAGTTGTAAAAGGATTAAACAAGTATATGTTTTAATTACTAACTTAATCAACTCTAGTGGTTTATAATGGAGATAAATTTATTAAAAATTATATAGGAATGAAATAAGTATTTTATTTAGCTTATTATTAATATAGTTTTGAAGTTACTCTCACATAATGAAAATTGACAATAAGAAAGTTTTTCTTGTAATGGCTACTATTGCTTTATTTTTAGCCAGCGTTGTTATATCGCAAAGTTTCAACGCAGAACGCAAGATGAAAGAGCAAAAAATCCGGCTATCACAAATTGGAAAGCTACAATTTAAAGGAAAGGTAATCAATTCAAAAGTATACAGGTATGTTGGAAAAAACTATTATTTGGTTTGTGTAAAGTTAGATTCAACAAGTGTACAAGACTTTTATATTTTTAATGATTTGGATTGTATCAAAATTAAAAATGGTATAGCAACATTTGCTGCTGGCTATTTAAATCATACGTTGGGCGTAGTTGATTCTGTTGCAGTTAATATCAACAACAGCGGCAAAGTAATATTTCACTACAAAGGAAATGCCCGTGATGTACTTCCATTGGGGTTTGATCCGATGGGGTTAAAAGAAAGCGATATGAATACCTGTAATTAATTCAAGCAAAAAACATTACTTTTTCCCATTTTCCACACTTTTTATCTCTTCCTTACGGTCTTTCTTGAAGTCGAAGTTTTTAAAATCATCATTTTGCGGCAGGTCTATTGTGTAACTGTTAAGCACATCAACCTCAATGGTAATATTATCTGATACCATATCAATCAAATGCCCGCCCTGATCTTTACTATGCGATAAAAAATGGAAATGATAACCGCTGATGTGCGGGCCTTCCATAAAAGCCGGTAGCTTATATCCCACCAAATCTCCGCTGTTAGAACGATATTCGAAAAAGTGCTGCTTGTCCAGCATAGCTGCAAGTGGAAGATAAGGCTTTTGTTCAACAGGCGGAAACGCCCTTGTTTTTATATAGCTAAAACGTCCGCTGATATGGATAGCATATATACCGTTTACCTTATTCAATGCACTATCAAGATAATGAAAAAGCGCAACCTTATTCATTTGTTTTACAGGCTTAAATACTTTATTGGCATGAAAAAAACAGACTACGGCATAAGGCGTTTTTCCGGTATCGTTTATTAAAGTCGTTTTCCCGGTTGCCTGGGTCTGGTATAATTTACCATTTAGCATAATTAGCTCTCCATCCAGTTTGGCAGGAGCTCCCAGGCCAAAATCGCCATGCTGTTTTAGCTTTTTATACGGATAATAAGCATCGTACAACCCGCCTATAAAGCCAGCCGCATAACCCGCGCTGAATAAATTACTATCGTCAGGGCTTATCTTCTGCTGGGCATTTGCATTAAAAGTTAAACCACACAGGATTGTAAGGAGAACTGAAAAATACCTATTAATTATTTTCATATTAATTGGGGCGAAAGATAAAGTTTTACTTTGTCCTTACGGTGATATTAAAGCAGTAAATTAACTTTGTTTATTAAAAAGATATTATGAAAGTTGAAATATGGTCTGACGTTATGTGTCCGTTTTGTTATATCGGCAAGCGCAGATTTGAAAATGCTTTACAGCATTTTGAACATAAAGATGAAGTGGAAATAGAATGGAAAAGTTTCCAGCTTAACCCGGATCTGGTAACTAATCCTGATTTAAACATCAACCAGTACCTGGCTGATGTAAAAGGCTTTACACTTGACCATGCCCAACAAATTAACGACCATGTAACTCAGATGGCTGCCGAAGTTGGTTTAACCTATAATTTGGATAAAGCAGTTGTTGCCAATAGCTTTAATGCACACCGGTTTAGTCACCTCGCCAAAAAACATGGTTTAGGTGTTGAGGCCGAAGAACAATTGTTCAAGGCTTATTTTACTGACGGCAAAAATATTGATGACGAGGATACACTTATTGACTTAGGCAAAGAATTAGGACTTGATGCTGCTGAAATTAAACAAGCACTGGAAAGCAACGCTTATGCAGATGAAGTTAAAGATGATATTGACACAGCACAATATTTAGGCATTCGCGGAGTACCATTTTTTGTGCTGAATAATAAATACGCAATTTCCGGTGCACAGGCTGTCCCTGTATTTGAAGAAACACTTGAAAAAGCATTTAGTGAGTGGCAAAAAGAAAATCCCAAACCTAAGCTTGAAATTATTGAAGGCGAAAGCTGCGGACCTGACGGGAATTGCTGATTAGTTATTGATTGAGTTACCTTAAACTATGGTAACAATTAAGGATAGCAATAATTTTTTTATTATTTTTGTTATAATTAATGCAAAAGCATCTATGGTTATTACAATAAATAAAGATACCAATTCAGAGGAGATTGACAAGGCCCTCAAAAAGTTGCAAAAATCTAAAAAGAAAAATCTGAGCAACTTTTACGGAAAATTAAAAGGTGCTTTTGGCGATGGTATGGAATACCAAAAAAAAATAAGGGATGAATGGAATTAAGTACATCGCTGATACCAATTGTTTCATTTATCTTCTTGACGAAAATCCTTTAATACTACCTTTTACTACAGATAGCTGGGCGTTTTCTTACATCACAGAAATCGAATTGCTAAGCAAGAAAACAATAACTAAGGAAGAGGATTCTATTATTAGAGAAATGCTAAATTCTTGTTTTAAAATAAATCATTCACAAACGCTATCTGAACTGGTCATTGCCTTAAAAAGAATTTACAATATTAAGCTTCCGGATGCTATTATAGCAGCCTCTGCACAATTGTTACAATTACCTTTAATCACCGCAGATAAAGACTTTGCGCGTATTAAGGATATTGACTGTATTATATTGGACTTTTAGTCAAATTCATATATTTTTTGAACAACCTTTTTATATTTTACAAATTGTAAAATAAATGGATACATCTGTCAAGCCATTAACTATACATAGAACCACTCTCCGAATAGCTGTAGGCGCTTTGTTTTTTATGGCTGGATTAACTTTTGCAAGTTGGGCGTCCCGAATTGCTACTGTACAGCAAACCATGGATCTTTCGGATGCTGCTCTTGGTGCAGTACTCTTTTCACTTCCTGTTGGTTTATTTTTATCCCTGCCTTTTTCGGGATGGATCATTACAAAAATAGGCAGCAAACGGTTGTTGCTTTCAGCAATAATGGTTTACGGAATTTCACTGGTATCCCTGGGATTAGCCAAAAACACTTTTCAATTAATTATCTGTTTAATATGCTACGGGTTTGCCAGTAATGCAGTTAATATTTCTGTCAATACGCAGGCCGTAGCTACCGAAAAGCTTTATGATAAACCTATAATGGCATCATTTCATGGCCTATGGAGCCTTGCCGGGTTTACCGGGGCTGGAATAGGTACTTTTATGATAGGAAGAGGGATAGATCCGTTCCATCACTTTATTATAATTTTAGGGGTGCTTATTTTAGGGGTTATTTTAGCATCGAGGTATCTTTATGAAGATGCCGGAGTTGTAACCGGATCATCTGATTCATTGCCATTACGCAAACGATTAAGCCTGATAATCCCACTATTCACTCTTGGAAGTATTGCTTTTTGCTCTATGATTTGCGAAGGCGCAATGTTCGATTGGAGCGTTATCTACTTTAAAAAAGTGATCACCGCACCTATTGCATTACAGGGAGCCGGTTTCACTGCATTTATGCTGACAATGGCCACAGGCAGATTTGTAGCCGATTGGTTTGCCCATCGATTTGGTTTAAAACGGACCTTACAGGTAAGCGGCGCCTTAACCACAACAGGTTTGCTTATAGCTGTTATCTTCCCATATTTTTATACTGCAATGGCCGGATTTTTACTGGTTGGTGCAGGTGTATCTTCAGTAGTTCCTATGGTGTATAGCGCAGCCGGAAGATCAAAAACAATGTCGCCGGGAGTTGCCCTTGCAGCTGTATCTACTATTGGTTTCATGGGATTCTTGATCGGGCCGCCAGTTATTGGCTTTATTGCAGGTTTGGCTACCTTAAGGGCTTCTTTTGTTTTTATTGCAGTTATGGGTACTAGTGTGGTTGTGCTATCCACCAGGGCCAAAATCTGATCACTCTTTATTCAAATCCTTTTCGTCTGGATTCAGGATATATTCAAAATTTTCATAACCATTATGAAAAATAAACTTAACCCTTTGTTTAGGTAAATCTATATCTAAAGCCATTGCTCCAAGAGTAGCGGGTAAGTTATCCCTAATCAATTTCAGATCGGTAACCTGAGGCATTTCAATAAAAATCTCGTCTTGCCGTGCTTCAATTTTCCATCCGGGTATATGTGCATTTTTTAAAACTTCAATCCACTTTTGTTGATACGAATTCATACAGATCCTTTGTTAATCTATAAAAAGCGATCAACTAAATAATGGTTTTAATTTATTGAAATTATTGTGAGTTCAATATCCGTTCGCCTCACCTAAATCCTCTCCAAAGGAGAGGACTTTGAATACACGCTGTTATTTTATACACAATGCGCTGTCTCCTTTAAAGAGGACTGGATGAGCAATCGCTCAGACCTTTTTTGCAAGCTTCCCGATAGTAAGCCCCTGTACAATAATTGAAAACACCACGATTATATAGGTGATTAAAACAAATTCATCCCTGTGAAAAGCCTGGGGTAAAGAAAGCGCTAAAGCAACAGAAATCCCCCCTCTTAAACCACCCCAGGTTAATATTAAAACGGCGTTCTTTTCAAACCTTATCCATAAGCGCAAAAACAAAACCGGGAATGATACGGAAAGATAACGTGCAAACAAAACCATGATGATCATGACGCCTCCTATAAGCATAATGATTGGGTTAATCTTTATTACCAGCATTTGCAAACCAATTAATAAAAACAAAATCGCGTTAAATATTTCATCCGTCAAATCCCAGAACTTACCCAGATAATCCCATGAAATAGCTGACATACCTGATCTTTTTCCTTTGGTTCCAATAATTATTCCCGCCATTATAATTGCAAGGGGTGCTGATAAATGCAGTTCATCTGCCAGTGTATAACCACCCATCACAACCGTTAATGTAATTAATACTTCAACCCGGTAGTTATCTATTGATTTAATTAAAAAATAGGCCAGGTATCCTAATCCGGTCCCGAATAATAGCCCTCCGCCGGCTTCCCTTAAAAAAAGTACCGCAGTGCCCGATAAGGAAAACTTATCCATTCCATTTATAGCCACTTCCAAAATTGTAAGGAAAACAACTACGCCAACACCATCATTAAAAAGTGATTCGCCTGCTATTTTTAACTCTAATGTTTTAGGTATGCCCGCTTGTTTAAGTATGCCCATTACCGAGATAGGATCTGTTGGGGAGATAAGAGCGCCAAATAACAGACAGCAGATATATGGTATTTGAAGGTTAAAAAGCAAGAACAGATAATAAGCCATTATACTTATTAAAAAGGTAGAAATAAAAGTGCCTGCGGTAGCAAGCACCATTACGGGCCATTTTTGCCTGCGGAGTCTGTTTGCATCAATATGCAGTGAGCCGGCAAATAATAAAAAACTCAGCATTATCTTCATCAAAACCTGTTCAAAATTGATGTCAGCTATAAATACTAAAGCCTTTGATGAAATTTCAGGAACCAGGTATCCTGTAATAGCAATCAATATAGAGAAAAGCAGGGCAATTATCATGATACCGATGGTAGGTGGCCATTTGATCCACCTGTCATTTACATAAGCAAAAACCGCTGTTAAAAAAACAAGAAGTGATATGATATGGTAAGTTGTCAATATAGTTGTTAAAACAGCTAATTTACGCTATCCGGAGCATTGATTTATGTGATTGGGCTGAAATAATTGATTTGATTACATGCTAAATAACGGCGGTATGTGCCTTTACCTTTCTGCCTTTTACCTTTCACCTTTTTTCACCATATTGCACCTGATAAAACTAAATTGTGAATAATAAAATAGGTTCATTAAAACAAAAACGTGCGGATGCGCTTTTAGGTGGCGGCCAGGCACGAATTGAAAGTCAGCATAAGAAAGGAAAATTAACAGCCCGTGAACGGCTTCATTTTTTAATGGATGAAGGGTCGTTCCAGGAGATTGGTATGCTGGTATCACATCGCTCCATGGATTTTGGCATGGAGAAAGAAAAATACCCCGGCGATGGAGTAGTAACCGGCTATGGCACCATAAACGGCCGGCTGGTTTATGTTTTTTCGCAGGACTTCACTGTTTTTGGAGGTTCGCTTTCAGAAACCCATGCCGAAAAGATTTGCAAAATAATGGACCTGGCAATGAAAAATGGCGCCCCGGTTGTTGGTTTAAATGACTCTGGGGGGGCGCGGATACAGGAAGGTGTAGTATCGTTAGGCGGATACGCCGATATTTTTTACCGCAATACCATGGCATCGGGAGTAGTGCCGCAAATTTCAGCCATTATGGGGCCCTGTGCTGGTGGTGCTGTGTATTCGCCCGCTATAACAGATTTTGTATTGATGGTCGAAAATACTTCTTACATGTTTGTTACCGGACCAAATGTAGTTAAGACGGTAACACATGAAGTAGTTACTTCGGAAGAACTAGGCGGGGCAATTACACATGCCACAAAATCAGGGGTAACCCATTTTGCCTGCGCTAATGAGATAGAGGCCATTCAGAATGTAAAAAAGCTATTAAGTTATATGCCTCAAAATTGCGAGGATAAAGCGCCCACATTACCTTATGAAATTAAAAATGAACTTCGTGCAGAACTAAATACCTTGATGCCCGAAAATGCATCACAACCTTATGACATTCGGGAAATTATAGATCATGTTATTGATACAGGCTCGTTTTTAGAAATACATAAGAGTTTTGCCGAAAATATTGTGGTTGGTTTTGGGCGACTGGCAGGCCGCAGTATTGGCATTGTCGCTAACCAGCCGGCATTTTTGGCAGGGGTACTTGATATTCACTCTTCTATAAAAGGCGCCAGGTTTGTACGCTTTTGCGATAGCTTTAATATCCCGCTTTTGGTTTTTGAAGATGTACCCGGCTTTTTACCCGGAACCGACCAGGAATGGAACGCCATTATCACCAATGGCGCTAAACTACTATATGCGTTTTGCGAGGCTACTGTTCCCCGGATTACAGTGATTACCCGTAAGGCCTACGGTGGAGCTTATGACGTAATGAATTCAAAACACATAGGTGCGGATATGAATTATGCATGGCCGTCGGCGGAGATAGCAGTAATGGGCGCTAAAGGTGCTGCTGAAATTATTTTTAAACGCGAGATCACTGCAGCCGCAGATAAAGAAGCTAAATGGAAGGAAAAAGAACTTCAATATTCTGATATTTTTGCCAACCCTTACCGTGCTGCCGAGCGTGGTTTTATTGACGAAGTGATAGAACCGGCAGAAACAAGGTTAAAATTGATTCACGCTTTTAAAATGCTCGAAAATAAAGTTGTAAATAACCCAACGAAGAAGCATGGGAATATCCCGCTTTGAATGAAAGCGAAAGCTTATTCATTAAAAATGACCTTATGAAAACATCCTGATTATTTAGCTAGGATGTTCAATAGAGGAATTTAATAGTTAAAGTGCATTTTACTTCCATTTAATAAAGTCCGGGAAATTTTATTATCTCTGCTTAAAATGGTGATTATCCTAAAGAATCCAAAAAGAGCAAATAAAAAGACTAAAGTCCAAATAATAAAATGAACATCGATACCTGTTTTAAATACCGTCTGCTCTTTAAACCCACCTGTAATATCCGACCACCATACAGAGTAATCAAATATATCAAGGATTGAATGGCCTATAATTCCTGGGATAATTGATCCGGTTCTATAGGCAAGTATACCAAGAAGCACACTTGCAAAAAAAATATGCGGCAGTATTGGTAAAGCCCAGGTATGCCCCAAATGGATCAATGTAAAAACGATGGAGGTTAATATTATTCCTGATAAGGGTCCATATTTTTTTTCCAAAGGAACTTGCATATAGCCTCTAAATCCGACTTCTTCACAAATGCCAGCCACAACAGAACTCATTATAAGAATAACCCACGCGATCCATAGCGGAAAACTGTCCAATAATTTATAATCTGCGGTGAACTTATCAGCCGGAAATTGAATGATCCGGAAGGTTATTATAAACGATGATTGTATTATAACTACAAAAAGTATTGCAGCCGCAAGTCCCCATTTCCAAACTGATGGTAGGAGTTTGGTCAAACGAAAATTTTGCTTCCTGGTTTCTTTCCTATCTTTTGAGCCCCAGCCACCGCTATAAAACTTCCAAAATATCCATAAAGCGAAAATCATTGGCAAAATAATCCATGGACTTGGAAAACAGGAAAGCATTATTCCCCATGCAAAGACACCAATTGAGCTAACAAACGCACCTGATAATATGGCCTTTATAATTAAAGGCAAACGATTCCATATTCTGAACATGAAATCAAAAAATTTAATTTGTTGCATAATGAATAGTTTTTTACAACAAAGATGTGGTTGGAAGAATGGTATTGTCGACCGGATACATGAAGTAAAACGGATTTAATTGGTTCGGATTTTCACCGGCAGAAAGTCGAACTGTTTGTCAGGGTTGTTTCTTTCTGAATTCGGTAGGGGTCAGGCCCGTGTGCTTTTTAAATAAGGTATTAAAAGAGGATTTTGAATTAAACCCAACCTCATATAAAACTTCAAGAATTGTTATTTTCGGATCAGTCGGATTCGTTAACAATCTTGTTGCCTCTTCAATGCGATAACGATTAATGAAGTCAAAAAAATTCTGTTGTAATATTTCATTGATGGCCTGAGAAAGAACTCGTGGTTTGATAGAAAGTTGGGAAGCGAGCTGATCCAATGTTAGTTCTGGTTCCAGGTACGGCTTACTGCTTTGCATATATTGCAGAACTATTTTCACTATTTTTTCCTTTTCGCTCTTTCCGTTTTCGTAAAGAACGCTTTTAGTTGACGGAAAAACCGAGATGGTTGAATTTTGATGCTCATTAAAAGAAAAAAAATCGGGTTGCTTAAGTGCTTTCATCAATATTTGTATTACGAAGATGAAAACTGCTAGTATAACGACATTAAAAGCAAATAAATAGTATTTTATAAAAGATGTTAGAGTAAGTAAACCATTTAGTGTGGTGATGAACATTATAAATGTAAAAAATATAATAGTTGAATAAAGCCAGGATACATTTGTATGCCGCGAATTAGAAAAAAGTTGATTGGTGGTACTTTTGTAAAAAAATACTAAACGCAGAGAGCAGATCGCATATAAAAGAAACTGAATAAAGATCAGTGCAGAAGCAAAAGAGACAGCCACTGGAAAATGATGTTCGAGTACACTTCTTAAAATACTTTTCTGCTCATCGGGAGTTTGAAAAAGATAGTAAAATTCAGTTCCTGAGAAAAAAATCACGAAGACGGCAAAATGTTTCAGGCCTTTTACAGTTAAAGAAAAATTTTTATATACAATGGATTGGGTATAGAAATAAAGAAGCGGGCCAAACAATAATGGAAGGCAGCTTCCAAATCCAGCTATATTATGATATGAGAAATAAACTCCGGTTACCAGAAAAAATACATCCAACAAATTTAGACCAATTAATAAAAAGAAAAATCCCAACAATCTATTGCTGATTTTTTTCTCTGTTTGATGTGTAAACAAATAAAAACTAATAAACAGCAACTGAAAAATAATCAGTATAAAAAGTATATTGGTTAAATTAATAATCATATATCATTTTCCATAAAGCGATATAGGAAATCACATGTAATTTAAGCAATATCCATATTAATGATTTAAAATATTTTTAAACTATTTATGTCTTTACAAGCACTTCACATCGAACAAATAACCCCTGAATTAACCTGGCGGCTACGCCGGGATGTTTTATATCCTAATCAAAAAATATTTGAAATGGAATTGGATAAGGATAGGGTTGGTATTCATTTTGGGGCATTTAAAAATGATAAGCTTGTTGGGATTGTTTCATTGTTTCAAAAAGGAACAGACTTTCAGTTCCGCAAACTGGCTATTGATCCGTCAACTCAAAAAATGGGGATTGGGAACGCCTTGTTGCAATACATTACAACCTACGCAAAAGAAAACGGCGGGAACAGGATTTGGTGCAATGCCAGGACATCGGCCATTGGTTTTTATTTGAAATACGGTTTTATACAAACCGGATCATTGTTTTCAAAAAATGGAAATGATTATGAAATCATGGAGAAAGTGCTAACAATTATCAAATAAATTGTGATCAATTGCGCTAAATATGAAATTGAAATAAAAAAGCCAGCGTGTATCGCACAGGCTGGCTTAACTAACTAAACTGAACTTTGAATATTAACATTCGCAGCAAAGGAACGCTTAATACGTAAAGTCTATGTTAAAGGATTAACAAATCATGATTATGATTATTATAATGTAATTTATTTTATTCTAAAATAATACTAATGGTTAATCCAATTTTCTGCTTTCGTCTTAATCCTTATCTTTGCGTAGCTAAATAAATACGGCAACTAATAAGAATATGGCTAAAAAAAAATCTGATGCCCACAAGCATATTTCTGTTGTAAACAATGATTCTCTATCGTTTTTCGAAAAATATATTAATAATCCTTCGCCTACAGGATTTGAGTGGAAAGGCCAGAAATTATGGCTGGATTATTTAAAACCTTATATCGACGACTACTATGTTGACAATTACGGCACAGCCGTTGGCATTATTAATCAAAAGGCCGATTATAAAGTTGTTATCGAAGCACATGCTGATGAAATATCGTGGTATGTAAATTATATAACAAATGACGGCTTGATATACGTGATTAGGAACGGAGGTTCGGACCACCAGATAGCCCCATCAAAAAGGGTTAATATTCATACCGATAAAGGTATAGTAAAGGCAGTTTTTGGCTGGCCTGCTATTCATACCCGTACCCCGGGTGAAAAGGAAGAAGCCCCGACTCTTAAAAATATTTTCCTTGATTGCGGTTGTACATCTAAAGAAGAGGTTGAAAAACTAGGCATCCATGTAGGTTGTGTAATAACTTATGAGGATGAGTTTATGGTGTTAAATGACCGCTATTATGTTGGCCGCGCTTTGGATAACCGCGCCGGCGGCTTTATGATAGCCGAAGTTGCCCGCCTGCTGAAAGAGAATGACATAAAGCTGCCATTTGGTTTATATATAGTAAATGCGGTACAGGAAGAGATTGGCTTGCGCGGTGCAGAAATGATTGCAAGCTATATTGAGCCCGATGTTGCCATAATAACAGATGTAACTCACGATACACAAACGCCAATGATCAATAAAATTACTCAGGGCGACCTTGCCTGCGGTAAGGGTCCGGTAATATCTTATGCACCAGCTGTACAAAATAATTTAAACAAATTGCTTATCGAATCGGCTGAAAAAGCACAAATTCCTTTTCAGCGCCAGGCTTCGTCCCGTTCAACAGGTACTGATACTGACGCCTTTGCTTACTCAAATGAAGGCGTACCATCGGCATTGATTTCCCTGCCCTTGCGTTATATGCATACCACTGTTGAAATGATACATAAAGAGGATGTCGACAATGTAATCCGGCTTATTTACGAAACGCTTTTAAACATTAAAGCAGGTCAGGATTTTAGGTATTTCAAGTAAATATCTTTTCGTTAAAGTAAAACATTTTGCTGCTGTTTTCCGTATTTATACCTACTAAAAACATATGAAACCCACACTACTTATTTTGGCCGCCGGTATGGCAAGCCGCTATGGAAGCATGAAACAAGTTGATGGATTTGGCCCTCATGGCGAAACCATTATTGATTACTCAATTTACGATGCCATTAAAGCCGGCTTTGGTAAAGTTAGCTTTATTATAAGGGAAGAATTTCAAGATTCTTTTAAGGCTATTTTTGAGCCGAAGCTAAAAGGCCGTATTGAGACTGATTATATTTTTCAAAGCTATGACCTTAAACCTTTTGGCATTGATAAAAATATTGAACGTGCAAAGCCATGGGGCACTGCCCATGCTGTTCTTTCAGCCCGCAACCAGGTACATGAGCCTTTTTGTGTGATAAATGCCGATGACTTTTACGGCTTTGATGCATTTGACAAAATGGCAAAGTTTTTAAATAATGAAGTTGCAGACGACAAATTTTCTATTATTGGTTACAAAGTGTATAAAACGCTATCTGAATATGGTACCGTATCCCGCGGAGTATGCGAGGTTGATGATAAAGGGAATATGGTTGCGATTAATGAACGGCTAAAAGTGTACTTTGCAAAAGATGGAAGTGTTGTATATGAAGAAGACGGGAAAGAATTTCCATTAGCGCCGGATACCCCGGTTTCTATGAATTTCTGGGGCTTTACCCCGGCTGTCTTCAAATTGACAGAGCCATTATTTAAAGCATTTGTGAAAGCAAATGAAAATAACCCTAAAGCAGAATTTTTTATACCGTTAATCGGTGATGAACTGATTAAAAGCGGTGAAGCATCTTTTAAGGTTATCCCTACCGATGCAAAATGGTTCGGCGTTACTTATAAAGAAGATAAGCCTATTGTACAAAAAAGCATTTCGGATCTGGTTAATAATGGAACTTATCCGCAAAATCTTTGGGCATAAAAATTAGACTTGAAAATAATTGAAAATCCTGCTTTATTGGCGGGATTTTTTTTATTCAGTTATAAACTGGCATTTACGCTAATTTATTTATTCTTTTTTAAATCGTTTTTAAAGTCAGCAAAAGAGCTTTTTATATAATTTATTAAATCATAATCATTCCAGGAGTTTATTTGAACTAATGAAGGGAAATAATCTAATTCAAAATCCTCTAATTCTGCATCATTAATTGGAACGATTTTTTTTATAGCAGCATCATTAAAACGTTCGGTAACTTTGTAATATGCTAACTCTCTTCTTGCATATCTGTTAAATCTTCGGGCATCAATAACCTCACTTTTAAAATTCTCGTAAATAAAAGTCATTGGCTTTAGCACCAGGTAGTAATAATGCGGTGTTCCGGTGTAAAAAACGCTTTTCTCTCTGTACCCTCTTTGAACTTCCTTAATATCATTTTTTAATGAATGCTCTTTTACAACAACTTCATTTAATTGAATTACAGGTTCAAGAAAAATTATCTGATCAACAAAATCGGTAACTACAAAATAACTTGATTGGAAATTATCGCTGCTAAACCTTAAAGTATCGCCAGGTAGCGCCAAAATGTTAAAAACTCCTAATATGCTTGAGCGTTCTTTTGCAAGGCTCCTCTTATTCAAAACCTGGATACTTCCTAGTCTAATATTTGTACCTGTCTTATATAATAATCCTTGCTGTGACTTTGCATTTTGTGCATTGGCTCCATTTAAAGCAGCAAATGAAAATATACAAAACAGAATTATTTTTTTGATAATCATATTTAACTATTAAAATTAAAGCTATAAGACTTATAATCAATGGCATTTAACCTTTTTTAACAAGAGATAAAGATCTCCGGTATCGTTCCTATTGATTTTATTTAATTTAGACTTACCAATTTCCAAACTAATGAAACGTTATTACTGTTCTCTCTTTATACTAGTTTCATTTATTCATCCGTGTTATTTGCGCATCAGCATATGCAAACAAAAATTTTAGGAAATACAGAAAGTGTTCAAAAACAAAACAACGTTTTAATTATAAAAACTAAGGAAGCTGAAGCACGTATCTGGGTTTATAGTCCAACTATTATCCGGGTAAGTATCAGTAAAGAACATAGTGCAGATACCTCTTTTGCTGTTATCCAAAAGCCATCCAATAAATTGGAATATACTGACTCAGCAGATGCGATAATGATAAGCACTTCTTTATTAAAATTAAAAATCAGCAAATCGCCATTACGATTTAATTTTTATACTGCCGATGGCAGAGTTTTAAGTGAAGATGATCCGCGTTTTGGCACCAACTGGCAGGGAACAAGGGTGGTAAACTATCGCAAGCTTTATAAAGATGAGAAATTTATTGGTCTTGGCGAAAAAACTGGCAACCTTAACCGGCGCGGCAGTTCTTATGTAAACTGGAATACCGATGCGGTTGAACACGATTTAAAATCTGACCCATTATATCAAACGTTTCCATTTTTTGTCGGTTTGCATAATGGGTTAACTTATGGACTATTTTTTGATAATACCCATAAAAGTTATTTTGATTTCGGCGCTTCTAGCGATGACACTATGAGCTGGTTTGGCGCTGACGCCGGTGACATGAACTATTACTTTTTCGGCGCTCAGAGTGTAACACAGATCATTCAAGATTATACCTGGCTAACAGGAAGAATGGAAATGCCTCCGCTATGGAGCCTGGGTTACCAGCAATGCCGATGGAGTTATGAGAGCGCTGCTGAAGTGCTTGACATTGCCGAAAATTTCAGAAAAGAAAAAATTCCTGCTGACGTAATCTATTGTGACATTGATTATATGGATCAATACAAAATATTTACCTGGAACAAAGAAACTTTTCCTGATCCCAAAGGCATGATCGACAAGTTAAAAGCAATGGATTTTCATTTGGTAACCATTGTTGATCCCGGTATTAAGGTTGAACCCGGTTATAAACAGTATGATGAAGGACAGGCGAATAACTATTTTGCCACCTACCCTACTGGTGAAAAATATATTGGCAGTGTTTGGCCCGGTCGTTGTCACTTTCCGGATTTTTTCAGGGAAGATGTACGTAAATGGTGGGGCGCTTCATTCATTGCACTAACAGAACCAGGTGTTGAAGGATTTTGGAATGATATGAATGAGCCCTCTGCCTGGGGACAGGAGATTCCGTGGTTGGTAAAATTTGGTGATTATTACATGCCCGAAGTTCGGAATGTTTATGGTATGGAAATGGCGCGCGCTACCTTTGAAGGCACAAAGAAATTATTAGGCAATAAACGTCCCTTTGTACTTACACGGGCGGCCTATTCAGGCACTCAGCGTTATTCAGCTGTTTGGACGGGCGACAACTCCGCTTATGATGCTCATATGCTGCTTGGGCAGCGCATGGTAAACAGTTTAGGGATAGCCGGGATGTCGTTAATTGGCGTGGACATTGGCGGCTTTACAGGTGACCCTACACCAGAACTGATGGTGCGATGGAATTCACTGGGAGTATATACACCAATGTTCCGGAATCATGCAGCTAAAGGCACTAAAATGCGTGAGCCATGGTGCTGGGGTAAGGAAAACGAAGCGATCATTAAAAAAGACATTGAACAACGTTATCGCTTACTGCCATACATTTATTCAAGTTATTACCAGTCACACCAAACCGGTATTCCTGTGAGCCGTACACTTGCTATAAATTATACACAGGATAGTGTCATTTACGATGAAAAGTACCAGAACCAGTTTTTATTTGGTGATGCTATTTTGGTTGCACCTGTTGAAAGCACAAAATTTACGGAAGATGTTTACCTGCCAAAAGGGGATTGGTACCGTTTAAGCACAGGCGAGAAATTTGAAGGTAAAAAAGTTGTCACAGTTGATGCGCCGTTAAATGATCTTCCGGTGTTTATTAAGGCAGGTGCGATTATTCCTATGCAAAACATAATCCAAAGCACTAACGAAAAAGGCGATGGAATTTTGGAACTTAATGTGTGGTACGGCAAAGAAGCAAATAGCTTTGTTTATTACGAAGATGATGGATTAACCTACGATTATCAAAAAGGCGTATATTATAAACGGGAAATAAGTTTTGATCCTGCAAAAGGTAATATTACATTATCGGCTGTTGAGGGTTCATTTACATCAAAATATGATAAAATAAAATTGGTGCTGCATGGGTCTGGGAATATTAAATTATTAAAGGTTAATGGTAAAAAGTTAGTGCTATCGAATAATTCCGCAAGCTTTAATAATGATAACAAATTGATTAAAATTGATTTTTGATAATACTCTTAACAAAGAGCACAGGGTAGTCTAAAAACTTGCGAAGTTTTGAAAACTTCGCAAGTTTGATTTTCGGCGAACAAAAAACCCCGGTTAAACTAATAACTGGGGTTCTTTTTATAAACCTTTTGGGAGGTTGGGATTATTTCACTTCTTCAAAGTCAACATCAGTTACTGTATCAGCGTTACCACCTTCAGCATGAGCGCCACCTTGAGGGCCTCCACTGCCATTACCTGCGCCTGGTTGACCCTGGCCTGCATCAGCAGTTGCTTTATACATCTCTTCTGAAGCTACATTCCAGGCAGCACTCAATTCAGTTTGAGCAGCTTCAATATCAGTGAAGTTTTTAGCTGCATAAGCATCCTTCAGTTTTTTCAAACCTTCTTCAATAGGAGCCCTTTTATCAGCCGAAATTTTATCACCGAATTCTTTCAATTGTTTTTCTGTAGAGAAGATCAAGGCATCGGCAGAATTCAGTTTTTCAACTTCTTCTTTAGCCTTTTTGTCAGATTCAGCATTTGCTTCCGCTTCATCTTTCATCTTCTTGATCTCTGCATCAGTTAAACCTGATGAAGCTTCAATACGGATCTTTTGCTCTTTACCTGTTGCTTTATCTTTTGCAGATACATGTAATATACCGTTGGCATCAATATCAAAAGTTACCTCTACCTGTGGCACGCCGCGTGGTGCTGGTGGTATACCATCCAGGTGGAAACGGCCTATGGTACGGTTAGCAGAAGCTATAGGGCGTTCACCCTGTAAAATATGTATCTCAACAGAAGGTTGGTTATCAGATGCTGTTGAAAATACTTCCGATTTCTTGGTTGGGATAGTTGTATTTGCTTCGATCAGTTTGGTCATTACACCACCCATTGTTTCAATACCAAGAGAAAGCGGGGTAACATCCAGCAATAACACATCTTTAACTTCGCCAGTTAATACACCGCCTTGTATGGCAGCGCCAATGGCAACAACTTCGTCAGGATTTACACCTTTTGAAGGCGCTTTGCCAAAGAATTTCTCAACAGCTTCCTGTATAGCCGGGATACGGGTTGAACCACCCACCAATATGATCTCATCAATATCTGAAGTGCTTAAGCCTGCATTTTTCAATGCTGATTTGCACGGTTCAATAGTACGTTTAATTAAGCTATCAGCAAGTTGCTCAAATTTAGCACGGGTTAAAGTTTTAACCAAGTGCTTAGGCACACCATCCGAAGCTGTGATGTATGGCAAGTTAATTTCGGTTTGAGTTGAACTTGATAACTCGATCTTAGCCTTTTCAGCTGATTCTTTTAAACGTTGCAAAGCCATTGGGTCCTTACGCAGGTCAACACCTTCATCATTTTTAAATTCATCAGCCATCCAGTCGATAATTACCTGGTCAAAGTCATCACCACCTAAGTGAGTGTCACCATCGGTTGATTTTACTTCAAACACACCATCACCAAGTTCAAGTACAGACACGTCATGTGTACCGCCACCGCAGTCAAACACAGCAATTTTCATATCCCTATGAGCTTTGTCAAGGCCATAAGCCAAGGCAGCAGCAGTAGGTTCGTTTATAATACGGCGCACTTTTAAGCCTGCAATTTCACCGGCTTCTTTTGTAGCCTGGCGTTGTGCATCATTAAAATAAGCAGGTACAGTGATAACTGCTTCAGTAACTTCATGGCCTAAAAAGTCTTCAGCAGTTTTCTTCATTTTCTGAAGTATCATTGCTGAGATTTCCTGTGGGGTATATTTGCGGTCGCCAATTTCAACACGCGGCGTGTTATTATCGCCTTTAACCACTTTATAAGGCACACGGGCAGCCTCTTTTGTAACTTCGTTAAACTGGTTACCCATAAAGCGTTTTATTGAATAAACAGTTCTTGTAGGATTGGTGATAGCCTGGCGCTTAGCCGGGTCGCCAACTTTACGTTCGCCGTTGTCAACAAAAGCCACTACAGACGGCGTAGTACGTTTCCCCTCACTGTTAGCAATAACTACAGGTTCATTACCTTCCATTACTGCAACGCAGGAGTTGGTTGTTCCTAAGTCGATTCCAATTATTTTAGACATATGATTTTATTTTCTAGATTGAATGATTGTTTTATTATATGGTATTCAACAATGGTTATGCCAATATTGGTTTGTCAGGGAAAAAAAGGTGAAAGGTGAAAGGTTGAAAGGCGAAAGGTTATAATTAGTCAGAAATGTTGAAAAAGACAGTGACAGGTTGGCAGAAAAAAGGTTAAAGCTGAAAGGTAAAAGGTGAAAGGTTTAGCTATAATGTGATATAGCAATCCTCAAGACACATTTCAACAACTTCTTTTAACCCATCCAACGCTTCATCGATAGTTTTTCCGTCTGCGTGACAGCCTTTAAACATAGGGCAGGACACAATATAAATATCGTCCTCATCAGTCTCAACCTCAACTGGCAGGCAATATTTTTTACTCATGATGCAATAGCAAAAGGAACAACGTGAATATCGTCTGATTTTTTCTCAGCTACCCATAAATCATAACTCTGCTGCATATTCATCCAAAGCTGCGGCGTAGTATTTAATGCCTTTGATAAACGGATAGCCATTTCGGCACTTATTCCCATATGGCCATTAACCAGTTGTGATAAAGTTTTGCGGGCAACGCCCAATTTAATTGCGGCTTCTGTGATAGTAATTTCTATACTATCAAGGTAAAGTCCTTTTAATACTGCTCCGGGATGTACCGGCGTCATACCTCTCTTTATCATATTTCTATTTTAATGGTAATCAATATAATCTACATCAAAAGCATTTTCATTTTCAAAGCGGAATATTACCCTGTAATTCCCATTAACTTTTACCGACCAAAATCCTACCAAATCGCCTTTAAGCGAATGAAGACCTGAACCTGGAAAATTCATATCCTCTACGTTTATTGCGTTATCAAGTAAAGTTAATATCATCTTAATTTTAATGATTTGAAGAGCAGGTAATTTAGATGTGTCGTCTTTTTCCCATAATAATCTTAAACCTTTATGCTGAATGCTTTCAATCATTTTATACAAATGTAACGCATTACGTAACACGTAACAAGGCCTTGGCTAAAATTTTTTACAAACAAAAACGCCCTGTTCAAATGAACAGGGCGTCTTAATATCCTAAAAGCAAAACTTACTTATTCGCCTTTTTCAGCGTTTTCTTCGTGTTCCGCAGATGCTGTAGGAGCTTCTGGTTTAGCAGCAGGTGTTTCTTCAACAACTGTCGCGTCGTCAGCCGGTGTAACCTCAGCAGTAGCGGCTGGTGCAGCTTTGGCAGCAGGTGCTGCAGCTTTGC
This sequence comes from Mucilaginibacter sp., assembly GCA_028288305.1. Classification (GTDB taxonomy): domain Bacteria; phylum Bacteroidota; class Bacteroidia; order Sphingobacteriales; family Sphingobacteriaceae; genus Mucilaginibacter. Next base: position 20,882 of record JAQBOA010000021.1, read on the forward strand.
CTTTAGCACCACCACGGCGACGTGTTGATTTTTTCTCAGTTTTAGCAGTATCAGTACCATAAACAGTATTGTAATCTACCAATTCAATCAGGGCCATTTCAGCGTTATCACCTAAACGGTTTTCCATTTTAATGATACGTGTATAACCTCCCGGACGGCTCGCTATTTTTTCGGCAATTTCGCGGAACAGGATAGTTACTGCGTCTTTGTCTTGCAAATAGCTAAATACAATACGACGTGAATGCGTAGTATCGCTTTTTGATTTAGTCAGGATAGGTTCTACATAAACGCGTAAAGCTTTTGCTTTAGCTAATGTAGTAGTGATACGCTTGTGTAATATAAGCGATGAAGCCATGTTACCCAGCATCGCCTTACGATGGCTGTCGGTACGACTTAAATGGTTAATTTTTTTTCCGTGTCTCATTGTTTTTAATTTATTTCACGTGCATACCGTTGGGCGATCAACTCAAGCCCTCGGAATTATGCTCTCGCTTACTCTTTTATTAGATTCAAGAACCAAGAGTTAAGAATCAAGATAAGAATTTTAGTCTTGGCTCCTGGCTCTTTACTCTTGGTTCTCTTTATTATTCTTCGTCTAACTTAAATTTAGACAGGTTCATACCAAAAGATAATCCTTTTGATTTAACCAGGTCCTGAATTTCAGTTAATGATTTTTTACCAAAGTTTCTGAACTTAAGCATATCAGCAACATCATAAGAAACTAAATCAGCCAGGCTGCGGATGTCTGCAGCTTTAAGGCAATTTAAAGCACGTACAGAAAGATCAAGGTCAACCAGTTCGGTTTTCAAAATCTTACGCATGTGCAATATCTCTTCATCAACTTCTTTAGTTTCTTCTTTAGCCTGTGCTTCAAGCATCATGTTTTCATCACTGAACAACATAAAATGCTGAATAAGTATCTTAGCAGCTTGCTTTAACGCCTCTTCAGGATGTATTGAGCCATCAGTAGTTATATCCAGCACTAATTTTTCATAGTCCGTTTTTTGTTCTACACGATAGTTTTCAATAGTATATTTTACGTTTTTAATGGGAGTGTAAATAGAATCAATAGCTATTACACCTACATTGGCATCAGGATTTTTATTCTCTTCACTTGCAACGTAACCACGGCCTTTGTTAACAGTAAGCTCAATTTCAAGTGTTACAGATGAATCCATGTTACAAATAACAAGTCCTGGGTTTAAAACAGTAAAGTTATTTGAGAACTTGGTAATATCCCCAGCGCTAAAAGCATCCTGACCATTAATGATCACAAATACTTTTTCACTGTCACCGGATTCGCCTGTTTTTTGAAATCTTACCTGTTTTAAATTCAATATGATTTCAGTAACATCTTCAACAACTCCTTTAATGGTCGAAAACTCATGCATCACACCTGAGAAACGAACGGATGTGATCGCATAACCTTCTAATGATGAAAGTAAGATACGACGGAGAGCATTACCAATGGTTACACCGAAGCCTGGTTCTAACGGACGAAACTCAAACGTGCCATCAAAATCAGTTGATTTCTGCATGATAACCTTGTCTGGTTTTTGAAATGCTAAAATTGCCATTTATA